>JBIIJD010000138.1:0-6259 GCA_044234105.1 Aureliella sp. | reverse complement strand
ACTCGACCGGGAGACTGTTGACAGGGATACCTGACGATCACACCCACTCGCCCTTGAAATAGATTGACCGGTCTAGGATCGGCTCCCAGGGCGAAATCGTTGATGTCAAGAGAGAAGATACTGATTTTTTCAACGCGTGGTTGGATCTCCTGATCCCCTACCAGCAGCCGTCCGTTTAGCTCGAAAAAACTTGCGATTGCAGGTCGAAGCGCCTCCTGCTCTTCAACCGTGATCAATTCGCTGTCAGCATGTTCGATCGGAAGCCATTGCTTTAGCGTTAGAATTGGGATCAGGATCTCGTGACGCACCTCAAATCGATTGATATACAAGAACGAATACAAACCGCTGTAACTGGATATGCCCAGCCGCTCTTGAAACTGTTCTTTTCGTCGCTTGCGCAGTTCAGCAGCCGTTTCGGGACGCCCCGTGGTCTGCCTTTGCCAATCGAATCGCACGGTATGCGGCTTACCAAAAGCGATTTGAGCCGATTCTTCGAATTGCCCTTTGCGCAAAACGTAAAGATCCATGATGGCTGGCAAAGCCGACTTGGGGCCGCCAAATTCCTGAAAAAAGGTAAGGTATTCTGGCTTCTCACGCGGCAATTCAAAACGTAGCACAAAGCCGATCGAACGCTGCATCAATTCTGACTGCGGAACACCGTCCGCTTCTATCTGTTCAAACGCCTCAGTTTCGATCTTGCTGCCCAGTCGCTGCCCTTCGGCATCGCGAATCGTGAAATAGTCAGTTACAAATTGGCGATGCTTTTGGGAAGCGGATAACAGGTCCTCGGCTGAGTAGACTTGCTGGCCGTTTGCCTTGAGTCCATGGTACAGGACCAAGTCCTCGAGCATGATCTGAAGCTCAACGTCTAGATAGCCCTCATGAACATCCACCATCGCCGAACTGAGTGAGACTGGATGAGCCTGAACTGGTACTCCCATAGCAAGCAGCAACTGCAAAACGATCGACAGAAATATGGGCCTGGAAGCAGTAGCCGGCTTAATGGTCGATCGCGAAAACAAGGAAACGCACATTGCGGGGAGCTAAGTGGGGTGGAAGGCGTTCCGGTGAACTCCATTGTCTGAAGGAGTTCTGGCGAACGCCACTACGATTGTTGGGGGGTTACGGTTGCGGGGTCTCTACGGCAAACAGTTTCGTCTTGCTTTCGGTCAGCACGTAAAGCGTTCCGTTTGCCGCTGCTGGCGAAGCGCGCACCTTGCCTCCCATTTCGATCTCCTCGGGTTGTGGCTCTTCTTTGGAGTGTTCAAAGACGTACATGATTCCGTCATCGGTACCAAGAAATACTTTCCCATCCACAAGATAGGGCGAACCCCATATCGATGCATTTGTTTCAAATTCCCAGTACTTTTCACCTGTCAACGCATCAAAGCAGTAGACAAACCCGTTCAGGTCCGAAGTGTACAGCAGGCCGTCAGTCACCGCACATGTAGACATAGAACGTCCAAAAACATAGGCGCGATCCTCGCCCCATTTGGAAGGGCCTCCGAAATGCCACACCAGACCCGAGTCCTTGTTCTCAGGAGCGGCCGGATCAAAGATGGTCTCCCATTTGTCCCCCATCTTCTTGTCTGCTGGAGACAGATCTTTGTCCGCGTTGGTAGGTACCTTGGTAATGTCGATACACCACAAATGCCCAACACCTTCCTTGTGTTCGGGATCCTGCCCAACGCCGATGTAAAGCTTGTTGTCGTAGACGACGGGAGTGCCAATAAAGTCATTTCGAGTCGCTCGCGGTCCCAAGACGTAAAAAGCGTCTTTCGGATTACAGTCGAACTTCCACATCAGTTCACCGCTGATTGGACTAAACGCATAGATCCAGCCATCGCCTCCAGGAAAGATCACCATTGGTCGACCGTCGGGCTGTGCATAGGTAGGATTGGACCACTGACCGTGCATTGCCAATTTGCCTTGATTGATCAGGTCGACAACACTCACTTGGCCGCCGCGTTTTTTTGACTGCACCAAACTCTCGGTCGGCAGATTGCTTTTCCATACAAACGCTCCATCACTCTTCTGGACACATAGAAAGCTGGGGGCCTCTGGTGATGGGATATTCACATGCTCTTCGTCCACTCCGTTGGCTGTCACTACATAAAGCAGGTCGCCAACGACCAGCGGAGAGCATACCGCCAAGTTGTGCGGAAACACTTGATCCTTTCCAATCATATCGTACTGCCAAAGAATCTTGCCCTTGCCCGGGCTTGCTGGATCGCCATGAACGTCGGCACAAACGATGGTGCATCGATTGCTGACAAAATACAGACGATCCCCTTCTACGGTTGCACTTGAGCAGATCCCTTCCTCGGGCCAATCCTGGACTCGTCCAGCGGGCAGCTTATCAAAGACCAGTTGCCACAAGAAGTCACCTGTCACTTCATCAAAACACATCATGACCCCTTTGTCGCCTTGAATGCTGGGATCTCGCGGATTCTGATTGTTCGTTCCTATGAATACTCGACCACCGGCCACCGTCGGACCACCGTATGCCTTGGTACCCAGGTCTACAGACCAGCGGATGTTGTCACCTGATTCAACATCCCAGGTACCCGGTATATTCTTCTCGCGATTATTGACGAAGTTCCTATCAGGACGACCGCCGAACATTGGCCAATCGCCATCCTTGGCTGAAGCAAAGTATGGACAGCAAGCCAGCGCAATCCCAATTATTCGAAGTAGAGTTGTCGAGCAGAACATGCAAATGGCCCTTATTGATTGGGAGTGATCACAAGATTGTCAAAGAAGATTTCAGAACCAGGTTCCTGGGGGCTGACGATGCTGCCAGGTGGTACACGAGCGTAGATACCGGCTGCCCCTTCAGGGTTGGCAATCGGGTCGACAACTTCCAATGTCCACTCGGCGGGTTCTGCTTCTCCACGCCGCCAGATCTTGCCTTGAACCTTCGCCGACGACCCGTTGCTCTTAAAGTGCAACTTCAACGTATACCACTGGTTTTCCGTCCACGGATAGGAGATCGTTTTGTCGACTCTCAGAAGTCCACCCCAGGATACCAATCGGAACTGCTGCAAATCGCCCTGAAGAAATAGACTGTATCGATTGGCGGCGACACCCATATCCCCAAGTTGGTCTTTGACTTTTTTTGCCAGCATATCTGCCTGGATCGTGTAGTTAGTCCAGTTGGGCGGGCCAATAAATGCGTTGGCGCGAGCCACCAAAGGACTTGGGTTGGTCGCCGTCTTGACCAGCACCTTCTGACCATCGACCTGTCGAACTTGGAATTTGACTGCCGCGTTTGTCCAGCCACCAGGCACCGCTCCGTCTGGAACTTTTTCGAAGTCCTGCTGATAAGGCAATTTAGGGACCTGTCGCACTCGGCCAACGCCCTCTAGCCCCTCAGCACTTGCAATAAATCCTCCGTATTGTCCTTGCACATCGGCTACAGTCAATTTGCCTTCCGGGCTGATTTCACCTTTAAGAACCGGAGCATTGACCTGAGGTGGTGAAGGCAATCCCACTGTCGGCTCGGGAGATTCCATGGCCGACAATTGCCACTTAGCTGGCGTTTCGCGAATAAAGTTGCCGTTGCTATCGAATAGTTTAGCCTTCAGTTGAGCGGTCCCTCCGGGCGGCAAGGTCACTTCAGCGGGATAAACTTGAAGATAGGCGGCCTTACCAACTGGTGCCTCCGATTGTTGTTTTGTTATCGTTGACTGAACGCTATCGCTAGTCGATGCGCCTGAATTTGCGATACAGAAGATCGTAGTTCCGTTCCCGAAGAAGATTTTACCATCGGCAATCGATGCCGCGCCATCAATTTCGCCATCAATCCGCTGGCCCGTCATCGGGTCGACACTAAAAAGTGTTGCTTGGTGCAGCTTCTTTGGCTTCTTCGGGTCGTCCTGAACTATGTAGAAGCGACCGCGTGAATCACCCACGTAAATCTTGCCGTCGGCAAGAACCGGGGAACATCGAACATTTCCGCCGCCGCCAACTTTCAGCTTCCAGATTTCGTCCCCCGACTTCGCATCCAGGCAATACAGCCGTCCGTCCTCGTCGTTCAGAATCAGGTGCCCGTCTTTTAGAACTGGAGTCGCAAATTTAATCTTCATGCCGTCTTTTTGCCAAACCACTTTGGGCTTTCCATCCGTAATTTGGCTGGCATCCAGGCACAAGACACGCCCTTGAACATTGCCACCCTCAGGGCTGACATCTCCGTGGCAGATATAAACTAAATTGCCGTCAACCACTGGATCGGTATTCACAGAGCCCAAACAAAAGATATGACTGAACACCTTTAGTCCAGTGCCAACCTGGAAAGCGTGAATCCCACCATCGCCACCACCGCCTATGACCAAACGCTGACCAGCGATGTCTGCTACAACTGGCGTCGATTGAAAGCTGTCCACAACTCGAAAACCGCAGGAACCATACCAGACCAGCTCTCCATTGTTCTTATCAAAAGCGATGAATCGAGTTCCACCGCGTCCATATTTCCCCCACACCGCGCAGTTGATCGGCACGATCACCAAGTCACCATCAACCACCACACCACTCAGACGCCCACCATAGCCTGAAACACGACCATGTTCTTCGGTAAGCGATCGCTCCCAAAGCAATTTACCATCGCGGTCAAGACACAAAAGCAGTCCTTGCGTTCCATGGCAGTAAACATTGCCAGTCTGAGCGTCGATGGCCATATTGGTCCAACCGACTCGATTGCTGACAATATCCGTATAGAACACATTGAACTTGTGCTGCCATAAGGTCTTCCCGGTATTGGCGTCCAAGCAAACTACGCTTTCTTGCTCCAGTTCACGTCGCGCACCGGTATGACTGTTGAAGAATACGCGTCCCTTGTGAATTAGTGGAGTGGAGCGGCAGCCGTGAGGTGCCGTCCAAACAAGATTCCCTTCACCCGGTTTGGCAATCGAAAAAGTCTCCGGCAGATTGGTCTCAGTCGAAACACCGTTTCTATCCGGTCCGCGCCAAGCGGTCCAATCGTTGGTTAGACCAGGCTGGGCGCAAATAAGCAATGCAACGCCAAGAATGTGAGACAGCAAGAAACGCACAGCAGCACTCCAGGTGGGTAATGAATTTGGCGGGAAAGTACCTGAATTTATAGTTCAATTCAATCAACCGGTCAACAAAGCCGCGATCCATACCCCCTTAAAACGATGTATTCGCGCGTGAGCCAAAATGGGACCGTCATACAGAAATATGCCTAACTAGTAACTTATGATTGTTTTGACTAAGTTTGCTGCATGACTTGCAACGCCAAGGCTGGCTATTGATATATCCAGTCCGGGCGTTCGCAATGTAAGGCAGTTCGGTTTGCTATTGCCGTTACCGGTCAGTGTCCGCTTGAAAAACCGGTTGACGGTTTTCAGACTTTGTTTTTCCGCCTGGGAAAGCAATGAGTGTTATGACTATGGAACTCCCCTAAACTTCGGGTATTACTACATCCAAAGTCTGTACTTTTGCTGGAAAAAACTGGACTTTGGGCAAAGAAATCGAAGCATTATTGTCGGATGACACCCCCTTTTTCCGAAGCTATAGCTATACTAATGCCCCTAAGCAAGACTTAAGAATTGCTGCGATTGTCATTCATGTGCTCGATGTCTAGCTTATCCGACAGCAACATCTCTCTTCAGCAAAACAGTTCTCTTCATTTCAAATCGGATGCCAGCAAATGTCGTTTTCCAAGTTCACGTTTAGTTCCTTCATCTTAGCATCAGCAATCCAGAGTGTTGCCATTGGCCAGTTGACTCATCAGTGGACAAACTCAACCGGCAACAGCCTTTGGAGCAGCACGGGCAATTGGATCATCAAAGAGACCGGAGCCCTGGTGACAACCCCTCCGGGAGCATCTTCTAAAGTACTGATTGCAGGGCCGATTGGTCAGTCGCTAATTAATCACAACGCGGGTACTGTACGACAAATGGAAATTGGTGCCGAGGGCTTAAGCGGCCAGCTTCGAATTGGTAGCGGTTCCTTGACGGTAACCTTGCCGGTGGATATCGGATACAACGGCGGTGCCAATGGATTGTTGACTTTAGACTCGGGGCTTCTGGATGTAGAAATGATTCGCGTGGGACGCGGGGAAGGTGGAGTCTCGCGGCTTGTGGTCAACGGTGGCACTCTGAGAACACGCCGCGTTGCTTCACAGCTAGGCGGTTCGAATGATCCTGCGATCTACCTGACCAGCGCTTTGCCAGCCTACGGTGGCTCCACAGGCGATGCCTTCATGGAGGTTCACGGAGGTACAGTGGAAGTGGAAGGC
>JBIIJD010000137.1:0-6399 GCA_044234105.1 Aureliella sp. | reverse complement strand
CCGCAGGATGATTTTTGAACTAGTGTCTTCACCTCGGTAGTCAACCAGCCATGCTCCCGAGCTAAACCATGGATTCCACTTGCTTTGTCCGTTGGCCTGCGTTCGTTGCTGCATTTCTTGCACCAGATAGGTGCTTTCGCTAATCATTTGTCCATCGCGGGCATCAATTCTCTCGGTCACGCCGCGAGACGGATTGACGATGAACAAATGATCGTTTGAGCCGCTGCCAGCCAACCTGACCTGATCGTTATACCCATCTCGCGACCACAGTTGGCGGCCGGTATATGGATCCAGTCCGATGATCGAATTTCCGCTTTGCAGTACTTTGACGTTAGCCAGTAGTGGCCCAACCTCTGCATACCTGCGGTTATCGGATCTTCTACGCTGAGACTGAATCCCCAACGGCTCCTCGGTGACATGCATCTGAGCTGGTTGAAAGGGTTCCTGAGGCGCTGTCGCGTCCAGTGAGTGCCGCCACAAAATGGATTGTCCGACCTGTCGATCCATGCCCCGATATAAGTCGAACGCCACCAATTCGGACATCGTCTCTAATAGAATCAGACCGCCTCGCACCTGGGCGCTCATGTAGCCGCCTGTCAAATCGGACGTGGCCGATCGATACAGCAAATTGTAGAGAGGTCGACCGTTGACATCGGCCAGCGACAAGCCGCCCTGCATGGCGTTCACAGAAAAATCTGGCCGCCCAAAGCGCTGACCGGTCACTTCGATTGGCCGTCCGTTTGAATAGATCGCACTGACCGTCTGATCCAATCCACCTGTCACGACACCTTGGGGCCATTGACTGTCAACCGCAGCAGCACCTTCGGCCAGTCTGATTCTCTGATCCAATCCAGTAAGCTGGCGCAAACCTGCCGTGGCGTCGATTCGACTATTCGAGTTTTCGCTCACAGTTATCCATTGCCAGATCTGTTCAGCCTGAATCTGCTCATGACGTCCGACCAGTTGCTGCGCAAGTTCCAAATTAGCCGAATCGGCAGCCGGAACTTGCGCCAAGAACCGCATCAACTGGCGACGAACCGGTAAAACCGTTTGACTGATGCGATGTACTTCTTGGCCAATCAATCGATCCATTTCAGCTCTCTGATCGTCACTACAGTTTCGGTAGCAGCGCCCCAGTTCAGCCGAAAACCATGACTCCACATCAGCCCAGTGATTTTCCGAGATCTGCAGGCGATTGGAACGCGACTGAGCACCGGTCACGAGTGCTGTCTGCTGTTGTTTCATAACCTCCCATAATTTTCCGAAGGCACCCAAATAATCCTGTCGCTGGATAAGCCCTTGAGCCATCAATTGCAGATACTCAAGACGTTGCGGTAACGCCTGGATGACCGTATCCAACTGGTCTGCGTAGGTCACGAACTCTGAAAAGTTTTCGCGTAGGCCGGTTAACATGACGTCGGACAGGAAAAAACGAGTATCGTCATCTTCCGGATTGGCTTGAAAGGCGACTAACAACTGCTGCAACGCCTCTAATGTCTTCCCATCGGACAACAGCAACTGCGACTTATGGTTCAGCCCCCAAGTGTCTTGAGGATTCTTAGCCAGTCGCTGCTGCACTTCGCTTTCCAATTGGCTGCGCGTATAATAAGCGGTGATACTGCTTGAACCAACCGACAATAACTGACCTTGATAGGCAAAAATATTTCCAAGCGGTTGAGCTACTGTGGCTTCGCCTACGATCTGGTGAGTGCGCAGGTCAACTTGGATGATCCGCTGATTGGTCAATGGCAACATGATTTGTCCGGCCTGCCAGACACCTTTTCCCACCAATGCAAAGCCGTTCGGATATCTAACGCTATTTTTCTCTTTCGAGCGGAAATTTTCGATCAGTACTTGATCTTGACCAACTGTGATCAGATTCTCTCCATCGATACCTGCAACATAGCAGGCTGCTCCACGACGACTTTCCAACAATCGCTCACCGCTCAGCAAATCGAAACATAGCAACAAATCTGACTCGGGAGGTGAAACCACCACCACACCACTATCGATGATCAGCCCTTCATCCAGCCAGCGACTTTGTAGTGGCTCATACTCTTGAGGCAATAGTGGACTATTGAAACCAGCAGCCACACCACGAGCAGGATATACGGCACCCCAACGCAAACTACGAGTCAATAGATCGATCGCCACTACACCACCGACCCCAGTGGGACAGACGACCACACCATCAGCGATACTTGGAGTCATCGCAATTGACTGGCGTGCCAGATCCAAACCGATCGGAATCGGTACAGCGCTTGCAAGTTGCTGTCGCCATTGCAGCTTTCCAGACTCGGGGTCCAGAACTACTAGTTCCACTTCACCGTTGATCTCTACGATCGAATAAAGCTGACCTGCATAGGGCAGGGGAGGGCCCATGAAATAGGCACCGGACAATTGCGGTTCGTCACTATCGCTGCCCCCAATGCTCCACAAAATCGCACCTTGGCGAGCCAAGCTGACGCCTTCCAGTCGAGTCGTCGTCATAGGCAGCGCGCCGCGCATAGATTCAACTTCGTCTTGAATTTGAACTACGTGATAACATCGCTGAGCATCGCAGGTAATTCGGCCAAAAGCGGTGGAACCCCAAATGCGATTGAGCAAGTCCCTGGACAGCAGTTGGTCGCCGCCTTCCCAAGCTCCGCGCTTCAGCGGAGCAACCCCGGCAACTGTGGGTCGCCGCCACTGCAACATGCCCGATCGAAAATCAATGCCTACGACCGTCGAGTCGTTGCTGCGGCAGACAACGGTATTATCCAACATCCGCAGCTCCATACGTGGCAACAGAAGGGCACCGCTTTTCCTAAGCATCTCTTCGGCGGTTCTAAGTGCTTGACCTTCTGGCCGACTGCTATGAATGAACCATTCCCAACGCTCGTTTGGCAATGGCAAACCTAACTGTGAAGTCGCATTTCGTGCTGCCGACCCACCACTGGTCAGCCACTGGCTGGCCGTATTGTCAGCAGCGATGCTACCGCTACCCAATCGAATGTTCTTGAGAATCCCTTGAACATCTTCGATAGGGAGCTGCTGGCCTGACACTGTAATACTCTGTCCGCCAAAATCTCTACTAGCCAGTTCCAATGTCTTGGCCGCTCGACTATCCATCCCTGCGTGTAGCCAAGCGGTCGTAGCCAAAAAAGCCAACTGCGCTCCGTACCGCTCACGTGCAGCCGGATAATCCAACAAGCTCTGTAGGACACTGGCCGCCGCAAGAGGATATCCATCGGTCAGCTTCAACTGTGCCACCAACACCATGGCATCATAGCCAGCTTGAGTATGCACATACTGCCTAGCCACTTCCGCAATCGCCAAAGTATTTCGCTGCGCAATGGCAGCATCCAACAACTGCCGAGCCTTCACACCAAACTGCAACTCCAGAATCTTGCGACCCTCGGCGGGCAACCGATTCAAGGCCTCAATGGCTTCGCTCTTGAGGCTCTTGGAGTACAAATTGCGCACGGGTCGATCGACAAAAAAATCTCGGCCTGCCAAGTCATCGGCAACATCCTGTCCTTCGCCATGCAGTATGGCACCTAGCGCGGCAATCCCGTCTGCATAACGCCCCTGCTCGATGGCTGCTCTACCTTCAGTCAAAAGCCGCTGCATGGTGCGCGGAGCCATCAGGAACAGCTCGTCGGTTTGCATGCGCGGCTGAAACTGTGCCGGTATATGGCTAGCGATTGTGATCAGCAGTCCAACACTGAACACGAGCATAAACAGGCTCTGCCTGAGGTCAACGTTCATTGGCAACTCACTACGACAAAAGGGGTCGGCTAGGGTTTTTCTTGCAACTGAATAATCAGTTCCAATTTTTCACCCGAGCGATAAACGGAAACCGTAAGCGGCTGACCTATGGGAGACTGCTGAACCAGATCAGCAAATTCGACATCACTTCTGACCGGCTGGCCAGCAAACTGAACGATCACATCGCCGGCCAAAACGCCGGCTAAATCACCAGGCCTACCCGGCACTGTGGAAACCACCATCACGCCAGTCAACAGCGGCAGATTCAGATCCTTGGCTACATCGTAAGGGATTGTAGAGACGCGGATACCAGCAAGCACCTGGCGCACCTTGCCATACTGCTGCAGCTCGCTACGAATCCACATCGCACGCGCAATGGGAATGGCAAAACCAATTCCTTCAAACCCACCGGTAATCGACGATATGGCTGTGTTGATGCCTACGACCTTGCCTTCCAAATCCAGCAATGGACCGCCCGAATTGCCGGGGTTGATGGCAGCATCGGTTTGCAAAAACTGCCCGACAACCCCTTTGGAGAGTCGACGTCGGCGATTGGTGCCAGAAATAATCCCAGCGCTAACCGACGATTCCAAGGTAAACGGACTACCGATTGCGATCACCCAATCACCGACAGCCAAGGCGTTGGAATCGCCAATTTCAGCAGCGGGCAGTTCGCTGGCCGATTCCACTTTGACCAAAGCCACATCGCTAGCCGGATCTGACTGAGTTTGATCTGGGAAATAGCGCCGTCCATCGGGCAATCGTACCTCGATACGAACCGCATCTTCGATGACGTGATGATTGGTCAATATCCAACCATCCGAGCTAATGATCACGCCCGAGCCCACTGTGTCGTAGACCTGTGCATCCGGTCCGCCAATGATGCTCAAAATGGAGCTGTCGTCAGCGTCTTCTTGCTTCAGACGGCTCAGAATGGTTACGACACTCGGCAATGCCTTCTCTGCGGACGCTCGAAAAGCCTTAGACAAAGCGCGAGCCTGACCGATCTCATCTTCGGCCAAACTGACTTGCGACAAGTGCCAAATCACTGTTAGTGCTAGAATCCAGCCATGCTTCAACACGCTTCACTCCCTTTTCCACGAACCGAAGTCGATTCAATTTCAAAACTCGGCTTCCCGTCAGAAGCCTTCAAACCTACGGTATTCTCTGATGCCCTTATTCTTCGTCGCCACGCAATTTCGCCAGCACGGTATAATCTTCGAGCGTGGAAGTATCTCCCGATTGCTCCTTGCCCGAAGCGATATCTCGCAACAGCCTGCGCATGATCTTTCCGCTTCGCGTCTTGGGTAGCGCATTGGTGAATCGAATATCGTCCGGCTGAGCCAACGCACCGATTTCTTTGCGTACGTGCAGCTTCAACGCCTGACGCAACTCTTCGCTGGCCTCATTGCGCAGCGTCACGAAAGCCGCGATGGCCTGGCCTTTGATCTCATCTGGTTTGCCAACTACGGCAGCTTCGGCGACGGCCGGATGAGAAACGAGGGCGCTCTCCACTTCAATCGTACTCAACCGATGCCCGGAGACATTGATCACGTCGTCGATGCGGCCCATGATCCAGTAATATCCATCGCTATCCAACCGCGCGTTATCGCCGGTCAGGTACATCCCTGGAACTTTTGTCCAATATTGGTCGTGGTAACGCTGCTGGTCACCCCAAATTCCGCGCAACATTCCTGGCCACGGCTTGTCGATACACAACATACCACCACGCCCCTGAGGCAACACTTGACCATCTTCGCTGATAATCTTTGGGTTGATGCCGGGCAGCGGTTTAGTGCAACTGCCAGGTTTCGTTGGAATGGCACCTGGCAGCGGCGACATCATGATGCCTCCGGTTTCAGTTTGCCACCAGGTATCGACGATAGGACACCGACCTCCACCAATTTTCTCGTGATACCACATCCAGGCTTCAGGATTAATGCCTTCTCCCACGCTGCCCAACAATCTTAGACTGGACAAATCGTGCTTCTCGACGTGATGATCACCCCACTTAATGAAGGCCCGAATCGCCGTGGGGGCCGTGTACAAAATGGTGACACGATACTTCTCGATCAGCGCCCAAAACCGATCCTCCTCAGGAAAATTAGGAGCGCCTTCATACATCAGCACGGTGGCACCTGCACTCATCGGACCATAGACCACATAGCTGTGCCCTGTGATCCAACCACAATCAGCCGTACACCAAAATAGATCGTCTTCGCGATGGTCAAACACCCACTCAAACGTTCGCCGCGCATACAGGTTGTAGCCCGCTGTGGTATGACGAATGCCTTTGGGTTTTCCGGTAGAGCCTGACGTGTAAAGTATGAACAGTGGCGCCTCGCTATCCAGTTCAGCAGCCAGGCACTGGTCACTGGCCTGATCAACCAGTTCATGCCACCAAAAGTCGCGACCGGCTTGCATCGGTACTTCGTTGCCCACCCGCCGCAGCACGACGCACTTTTCAATTGTGGGACTCTTGGCCAGCGCCTGATCTACCGTTTCTTTCAGCGGTAATACTTTGCCACGTCGATACAGACCATCGCTGGTCAGTTGAATCTTGGCCATAGCATCGTTATTGCGATCGGCGATGGCTTCTGCAGAGAAACCCGCAAAGATCACCGAGTGGACCGCACCGATCCGCGCACA
>JBIIJD010000024.1:0-65793 GCA_044234105.1 Aureliella sp. | reverse complement strand
GAAACGAAAGTGCGCACGCTGCGAGATATGGGCGTGACACGTCTGAGCCTTGGAGTAGAAAATTTTTCGGATGACGTGCTGGAAGAAAACGGTCGAGCCCATTTGTCGAAGGAGGTGTATCGGGCTTGGGAGTGGATTCAAAGTGCAGCATTTCCCAACGTCAACATCGACTTGATCGCAGGCATGGTTGGTGAAACATGGGATAATTGGCGCATGAACATCTCCGAAGTACTCAAGCTGTCGCCCGAGAGCGTAACCATCTATCAAATGGAATTGCCCTTCAATACGGTTTACTCGGAAGACATACTCAAGCAGCATGTTCAATCTCCGGTCGCTGATTGGCCTACCAAACGCGATTGGGTCCGATACGCGATGGAAACCATGGCAGCGGCTGGCTATGTTCAAAGTTCAGCTTATACCATGATCAAAGATCCGCAAAAAATCAGTTTCAGCTATCGCGACAATCTGTGGCAGGGAGCTGACCTGTTGGCCACTGGAATCGCATCGTTTGGGCACATGTCTGGAGTTCACTACCAGAACGTAGCAGACTGGAATGATTACTTAACTTCGTTAGCGGACAAGCGACTGCCGCTGGGTAGAGCCTATACGCCCAGCGCGCTGCAAAGTATGATTCGGCAGCTAATCCTGCTGCTCAAACGCGGCTACGTGGAAATCAGCTATTTCAACGAAAAATTTGGCCGCGACATCTGGCAAGAATATCAGACTGTGTGGCAGCAGTACATTCAGGCGGGCTGGGTGGTCAGAAACGGGGATCGCATTGAATTGACCATGGAGGGACTGCTGAGAGTTGATGGCTTGTTGCCCGCCTTCTTTGAGGAAGAATTTCGCGGTGTGCGCTATACCTGACCCTTGCCGATTGTCGCATTGCTGATTCCCATCTTCACTTGCTAGCTCAGTGTTCGTCCGTGTTTGTCCGTGGCTAACGGACGCTATCTTTATGGCGGATTGTTCGCCACAGATTACCACGGATATACACGGATTTTAACAGCCTCAGGTAACTTTAAAGGCAATGAGCATGGCCTGGCGTCTCATTCTTCCCCGCCGGAGCTTTCGCATTTCCAGGCCACGCAACTTGCGGCCAATATTCTGCCGCGGTTGGGTTATGTTCCCATTTGGCAAGACATTTTTGGGACCGAAGCGGGTGATTTGCGACAAATGTTGCGAGACAAGATCGATGACTGCGAAGCACTGCTGCATTTGGTCGGATTCGCTTATGGATACGAACCGCCAACTCCAGATCCCGAGTTTGGTCGTTGCTACTACAATGTTGGTCTTATGCGAGCATCTTGCTCTTTGTCAAACTGCAATATCCGGTTTATTGGCTAATACGATGAACTTCTTATCAGACACTCGACCTACTGCGGCTGAAAATCTGGCCATTGACGAAGCCTTGCTTCAGATGGTCGAGCCGACCACGGTCGAATCAACACAGGAGAAGCCGTCTAGATCGAATCAGGCGGCCGTGGAAGTGCTAAGGATCTGGCAGCCTTACCAGACCAGCATCATCTTGGGTAGAAGCAGTCGTCTGAACGACGAAGTGTTCACTCAGCAGGCTGAAGCTGACAAAGTGCCCATCCTGCGCCGCATCAGTGGCGGTGCCACTGTGGTGATCGGTCCAGGCTGTTTGATGTACAGCCTGCTGATTGATCTGCAGCGGCAACCGCAATTGCGAATGCTGGATGCCGTACATCGATTGGTGATGGAACGAACGCTTAAAGCCGTCCGTCAGCACCGGCCTGGGGCTAGCTTTCAAGGGACGTGTGATCTGGTCTTGGGAGATCGAAAATTCAGCGGAAATAGCTTGCGCGTCGGCCGCAACTGGACTTTGTACCATGGTACATTGCTGCTTCAGATGGACTTGCCGTTGATCGATCGCTACCTGAGGCATCCACCCAAAGAACCAGAGTACCGAGCTGGCAGAAGTCACGCCCAGTTCGTGACAAATCTAGAATTGCCGGCCGAGCCGCTGATTGCCTCGTTGCGTGGAGCTTGGGATGCCGCACAGTCTCTTGTGGCACCACCCCCGTCCTGGATCGATGCTCTAGTCGAACAACGATACGGTCAGGCCAGTTGGAACTATCAACGATAGGCAATCGCAGTTGTACCACAATATTTCAAGCAAATTCGACTAGCGACTTGCCGCACAGAATGAGGCTTAAAGAAGAATGGAATCACCGTCGGCATCACGTTGTTCCCACTCCCGGCGAATTTCTCTCAGACCGTAAGCGCACAAGTCAAATTGTTCGCTCAATCGCAACAGCAGTTCGTTGGATGCGCTTTCGGTTTGGCCTTCCATGCTACCTGCGATACGATAGGAACGTTTACCGTGCGCACAATAACTTTCGAACTGGTCTGTCTTGCCTGTTGCCTCTCTTAGCGCTTCAGGATAGAGACCTGACCAAAACAGGGTATAATCGCCAATGTGCTGAAGGACTTCACGTCGCGACTCGCCCAAACGATGATCGGCTTCTCGCCACATGGCAGCGATACGGGTAGCTGGCTGACCGCTGGGTGTTCGGAATTTCAGCGAGCTTTCGGTGCGAGTAAAGCGAATGAGAAGCAGGCTGATGTAGTCGATCAATTGCGTATCAGCCACGCCTAGTTGCGAGTAAAAAACGTACTGACTTAGCCCAGAAAAAAATCGGTCCAATGGGCCGACCGGTTCGTCTGAAGTCATTTTAGCACTCCAGGTATGCGATGCGTTGAAGACGATTTTTGCCAACAAGCGATACACGGTTCCGTCGTTGACATTAGCTATCTGGCAGCAGCAGAGCTAGATCAATTATAGCTCGCTGCGATGCAAAAACCAGTTTTTTCGAGAATTATCTCAGCTTGGCAAGCATCTCGTCTACTCGTTTTGCCGACACGGTGATCTTCGTTCCCAGTTGCTGAGCGAACAAGGAAACACGCAGTTCTTCGATGGCCCAGCGGACCATCTGCAGTGATTCTGCTTGGTCAGGCAGTGTGGCTTGAGGCGACTTGAGGACTTGTTGGTAAGCTGTCCAAGCGGCCACCAAGGGTGCTGCGATTTGTTGATCTTTAGGCAGTCCACCACCAACCAGTTTTTCAAGTCGCATTCTAGCCGCCTTGATATAGCGTGGGTATTCGGCCAGCCACTTCCAAGGCGTTTGCGGCAAGAATCCCTCAGCAAATAGCTCATCCAATTGCTGCTGTACCTGGCCCGTCGCGGCACTCCACAACTTAGTTGCCTTCTCCATACATAACCGCAACTGCTGGTACTCCGTAGCCAGTTGATTTAGCCAGGCAGCGACATCTTGAGTCGCCATCGAAATCAGCGCAGTTGCCTGAGCACCTCGAGCCTGAAAGTCGATCCAGGAGCGTGGCAGGGCTTGATCCTCGACGAAGGCGATGCGCGCCAGCAGCAGTTCCAATTGCTCCTGCCACTCAGTGGTCGGCATGACGGGGCCGAGCGACATCATGGATTGTCCCCGATGTGGCAAATTTTTTAGCTGGCTGCGTAGTGAGCGACTGTGCTGGATCGCAAAGAGTCGAGTGACTCCCGTGCGTGACCACTGATCGGCCTGAACAGGAGTGTCTGCCCAATGAACTTGAACTTGACCGCCCGCGTCGACCAGCGCGCGGTAGGCGGTGACCGGGATGCCACCACGATTGATTGTCATCTCCACAGGCACTTGATCGATGTCCTCTGGTCTTGCAATCGACTGGGGGTTTTCTTTTGATGGGTTGGTGTCAGTGGCTGCGGAATCGGGCAATCGCTGCGTACCAAATTGTTGGATCAAACTGTGCAGATCTCGACCGCTGGCCAAATGGGAGCCATGATCATCGATCACTTGAATGCAGAATCGCAAATGATCTTGGACTTTTAAGCTGCTAAGCAATCCTGCCGAAATGGATTCGCCGGAAAGCTGTGACATCTCACGAGCCAACGTGACTAAAAATGACGTGGAAGGAGCGGCGGCCTTCAGTCGCTGAGCTAGTTTCTGTGCCACGTCGGGTGCTGGGACAAGAGCGGTTCGAAGCGATTTGGGTAGAGCTTTGATCATCGCGACGATTTTTTGCTCAAGCAAACCTGGGACCAGCCAATCCAATTGACCGTCGCCAACCTGACCTAGTGCCGCCTGAGGAACAGTAATGGTCACTCCGTCTTGATCGTGTCCAGGTTCAAAATGATAGGTCAGTGGATAGTCGGTCGCGCCAATGCGTAAGGTGTTAGGAAAATTCTGAGACACATCCAAATGGGATTGATCATTGGAAGACAGTAGATCTTCAGCCTTGAGCCACAGCGATTGTTCTTGTTGACTGCCTGCGTGCGTCATACTCCAGTTACGTAGTGAACTCAAATCGCTGATTTCAGTTGGTAGACGGTTGCCGTAGAATTCCATCAAATGATAGTGGTCTACGATAAACTGTCGCTGGCGAGTGCGTTTGACCAATTCCTCGATGTCTTTGATGATCTCATGATTGTGACGGTAGAACGGCAGGTCGCAATTCCATTGCCCAGCAACCAGCCCATGCTCAATTAACATTTGGCGGGCAAGTTCAGGATCGATGGGTGCCAGTCTTACTCGACGTCCAGCAACTATGGTTAAACCAAACAGAGTACACTTTTCGTAGATCAAAGCCGCACCGGACTTTTCACTCCAGTGAGGCTGGCTATAGCTGTGTTTTAGCAGCTCCTGCCCTGCATGCTCAATCCACTGGACATCCAGTTCAGCGACCGTGCGCACAAACCGCTGGCTCGTTTCGACGGTCTCGGCAGCCACGATCCACTTGGGCGAGCGGCGAAACAAGCCCGATCCGGGCCACATCTGAACGGCTAGGCCCCCCGCCGCTTTGTACTGGTGGCCTTGGCCTCTCTCGGCAATACCGCTCAGCAGTCCAGCTAACAAAGATTGATGGATGGCCGCATATCCTTCGGGACGTGGTATCGACTGGGCTGGCTGTTCGCTGGGCTGGCGAGGCTGCCCGCGATTTGAGTGAGTCTGAGTAGCGTTAATTGGAACAGGTGACAATTGAAGTTGCCTACGTCCTGGTTTCAGCCCAGCGGCCGCCAATAGATCTCGCAATTGCCGTACAATGTCGGACCACTCGCGAAACCCATGGTGCGAGAGAAAATTCTGCTGAAGCGCCTTTTGCAAGCGACTTCGGCTAAGTTTTTGATGCAGATCCTCGTAGAAGTCCCACAGGCGAATCAGGCTTAGAAAGTCGCTGTGCGGATCCAGAAACTGTTGGTGAGCAGAATCAGCTTGATCGCGAAGCCCGGCAGGACGCTGGCGTACTTCGTTGGATTCTAATCCTGCGGCAATAATGATCACTTCATTTAGGCACTGGCGCTGGTGAGCCTCAATCAACATGCGGCCAACGCGGACATCACAAGGCAGTCGCCCCAATTGCTGTCCTAGAGTCGTCAGTAGCTGATGATCGTCCAGCACGCCCAGTTCACGCAACGTACGCTGTGCGTCTCGAATCGCTTCGGGATTGGGCGTATCCAATAGCGGAAACTGGTCTAGCGGGCCTAGCTTCAAAACATAACTTTGCAGCAGCACATTGGCCAGATCGCTACGACGAATTTCCGGCGTGGTAAACAGAGGTCGCCCCTGAAAATCCGACTCCTCAAACAATCGAATGCAAACTCCAGGCCCCAGCCGACCACAACGTCCGCTGCGCTGATTAGCTGATGCTTGGGAAATTGGTTCAATAGGCAGTCGCTGAACTTTGCTGCGCGACGCGTATCGGCTCAGCCGAACCAGCCCGGTATCGATCACCGAACCAATGCCTGGAACCGTAAGTGACGACTCGGCCACGTTGGTTGCCAAAACGATTCGGCGACCCGAATGAGTGGTAAAAATGCGATTTTGCTCCGCCTGGCTCAGGCGTGCATACAGAGGCAAAATCTCCACCGAGTCGCCTAGACGATGAGCAGCGAAATGCCCGCGAAGATACTTGCTGTTCTCGCGAATATCGCGTTCGGTGGGCAGGAATACCAGAATGTCCCCCTGTGTCTGTACCAGCAGTTGATCCGCAGCCGCAGCAATCGATTTTTGCCAAGCTAAATCGTTTTGGTCATCGTTCGTTGAAAGCTCTTTCGGCGGGCTGTACCGAATCTCCACCGGGTAGGTCCGTCCAGACACATGAACGATTGGTGCCGGTCCTAAAGCATCTGCAAAGTGATCGGAGAATCGCTGTGGATCGATCGTGGCCGATGTAATCACCAGCTTCAGTTCGGGACGCCGTGATTGAAGCCGTCTAAGATAACCCAACAAGAAATCGATATTCAGTGACCGCTCGTGAGCTTCGTCGATGATGATCACATCGTACTGCTCCAAAAATCGATCGCTTTGCGTTTCGGCCAGCAGGACGCCATCGGTCATCACCTTGACCAACGTGCTTGCACCCGTTGAGTCCGCGAAGCGAATTTTGTAGCCAACTAAGTCGCCGATCTGCGAGCCCAGTTCTTCGGCCAGTCTTGAAGCCACCGCTCGAGCCGCTAGCCGACGTGGCTGAGTGTGGCCAATCATCCCAGCGCGGCCCAAACCAGCTTGCAAGCAGATCTTAGGCAGTTGTGTACTCTTGCCAGAGCCCGTTTCGCCACACACCACGATCGTTTGACGTGAGTTCAGCAGTTCGACAAGCTGCTGGCGATGCGCGGTTATCGGCAACTGGTCGTCGAACTGCAACTTAGGAACGCTGCGTTGACGTTTAGAAAACTGATTGGCCGACTGCTGCGCTGATTGCAGCCATCGCTGGTAGGACGGATCGTTGGTGTCCATTGGCCAGGCCTGTGACGATCGTTGCCATTGACTGCGCAAGCGATGGCGGTCCGAATGCATGACCTGACTGAGAATCTCTGGCAAAGTCAACGAATGGGCTCCAAAAACAAAAATCCGTTACATTTCAGATGATAACTTCGGTTTCCAGCTTTTGAAAGAAGGAAAAGGCCAACTTCGCTTGTAGCCAAATTGTGGCCCATAGAAAAATCTGGTAAATTGAGGAAATGTTCAAAGGAATTGCTGTATCACCTGGAGTATCGATTGGCACCGCCTACTGTATTCACGAAGTGTTCGTGGATCCAGGCCGTGCGTTGCTGGAACCGTCGGAAGTTCCCGCCGAGTTGGCTCGATTCGAAAATGCCAGGAAGAAATCGATCGCCGATGTGCGTGGTTTGCAGAAGAAGGTTGAAACGCAACTAGGCCACGATGCTGCGGCCATTTTCGCGGTACATGAGTCTATTCTGATCGATCCGGCGCTTGTTGGTAAAGTGCGTGGATGGATTGCCGACGAGCGGTTGACAGCCCCGGCAGCACTTGCAAGGCTGATCGAATTTTATCGATCGATACTTGACCGTTCTGGGGACGACTACTTGCGCGAACGCATTGCTGACATTCGCGATGTGGTGGAGCGATTGACCAGTTACCTGAGCGCCGTTCTGCAAAAAGATTCTGGCGTACTAAGTGGTCCCGTGATAGTGATCGCAGACGAACTGTTACCCAGTCAAGTTTTGATGCTGGGAGAAAAGCCGGTCAATGGAATTGTCACACAGGCTGGTAGCCAGACTAGCCACGCAGCGATCATTGCACGCAGTCGCGGCATTCCCGCCGTCAGCGGCGTACGGGGCATTTTAGCTCAGGCCAAGACCGGTGACACCATTGTGGTCGACGGTCGCGAAGGCCATGTGGTGATCAATCCTGATACCGAAATGTTGGCTGCCTTCCGAAAATTGGAGCGTGAGTTTGTCAATTTGCGCGATGAACTAGCGCATAACCACGATCAACCGGCGGTGACAGCCGATGGGCAGGCAATCGAATTGTTGGCCAACATCAATGGCTTGTCTGATGCCAAGGCGGCGGTTTCTATGGGAGCCTCTGGGGTCGGGCTGTACCGAACTGAATACTTGTATATGGCTCACCCAAGCGTGCCCAGCGAACAGGAACAGTTCCTCAACTATCGCGAAGTCATCGCTGCCTGCCCCAATCACAACGTGACGATTCGCACGCTGGACATCGGTGGCGACAAGACGGTTCCTTTCCTGGGTCGAGGGTATCATGAAGCCAATCCATTTATGGGCTGGCGTAGCATTCGTCTGTCCTTTGAGTATCCGGAGTTTTTCCTATCTCAGATACGTGCCATTTTGCGTGCAGCCGCTCCGGATGCCTCAGTTCAAACCAATGCGGACTCAAGCCCGTATTTCGTCAATATGATGTTCCCCATGGTGACGAACCTGGAGGAACTAAGACGTCTGAAAGCCATGGTGCATCGCGCCCAGCGGCAGTTGTCCAAGGAGGGCATTCCCTACGGACAAGTTGCCTTTGGAATGATGCTAGAAGTTCCGGCAGCGGCAATCATGATCGATCAAATGTTGCCTGCGGTGGATTTTGTATCCGTTGGGACTAACGATTTGGTACAATACCTGATGGCTGCTGATCGAGACAATCCAAAAGTTAGCCACCTGTGTGAGCCGCTTTCGCCGGCGGTCTTGCATGTACTCGATGCTGTGACACAAGCATGTGATCGACATAACAAGCCTATCACCGTTTGTGGTGAAATGGCAGGCTTACCCCAAGCGCTGGTAGTGCTACTAGGGATGGGACTGCGCCGATTCAGCGTCAGTCCCGCAGTGGTTCCCACTATCAAAGAAGTGATGCACCACCTGACCATTCCCATGGCAAGGCAACTGTTAGAACGCGCCCTGCGCTTAAAAACGTCTCATCAGATTCGTAGCATGCTGAATGAAGAGCTGTTGAAGGTTGCGCCAAAGCTGGAGCCGATCCTGATCCAGTAACGGCTAATTCTGGTGCTTGGCTAAAGAAGCGGGCTGAGCAATTGCGCCAAGTTTTCGAGGAATCGAAGGGCAATGGGGCGTTTTCTCCATTGCTCGGCATCCAACCATACCGATTGTTGCAGATATCGTTCTTGCAATTGACGAAGTTGTGAGGTGAATAAGGGGTCGTAGACGGCTAACGTAATTTCAAAATTCAGACGCAGGCTACGAGGATCCATATTCAATGTTCCGAAAAGACAGGTCTTTCGGTCGATGGTTACGCTTTTTGTGTGCAGCAAGCCACCATTGAACAGTGCGATTTGAACACCGGCATCCAGCAAGTCGCCCTTAAACGCTCCGCTGGCATAGCGTACTAACAACGAGTCCACTTTGGCTGGGACGATCACCATCACACGAACACCTCGCCGGGCAGCACTCGATAGAGCCATAGTCAATGATTCACTGGGCACAAAGTAGGGTGAAGTAATCACCAACTCTTCTCGAGCCATGTAGATGGCTGTTATTAGCAACTGCTCGATGGCTTCCACCGAATAGGCCGGACCGCTGGGAAGAACCTGAACCACACAATGGCCACACTCCTGCAGAAGCTGATCGCCAGTCAGGTCCGGCAGATGGTCGACACTGGCTTCACTTTCAATCTGCCAATCCGTCTGAAAGGTAATTGCCAAAGCCTCGACAGCCGGTCCTTGAACACGGGTCATAGCGTCAATCCACTGTCCGACTCCTGCTTCACGCTTGAAATAGCGAGGGTCTACCAGATTAAGACTACCCGTCCACGCCAGGCGATCATCGACCACGATGATCTTACGATGCATGCGCAAGTCATACCGCACAAACGGCAATCGCCACAGTCGACTAGGCAGCGCCTCCAGTACATGAGCACCAGCGTCTCTCAATCGCTGCGCGTCTTGGCTGTGCAAGAATGGCCAACTGCCTAGTGAATCCACCAAAATGCGACAGGTGACGCCACGCTGACAAGCTCGCTCGATGGCCGACACAACCTCACTTGTCCTGCCTTGCGGATGCCAAATATAGAATTGAAAGTCACAGTTGATCTGAGCCGAGTCAATATCACGGATGAGTTGATCGTACACCTTCTGCCACTGGTCGAATAGTTCCAGCTTGTTGCCAGGCAGAGCGGGCACCTGAAGCATTTGACGACCTGCTCGGGCCAATTGCTCACAATCCGATCCAAGCTGTTGCCACGGGATGCTAGTACCGTATTGATCCAGCGTATTTAGTCGATTCTTTACGGAACGTGCAAGCTGCTGAATTTTCTTGGCACGGTAGGAACCTAGTCTTAGCTCGCCAACCAGCAAGTACAGAACCCAGCCGAGTACCGGAATAGCTAGAACCAGCATAATCCAAGCTAACGTCTCACCAACCGAACGCCGACTCATGATAACACGCGCAGCGACGATCACTTGGCTTATCAGCACCAGAACCAAACCGATGAAGCCCCAGAAGGGAAAGCTGAATATGGCTTCAAGTGCAGTTCCCATAAACTTAGTCGGTTCTCTATTGGTCGATGGTTGGATTGGTTCTAGATTGTAGCCGTCCACGGACTGAACCGGGTGGTTATCTATGGGGAAACAGCAACTAGGGACTCTTGGCTGTTTAGCCAGAATACATTTCTCCCACCAATTCTAACTGCAATACCGATAGAAACATACAATGCCCGCTGTCGGGAGCCGTGTACTGAGGCGAAAAAACGGGCTAAAGTCAAGCACGAATCCAGGCCAGGATGGGCGATTGGTCCATCGACGCGCCAATTGGATCGACTAAAATGAGAGCAACTTTAGTACGCTGGAGCATGGACATAGATGCGGTCATCCTGTCAGTCTACACAACAAAGCAATCGGTTCTGACATCGTTTCAGGTTGCAGGCAATCATCACTTGGAGCCCTCATGGCTAAAAATGAACATAGGCAGCAGAGCCGATCCATGCTGCATTCCAAGGGCTTACGGGCTACTCCGGCCAGAATCGCCATTCTTGGTGCGTTAAAAGATTGTGGTGGACCGGTCAGCCATCAAGAAGTGACAACTCAGTTGAGTGAGTTTGGGTTAGACAAATCGACGATTTTTCGTGGGCTGCAAGACTTGACGGAAGTTGGTTTGCTGAGGCGCTTGGAACTGGGCGATCACGTTTGGCGCTATGAACTGTCACCGGAAAGGCACTCCGATCAGACCGATGGTCAGTCGCATTTGCACCCACACCTGTTGTGCGTCGATTGTGGGAATATCCGATGCCTGGATCGATCCGACATCAGCATTCATTTGTCCCCCAAGCTCGGGAAAATCGTCGACGTGCTTGTCAAAGGCCAATGCCCCAATTGCATATTGCAGATCGCTGCACCCAAGCCGTGACCTAACAAAAACCTTTTCGCGGCACACAGCGATCCGAATCATGCGGTTGCATATGTGACGAATCTTAAGTGCTGCTTGCCAAATCAACTAGGTATGCTGGCACCAGAAAGCGGCACGTTCAAAAAGCTGGAGGCTGGAAGGATGGCTGGGCTTTGGGACTTCTTGGATGTCGCGGGGCGTTGGTATCCGAATAGACTATGCTTTTGGATTAGTTCTGCCACCTCAGTTGGCACATGTTCAACCCAGTCGTTTGTGCCTTGCTGAATGCGGTTAAGAACGTCGCGTGAAAAGGTCTTCAGATGCTTTGGATCATAGGCCAACAACTGTTCAATGCAGCCTTTGTCCTTCAGGTACTCGTACAGTTTCCGGATTTCTGGAGCTACCTGCAGGTTATCAACCGTGACCAATTCGTTGGTTTTTTGATCCAGCAGCGGATAGACGTACAGCTTCAGGTCATTCTTGAATAACCGTCCGAATGATTCAAGGATACCACCGTCCAGTGCGGTGTAATACCGTTCATCAAACAGTTCCACAACACTGCCTGCACCCATTGTGATCGCGATTTTCTTCTTGGTGTATCTGGATAGGTAAGCAGCCAATCGATAGTATTCAAAGTAATTCGAAATCAGGCAGTTCAGCCCACAAGCGGCCAACACTTCGGCTCTGGCAAGAAAATCTTTCAAGTCGATTTGACCTTTGTCTTGCAGTCGGCACATCGTGATTTCGGCCAGTGTTACGATTTGTTCAGGATCGACATCCGGCTCTTTGCTGAACTTGGCATGTGCTGCTCGCAACATATCCATGTTGACATGCGTGACCGGACGGAAGCTTCCACGTTCAATCAAAATAGGACGTTTGTAAAGTACTTCAGATGGCTGCAAAACCTCCCCGCTGGCTGAAAATATGGCGGCATTGGTCAATCCAAGTTGCACCAATCGCAGGCTCATGACTCGATTGTCAACATGTCGGAAGGCGATTCCGGAGAATTCGATCATGTCGATCTCAATTCTCCGAGTGCTCAAGTTATCCAGTAGCGACTCTACCAATTTTTCTGGCTCGTGATTTAAGAAGAAAGCACCATAAACTAGATTAACACCCACAATGCCCAACGCCTCTTGCTGTGCCGAGTTGTCGTTGTCAAGCATTCGTACGTGGAGAATGATTTGGCTCACCTGATCACGCGGATGGGCCTGGAAGCGAATACCCATCCATCCGTGACATTCGTTGGTGCCGTGAAAGTTTCTAGCAGAAACGGTGTCAGCAAAGGCAAAGAACGAAGTGGTATCACCGCGAGTTTCGCTCAATCGTTGCAGATTCAGTTCCAGTTCAGTGTTCAACATGTCCTCCAGACGTTGGCGGCTGACGTAGCGATCACATTCGCCATAGATGGCATCACTGACCTTCATGTCGTAAGCCGAAATGCTCTTGGCGATCGTTCCCGCAGCTCCGCCAACGCGAAAGAACCATCGGGCCACTTCCTGACCAGCTCCAATTTCAGCAAAGGAACCGTAGCGACGATTGTCAAGGTTAATGGAAAGTGCCTTACGGTCCGTTGTTGGTCGATCAGACATGTTTGGATGTTCCCTAAAAATGGGTGGACTTTGGTAGCATAGATATATGAGTTACGCAAAGCACGCGGGACGGGAAAACGTTGCGGCATACGTCAACTTTTCTGATGTGCAACCGGATAATCCATTAATTCCGATCAAACGGAAGTCGGACAGAGCACCATTGGAATTGCACCTAAACCGGTATCGGTCCGATTCTGTTCGTCGAGCGGCCTGAGTGACCACGCTAAAGCTGAACGTCGATTTGACCGTGATCCAGTTGCGAGATAACGTCGCTGACCTGACTGATCAGTTCAACGGCTGCCTGTCCTTGCAGCTTTTGAACGTCCAGCGACTTCTTAGCAATTGCCGCAAGAACTTGATTCTGAACCCTGGCCTGCCCAATTGCAGAAGCGGTTTGGTAGCAAGCGTCGCAGTTCATGGTTACCATCTGATTGGTATGGTGAAGGTCACAACAGGGATCAATCGCGTGTCGATAAGAACTGTTGCACGAATAGTCTAGGGAACTCTAGCATGAATCGACCGGCGCTGACCGGCAGTTGTTGAATAGTTTGTCAGCGGATAAAAATGTGATAGCTGCCGATGATGGCTGAGACGATTTTGACGACTAAAATTCCTGAAAAACCAAGATCTCTAATGATTTGGTGATCTGTACTATCTGGGTGTCTGTGGTCAGGTTGCCGAGGTAGTGGTGGCATTCACAGTAGACTGCATCGGCAACCCGCCCGCAGTCGCAAGTCGCGGAGCCTGGGGCGAATGGCCAGCTTGACTTCACCGAACCCTCAACTCACTGGATAGCCATCCGGCCCCAGCCACCCTTTGGCCGTATCCTAGACAGTCTCCTAGTCAGTGGATTCTGATCACCATTTTGTCAGTCGTCGGCAGTAGCCCAATACCTCACCGACCAGAATTCGCATGAGAAACCGAATATTCTGACCGTATCGTGGCAACAATCGTTTGGGATCGCTGGCAGCTCGGTATAACCACTCGCAGCAGGTGACCTGCCAAAATCTTGGTGCTCGGCGAGCCTTTCCGGCTAGAAAGTCAAACGAAGCACCTAATTGAATCGATAGCGGCACCTTGAATTGGCTTAGATGCTGGTAGATCCACAATTCCCCTTTGGGTTGTCCAAAAGCCACCAACAGGATGTCTGTCTGAGCCTCTTGGATGGCTTGAATCATCTGCTGCTGCTCGTCCTGAGTCAACTGCCGAAATGGCGGTGAGTAGGTGCCAGCAACACAAAGTTTCGGAAAGCGACTTTTCAACTCGGCAGCGGCTGCTTGACCGATCCCAGGTTCGCCACCCAGAAAGTAGATTTTGTAACCCTTGTCAGCAGCCATTTCGGCCAAATGAACAATCAGGTCAGCACCTGCCACACGGCCAGGCAGGGGATTTTTCGTCAGTCGGCTACGCGCGACGATTGGATGTCCGTCAGCCAGGATACAGCAGCAGTGCTGATTGACTTCGGCCAGTCGAGCGTCCTGATGAGTTAACATCAAGTAATTCAAATTGGCCGTGATGAAATACTCAGGCTGGCCAAGTCGAACGACTCGATCCGCCATTTCAATCGCCTGCCTCATATCGACCTGTGAAAATTCCGTTCCCCACACAGATACTTTGGGATAAGGGTTTACAACGGGTGATTCCTGCTGAGGTATTATGCAAACAGGGGTTGTAAGACAACCGTACGAAGGGCTTAGCTGAGTTAGAGTCATGAGCGCGAATAGGATACCTGGAGAGAAATCGAAACCGGATTCCATGTAAAGTTAGATTGCAGCTATAATCTGCGTCGCCAGTATCCGGCAAGCGTCCGTCCAGTGTACTATCTTGAGTGCGAGTTGTAACGATTTTGACGAATGAAACTGATCAATTGAACAAGTGTGTCGTGGTCATTAGCGTAGAAGGACTTTCGACCTGCCTAGTTGGTCCGTACGGATCGAATACGGCTATCACGCCCACTTTGAACGATCTGGCTGCTCGCGGGATCGTTCTGGACAACTGTTTCTTGGATTCGCGAAGCGCTCAGTCGATACTGGTCAGTTTATGGACGGCTCAACACGCTTTGTATCAAGATCGTCAGTTCGCGCAAAGTTTGTGGCAGATGTTAAATTTGTCGGCCGGAAGCGGCGCGATGGTGACTGATTGCCCCGATGCAGCAGAACTTGCCGAGCGTATGGGGTGTCCGCGCGTTGAATTGGTTGAAGTGACGCAAGCCACCCAGCCTGTTCAGGAAGTCGACGACTGCCAGATCGTCGCGCTTTTCTCGCAAGCCGCAGTTGTGATGCGCGAGTTGCAACAACTGGGCGGTGCTGGTCCCAAGTTATGTTGGATTCACAGTCGCGGTTTGCGGCAGCCCTGGGATGTGCCTATCGATTGGCGAGCACGCATGGCGGACTCAGATGATCCCGAACCGCCAAGTCAAGTTGGTCCCCCCGGTTTTCCAATCGACTCCGAAACCGACCCGGACTGGGTCGTCGGTTGGGGGCAGGTTGCTGCTGCTCAGGCAGCAGCTTTCGATTACGCGGTTGATTTGCTGCGAACCGCGGCGGAAGAACATGATCAAGCCTGGGCCTGGGTATTGATTGGTTTGCAGGGTGTGCCGCTGGGCGAGCATGGATGGGTAGGCTGGGGAAGATCGCAATTGTTTGCGGAAGAGCTTCAAACGGCTGTGATTATTCAACCGCAAACTGCGATGCCCACCGGGTTTCGTCGCTTCGAACTGACTCAATTACCTGACTTGGCAGCTACCACTGCACATCTACTAGGGCTTCAGTGGTCGTCGCCGGTTTGGGGGCAATCCCAGATGGATCAGCCCAGCGACGACGTGTCGACCGAGTGGCCATCCGCCCTTTGTCTGGCTGGACTTGTTGAGGAAGATCAAGTGTGGTTGCGATCGCCAGCCTGGAGTGTCCTATACAATTCTTCAAACGAAACGGTCCAGTTGTTCGCCAAACCAGATGATCGCTGGGAAGTGAATGATGTAAGCGCCAGATGTACAGAGATCATTGAGCAACTGCGTCAACTTGGCCCAGAGTTTATTCAGGCAGCCCGCACCGGAGACCGCATGATTCTGCCGATGCTCGATGCAAGCCTGACCAACTGGATTCGTTAGTCTAATGGGCGCACGGGAAGTGCATCGTAAAGGGACTGACTTTGATGCACGCCCAAGGCTTGGCCTTTCGGATGTCGGGAAACAGTTCAGGATTCAACTGCAAGTGTTCGATACGTGCCAACTTACCCCAGCCGTTTCCTCGCGGATTGGTGCGAAAGGTTTTGCCGCACAACTCTTGATGCAGTCGAATCGGTAGCAGTCGGGTAGTAACTGGAAAAGCCATGCCGCCACTGCGGATTCGACATGAAAAGACGGGATCGGACTGTTCTGCCACCAAGAACGAATCGGAATTGGCTGCGGTTGTCCAGCGTATCGGCAAGGTCTCTTTGGGAATCCCCCAGTTGTAACGTCCGTTCTGTGTGCTTGCCTGCGAGTCGACATAAATTCGGCTAATGGACTGTCGCCGGTGTGGATCAAACTTGCCGGGAATGATCAGTAGCTCGCGATAGGGACCGACGGGCGAAGACTGGTAGTCGACCAGCATGACATAGCCCCAGCCACCACAAAATTGTCCCTTCTGAAAATCTTGCAGATGCGCATGCTCAGAAACCCAGTCCGCACTGAACCGGTAAACGATAATGATGCCCTGACCCTTTAGTCGCCACGGTGCCTTAGCAGGTGTATCGGGAAGATCTAGTTCAACCATGATTGTTGCCGCGAGCGCATTGAATCGCTTCAGTGCGACGCTGGCTGTTGAGTTAGCGGGCCTGTTGGTATAACTGACGCAGTAGTTCTGTCCTTGAGCCATTCAACTGCGCAAAACGTACACGCCACTGCTCGATCTCAGCGGCACTTGCTTCTCGGCCTACGATGACACCAAAGACATTGCTGAGCCAAAAATTGTTGTCATTGCGAGCCAGGTCGAAGTAGTCCTGCGAAGCCATCAGTTTCAGCGGAAGACGCTCCTGAAGGGTTCGAGCATCATTGCCTAAGATTCGCGCGGCTGCCATTTCGGTAGCCGAAGGCAATCGCCCAAGATACCGTTGATAAATGCGTTTCACTTCATCGTCCAGATCATTGTAATTGGAATAGCCTGTAACCGTTCCACTGCTCTCCGAGTAAGCCGCCAATGCTGTGACAGGTTCAAGCGCCATGCTGACTTGATTCGGGTTGCCCTGGGTCAGTACCCGCGCTGGCCTGGGAGTGTAAAAGACGTTTCGACCGCCTGCCGAAACGAATGCACGCACTTGGTAGATGTCCTGGCTGAAAATGTACTGAGGATCATAAGCGATTTGAAAAGGTATCTCTCGCTGATTCGTTGCAAGAAATACTTGCGTTCCATTCCGCACGCCCCACTGTGGACGTGTCAGATTTTCGATCTGAACTGTGACAGAGGCGTCAGGAGGCAAAGGTTGGTTGAGTACCAATCTGCCAGTCAGTCGCTGCGACTGATCATCCAACTGGACTCGCACCGTCGCTAGTCTTCCGTTTTGCCCGTCCTGTAACAACAATCGCACCGCACCTGTCGAGTCCGCTCGTCGATTGATCTCGGTCGTCAAGTCGTGCAGTCGTTCATTCAGGATGCCAACTTGATAGCCATCTATGGTTACAATTCGGTCGCCCGGTTGTATTCTGGCTCGATCCGCAGGTCCGCCGGAAGTGACATGGCTGACCAGAAAGCCGGTATCTGTGCTGTCGCCTCGAACACCTAAAGTCCATTCGCCGGAGTGGTTAGTACCGCCCAACCAACTATTTCCTTGCCAGGTGCCATCGATACCACTTCCAAAACGATCGCGGCTTGAGTCAACAGGCCAGCGCTCTTGTGCGCTGACCGTGGATGCATGAAAAAACAGTATCAAACATAGCAAACGGCAGTTTATCCATCGCCCGGACAGTTGTCCTTCATCAACCTTAGCCGACCAGTAGCCTGTCATCGTTCTTGTTCCTAGTTGCTAAAACGTTTTCCTATAAGAAGAATTACATCTTGACCAGTTCCAACAAGAGCTAAGCAGGTCTAACCCGCCTGGCCGTTGATGGACCCCCAATTCAAAGCTTTATCGAGCGATCGTCAACGCACGTCTGTGCTGGCCAGCCTGGCCAGTTCCGCATGAATCAACGGCAAGTCAACGGGATAGTAGCCTGCCAAGACGTTTTCGGCTTGACCGGATTGACTCAGCACATAGCGTAGGAACTCGGTGGTTCTCAGGCTTTCTGGATTTCCCATGTCAAAGACAACCGTCAGCGGACGTACTAAGGGATATTGTCCCGAGACGATCGCGATTTCATCGCTGGGAATTTCTATGTTGCCAGCTTTCAAATTTAGCGATCGTGCATCGGTGATACCGCATCGCAAATTGCTGATACCGATGGCCAGTGGTTCATCCTTGATCGCGTCAACTACCTCTGCATTGGACTTCACCATCGAACCGGATCGCAATGGAGAACGGAACACCATCTCAGCTAAAAACTTATAGGTACCTGAATCTTGCGATCGAGAAATGATTTTTATCGGTTGGTCAGCAAGTGTTCCGGTTACCCCAAGCAGTTTCCAGGTAGGCGCATCGCCTCCAGCCGTTGTGAAGATGGCTCGCAGTTGTTCTCCAGTGATCGAAGTAACCGGATTGGATTGATGCACGTAAACGGCCAAGGCTTGACGAGCGACTTCAAATGAAACCGGATTGCGCAAGCCGTTTGACTTCAACGAGCCAAGTTCTTCAGGCTTCACCGGTCGAGAGACTAGCCAAATTCCAGAGGGCTTTGCGATCAACCGCTTGATCGACTCGGCTTCGCTTAGACCCGACACCTGAAACTTGATGTCAGGATGAAACTCACGGAAATTGTCGATCCATGCATGGGCTAAACCATCCATAGTGGCCGAGCCAAACACTGGGATTTCACCGGCAATTGTATGCTCCGGCTTGTACGGGTCGATCGTCTGCAGCATGGCTCTCAGCTTCTCGACCGAACACATGGTACCGGGTGGATCGATTGCGTAAGCCGAAAAATTGAAACTACCCAAAACCGCACAAGCAACAGCTCCCAGCCAACGAAACGTGGGTCGCAGCATAGCAAAATCCTTTTCACCTGGTAGAGTGGAAGGCTCAATCGACATGTCTGTCACTTTCACGGCAGCGACAGATACCAACCTGAGCCCACAAGTCAATAAGCAAAAGGCATTCTAGCAATTCGGGTGATCCAAGGCGACTGCGATATTTAGGATTTATTTCCAAGTCCAATATCTAAAAAAGCGGTTCGCCCCAATGTTAATGCTAGCAGTTGCTTGAACCTCGTGAAGATAATCATTGAGTCGCACAAGTCGCGAGCCATACCCCAGACGCTCGAAAGTTGCAGCCCTGGTACGGCAAACTGGATCAGGGGTCGCTTCCAATAGACCCGACAATTCCGATCACTACATTTTCGAATCCTGCGTCGAATGACTTTTGTACGAACATCCCAACTTCACTCTCGCGAACATTCCGCAAGATAATTCCGGGGACAATGCAGGTACTTACGCAGGGACAGTGCAGTTCCGGGGAAAGTGAGGGCAGAAGTTCCGCCTTCATCTAGAAACTCCGACCTCTTGCGTAGTCGGAATATAGCGGGTGTCTACCAAAGAGCCTTTTGTCAGCCGGTTCAAAGGCATCCAATCAGTCACCCGATCGGCCACAGCCCGACACAATTCCGACTCCCCCGGCCAAGCAGCACTGTCCCCAGGGTGCTGCGGCCTACGGTCGCAATTCGACCGAAAATGCGATCACAATTCAGCCGGTAGCACTAATTTCAAACGATGACTGCAACGCAAAATGGTCGTTCGAGTATTTTGACCTCACGGTATCAATTGGCCCCTTCGCGAACTCGAATTCCATTCCCCTGAACGATCCACAGATTGCCGATTAGTTTTTCGCTGCCATTGAGTAGCGGAATGAGTTTATCGAGTAGCGTTAGCACCGCTGATTTTGACTGGTTTCGAGGACGAAGAATGATGATTCCCGGAAATTCTCTCGGGGGTTAAGTCCGAATGTCAGAAAAGTCGAGGTCCAGTGTGATTAATGCACGTTCCTCTGACTTGCAAACACTGGCTACTTTTGGGTCGAGTTCACCAATCATATGTTGATCGAAAATCGTCATCGCATCGTGCATGTTAGCCCGCAGAAGATCCGCAACTTCGACCGGCAAGTTTTCGTCAATCTTGAAACGCATCAATCGCTCCGGACTTCAGCGGAACCACACGCTCGCGTGTTAGCTCGGCTGCATATGCGATGCACCCATCGATATCTTCATTTTTTAGGCTCGGGTAACTGCGGAGGATTTCGTCGCGAGCGACTCCCGCTGCCAAATTATCCATTACGACTGAGACCATGACCCGTGTGCCAATAACGCAAGCCCGCCCGTGGCAAACCAATGGGTCGACGCTAATTCTCTCTTGCCAATTCATAGTGGCCTCCACGAGACGATTCGAAGTAGCGTTCGACTAGCCATAAATCGTCACCGGCTAGTATCGCATTGTTGATCGCTTTAGCCCTGCAACTGCTCGGCTGGTAAACAAAACTTCTCTGTAAAACGGAGAATCTGAGAGCTTGGGGCCCAAATGTGCAGTCAACTCCCCGAGCGCAACCCTCTTCGTAACAATACTCTGTGCGCTCGAAATTCGTAAACCCTTGGAGCACAGGAGCTTACGAAGTTCGAGACCCGTTCGGTCGTATTGTCGGGAAACATCTTCGAACTTCCGAAGCAACTAAGCTAACACAAATCTTGATAAAGCCAAGTGTTTAACTACGCTAGTATCATAGCCAACCCTCGAATCAATGGCAATTCCCAGCGTGCTATCTCGACGTAATTCCCAGACAACGGCAAGCCCTTTTCATAAGTTAATTGTAGGACAAAGTGGTCGTTCGAGTATTTTTACCACACGCGTTATCAATTCCGTTCATCGAAAATTTCGCAAACGTTCACAGATTTCGCCTGGTAGCTTGAGCTACGTCGTCGATGATGTTGTTAAGATCTTTCTTGGGAGTCCAGCCGATTAATCTGCCAGCCTTTTCGATGCTTGGGACTCGCCGCTGCATCTCTTCAAAGCCATCGCCGTAATAGTCTTGGTAGTTTTGGAAAACCAGCTTAGAAGGACTATTTAACCTGGCAATCACCTGCCTAGCCAGTTGTTCGATGGTGATTTCATCGGTCGATCCTAGATTGATCACTTGACCATGAGTTTGTGGACAATCCATTAAATGCCGAAGCCCGCGCACTACGTCGGCTACGTGGCAAAAGCAGCGCGACTGCCCGCCGTCGCCCAGAACCACTAGCGGCTGACCTAATAAGGCTTGTCTTACAAAATTGGGCAGCACCATGCCGTACTGTCCCGTCTGTCGCGGACCGACGGTGTTAAATAGCCTGGCAACTACAACTGGCAATCCAGTCGACTGACAATAAGCCAAAGCCATGAACTCATCCAGCGCTTTGGCACATGCGTAGGCCCATCGGATCTTTGTTGTGGGGCCCTCTAGTCGATCTCCGTCTTCCTGAAAAGGCACATCCTTTGACTTGCCGTAGACCTCGGAGGTCGAAGTCAACAGCAGTGGGCGTTGGTAGTGGCTGGCAGCTTTTAAGATGGTCTGAGTACCCGCAACCATCGTGTCGATCGATTCGATCGGCCGCTGCATAATCAGCCGCACTCCCACGGCTGATGCCAAGTGGAAAACGGCATCACATCGCTGGATCGCCGCGTCGACCAACGGCGACTGTGTCACACTGCCGGAAATAATCTGCAGCCGAACGTTGTCATTACAGGCACTCAGATTCTCTTGGCTGCCGGTGGACATGTCGTCCAAGACTTCCACTTCGTGACCGTCCGCTAACAGCGACTCAACCAAGTGCGAGCCAATAAAACCGCATCCGCCGGTAACCAGATATCGCATCCGCCGAACTCTCCGCTACTGGGCGACTACAGCCGCAATGCTTTAGCAATCGCAGAAGTCAGCGCTGGCAAGTTGCCGGAAGTGATGCCGGCCACGTTGATACGTCCGCTACCGACCAGATAGACACCTTTTTCGCTTCGCAGCCAATCCACCTGCAGAGCGGTCAACCCACTGAAGGAGAACATGCCGCGCTGCTTCAGCAAGAACGAAAAATCGGTGGAGGCACCAGCAGCTTTCATGCCTTCGACAAACTGGATTCGCATCGCATGGATTCGCTGGCGCATCTCGGCTAGTTCCTGATTCCACAGAGTCCTTAGCTTTTCATCGGCTAGGATAGTCGTGATCACGGCTCCACCGTGTCTTGGAGGGTTGGAGTAGCTGGTTCGGACCACCTGTTTGGCGCTGCTGGCAACATTGGGAACGTACTGGGGTTGTGAGCAGGCAACCAGCAGTGCGCCCACACGTTCACTGTAGAGCCCAAAATTTTTGGAGAATGAACTGCATACCAGAAATTCGGGATGCACGGCACCTATCGCCTTCACGCCTACGCGATCCTCCTCCAATCCATCTCCGAACCCGTGATAGGCAAAATCGATCAGCGGCAGCATCGCTTTTTGTGCTGACAGTTCTGCGATTTGACTCCATTGCTGGGCGGTAGGGTCGATGCCCGACGGATTGTGACAGCAGCCGTGCAAGCAAAGAATATCCCCACGCCGCGCCTCACTTTGCAGCACCGACATCATGGCGTCAATATCCAGATCCTTTTTATCCGCAGTCAGGTAGGGGTAGCTCTTCACCTCCAGCCCTGCCGATTCAAAGATCCCGACATGATTGGGCCAGGTTGGCGTGCTGACCCAAACTCGCACGGGCCCCTGATTCTTTCGGATCAAGTCAGCCGCAACTCGCAATGCTCCAGTTCCACCGGGAGTCTGCACGGCAACAACTTGGTTCTCAGGTACGACGCCGGAAAGGGCTAGCTGAATCGCCTGCTGACGAAAAGCGGCCAGACCATCAATGCCAAGATAACCTTTGGTTTGCTCCGTCTCCAGCAGCGCCTGCTCGGCCAATTTCACGCAGCGCAGAACGGGCGTGCGGCCCTGGTCATCTTGATAGACGCCAATCGTTAGATTGATCTTATCTGGTCTGGTGTCTTTGGCAAACGCGTCGGAAAGACCCAGGATCGGATCGGGCGGCGATAACGGAACATTCTCAAACATAATGGTTGTAGAACAATAATAGCTGGATTTCAGGAGGTTACCGGACTTTGCTGGCTATCGCGGCACTAGGGGTTAACCAGTTTAGTCAAAGCCCCATAAGCATCCCTTGAAACCGCTGAAAGGTCCAGAGGGCAAGGGAATATTCGGTACTGTTAGAGCGACCCAATCCCGTTTGGTAAGGTCTGACGATTACACCGGTTTGGGGGACAAAAAAGTTGTCGCCTTTTTTTGACTATCATCCCTTTGCGACCTATATTTCCCACGGGTCGACTTCGTGCATGGATGAGTAGCACGTGGCTCAATCGGTTGCTGGAAGGCTTTTAAGAAGCAAGACCGATGCCACACGCTTCGAGGGATAACGGCTCACAATTAGCGGATCGCAAGATGCCACAGAACCTCACTTAGGGGTGATAGCGGTGATTTTGCAGAGGATTCGTATTCCATGTTGTCACGAAGTCAACTTCCTTGGAAGAGCCCAGATGATCTTCTTTGCGCGAGCAAACCATGTCTACAGGATGGCCGTCTGTGCCATCTGCCTATCCATTGGTTCACAGGGCTTTGCCCAGCCATTCCCATCAGATCGCCAAGCCAACCCTTATGCTGCTAGCAGCAGTGTTCACGAGTTGTTGGCACTGGGGCTTAAGCTGGAAAGCCAGCGCAGTTGGATCGATGCCATTCATCACTATGAAGCTGGCCTGCGGAAAAACCCCGCCGAGCCGCAATTGTTGCGACGGTTGCAGATAGCTCGACTACACCATGATGTTGTTCGACGATGTTCTGATTCGGCCGTAGAGCAATTGATTCGCAGCGTTAGTCCGACTCAGGCGTTAGAACTGTACTCGGAAGTGCTTGCCCGTTTGGAGATGAGCTATGTTGATGCGGTCCAGTTCTCCGAATTGGTGCGCGGCGGTACTGCCTATCTAGAAGTCGCTTTGACCGAGCCAGCATTTATTAAAACTCAAGTCGACAAGAGCCAGAGAGACCGGCTGGAGCCCTTTCGGCTGAACATCCACCGCTTGACGCTGGCCAAACCCGTAAGCAGCCGTTTGGAAGCTCGTCAGTTGGTAGCTCAAGCCGCCGATGCCGCTCAACGCGAACTTGGGATATCTCCAACCGCAACGATCTTGCAATTTACGCTGGGAGCCATCGGCTTGTTGGACCCCTATTCTGCTTTTCTATCGCCCACAGAACTGAACGAAATTGAGTCACAGATCGAAGGCAATTTTGTTGGCTTGGGTATCGCCTTGGAACCACACGTGGTTCCCCTGAAGATTCTGAACGTCATTCCAGGCGGACCGGCTCGCGAAGCGGGACTGCAACGGCATGATCGCATTTTGCAAATTGGTTCAGTGCGATGTGAAGAAGTTGGGGCGGAACGCGCTGCCGACTTACTGCGTGGTCCTGAAGGCAGTCAGGTTCGCTTGTTGGTAGAAACGGCCGATGGTCAAGTCGTGGATAAGATCATCGGACGCCGCCGTGTCGAAGTACCCAGCATCGAGGAGGCTCAACTGATTGACCAAGACCGGAAGATTGCCTACTTAAAGATCAGTAGCTTTCAGAAGACAACGGCAGACGAATTGGATGAGGCGCTTTGGAAACTACACCACCAGGGTATGCAAAGCTTGATCGTTGATCTGCGAGGCAATCCGGGTGGATGGTTAGACGCTTCAGTGGCCGTGGCTGATCGGTTCTTAAATGAAGGTGCCATCGTCAGCACACGAGGCAAGAACGGCATCGAAAATCAAAATTACCAGGCTCAGCGTTCCGGTACCTGGCAAGTTCCTCTAGTTCTTTTGATCGACGAGCAATCGGCGAGTGCCAGCGAGATTTTGGCTGGTGCCATTCGTGACAACAATCGTGGGGCATTGGTTGGCAATACGACCTACGGCAAGGGAAGTGTCCAGGGGCTATTTCATACCCGTGCGCTCAACTGCGGTATTCGGCTGACAGTTTCAAAATTTTATTCTCCTAGCGGACAAGCCATCAGCGATCTTGGAGTTCGGCCAACGGTGGCCCTACATGCTGATGTCAATCAACGCGTCGCTGCCAAGGTATCCAGCGAAAGGCCCAATGCGGCTGTGGATGAAGCTTTAAGGCTGGCCATGGATCAGATTCGCCCAGATAACTTCACTGGCTTTGTTTCGACCCGAGCCAACTAGGCTCTCGACGCTGGTTGCGAATTACAGCTATACTATGCAGCGTTCTGTATACTCTTGCTGCTAGTCCCGCTCATGCGAATCGTTTATATAACTGCCGGCGCTGCAGGCATGTACTGTGGAAGCTGTCTGCATGACAATGCTCTTGCCAAAGCGCTCAGGCTGCGCGGCCACGACGCCATGCTGATACCGACCTACACACCCATTCAAACCGATCAGCCCAACGCCAGCCAGCATCGGTTGTTTTATGGTGGCCTAAATGTCTATCTGCAACAAGTCTCACCTGTTTTTCGCTGGATACCCAAGTGGGCCGATGCCTTCTTGAGCCGCCCAGGATTGGTCAGTTGGATCGCCTCTCGAGCCATGGGAACATCGGCAGAGAATCTAGGGGCGCTGACCATTTCGATGTTGAAAGGTGAGCAGGGAAACCAAGCAAAGGAAGTGGACCGTTTGTGTCAGTGGCTTAAGTCGCTAAATCCAGATGTAGTGATATTCACCAACCTGCTGATCGCTGGAGCGATACCTGGAATCCGCCGCGTACTACCAAGGACTCGACAAGTTGTCATGCTTCAGGGCGATGATATCTTTTATGACGGACTGATTGAGCCCTATCGTAGTCAAGCCTTAGTGGAACTGCGACGCTTGGCAGGTCAGGTTGATCTGTTCTTGTTGCACAGTTGCGATTACCAATCGAGAATGAGCGGCCTGTTGCAGCAGCCGGCAGATCGCATGAGGGTTTGCCCTTTATCGGTGGACGCAGACGACCTGTTGCAGATCGACCGTTCGGATCCAAGCGGACCTCTGAAGACCGTTGGATACTTGGCTCGAATCGCTCCAGAAAAGGGGCTGCATCTTCTAGTGGATTCGTTTATTGAGCTTGTACGGCAATCCGAATCACAGGCTTTCCGGTTGCTAATCGCAGGTTGGCAGGGTAAACAGCATCAAGCCTATTGGGATTCACTGCAAACAAAACTCGAACAGGCCGGATTGGCTCAGCGTTATGAATACTGGGGAACGATTGATCGGCAACAGAAGCAGCAATTTCTTTCTCAGATCGATCTGCTGACCGTTCCTACCACGTACGCTGATCCGAAAGGGCTGTTCGCCTTGGAAGCCATGGCTGCTGGGGTGCCCTATCTCTTGCCATGCCACGGCACCTTTCCAGAACTGCACCAACGGGCTCAAGCTGGACAACTACACCAACCAGGTTCTGTGGCCGATTTGACTTCCAAATTAAAACAGATGCTCGATCAACCCGAGTCACTTCGCCGCCTAGGTCAGCGCGGTCGCCAGTATGTGCGCACCGAAGCTAGTGTCGATCATGAAGCCCAAGCCATTGAAGCCTCTCTAAACACGCTGACTTGAAGCACGGGCTTCTCCAGTAACCATCGAATTAGAATTCGCTGGAGAGATCATTCCTGGCTGAGCGTCAACCCCCGGAGTGAATCATCGCCGCTGTTGTTGATGACTGAACCTAGTGCGCCGGTTAGCAGGTAGCCATCGATCTGCGCTTGAGCGCTGGCCAGTTGCGAGCAGGCGGCGATGTAGGCCAGGTTGGTATCGAAGTAGGTGCGACGTGTGACCAGCAATTGCACAAAGTCCTGCTCTCCTACCCTGTAGGCCTCTTCGGCAAGCAGCAATGTTTCTTGGGCGGCGGGCAGCAAGTGCTTGGTGTACATGGTCACCGCTTGTGCAGCTCGCGCGTATTCGCCCGAAGCCACTGCCAAACGCGCTCGAATTGCGTTGTCGATACGCTGTGCTTCTTGAAGTGTTCGACAATACTCGGCACGTGCTGCGGCGATGTTGCCTTGATTCTTGTTGAAGACGGGAATGGGTGCCCCAACCTGGACATTGATCATGCCCGAATTGGTACTATTATCTACGCCAGCCCCCATTTCCACGGCCAGATTGGGTAGCGGCTGGATTTCGTGCCGGCGAATCGCTGCGCTCGCTTGCCGAATTCTGGCTTGAGCCGCAGTGTACTCTGGGCTTGTGGCAACCAAACTATCCTCCAGCGCCCTCCAGTCATGTGTCATTGTCTCATTAGGAAGTTCTCCAGAGACTTGCTCTAGAACCAGTTGTGGCACACCCGCAAGTGCTGCAATTTCGCGTAGCTTGGCATCTAGAGAAACTGCCAGTTGCCGACGATCCAATTCCAACTGATGGAATTGAACCTGAGTCTGTAGTAGATCAATCTTGGAACCTTCCCCGGCTTGCAATCGCTTTTGGGCAGCGGTCACGCCCTGCTGGAGCAGTGTCGAAAATTGATCGATGGCCGACAACTGTTCTTGGATTCTCAGGCATTCGTAGTAGGCCGTCTTGATGTCTGTGGCGACTCGCAGCTTCTGGGCTTCGAGTTCTTGAAGCTGCGCACGCACCGCCTCATTCAGCACAGCTCGGTTAAGCCCCAGCTTGCCTCCCGTGATGATCTGCTGCTGAACAAAAATTAGATGTTGATCGGTACCTTCGTCAGCCAGTTGTAGCCCTTGGTAACCCACGAGTGGATTGGCATATAGGCCGACCTGAGTTCGATAGCCAGCAGCGATTTGCGTGGTGGCGGCCAGTTCATTGGTAGCCGGGTTGTTGGCGAAGGCCAGCCCCAGTAGCTCCTCCAAACCAAGCGATTTGATTGTCTCGCTGGAATCATCTTGGTGAGTATCGTCAGTTACATGCTCTGTGGCGCTAGCTAGTTGCACTTTAGCCATCGCATCAGAAACTGGAATAACAGCAGACTGCATTGCAGTCTTTGGTTGAGCTGTTTTTTGATTTGCAGTTGGAATCCAACCAGCGGCTCCCAGGAGCGATCCTGGATGCGCCCGATTCCCCTGCTTCTGATTGACGTTGCAGCCGGCTAAAAGCACGGATGCACCGAAGCACATGCTAAGTGCCAGCATTGCCTTCATGAGCCCCTCCCTGGGCAACCGATAAGAGGTCGATCGCAGAATCCGCGACTCCGCCCGGCCCGATCCAACTTCCTGTCGGATATGGCGGTTTTTCCGTGAACGTCGGCGTATCAGGGCAGTGACCGTGAGCAGTTCCAGGGTGCATCGTCTGCCTGACAATGGTTCAAGCTTTGCCAGTAACGATTGATCCGAATATTCCGGCCTTTGCGCCCTCTTAAGTGATCTCAGCAACGGCCATGCCCCCCGATTGGCGATGTTAGCCATTCGCCCAGACGAGAGACGTCAGATCAGAAATAGTTGTGTTGTCCTGTCCAATTGGCTTGCTGGGGTTCGACCACAGCCACCCGATGTATTCCAAGCTGAATCATGAATTCGTATTAAAATCAGTGAAGGGTTAAGCCATTGGCTAATCGATAATCCTGGGTTGAGCGAGACACTATCGACGCCAACAGTTTTTCTTATTAGACTACAAGCGCGGTGTTCATGACTGCCCACCGAAAGAGAGTTTTATTCCATTGGGACGCTCTGCAGATTTAAGATGTGCTTTAAGCCAAAATTTGACCGATTTTGTTCGTTGGTAAGCTGGGCGCTCTTGCTCTATCTCTTGGTTACGCCCCCGTTGGTTGGGCATCGACATTCTGATTTATTGGAGTCAGACGGGACGCATCAGCAACTTGCGTCACACCTGAATCGTTATCACTTTTGTGATGGCGCACCAGTTGACGACAATCAGTTCCACGTTCACTTAGCCTTTTCAATTCTACCGGGCGAATTAAGGCCCGACGTATCGTGCAACATTGGTTTGCTTCTTTCAACCGAAGTACCCTTCCAGAACCAGGACATCTCTTCAGAGTGCTTCTCCAAATTCTTTACGGACGAATCTCCAGTACTCGATAGCCGACGCATCGGCATGTTAAGCGCGGTTCGTCCAACCCACAATCTTGCCAACTTCAAGCGCATCAGGTTATGCGTTTGGAATATTTGACACGTTGGTAACCGAATGCCACTCGCTCATGTGGCAATTCACATTCTGCTTCCCGCACCAGTGGGTACACAGTTGACCGGACAAGGCTGACTTTGCTTTGCCGGCACTAATTCTCTACGTGATTTAGGACTCACTCCGTTTTAGGATTCCGTTTTTCCAAGGTGTTCAACACATGATTCGCTTTCCCCCCGCGTATCGCATTAACTTCAGTGAATTTGGTCATCGCTTCAAAATACTGGTCCGTGCTGCCATGGCCTACACCTTCGTCTGCCTATCAACGGATTTCGGAATAACTCAGGACTCAGTCCCGTCTGGCATTCCACATGAGCGCGGCACACTATCCAACGATCAGCCGAAGGTGTCCGCAACAGTTCAATTGACTCCTGGACAACAAGCGATAGCCCTGCTGAAGACGTCCCAGGCAGTGGAAAAGCCATTTTCACGTTCGATTCGTCTCACTGGGAAGGTAGCGCTGAACGAAGAAAAGTTGGCTCACATCTACCCGAACGTCAATGGACAAGTTGAGTCTGTGAGAGTTGCCCTAGGCGACAAGGTTGATGAGGGGCAAGTGTTGCTAAGTGTCCACAGTCGCGAAGTAGGAACTGCAAAACTGGATTTATATCAGGCGAAGTTACAGTTGGAATTAGCGTCTCTGAAATTGGACCTTCAGAACGAATTGGCCAAGAACACCAAGGAATTACTAACACTGCTCCGACAGAAGATTGAAATATCTGAACTGCAAGAAAAATTCACAGGACGTTCTATGGGAGACTATCGTGAACGTCTGTTGCTTTCTTATGCTGCCTTGGTGAAATCCGAGGCCGATGTTCAGCGTCTGATGGGTGTAGCCGATTCCGGAGCAATATCTTCCAAACAGTTGATGGCTGCCAAGGCTACTCGCAACGCAGATTCTGCAACGTTCTATGCACGGCTTGAACAGATCGACTATGAAATCCAAACTTCGCAGCTTCAAGCCGAACAACATGTAAAAGAGGCCGAAACTCGGGTGGCTGTCATCACGACCAATCTGCGAATCATGGGTTGTGAACTCAAGGATCTTGAGGATATCGATCCGGTCAAACAAGGGGAAGCGGTATCTGACTATCTGATTCGGGCTCCGCTTAGCGGCACAGTCATTTCTAAAGATGCCGTCCTGCGTGAGCAGGTCAGGCCGGAAACTCAAATCATGACGATTGCGGACACGTCGACTGTTTGGATCGAGGCTGATGTCTACGAAAAGGACGCACCGCTGCTTGAGTCGTTGAAGGATCGTCCAGTGAGCGTTCGTAATACCGCTTGGCCGGGCCGCGAATTTGAGGCAAAGATCTTTTTTACGGGCGAGATCATGGATGAGAAGACGCGAACCATCTCTATGCGAGCCGTCGCCGACAATTCTCATCACCTGCTCAAGCCAGGGATGTTCGTGACGATCGACTTCATCGCGCAAAGCAGTGGCGGCCCGGTCATTCAAGTGGCTTCGAGTGCGGTGATGGAGCATGCCGGCGAACAGTTCGTCTTTGTCAGGCTAGGCGAGACAACCTATGAGCAACGCAAAGTCGAGGTTGGGGAAAGCAACGGAAATGAGACAGTCATTCTCCGGGGCGTAAGTAAGTCAGATCGGATCGTCACTTCTGGTGGCTTTGTCTTGAAGTCCAAAATGCTTGAATCGCTAATGGGAGACGAGTAACTATGGTAAGCCACATCATTGAATGGTCGCTCAATAATCGCTTTATTGTTTCACTTCTGGCCGTCATCGTACTGGGATTCGGTGGGATTGCAGCAACTAACATTCCGTTAGACGCTGTGCCGGATTTGACCAATGTTCAAGTACAAATACTAACGAACTCACCAGCGCTTGGCCCCGTCGAAGTCGAGCAGTTTATCACTTTTCCTGTCGAGAATGCCATGAGCGGTATTCCCCAGGTCGATGAAATTCGCTCCATTAGCCGCTTTGGATTAAGTGCAGTCACGGTGACCTTTCAGGACGGAACTGACATCTATTGGGCGCGAAATATTGTTAGCCAAAGGCTATTGCGTGCCAAAGAAGAGATCCCCCCGGGCATGGGCACGCCAGAGCTTGGCCCCATTGCTACAGGCATGAGCGAAATATACCAGTTCGAAGTGCGGTCTGAAAACAAGGACCAGTACTCGTTAAAGGAACTTCGCACTATTCTCGATTGGCAAATTGCGTATCAACTTCGAAGCGTACCAGGAGTGATCGAAGTCAATACGTTTGGTGGTGAGTTAAAAACTTATGAAGTACAAGTCGATCCAGAGAGGCTACAGAATTACAGTTTGTCACTCAGTGAAGTCTTTACGGCCCTGCAAGAAAATAATGGTAACTCCGGTGGCGGTTACGTCATTCATGGCTCAGAACAACGCCTACTGCGTGGTGAAGGATTGGTTGGAAGCCTGGATGACATTAGTGCTATTGTTATTGCCAGCAACAATGGCGTTCCTGTTCTTGTGAAGGATGTCGCTGAAGTTCATTATGCTCCAATGTTACGGCAGGGTGCAGTAACTCGTGATGGTAATCGTGAAGCTGTTGTTGGCATGGTCATGATGATCATGGGAGGAAACTCCCGTCAGGTAGTCAACGACGTTAAACAAAAGATCGGTCAGATCGAAAAAACACTTCCACCAGGTGTGGTCATTGATACTTTTTATGATCGTACCGAGCTTGTCGCCAAGACGATTCTGACAGTCGCTGAAAACATTGGTCTAGGCGTAGTCTTGGTGATCATCATGCTCTTTCTTCTACTGGGCGATATTCGAGCCGGGCTGATTGTGGCCGCCGCGATTCCCCTTTCCGCAGTTTGCACCTTGATTGCCATGCATTATGCCGGAGTGTCAGCTAACTTAATGAGCCTGGGGGCGGTTGATTTTGGTGTGATCGTAGACGGTTCCGTAGTGATGATCGAAAATTGTGTTCGACGCGCGGCGCATTACCGCCAATCTCACAATCAAGACCATGTCCCGCTTGGAGTGTACCGAGAATCGGCAAAGGAGGTGGGCAAACCGATACTCTTTGCCGGATTGATAGTCATCATTGTCTTTATTCCGATCCTTAGTTTGCAGGGAATGGAAGGAAAGATGTTTCGCCCGATGGCTTTTGTCTTTATGACCGCTCTTTCATCGGCACTGGTGATATCCGTTACAGTGATGCCAGTCATGGCTTCGCTTTTCCTCGCCCGTCGAATCACGGAAAAAGAAACGTTTCTCATTCGATGGATAGCTGGCGCCTATCGCCCGACGCTTAGGTTCTCGATGAGGCGCCCCAAGCTAATGCTGTCGCTCTCCCTAGCACTGTTTTTCATCAGCGTACTGGCGGCTTCGCGATTCGGAGTTGAGTTCGTCCCCAAATTAGACGAAGGTGATCTGGCCATACAAGCAACTCGCTTGCCCAGTGTTTCTTTAGAGACCTCTGTTGAAATGACAAAAGCAATTGAGCGATGTCTGCTGAAATTTCAAGAGGTTGAGACGGTTGTTTCTAAAACTGGAAGACCGGAGATTGCAAATGATCCTATGGGAGTCTATCAGACTGACGTAATCGTTCGTCTAAAGCCGCTCCATCAATGGGAGCGTAGGGTTTCGAAAACTACGCTTGTTGAAGAGATGCAAGCCAGTTTGTCCGAAGAGGTGCCTGCAAACACTTTTAGCTTCACTCAGCCGATTGAGTTGAGAGTGCAAGAACTAGTAGCTGGCGTACGATCTGACATTGGGCTTAGTCTCTACGGTGATGACTTGCACGAACTGAAACGCAAGGGAGATGAGATCGTTGCTGCACTAAACAAAGTTTCTGGCTCTGCCGATGTTCAGGCACAACAAATCGCTGGATTGCCCTATCTGCGTGTTGTGATAGATCGAACAGCAATTGCCAGATATGGCATCAATGCTCGATCCGTATTGGATGTCATCAGTGCAGTAGGCGGCACTGTGATAGGGCAGGTGTTCGAGGGCCAGCGGCGATTCCCGTTGCAGATAAGACTCAATTCAGCCTGGCGCGAGGACATCCAAAAGTTGGCAGATCTCAAGATAGAAGATTCTCAGGGTAGCCAAATCCCACTCACCCAACTGGCGAAGATTTTCGTAGAAGACGGACCAGTGGAAATCAGTCGGGATTCAGTTCGCCGAAGAATTCTCATTCAGTGCAATGTACGTGGACGCGATCTGGCCGGTTTTGTATTTGATGCACAGAGAACGGTCGAGGAGCTTGTTCCATTGCCTGCTGGTTACACGCTAAGGTGGGGCGGCCAGTTCGAAAACTTACAGCAAGCCACTCAGCGGCTATCCATCGCTGTACCTGTGGCATTACTCTTGATCTTCGCCATGCTATATATGACGTTCAACTCCGTCAAACTGGCAATGCTGATCTATTTGAACGTACCTATTGCGGCCACAGGCGGAATTCTGTTGCTTTGGTTGCGTGACATGCCGTTCTCAATTTCTGCCGGAGTTGGATTTATAGCTCTTTTTGGAATTGCAGTCATGAATGGAGTGGTCCTGATTGAACATGTTCGGCATTTACGCCACAGTGGCGACAGTCAGCATGATGCTGTGGTTAAAGGCGCCATGGATCGACTACGCCCGGTACTTATGACCGCTACCTGCGGTGCGCTGGGCTTCATACCCATGGCATTATCAACCAGTTCGGGAGCCGAGGTGCAGCAACCACTGGCAACAGTCGTCATTGGTGGCTTGGCCACTTCAACTGCGCTTACGCTTCTGGTGCTGCCTACGATCTATCGATGGTTTGAGCCCATGGAATCCACGTCAGAAGCAGTGGATATGAGCGAATTTCAGCATTAAGGCAAGCAACAGAGATAGGTTGGACTTGGTCGAATCGGTGGGAAGTCATGGAAAACGGTCTAAACTACCATATTTTGGGGTTTGATCGGGCTAACGAGCAATCAGAATGGAGAGAACTTACTTTTGACGTATGTCAGCCTATAACAGTTCAAGCCTAGTTGAAACTCCTTCCGATTTTTTAATCCCACCGATCGTCAATATGCCTGCGTTGAGAATATTCAAGATTCTGCTGCTAAGTCAGTTCAGTATCATGCTCGCACTGTCGTTAGGCTGCGAGTCCGACGATAAGGCGGTCAACCAAGAGCCACGCGTCAATACCACCGTAGTCAGTGGCGCTCTCCATGTAGTCGCTTTAGAGACATTGCCGTACACGGTTCGAACTCAGGGCAGTCTGGTTGCTGACGAAGTAGCCACCATCGGTACTAAGGTGGCTGGTCGTGTCGTCAAGATTCTTGCAGATCTAGGAGATCAAGTGCCTGCGGGCTCTCCGCTGCTTCAGTTGGACTCGACCGAATTTCAATTGCAGGTCAGCCAATCGGAAGCACAATTGACACAGTCTCGTTCGGCGGTTGGGCTCAAGCCAGGCGATCCCCTGGAATCGCTGAATCCAGACAATGCACCACCTGTCCGCGAGGCCCGAGCGGTGTGGGAAGAGGCGAAGCAGGCAGTCGAAAGAGCGCGATCCCTGGCAGAGCGCGATGCCATAAGCGACACCGAATTGGACTTTGCAGAGGCAGCAGAACGAGTGGCGGAAGCCAAATTAGCATCTGCCCAAAACGGAGTTCGAGAGAAAATCGCTTTGATAGGAGTTGCCCAGGCACAGCTTGGCTTAGCTCAAGAACGACTTCGTGAGGCAACGATTTACGCCCCGTTTGGTGGCATGGTGCAAGGGCGTCAAGTGGCAGAGGGTAGTCTAGTTCAAACAGGTCAAACTCTTTTCACCATCGTCCGCGTCGATCGATTACGCTTTCGAGCCAGCGTTCCTGAGCGTTATGCGGGGCAATTAAAAATCGGCCAGCAGGTTGTCTTGAAGCTTGAGCAGAATCTACCCCAGCAACAGGTCACCGTGACTCGAATCAGTCCAACCATCGATCTGGCTAGTCGTTCGCTGATGTTCGAAGCGCAGGTGCCTAATGAAAACGGTAGTTTGCAAACTGGACTTTTTGCTGAGGCCGACGTGGTTTTAGATCCCGAAGCAAAACAAATTGCGGTTCCCATCCAGTCCATCGTACGCTTTGCGGGTGTTGATAAAGTTTGGAAGTTGAAAGATTCAGTTATCGTGGACCAACCGGTACAGCTTGGGCGAAAAGTTGGCCAGAGGGTGCAGGTTCTTTCTGGTATTGAAGTTGGTGATTCCATTTTGCTGGATGGTGCATTGGGTCGGTCCGGCAAGTTTCAATCCTCAGTCGAGTCGGAAAAGAATTAGTAACATGCAGTCTCTTTCACAGTGGAAGAACAACCGACCTAGCTTGGTGAAGACGTTCGCAGGAGCCTATTGAAGTGTATTGGCTAGCGGAAATCTGCGTGCGACGTCCCGTGTTTGCTTTGATGCTGGTTGCGGCATTGGTCGTTGCGGGCATCGTTGCATTTCCAACTTTGGGCATCGACCGATTCCCCAAAACAGACTTGCCAACGGTTTACGTTCGTACACCCTATCCCGGTGCCGCCTCGGAAGAGGTCGAGTCGGAGATTACACAAGTTGTGGAGGATGCCGTAGCCACAGTGGCAGGCATCGAAGAACTGCGATCGATCTCGACTGACGGTACGTCGTTTGTGATCTTGACTTTTGGACTCCAGCGCGACATCGATGCTTCGCTTCAAGATGTCAGGGATGCCGTTGCGTCGATAGTCAATCGCCTGCCGGTGACCGCTGAATCGCCAGTTGTTTCCAAGCAAGATACCGATTCTTCGCCAATCATGTCGCTAGCCGTATCGGGCCCAAGAACAGCTACCGAGCTGTATTTTCTAGCGGATCGCTACGTGAAAGCCGTCATTGAATCGGCACCCGGTGTCGGCTCGGTCACCATCTCTGGTTCGGCTGACCGAGCGATTCAAATCAACATTGATGCCAAGCGATTGGCCGCCTACCAGATGTCGATTCTGCAGGTGCGCGATGCGATCGAAAGGCAGAATGCTGAAGTTCCTGGCGGCAGAATGCAGGAGGGTCGGCGGGAACGAGCCTTACGTACACGCGGCCGAATCGATGACTCAAAGTTTTTCCCTAATCTGGTAGTCGATACGATCAATGGTACGCCCGTGCGATTATCCGATTTGGGTGAGGTTGTCGACACAACCAAAGAGGTGCGTACGTTGGGACGACTGAACGGGCAGCCCGCTGTTATTCTGCAGGTTCAGCGTCAGTCAGGCGAAAATACAGTTCGCGTGATCGAAGCCATTCAAGAGCGTTTGCCCAGATGCGAAAAACTGCTGCCCGATGACGTGAGTGTGACCGTGATACAAGATCAATCACGCTATATTCTGGCCGCCTTACGGGAAATCGAGGGGCATTTGATTTCGGGTAGCATCCTGGCCTGTCTCACGGTTTTGGTATTCATGCGCAGTTGGCGATCGACGCTGATTGCATCCGTAGCAATTCCTGCATCGATTGTGGCCACCTTTGCCTTCATGAAGGCATTTGGTTTCACCTTGAACAACGTCACCATGTTGGCGCTAGTCTTGATGGTGGGTGTGGTGATCGATGATGCCATCGTCGTGCTTGAAAACATCTTTCATTGCATCGAAGAAAAAGGGATGAGTCCATTTCAAGCTTCCATCGATGGTACTCGCGAGATTGGACTTGCCGTGTTGGCAACGACCGCGTCGCTGGTGATTGTCTTCCTGCCCGTTTCCTTTTTATCCAGCGTTACTGGCAGGATGTTGTTCGAGTTCGGAATAACGGCTACCGTGGCCATTTTGATTTCGATGATTATCAGCTTCACTCTGACACCAATGATGTGCAGTCGACTGCTAAAGCCTATGCAACCGCCCAATGGATCGCATGCCCCAAGTTCTCGCGGCGGTTTTTATCGCTGGATTGAAGCCGCCTATATGGCATCTCTCAAGCTGGCTATGCGATATCGATTGGTGGCTCTGCTGCTGTGCGTGGCTACCGCTCTGTCCAATCTACCGCTCTACAAAATGGTCAGGCAAGATTACATACCGACCAACGTGGATGAATCCGAATTTGAGGTAGGCATCAATGCCAAGGAAGGTGCCAGCCTGTTCTCCATGGACGAGACCATGAGCCTGGTTGAGCAAAAATTGCAAGAGGTGGAAGGGGTTGAATTCATCTTGACGACTGTTGGGTCGCGCGGATTTGGTGGTCTCAATAGCGGCAGCGTCTATGTACGTCTTCAAGAGGCCGACGAGCGCACTTTCTCATTGTCGCGACTGGCCAAAGCTTTGTGGGAAGGAAATCCTAAGGCAGCCTGGGAGGGTAATTTTACGCAGCAACAAAAGATGAGCCAGATTCGAAGTATGCTGAACTCCATTCCTGACGTGCGTCCGTCGGTCCGTAACCTTTCGTCGCTACGCCAGGGTGCTAACGTGGATATCGATTTTTCAATCTTGGGGTCCGATATTAGAAAATTGGACGCGTTCAGCAAAGTTTTGCGCGAAGAAGCCGCCACGATTCCAGGTATTGTCGATGTGGATACTACGCTGAGAACCGATAAACCCGAGCTATTGGCAGAAATTGATCGAGAACGAGCTGCAGCCATGGGTGTCCAGGTGCGTGAAATTGCAGACACCCTGCGAGTTGCAGTAGGGGGAGACGACCGAGTATCCCGCTACCGTGACATCACAGTGGATGATGCCTATGATGTGGAACTGAGGCTTGTTGGTATCGACCGGCAGGATGTGGAGTCTGTCTCACAGTTGTATGTCCGCGCTACGCCGACTGTGACTGACAATTTGGATCAGAGCGGATCGAGTCGACCTAGCAAAAGCGTGCTGACTCGAATCGACAACGTCGTCGATTTTCGGTTCCAAGATTCAGCCGCTCGCATCGATCGGGTTGATCGCCAGCGAATGTTTGCACTGCGAGCCAACATTACTCCCGAATATGCTCTGACAGACCGCATCGCTGCTCTTCAGGCCAAGGCGACTGAAATTGGATTGCCAGACGGATTTGAAACGCGAATCATGGGGCGTGGCCGCGAAATGGAAAGAACCTTGACCGAGTTTCGCTGGACCTTCGTACTATCTTTTGTCTTTATGTACATCGTGCTGGCGGCGCAATTTGAACATCTGGTCCATCCCCTGACCATCCTGCTTACTCTGCCTCTAGCTGTGCCATTTGGCTTGATCAGCCTGCTAATAGGTGGGGAGACTTTGAATGTCTATTCAGCCCTGGGCATTCTTGTCCTTTTTGGCGTTGTCAAGAAGGCAGGCATATTGCAAGTTGATCATACTAACGCGCTTCGAACACAAGGACTCTCGCGAACTGATGCCATTGTGCAAGCCAACCGCGACCGCTTGCGTCCCATCCTGATGACTACGATCTCGTTTGTCGCTGGGCTATTGCCTCTGCTGATTGCCAGTGGTCCTGGAGCAGAGGAGCGACGTTCGATTGCCGTTTTGGCTGCTGGAGGTCAAACTCTGTCCCTTTTGCTGACGCTACTTGCTGTTCCGGTCATCTATTCTTATCTGGATGATTTGGGTAACCTATTTCGTAGACGTACACGGGATTTATAGGGTGGGAAGAGCGGTGCAGATGCAAGTAGGTGTTCAACTTGACAGTTCGTCGATTTTGAACAAGCCCATTTCCTAACAAACTATTCGCCTCGCGCCGGCCCACCATGGGGCGTGAACGATTACCCTAATTCGTAAGCGAGAAGATCTCAAGCACTTGGCGTTCAAATCATTTCCACTGGACTCGATAGTTGAGTTGATCAAGTGAAGAGTTTGAAACAAACTAACTGCCTGTTAGCCCTCTGTCTGCTCTGGAGTAATTTGGCTTTGGAGATAGAAGCTGCCGAGGCCGCGCCGCGCAAGCCTCCCAACTTTGTTGTCCTGTTTGCTGACGATCTGGGATATGCGGATCTAAACTGTTTTGGTGGGCAGCAGATGTCGACACCCAATCTGGACCGGATGGCTGCCCAAGGAATGAAACTGACTAGTTTCTATGCTTCACAGGCAGTATGTAGTGCATCGCGAAGTTCATTGATGACCGGCTGCTACAACGTTCGCGTCGGAATTCAGGGTGCACTGGGGCCTGGAGCTAAAGTCTGCTTAAATCCTGATGAACTGACGATCGCCGAACTCTTAAAACCTGCTGGTTATGCGACTGCCATTTTTGGCAAGTGGCATTTAGGGGATCACGGTATTGGCCTGCCGTTGAATCATGGATTTGATCACTACCATGGCCTGCCCTATTCGAATGACATGTGGCCGTTTCATCCGTCATTCAGCAAATTTCCCAAGCTGCCATTGATCAAAGACAACGAAGTGGTAAACGACAATGTTACCGCCAACGACCAGACTCAGTTGACTAAGTGGGCTACCCAGCATGCGATCGAATTCATCAAGAATAACAAACAGAATCCTTTCTTTTTGTACATGCCATACCACATGCCTCATGTGCCGTTGTTTGTTTCGGATCAATTCAAGGACAAGACCGGGCAGGGCTTGTTTGCAGATGTGATTGCCGAGATCGATTGGAGCGTGGGGCAAGTGCTCGCTACGCTCACGCAGGAAGGCTTGGACGATAACACTCTGGTCTGGTTTACATCTGATAACGGCCCCTGGCTCTCTTATGGAAATCATGCTGGATCGGCACATCCACTACGAGAGGGCAAAGGCACGACCTGGGAAGGTGGCGTTCGCGAGCCAACCATCGTGCGCTGGCCAGGATTGATTCCTGCTTCCACCATCTGTGATGAAGTTGCCGCCACGATCGATGTGTTGCCAACACTTGTCCAGCTTGCAGGTACGCAGTTGCCTACTAACAAAATTGATGGCAAATCGATTTGGCCATTGCTGTCCGGAGTGGCAGGTGCCAAAAGCCCGCACGAAGCCTATTACTACTACTGGATTCGCGAGCTTCAGGCGATACGCAGTGGTCCATGGAAGCTGCATTTCCCGCACAGTTATCGATCGCTGAAAGGGGAACCTGGGATGGATGCTCTACCAGGAGCGTACATCGAGAAGAAGTGTGAATTGGAGCTATATGATTTGTCTAGCGATCAAGGCGAGCTTCACAACGTTGCATCGGCACATCCCGATATAGTTAAGCGACTTCAGGAACTGGCTGATGCCATGCGAGGTCAGTTGGGTGATAGCTTGACTGGTCAACACGGAAGTGAAATTCGTCCGTCTGGGGAAATCCCGTAACGTATCCATTCTTCGTAATCGTTCACGCAGTCTAGTAGGGTGGGACAAGCGGGGCCAATGCACGTTGATATTCAACTGGGCAGTTCGTCGATCTTGAGACAGGCCTATTCCCTAAAAAGCTCGTTACCCCGCGCCGGCCCACCATACGTCGTGAACGGTTACCAGTCTTTTAAAATTTTTCAAATTTTTTGGCTCAAGTTTAGGTTGCTGCGTCCAATGCTAATCAAGAAGTATCGTGTTGGTGTGATTGGTGCGACTGGTCGAGGCGACTATGGCCATTCAGTTGATACCGCTTTTCTGAAAGTAGATCGCACTCAGATTGTTGCGGTTGCCGATGCAGATGAAGGGGGACGTCAGAGAGCTGTCGAGCGACTTGGCGCGAGTCGATCCTACGCAGACTATCGCGAAATGCTGCTCAAGGAGGAACTGGATATCGTTGCCATCTGCCCGCGTTGGATTGATCAGCATCACGATATGCTGTTTGCTGCGGCCCAGGCTGGGTGTCACGTCTATATGGAAAAGCCTTTTTGTCGTACGATGGCCGAGTGCGATTCAATCGTCCAACAATTTGACATGCGGCATCTAAAACTGGGTATCGCACATACGGCGCAATACTCCCCTGTGCTTGTGACGGTCCTGAAGCTATTGAAAGAAGGAGTCATTGGCGACCTGCTTGAAATACGCGGCAGAGGCAAAGAGGATCGACGCGGCGGTGGCGAAGATCTTTGGGTCTTAGGATCTCACATTTTCGGCCTGATGCGGCGTTTGGCGGGCGGCAATGCGATCAGTTGCACCGCCCGAGTGACCGAGAATGGCCTTTCCATTGACAAGAGCCATGTCAAACAAGGTGCCGAAGGTATTGGCTTGTTGGCGGGGGATCACGTCCAGGCCAGTTATTTGTGGCCTAACGACATGACGGGATATTTTGCCAGTCGAAGAGCGATGGGCGGTTCGCCCGCTCGATTTGCTGTCCAGGCGTTTGGTTCCAAAGGCATCTTGGAAATAGAGACCGGTTATTTGTCCAAGGCGTACCTACTACGCGACAGCAGTTGGTCACCCGCTCGCTCGGGCAAACAGTGGGAAACCATCACTTCGGCTGGCATTGGTCAGGACGAGCCGCGAAACGACAGCGGTTATGAGGATGGGCACATTGCAGCCATCCTTGACTTGCTTGAGGCCATTGAGCAACATCGCGATACTGTGTGCGGTCCACGAGATTGCGCCGCCATCACCGAGATGATCGTCGCCGTATTTGAATCGCAACGACTTGGTAGGTCGGTTCCACTACCACTAGCAACACGCGAGAATCCACTGGGGCTATTGCGATAGCTGCATCAATCGCTCAAATTTTTCGACTATTCAGGAATTTTCGGGGTGAGCGAGAGGCGATACTAGCTTCGCGCGATACCAAAAAACTTCAGCCTTTACGGGATAGTGATTTGACTCAGCCGTTGGCCTAAGTTGCTGCGCACCGCTAGTATATCCGACACCAGAACGGTGCCGCTTTTGTCTAAGTCGAGAGCACTACTGGCCGTAGCGGTTGAAGACAATGCTTCTCTGACAGCTAAGATGTCGGCCACCAGGACAATGAATTCTCCATTATTAGCTCCACCGGCTGTCTCACCCAAAAGATGGCCGATGTAGTATGTTTGTGGCTGAGTTAACCCGGTGTTAGAATTCGCCTTGATGGTTACTCGTAACCATCGATTCATCAACGTTTGATCCGGCCACTGGATCAGCACCTCTTGTGGTGCCGACAGATTCACATCGACACTGGGTATCACTGGCACCGGTTCCCAAAACGGCGGCGGATTTTGGGCTGTAGTGAAAACGCCTTGAGGGCTCATCTGAAACACGAAGTCGTTAGGGCCTAGCGTCGACTGATTGCCCTGTCGGTCCATGATCAACATCAGTCCGTTGATTCCACGCGTGGTGTTGATCACATTCACATCGGTCAAAGTTTGTGGAATTGCGGTCTCAAGCGCCAAAGCTTTGCTTGTGTCTATCGAGTTCCAAGGTGGCAAGCCGACTCCGCTGAAGCCTGCGTGGTACACATGCGCTGCCAAGACTTGGCTGGACGCAGTCATCTCGACCCTCAAGACCAAGCCTGGTGAATTCTCGAAATATGCGATCCTACCTGGAGCGATCGGAACTGCCGCCGCTTGACCAAGGTTCACTAAGTTTTCTATGCTAACCGAGCCTTCAATAAGAGTATAAATTCCTGGGGGAGTTTCGGGCAAGAGGTTAACCAATCGCTGGATTCCGAATTCGCCCGATACCGACGTTTCGCCGGCAACCTGAATCTTAGAACCGGGCAGGAAGAACAGTTTGGCCTGTGGTCCAATGCTAAGGTTACCAGCCAACGAAAGATCGCCAGAGCCGGGCCCAAAAACTCCGTCGCTGATCGATGTTGAACCTGTGTGCTGCTGAACCCCCGTCATTCGAAGCATACCATCGCCCGATTTGTATAGTGAGTACGGTCCGGATAGTGAGTGCAAGAAGTACAATGAGCCATTCTGATCGATGTCCCAGTGCGAATCTCCAGCTAACGAGATCGTCCGGTCGGAGTAGGTACTAGGTGGTGGCAAGAACGAGTGGGTGCCACCTTGCACTGTTAGATTGGCACCCAGTACGATGCCTTGGCCGGTCGTGTCGTTATTACCAAACATAAAGCCTGAGTGGCCCAGCCCACGCAGGGTGATGCTGTGCATGGTTACATTGTCGCGATTCATTCGGACTGTCGAATTACCACCTGGCATCAGTTGCCGATCGTACACAAAATGGTAGGCATCTCCTTCGCTAACTCCGTTGGCGTCCATCAGAGCATAAAGCGGAAATAGTGGCGACTGAAAATCGATGGCACTCCAGCCATACTTTTGAGTCGTCTCTGACCCGCCGCCCCAGCGATCGTTCTGACCCGTCCAAAAGATCCTGTCAAGCCACACTAAGTAGTCATACGGATTAGTGCCCGCTAGTAGCCAAGTCAGATTAAACGTTGCAAGGTGAGTCGCCGAATTCCACCCCCCGGGTCCACCTTCGAATAACAAGAAAACTTTGCCCGCGCTAGCCGTGCCCTCTCTGCCGACCGCCAAATGAGATGCCCCGGCGGGGCCTTGATACACTAGTCTTTTGATCGGCCACGTCAGACCACCATCAAAACTGGCCCATACGGTCAGCTTTTCGCGCCCCGCAGTGTTGGAACCGCCCAAGTTGTTGGGCATGCCGCCGCCGTCTGAATCGACATTGGAATAAAGCAGGATATCTACTCCGTCCACTGGCACACGAATCAGGCTACCAACATTGCCAAAGGGTGATCCCCTGGGGCCATCGGGCAAGGCGGCCACTCGGTCTTTGTAAAGCCAGATATCGCCGCCATTGCTAGAAGGGCTGGTCGCAAAATATCGGCCGCCCAAGCTGATTTGTTCTCGGGCAGTAAACATCAATTCTCCGTCAAACAATTGCGTAATCGCTCCTTCAGCTGTACCCATCACAGGAAACGGCTTAGACGTATTCCAGGTCGCTCCCGCATCGTCACTGTAGATGGAAGAAGCATAATGTCCCAGTCGTTGTGATTGGCTATCGGTACCGCCGGGACCTAACGTTCGAATCGGCAATATCAGACGTCCAGCAAATTCACCCTGCGTCAGCGTGATACCCGCGTTACAGCTTCCCAGTTGCGCACCAGGAAACCCGTAAAGATCTGGAGTAAGTTGAAAAGATTGTTGGCTCCAAGTGACGCCATGATTGGTACTGCGGTATCGAATCGATTGTGCAAGATTCAGATACAGCACTTCACCGGTAATCTCGTTGACAACCGCGCTACCGTTGATCGATTGTGCGCTCAACTGCTGTGCAGGAATCCAAGTTTGACCACCGTCGGTACTGCGGTAGAGTTGCTGTGAAGCCGAATTGCGAAAGGCTAACACCGAACCGTTTTGGGCGGTCACCAAACTGGTCGCTCCCGTCCCGGTCCACATCGGCTGAACTGAGTATACTTCGGGACCCAAGAAAGATTCTAACGTGGCTGAGCGAACTACACCGCACCAGAACGCAACTAGCACGATCGCGCGCCCCGTCAGAAGAATTTGGCTTAGACGTTCGCTGGCTGGTATATTCCGTTTCGATTTGATCATGGAAGATAATCCGATATGTCGCCACCATTCAGCAGCCAACTCAGGTTGACGACCGCTACTTGGACTGCCGAATTGCGCCCCAACGGCCCACCGTCATAGGCCAGAAATATTTTTCCTTGTGCGGCGGATCCCGCACGGCCCACGCCCAGATTAGAATAGGCCGCCGGACCTCCAAAGACCAGTCGCTTGATCGGCCAAGTTGTTCCTCCGTCAAAACTGACCCAAAGCGTGATGTTTTCGCGATCCCGAGTCCGAGTCCCGCCTATCTCCTCGGGCAATTCTCCAGCGTCCGTGTCCAAATTGCTGTAGATTAGAATATCGTATTCATTTACAGGCAATCGTATCAGTCCTCCCATACATCCGTAGGACGTTCCCCTTGGCCCATCAGGAATCGTCGGATCGCGATAGGGACTAATCCATGTCTTGCCACCGTCGAAACTGGTAGCGACAAATCGATTTCCAATGGACATGTGCTCGCGTGAGTTGTAAAGCACTCGTCCATCCTTCAGCTCGACAATGGCTGCCTCGCCGGTACCAAATACGGGAAAAGGCTCGCTCGTATGCCAAGTCTGTCCTCCGTCATCGCTGTAGACAGCGCTGCTATAGGCGTATCCGCGATCAGAAACAGCGTTACCCGGGCTACCCACACGCGTCGGTACCAAGAGCCTGCCTGCATTGGAACCGTACTTCAAAGTGATGCCTGCCTGATGCGACGAGTAGGTGGTGGGACGATTACCAAATCGATCAACGGTTGGCAAATGACTTTGAGTACTCGCCCAGGTAACACCGTGGTTGGTGCTGACCGACCTCACGTTGGAGCTTGCGTTCATCAGAAAAATATGACCATTGGCTGTGTTGAGTACAGCGTTGCCAAATCTAGCCGCAGAAGATGCCGTGCCGGTGGTCCAAGTTGTGCCGCCGTTGGTACTGCGCTTGTACTGGCTCGAATCATTCCCACGGAAGATCAAGATGGAGCCGTCATGTGCGGCGATGATGCTTCGCCCGCCATCTCCTTCATTCCATAACTCCTGAGTATGAAAATAGGAGTTGCCCAGAAAGTGTTGGAGCGAGGTTGGCAGAGGATCACTGGCCATCGCCCAGCCAGGCAAACTGATCACGCACCACAGGATCGCCGTTTTAGTTAAAATGGTTGACATTTCAGCTAAGTGAATTCGTCAAGAGTGATATGTGCCGTGCAAAGGTCCGTGACGCAAGGAGGTTGGACCTTACGAAACTCGATGACCGAAAAGTGATATCTCAACTCTTCGTTTCTCAGGACCTCGCAACGCACCAATGGCTTGATTACGGACAAGCCATGCCCCGGTGATTGGGGCATGGTTTGTTACTACTTCAGAAGGCAGAACAGGTACAAAATTTCGTTTAGGGATTGGCTGGAATTTCGACCTGAGTCAATTCTTTGGCTAGGTTGGACCGAGTATCCAAAATATCTTGGACCAGGACGGTTCCTGACTTGTCCACATCGGTTCGGCCGCTAGCAGTTTTTGCCTGCGTTAGGTCGGTTCGCACCGCCAAGATGTCTCCAACCAGAACTGTGAACTTGCCACCGCTGGCACCTGTCATCTCGCCACGCAAGTGGCCCAAGTAAAGTTCGGCAATCGTGTTGCCATCGTAAATCACTTTGATGCAAAGGTAGCGATCGGTAATCGTTCCATTAGCCCAAGTAAGCAGCACGCGGTCGCTTCCGGCTTGCCCAGCATTTGGCAACAGAGTCGCCGTTGGTGCTGCTGGCACATCGCTCCAGCTTGCCACTGGCGTTGCAAACACATTCTGTGGGCTCATCTTGTACTCAAGCGTGATGTCATTCAGATCAGCCAGTTCATCAAAGTCCAGAACGACACCGTTGATGCCTTGGCTGCTGCTGATGATGTTGGTGAGCTGAGCCGTCTGTAGGCTAGCACCTCGCTGAATCAGGCTGACACCGGTATCAATTTTATCAACACCAGAAAAGCTTCCATGATGTGGATGTCCACCCACGTACTGGGGAGCGGAAGCAACGCTGACAACCTCCACCTTAGTGTGGACTCCGTCGTACGAAGCTTGCAGAGTAAACTCTGGACCCAGCGTTGTAGTGATTACGCCATTGGCAATCGCTGCGTTGAAAAGAGCTAAGTAGTTCAGGACTTGATCGGGATTTTCTGGAATAGGGTCGGCGATCGTTTCGGATTCGCCTTCAACTCGTAGAACCGCTCCGACTTCGTTCAGCCGCACCTTGCCTAGGACTTCCGCCCAAAGGCCAGTAACAAATTGTTGGGCAAAACTAAATGTAGGGGAAGTACTGGCTAGCACTCCAGAACCGGGTGCCGTCTCAATGGTAGAACCCTTTAAGTGGAGTAGGGCGGTACCCGTAATATCGATCGTGCCGCCAGCGTTGATCAAAAGCCGTTCGGCACTCACAAGGGCCGTGCCACTCAGATTGACGTCGGGAACTGTGGAGCCCAACACAAACGCTCCGCGATTGCCTGCGGTGGAAGAGATATCTGCCGTAGCCTCGATCGTTCCACCACTCATATTCAAAACTGCAGACATAGGCGGAAGTGCTGGATCCGCATTTTTGTTTCCAATGTTGAATCGATCGGTATTGATCGTGCCTCCGGACATAGTAACGGTAGTGTTGGAACCGGCACCCTGCCCAAAAGTCAGGAAGCTGGTCGGCGCGTTGAGGGTTCCGCCGGTCATATTCACGTTGACAGTGCTATCGGCACCAAATCCAAAGGACATGCTGGTAGCAGAATTGATTTGCCCACTCCCAGACAGGGTTACAGTCGCAGTATTGACGCCACCTGAGCTGGCGAAGGTTAAACCGCCTGTAGTAGTGGTTAGCGAGCCTCCAGTGACGGTCAGCGTAGCAACTGAGGGCGAGCCGCCAGCATCTGCCATCACCGCATTACCTGCCGTAAAGGTGCCCCCGTTGATGACTAGATTGCCTTTGTTATTCGATTGATGAGCAACATTCAATGTGTTAATCGTAGTGACCGAGCCGCTATTGAGGGTCAATACAGTCGGATTACCCGGATTATCGCTCTGCCCAATGAATATATTTCCTGTTCCAACAACAGTCGCTACAGTTACTGATCCACCGTTGACCGTCATGATGGCTTGTCCGGTTGCTGCTCCAGATCGAGCCAAACGCAGATCCCGAGTGATTGTCATACTTCCAGTAGCTGTCACTTCCAGTTCTCCTTGAGTTCCGGCATCCCCAATGCGAACGTCTCTTACCACATTGCCGATGTCAGTGCTAAGCACAGCCTTGTTGGCACCCACTCCTAAATTGATATCCCATTGGGCGGTCGACAGCGAGATAAAATCACCTGGCGAACCTGTCCAATTTGCGTGGTTAGCGAAGTCGTTGTCAGCTGCCGAGTTGTTCCAGACTCGAATCTGGCCAAAAACCTGTGAAGAGCTGAAAAGAACCCATGCAACAACTGGAATTGAAATTCTTATCAAAAGCCTTTGGGACTCTCGAAACTTCCCCAAACCTATCATCGCGTGAATCATAGTAACCATTCCTTAACAGAAGCCAAAGAAAAAGAGGAGGACATTAGAGACCTGCAGAGGCGGCGAAATTGACCGCAGCATGGTCCATTCACATTCTAGCTCGCAGTTGTCAGCGATCGAGACGCTTTAATGTCTACCAAGAGTAAAGTAATGGGCATTTTCACTACTGGTTTGAAGAGTCATGCTCTGTTCGGTTGCCAGTAGGTCCAGTGAACCGTTTTTCCCAAAGGCGGAACCCTACATCCCGCGAATGCAGATCGTTCATTAAAGTGTCTTGATTGCCCATTAATTGACGCATTTTGTCAATTTACGCCACGCAACCTACGGATAGACTGGAGTGGCTGAACCCCCAAACAGTCGGTTGAAATCAGTTCAGCCAGTTGAATGAATTAAATTTCTGAATTCAAAATTTTCAAATGAGGGAGTTCCTGCTGTGGTTCATAAAATTGAAGGTCTGATAGCGGCACCTTTTACACCGCTGCATGACGATGGATGCTTGAACCTGGACATCGTGGACAGCTACGCAAGTCGATTACATCAAGACGGTGTTGTAGGTGCTTTCATTTGTGGTACCACCGGCGAAGGGATGTCTTTGACGACTAGCGAGCGCTGCCAGCTAGCCGAACGATGGGTGCGAGTTGCCCCGGATGGATTACAAGTGATCGTCCACGTCGGGCACAATTCGCTGACGGATTGCTGTGAATTGGCCGCTCACGCTCAGCGAATCGGTGCGGACAGTATCGCCTGCATGTCTCCAACCTTCTTTAAGCCCTTGGGGATCGAAGGTTTGGTAACTTGGTGCCAGCGAGTAGCACAGGCAGCACCCGACTTGCCATTTTACTACTACCACATTCCATCGATGACCGGCGTAAACGTTCCAGTCAGCCAATTCTTGAAGTTGGCCGGACCTCGCATTCCCAATTTGGTTGGTGCAAAATTCACCTACGAAGACCTGAGCGACTTCCAGCAGTGCCTGAAGCTGGAGAACGGCAAGTATGACATGCTTTTCGGACGCGACGAGCTGCTTTTGAGCGCCCTTGCCTTGGGTGCGCGTGGAGCGGTAGGAAGCACCTATAATTTTGCTACACCGCTTTATCTATCGATCATCAAAGCATACGACCTTGGTGACAATGAACGAGCCCAAGAGCTGCAAGCTCTGGCCGTACGGACGATAGACTTGTTGGTTGGCTGCGGCCCTCAGCCAATAGCGACTTTTAAGAAGTGGATGGCTGAAGTCGCAGTGGACTGTGGCCCGACGCGTCTGCCACTGGAGCCCCCCACGGCCGCTCAATTTTCGCAGACCCTAACACGACTCAACGCACTCAACGTAGTGGACTTCGCCAGAAGTCCTGTTTATCGTCCTGAAAGTAGTGGACTTCGCCAGAAGTCCTGGACCTTCACTGGCTGAACGTGGCTTCAACTCCTGACTACAGGACCCTAGAGGTTTCTTATGAGCCGTTTAGTTGCGATGGGAATTCTGGCGAATTCCACTACGATTATTGGCAAATTCATGAAAACAAGCTCGTCATGAAAAACTGCTTGCAAATTTTACTAGCCTGCATTTGCGCCGGGGGTTGTCAATCGGAAGGACTTTCCGCCCAGGGCAAGCGCCCGAACGTCCTGATGATCGTTGTCGACGATATGAATGACTGGGTTGGCTGTTTGGGCGGGCATCCTCAAGTAAAAACGCCCAACATCGACCGACTCGCCCAGCGTGGACTGTTGTTTACCAACGCACACGTTCCCGCGCCGGTGTGCAACCCGTGTCGCGCCAGCGTGCTGACCGGACGTAGGCCCAGCTCGACGGGCATCTATGCCAACGACGTTGTGTGGCACGAAGCGTTTCCGGGTATCGCTAGTCTTCCGGGCCACTTCCGGGCCAATGAATACCATGTGGTCGGCGGTGGCAAAGTCTATCATCACACGCCAGGATTTAATCGCAGCAGCGACTGGCATGATTATTTCGACCAAGTGTTCGATAGCCATTATCAAGCACAGTTGGCGCGTAAGGGAAAGGTCAAAAATTTTCAGTGGCCCGAAGGTTTTCCGCTCAATCAGATTCAGGCCGTTCGCTCTCTCAGCAAGCCGCCTCAAAACGCAAACGAATTTGACTGGGGCGTGTTTGATACTTCGGATGATCAGATGGGCGATGGCAAGATGGTCCAGTGGGCCAAGCAGTTTTTTGCCGCACCCCCCAAACAGCCGTTTTTCCTGGCGGCTGGCATCTATAGACCTCACTTGCCGTTTTACGCACCTCGCAAGTATTTTGAAATGTATCCGGTGGACCAAATCGTTGCGCCAGTGATCAAGGAAGACGACTGCGATGATTTGCCCACAGGCGGACGGGTCATGGCCGCTGATCGGCGTGGTGATTACGAATTGGTGTTGAGAGACGGAAAATATCGAGAGCTGTTGCAAGCCTATCTGGCCAGCATTAGCTTTGCCGATGCACTGGTTGGTCAGTTGCTGGATGCTCTAGATGCCAGTCCTAGCGCCAACAACACGATCGTTGTTCTATGGTCGGATCACGGTTGGCACTTGGGCGAAAAGCAGCATCTCCACAAATTCACACTTTGGGAGCGGTCCACTCGAGTGCCCTTGATCATCGCTGCACCAGCAGTCACTCAGGCGGGCAGTCGCACACAGCGCTCAGTTGGCTTGATCGATCTGTTCCCAACTCTGAATGAACTTTGCCAATTGCCGAAGGTTGACAGTTTAGAAGGCCAAAGTCTGGTGCCATTGTTAAAAAACCCTTCCATCCAATGGGATCGTCCCGCGTTGACAACTCATGGACAAGGCAACCATGCGTTGCGAACTGAGCGATGGCGGTACATTCGATATGCTGATGGTGGCGAAGAATTGTACGACCACCAAAACGACCCTGACGAGTGGCACAATCTGGCGCGACTTGCGGACTATGCAACGGTGAAAGACGAATTGAATGTCTGGCTACCTAAGCAGGATGCTCAGCCGCTAGGAAAACACAACATAGACAAGACAAAACAAGACTAATGTGGCCAACCGCGTAGTGGAACTCGCCAGAGTTCCTGGTACGAAGATGGTGTGAACTCGAACGAGAACGGGACTTCTGGCGAAGTCCACTACGGGGGCAACCTTTTATGAGAAAAACCATCCGAGCATTCATATTCCACCATTTAATTCTAATGACGCTCAACGCGGTGGATTGCGATATGCTGTTCGCAGAGCAGCCCAGCGAACAAACTGCAGCGACGCAGCAGCTTAAGATCAGCGAGAACAAACGCTACCTGATCCATTCCGATGGAACGCCGTTCTTCTGGTTGGGCGACACGGCGTGGGAACTTTTTCACCGATTGAATCGCGAAGAGGCTGATCGCTATTTGAAGCGGCGCGCTGAGCAGGGTTTTACGGTCATTCAGGCCGTGGTGCTAGCCGAAGTGGACGGGCTGGACGTACCAAATCCATACGGTCATCTGCCGCTGGAAGACAACGCCCCAACCAGACCGAACGAAAAGTATTTTGAACACGTTGATTGGATCGTGGCCAAAGCAAATTCGCTTGGTTTGAGAATCGGCATGTTGCCGACTTGGGGCAAGTACTGGCATTCAAAGAAAGTGATATTCACTCCAGAAAATGCTCAGACGTACGGTAAGTGGCTGGGCAACAGATATCGCGATGCGGGGATAGTTTGGATTTTGGGCGGTGATCGTTTGGTAGAGACTGACCGACATCGACAGATTCTGGAAGCTATGGCCAAGGGGCTAGCCGAAGGCGACAACGGTGCTCACTTGATGACGTTCCACCCACGCGGCGGACAAAGTTCTTCAACACCGTTTCATGACGCCCAATGGCTGGACTTCAACATGCTACAAAGCGGCCATTCGCCGACCAGTACCAACTTTGTCGCCGTAGAAAACGATTATGCTCGAGTACCAATCAAACCTTGCTTGGATGGCGAGCCTTCGTACGAGTACCCACCCGATGCCATGCCTGAAAAACGCCCGGTGGGAGCCTTGCAAGTTCGCAGAAATGCATATTGGTCAGTGTTCGCAGGTGCATTTGGCCACACTTATGGCACTCATCCAGTTTGGCAAATGTATGCACCCGGTCGCAAGCCACTATGGGATGTAACCACCGCTTGGCATGATTCGTTGGATTTACCCGGTGCCAATCAGTTGTCTCACTTGAAAAAATTGATGCTTAGTCGACCATTTTTAAGCCGCATCCCCGATCAGAGTTTGGTAGCCGCCGGTCAAGCGGATGGAGTGGGACGAATTCAAGCAACCCGCGACGGCCAACCGGATCAAAACGATGCGTCCTACGCAATGATCTATATTCCGGATCAACGTAAAGTGACGATCAGCACGCAGCGCTTGGCTGCAGACCAGATCCGGGCCTGGTGGTTCGATCCGTGCAGTGGGGTGGCCCATGAAATAGGTCTGTTCAAAAACCAAACATCGCTCAGTTTTGATACACCCACCAGAAAGTCCGGAAGTGATTGGGTTTTAATACTGGATGCAGCTTCTGCCAATTACCCCAAACCGTAGCCAACGCGTAGTGGAACTCGCCAGAGTTCCTGGTGAAACGCGCTACGGAACTCTGGCGAGTTCCATTACGATTACTGAAGAGGGACTTCTGGCGAAGTCCACTACGCAGAATGGGAATTCTGGCGATTTCCATTTCGGAGGAAACTTTATGCAACGATTTTACCGCTGTGGCACGCTTCTGTTCATCTTTGCCTGGACCTGTTGGCACTCATCCTGCCGGCTTATGGCTGACGAGGCGGTGACCTGGAGTCAGGTTAGAAACATCCCATCGACACTGGGTGTAGCCGGACCCGTCTGTGGGACCGACGGTAACAGCCTGATCGTTGGCGGCGGTGCTAATTTTCCTGAAGCTCCACCCTGGGAAAACGGTCTCAAGGTTTGGCACGATGCGGTTTATGTCTTGGAGCAACCCCAGGGCCAATGGATCGAAGCGGGTAAGCTGAACAAGCCCATCGGTTATGCGGTGTCGGTTTCGATCCCCGCAGGTTTGGGGATCGAACCAGGTGTGGCCTACTTGGGTGGCAGCAATGCTGACGGGCACTATTCAGACTGTTGGATCATACGCTGGAAAGGCAGCAAGTTATTACAGGAGAAGCTTCCCTCGTTACCGCAAGCTTGTGCCAATGCCAGCGGTGCCTTGCTAGGCGACACGATCTACATGGCTGGAGGCATCCAGCAGCCCGATTCCACAAAGGCCATGCACCAATTTTGGGCGCTGAACTTGAGTCGTCAGCCGCTTGCATGGGACGAGCTGCCAGCGTGGCCAGGCACCGAGCGCATGTTGGCTGTTGCCGCTGTACAGGATGGCGCGTTCTATTTATGCAGCGGCGCTTCGCTTGCACCGGCATCCGACGGGCGACCGGTGCGCACCTACTTGCAGGATGCTTACCGTTATCGCCCCCAAGTGGGTTGGGCTCGTATTGCCGATCTGCCTCGACCGGCTGTAGCGGCGCCCAGTCCAGCACCGGCGATAGGACAATCCAGCTTCCTAGTTCTGGGTGGCGATGACGGTAGTCTGGTTGACTTTCAACCTCTAAATCAACACCCTGGATTTCCTAAGTCTATTTTGGCCTATCACACGATCACGGATACATGGAAGACTTTGCCAACTCAGTTGCCAGCGTCACACGTAACCACGGGGGCCGTGTCATGGCAAGGTCAGCACTTCATAACATCAGGCGAAGTCCGGCCGGGTGTCAGGTCGCCCGAAGTATGGCAACTGACAAACAAGCTTCAAAAACAGTCTTTTGGCTGGCTGAATTACTCGACAGTTGTGATTTACCTATTGCTCATGCTATGGATAGGCTGGATATGTTCTAAACGCAATCAAACGACTAACGACTATTTTCGCGGCGGACAAAGAATTCCCTGGTGGGCAGCGGGCTTAAGTATTTTTGCAACGATGCTAAGCGCCATAACTTACATGGCGATTCCAGCGGCAGCTTACACCGATGGCTGGGAACTGTTTCTAGCCAACACCTATATCGTGATCATGCCGCTGATCGTTTTCATCTACCTGCCTTTTTATCGACGACTGGATGTCACTTCCGCTTACGAATACCTGGAGCGACGCTTTAATCTGGCCACGCGATGGACCGGTAGTTTGCTATTCATCTTGTATCAGTGTGGACGTATTGCCGTCGTGCTGTATCTGCCTTCGTTAGCGCTGTCTACCGTTAGCGATTTAGATGTTGAAACGTGCATCGTCGGTATTGGTCTGTTATGCATCGCCTATACGGTTGTAGGAGGCATGGAGGCCGTCATTTGGACCGACGTCATTCAGGCGATCGTCCTGATTGCTGGAGCCGTAATCAGTTTGGTTTATTTATCACTTCACATTGATGGAGGATTGGGAGAATCGATCCGCATCGCATCTAGCGGGCAACATCTGTTTGAATCGGTCAATTGGAGTTGGGATCTAACGGTCGCATCGGCTTGGGTCATCATGATTGGGTCGTTGTTTCATCACCTGTTGCCCTATTCGGCCAGTCAAGACGTGGTTCAGCGCTATGTAACAACGCGAGACCAAAAAGCGGCTGCTCGTGGTATCTGGCTGAATGCCATTCTCTCGGTGCCGGCTCAGGGTGCATTCTTCGCCATTGGAACCGGCCTGTTTGTCTTTTACAAACAGCATCCAGAGAAGATGGATATATCCTTGCAGAACGATGCTGTCTTTCCCTTTTTTCTCGTCAGCGAATTGCCGTGGGGATTGGCCGGTTTGATTGTGGCGGGAATTTTTTCTGCCTCCCAGTCAACTCTCTCCAGCAGCATCAATTCGATCTCCACAGCCTACGTGGTCGACTTCTATCACCGACTTTGGCCACTGAAAAGTGATGCACAGTGCCTACGAGTTGCCAAATGGGTGACCGTGACCGTAGGAATCATCGGTATCGGCATCGCCTTGGTGCTGGCCAAGACTGACATACGCTCGGCCTACAGTACCTTCATCGAACTGCTAGGTACTCTGGGAGGCATTTTATCTGCGTTATTTGTACTCGGCATATTCACTCGCCGCGCACATGCCATCGGAACCTTATCGGGAGCCGTCGTGGCCGCGACGATTGTGATGACGATTCGCTGGATACAGCCCCTACAAGTATTCGCGTACGCGCCCATTGGCCTATTAACCTGCGTCACCGTAGGCTACCTGTTCAGCCTGATCATTCCAGCCAAGCAGCCAAGTTTGCAGGGGTTGACTCTTTTCACTGCGGACGCGAAGGAAGAGTAAGCAGCAATCAATCGAAGTGGGTTTCGCCTCGTAGTGGGACTTGCCAGAGTTCCTGTATTCAAACTAGTGGGACTGGCCAGAATCCCACTGAACAGCGAGGATAGGAATGTTTACCGCCCAGCGCGTAGGCGCGGGCTATTATGAACACAGTAGGCAAAGAACATTAATCCCATTCTGTTAACAAACCGACGGTCAGTTAGTGACCGTTCGTAAATAAGTTGCCTAATCAGCCGCAAGCGCGCTAGCGTCCAGTTTTCAATAAAACCGAGTGCTAACACACTGCGGCTGATGATAAGTTCGGAAGTTGATTTGCGAACGGTTCCTTAGTTACTGTTGGTCAGCACACCACCGTCGTTTCGGCACATCAACTTTTGATACAAGCCCAATTGTTCTGCTGGGCCAAGATCTGTTGCCGTGTATTGAGGCCGATGTTCGATATCTTGACTGATGAAGTGAACCGAGCCATCGGCGTAACAAAAGTTTGCTCCACCTGCATGCAGACTTCCAAAACCCTGATTACAGCCGGGCGGAGTATTAAAGCCTGGATTGGCATCAGGGCTTCCGTTGTTGCCGTGCGGTGGAAACGGGGCCACTCCAGGTTGATTCAGTCTAGCACCCGCCCAACTGACCACATAGTACACGCTGCTGTGAGACATATTGTTGTTTCTGCGCGAGCCTAGCCAGGCTCCACCACGACGAACTCTGGTATCAGCTTCACCAAATGCCATTGTATTGCTGCTTCCATCAGTGATGCCTGAAATGCTCAGCCTGCTATTGCCATAGAAGACTCCACGGCTATCACGGCTAGTTACGGTGGATCCACCTTGCTGCGGTGAGAGCGGGCCAGCAGCAGCCTTGTAGTTGCTGAGAGCGGGCTTTATCTCCGCCCCGCCGATTGCAAACGGGGCTCGGCCAATTGGTGAGTCTGGCAGTATCCCATCCCCTTCATATCCAGAATCGCTGGGGCAGATAAACGAACTGATCGGAGTCTGAATCAACTGAGCGAAATTGGCCGGTGGACTACTAATGATCTGATTGAGATTGCCTCGGCCAACCACCAATTGCTCGTACAGACTTCCTTGCTCGGTGTAGGGCAGCAACAGGGCAGCCCACCCCCAACCTTCTTGATTGTTTGTTCGAACATATCCCGAAGGCAGTACTTTCATTGATGATTCGTAGTTGTGTGCGGCCAGTCCGATTTGCTTCAGGTTGTTGCTACATTGCATCCGACGGGCCGCTTCGCGAGCCGCCTGAACCGCAGGTAGCAAGAGTCCAACCAGAATTCCGATGATGGCAATCACCACCAGCAGCTCTACCAGAGTGAATCCCCGAAGCGGTTGCTTCAACTTGTGCATGACGAATGACTCCTAAAAGAATAGTGAGAAAAGAGTTGATCGATGGAAAATAGGAATTCAATCAAGGCTGAAAAGTAAAATTATGGTCGGAATCGCATGACAGGAATTCTAGCGAATCCCACTACGGGGATGTTATGGCTTGGACTCCAACTTAAAATTGATTTCGTTGACTTTGCTACTGATCACTTCCGCCCTTAGTTCACTGGTTTTGTTGTAACGATCCGGCAGTACTTCCGGTGCTGCTGCAATCGGTGGATCGGCATCGGGATCTTTTTCTTGGTAGGTTGAAATCTTGACGGAATGCATGCCAAGGACAGCACCCGATTGACCAACGTCGTACATGACCGAATAACGCCCCTGCTCATCGGTTAGTCCATACGAAGCTGGACCACTGGCGTCAGGCTGGAAGACGACGGTAGCACTAGGCAGTGGCTTGCCATCCAGGGTGACAAGTCCGCTCACTTTGGCTAAGTCCGATCTGCCACCACAGCCAGCAAGGATGAGTGTGACGAAAAAAGCAAAAACTTTTCTGGAATTGAACGGGCGATGCATTTTTTGCGAGGTTCCTTTCAATGCCGCGTGCAGGCTGTCTTGCCGCAAGCAGCAGCCAAAGCGATTACCCAAAATCAAACAGAATTGCAGACGGTTGTCTGTTCTGGACTTTCAGAAAAAACGAGATTTGTTGATCAGGGCTCTTGATCTCCATGCGAAACATGAAATCGACCGTACCGATCCAAAATACCCTACTTTAGCCGCTCAAATTGAGTCGTTCAGAGTCATGTCGCTTCAATCCAGGACACCGTATTTGAAAATCCTGTTAAAGATTTTATACTACCCAAATAAAGGTGGATACTGGCAAATACAATTAGATTATGGGCATTTCAACTACCTGTGCGGCAAATGGCGTAAGCGGATTGACTGGGGGCCGAGCGATGAATAAAGCTAAAATTCAAGGCAACAATGGGCTCTCGGACAGTCCTGAAATTCTTCTGGCACTTGGCTGGTACTACTCGGAGATGCACCTAGGGGTTGCACGATATGCCCGAGAGCATCACTGGCATATCACCTGTGACTTCGACGAGCCAGTGCCGCAGCGATGGAACGGTAGAGGTGTCATCACCCTGCTGGGCGCTCGCCGCGACTATTGGAAGCAGTTGGAACGCTTGAAAGTTCCAATTGTCGACTTGGCGGAGAGCCGACCGAAGATTGAATTGCCGCGAGTGACGATGGATAACGCGGCAATAGCACAGATGGCTGCGGAATACTTTCTGGACAAAGGCTTTCGTCAATTTGCTTTTGTCCACCGGCATGAGATGGGCGTAAGCTTGCGTCGTCGTCTGCATTTTCAACAAGTGATCAACGAACGGGGCTACGATTGCCATATTCTTTCCTGGCAAAAGGAGCGCCGCAGGCGCGCGGACACGCGTGAGCAGCGCAGGGCGTGGCTTGAACGACGCTTGACCGATTTGCCGAAACCTCTTGCCGTTTTGGCCCGTGACAATGAAGCCGTCGAGGTCTTAGAAGCCTGTCTGGCTGCTGGACTTTCGGTGCCGGAACAAGTGGCTGTCCTTGGTATCGACAATACTGAAACTATCTGCAGTTGCCTGTACATCACTTTATCTAGCATTGATCCAAATTTGGAATTGGTGGGCTACGAAGGTGCTGCACTACTGGATCTCTTGATTCGTGGCGAGAAAGCTCCGCAATCGCCCATCTACATTCCGCCTCGCGGTATTGTTGAACGTGCCAGTACCGACAGTCTGGCGACTAGCCACCCGCATGTTGCCACCGCCCTCAAGTTCATACGTGATCATGCGGCTGAACCCATTGGGATGGATGATATTGTAAGTCAGGTACCCATGTCCCGAAGCGGTTTAGAAAAGGCGTTCCGCGAGCACTATGTACGAGCCCCAGTGGAACAGCTCCGACACATCCGCTTGGATATGGCCAAACGAATGCTACGCGATTCAGACAGCGCTCTCGCAGTGATTGCTCGAAAGACGGGCTTTCAGAATGCACACAACCTATGCCGAGTTTTTCGTAAGGAATTTGGCACTACGCCCAAAGAATATCGTCTTTCCCATCAGTAGTGAAACCGTCCATCGATATGTTGTTTATGGACATTAAAAGCTCTTTAGCTTCCTTCGTTGGTTAGTAAGATGGAATAAGTCTCTGGATCGGAAGACACGGTCCAGGCAGCAGACTCAACCCGAACGGACATCCCGACCGGGTCGCTTTTCTTGTGCTTTCAAAGGTGCTTTCACGATGGGAACCAAACTATGACGATCAGACTTTCAATTTTTGCGATGCTGCTGCTAACTACATCGCAGGCGTATGGACAAAGAATCTGGAACAACAGTGCGGCTGACAACAACTTTGCCAACCACACAAATTGGGCCGGTTCGCCAGGCAATTTCACTTCCCTATCCACAGCAACATGGGATATTGGAATTGTTCCCTCTGCAAATCCTACGATGCTAGGAGCTAACAGAGCAATACTCAGCTCCGCTGTAGGTAATGTAGTTAGAGATGTACGCATTGGTGATGGTGGAGGTCAAGGAGAATTGGAAATCACCAACACTGGCAGCATGACTGTTACGCGAGATCTACGGCTGGCTCGCGCGGGAACGACAACTGGTCAGGGAATCCTGACTGTCAATGGCGGGTCTTTAACAGTTGGCAGAGAGATTTTTGTAGGACAGAGTGACAACCCGGGTAACCCTACAACATTTACCCTGAACAGTGGCACGGTCACCAACACCGGAACCGGTGCCGTGTTGAACGTGGCTCACCAGTCCGGCAATCGCGGTAATCTGGTTATCAATGGCGGCACCTTCACTACGCTAAGCGCATTGATGGCAGATGGTGGTACAGGAATTTCCATCGCTTCACTAACGGTTACGGGCGGTTCCTTAGTCACGACTGTCGGAGGCTACAGTTTTGCGGGAGGCAACAATGCGAATCCTGCTTCGCCCACTAATGGTGCCAAGGCGTTGGTAAGCCTCTCCGGCACCGGCACAATAACCTCTGCTACCAGTATGTCATTTGGCTTTGGTACCAATAGCGAAGCCAGCCTGAATATTAGCAGTGGGACCTTGAACGCTTTAAATAGCTTTATCACTTTCGGGCAGGGTGCCAATTCCAGCACGACCGTCACCATGTCCGGAGGTACTATTAATACCGATCGACTGAACTTTGGTAACAATGCGACCGCTGCTGCCTCGTTGAATATGAGTGGTGGAACGATTAACGTCACAGCCACTTCCGCAGCAGCAAGTCGTGGAGCGCTGGGTTTGGGCTCGACAACCCCCGACTTGGACTTGAGCGGTTCAGCCCTGATCAGTGCCGAGCGATTGAACAACAACTCGGGTGGTTCCATTGATCTGGGTGGTGCAGGAATCTTGCGACTGAAGGGATCGACCGTTGAAGCGTCTCCAGGTGTCAAGGCAAACACCGCACCGACTTTCAGCATGACATCCGCTCACGTTGGCGCGAGCACTTGGGCATCGATCTTGGGAACTATCAACTTAAGCAGCTTTAACTCGCGTCTGGAAGCTATCGGCACTGGTGAAGTAGTCGATGGTGCATTAGTGACCGACCCAGATTTCAACATCAATTTCGTCAGTCTGTTCAACGATGCTATCGCCAACAGCAAGATTACCCATAATGTTGCCGGTGGTATGTTTGATGTTGGATTCGATGGAACATACTCCTATGTACGAGTGGTTCCCGTACCTGAGCCATCGTCGCTGGCAATGGTCGGCCTGTTGAGTGTAATTGTTGGCAGCCGCAGATTCCGCCGCCGCTAGCAAGTTCTGTAGTGGGATTCGCCAGAATTCCCTCTCCCGTTAGAGAATTCTCCAAAATTCAAGGAAGTCAGGAACTCTGGCGAGTCCCACTACGATAGCAGCCCTCCGCTATTCTGAGGGCTGCTTTATTTTTAACGATGGAGCTACAGGTTATAGGATGGTTGCGATAAAATCTTTGATCAATTGCCTAACGATCGTCCTAATTTCTTTGGCTGCTAGGGGCGCTTGGTGTGTGGAAGCTCTTGAACCGGCTGCGGAACATCCCAACATCATTCTCTTCTTGATTGATGACCTGGGCTGGCGTGATCTAGGTTGCCAAGGAAGCAGTTACTATCAAACGCCGAACATTGATGCGTTGGCTCGGCAAGGAGCACGCTTTACCAACGCCTACTCGGCATGCGCCGTATGCTCGCCGACACGAGCCGCAGTTCTGACGGGCAAATATCCGGCTCGGCTCTTGCTGACCGACTGGTTGCCCTCGGGACGTTGGGATCCAAAAGCCAAACTATTGTCCGGTCGCTTTCTGCGTGGCCTGCCGGTCGAAGAATTTACCTTGGCCGAAGCGCTCCGCAGCGCCGGTTATCGAACAGCCAACATTGGCAAGTGGCATTTAGGCAGCGAGCCTTTCTCGTTACCCGAGCATCATGGTTTTGACGTGAATATTGGCGGCAATGCTCACGGGGCACCTGGAAACTTTTTTTATCCCTACGAAGGGGATTGGCTTATTCCTGGAACCGAGCTACGTGCCAAGTGGAATGTGCTGCCCGATGGCAAACAGGGTGAGTACTTGACCGATCGGCTGACCGACGAAGCGGTCAGTTTTATCACCCAGAACAAAGACAAGCCATTCTTTTTGTACTTCCCGCATTACGGAGTCCACACTCCGCTGCAAGCCAAGCCTGACGTGGTGGCCAAGTATGAAGCGATTCCGGAATCGCAGCGGCAAGGCCTGCCTGAATACGCTGCTATGGTCGAGAGTATCGACGATAGCGTCGGGCGAGTGACGAGTACGTTAGAGAAGCTGAATTTAGCAGACAATACCATCATCATTTTCACCAGCGACAACGGCGGATTCTGGAAGGCAACCAATCATGCTCCACTTCGCGCGAACAAAGGTGCCTACTACGAGGGTGGTATCCGTGTGCCGCTGATCGTCCATTGGCCAGGCAAGGCGAAGAGCGGTTTGGTGGTGGACGAGCCCGTGATTAGTAACGATCTGTATCCCACTTGTTTGGCGGCTTGCGGGTTGCCGGCACTTCCCAATCAGCATGTCGATGGACTGGATCTCAGTCCGCTTTTACAAGGCAATGTGACCAGCCTGAATCGTCCATCGCTGTTCTGGCATTTCCCGCACTACAACGAACACCCGTCCAGCGTTCCGTCGAGCGTCATTCGCAAGGGAGCTTGGAAATTGATCGAGACCTTCGATCCTGCCGGAATGGAGCTTTACAACTTGGATCAAGATCTGAGCGAAGCGAATAACTTGGCGGCATCGAATCCCGAAAAGTTGGCAGAATTGCGCAACGAGTTAGAGGCTTGGAGAGCCGACGTAGGCGCAGAGATGATGCGACCCAATCCCGATTACGATCCAGCCTCCGCCGAACCCAGAAAAAAGAACAAGAAAGCCAAGACTCGGGACTGACTGAGAACGGCTGGCAACAGGAAAATTGACAGAAAGATAGATGACAAAAAATGAACGGCAAAAGATGGCAGGCAAAAGAACGGATGACAGAAAGTTGGATTTTCGAAGGGTGGAAGGATTGATCCCTTTTTCGAAGCTAGTAGTAATTCATTCCTAAATGCTAATTTATTTCTGTTGATCTTAACACCTATTACAAAAAAACCTGCCCAACGGCCTTCTATCTTTCTGTCACCCATCTTTTTGTCATCAGTCTTTTTTCATTTGCCATCCAACCAAAGCACTATCGATGCGAATTCTATCTACGATCCTTATATTTCTCTGGTCGACCAGCTTGCTTCCGGCTGAACAGCCCAACGTCCTCTTCATTGCCGTTGATGACTTGCGGACTGCACTGGGCTGCTATGGTGATCCGCTGGTACAATCGCCCAACATCGATCGACTGGCCAGCCAAAGCCGCATCTTTCAGCGAGCTTACTGCATGCAGGCTGTTTGTGGGCCGTCGCGAACTGCACTGCTGACGGGTCGATTGCCAGACGAAACTCGCGTGTGGCACAACCGTAATTTGTTCCGCGATACGTATCCCGATTTGGTTACATTGCCTCAACTGTTTAAGAACAACGGCTATCAAGCAATTGGTCTTGGGAAGATTTTCAGCGGCAATCAACGCGAACTGGATCCTCAGTCATGGAACAAAGAACTTCTCAAAGAAAAAGGTTGGAAAAACTACTTGTTGCGAGACGATGCCGGAGAAGGCAAAGGCGTTGCCATGGAAGCCGCTGATGTACCCGACGATGGGTATGCCGATGGCAAATTAGCAAATTTGGCAACAGATTATCTACGACAGTTAAAAGATGCGGGCCAACCCTTCTTCCTGGCAGTCGGCTTCTTTAAGCCTCATCTACCTTTTAATGCACCCAAGAAGTATTGGGATCTGTACAACCCCAACATGTTTAAACTGACGGATGATGGCCAGCGGGTTATGGATGTCTCTCAACACGCTCATCACAGCCATGCGGAACTTGGCGGCTATGAAGATATGCCTAAAGATGAGCATTTGGATGCGGCTACTACTGGCAAGCTGCGACACGGCTACTACGCATGCATCAGTTACACCGATGCTCAGATCGGTAAGCTGTTAAACGAACTTGATCGGCTGGGATTATCTGAGAACACGATTGTCGTCCTATGGGGCGATCATGGTTACTCACTGGGAGAAAAAGACCGTTGGTGCAAAGGCACGAACTTTGAACGCGATACGCGAGTCCCCCTGATCATTCGGACTCCGCAACTGAAACAGCCTGGTGCTAGTTCTAATGCTTTGATCGAATTAGTGGATCTTTACCCCACGCTTGCTACGCTCGCTGGGCTTCCGCAACCAGCCGGCTTACAGGGGCGCAGCTTGATGCCGAACCTGGAGGATCCAAAGGCCCCGGGACGCGACGCAGTGCTCAGTCAATTTGCAAGACCGTTCAAGCAGTCGACTCCTGAGTTCATGGGCTATTCGCTGCGGACTGACACGCATCGCTACACTCGCTGGATCTCCTGGAGCGATCGCCAAATCGTAGCTGAGGAGTTGTACGATTACGGTGACAAGTCATGCGCAAGCCGTGAAGGAGCTTACTGGATCGAGCAGCGAAATATCGCTAGCGATCCCGAGCAAGCCTCTAGACGTGGAAACCTGAGCCAACGGCTGGACAAAATGTTACAAGAACGAGTCAAAGATGTGCCACTGAAGAACGAGGACTCCGATTCCGGTCAGCCCAGGAGAAAGCGTAAGAATCCGAACGCTACCGGCTAGCGAGTTCGTATTGGACGCATTTAAAGCAAGTTTTTTCAAGGTAATTCAATTAAATCTTTCACGTTGCCGCAAGTTCAAAGGATTTCAATGATCACTTGGCAATATCCGTCGAGCAGTCGCTCAAGAGTTTTTTCATTCCTGTTGTGCTGTTGCGCATCTTGGGTATCTACGGTAGCTCTGGGGCAGCCTAGCGAACACCAAGGTGACGTGACCGACGTTCGTGTCATTCGCCGCGTGGAGCAACATCCCTATGCCTGGAAGCTCTGGCAACCTTACATCATTCAAGGAGAACGGAAGAAAGATCTCCTGGTGGCGTTTGGCGTTCAGGTGAATGGCAAGACGGACATGGGCGATATCATGGCCAGTCTATCTCGTGATGACGGTGATACATGGTTGGAGCCAGTCCCGGTTTTTGATCATCGGCTGCGACAAGGGGCAATTCAGTATGCCTATGCTAATCCAGTCTTGTATCGCGCGCCGGATCAGGATGTCATTTGGTGCTTTGCCATGCGCTGTCCTATCGTGCAGAAGAACAGCGAGGAGTCCCAACTGGTGGGTGCCTTTTCGGCTGACGGCGGACGGACCTGGACAGCGGTCGAGATGGCGATGCAGTACACTGGTCCACTGATCTTGAATGCCGGTATTGTGCAAGCCGAGTTCCAAGGCCAAAAACGATTCTTACTGCCCGCACATCGCAACACTTTGGCGGCTGATCCGCGCGGCTCACGCGACCACTTTGTACTCAGCAGCACCAGTCTACTAGAATGGAAGCTCGAAGCCTACATTCCTCAGCCGACGGATGCTCGTGTCTTTTTGCATGAAGGGAATATCGCGCCGGGCGACGCCTCTGGCGAGCTGAAGATCGTAATGCGCACTGCCAATTACGATCAGGATGATCAGACTACCGACCCACCGCGAGCATACTCTAGCATCAGTCGCGATGGCGGGAGGACGTGGAGTGAAGCCCGTCCGGAACCCGATCTGCACAACGCGAAGTCGAAAGGATTCTTTGGCCAAGCTAGCGACGGAACACATATTTATGTTTACAATGATGGCCCTCCACAGCGAGTCAAGACGCCAGAGTTTCCCAATGGAGGACGAATGTCGTTGCGGTACAAAATCAAGCCGCCCGGAGGCGTTTGGAGCAACGAACGTACCTTTTACGATGCAGGCATCAAGAACTCATATCCCACGCTCATCCAGGTATCTCCTGGCGAGTTCCGCGCGGTTTGGGACAGTGGCACAGTGGACACTGCTCGCACTCATATTCACTTTGGAAAGTTCTCGCTCAAGCCATGAAAGCATCTCAACTAAGTCAACTATTACACGCCGGAAAAACAGTTTTTGGAACGCTTATCGTCTCGCCTTCGCCTCGCTGGCCCGATGCTGTGCGTGGAAGCGGGTTGGACTTTGTCTTTATTGACACCGAACACATCGCGCTCGACAGGCATCAGCTTAGCTGGATGTGTCAGACCTATTCGGCACTGGGGCTACCTCCGCTAGTCCGGATACCATCCCCCGATCCCTACGCCGCCACCATGGTGCTCGACGGCGGCGCTGCGGGCATAATTGCTCCGTATGTCGAAACCGCCGAACAGGTGAGGTCGCTACGCGGTGCTGTCAAAATGCGACCTATCAAAGGACAACGTCTTGGCGAGATGTTGCAGGGTAAACCCGTTGGAGCTGAACTCGACGCCTACCTTAAGAGCAGCGCGAACGAACGGCTGCTCATTGTAAACATTGAGAGTACGCCAGCCATTCATGCTCTCGATGAAATATTGGCCGTTCCCGACTTGGATGCCGTGTTGATTGGACCTCATGATCTATCGTGCAATCTCGGAATTCCTGAACGTTATGATCATCCGGATTTCCTGAGCGCCTGCGAAACGATTTTCCTCAAGGCTCGACAGGCTGGCATAGGAGCGGGAATCCACTTCTGGGGCTCCATTGAGCAACAAACCCGTTTTCTCAAGCTGGGTGCTAATCTGCTGATCCATAGCGGCGATATCATGTTATTCAAAAAACATCTTGAAGCAGACCTACAGGCGATTCGCGTGGCTGCTGGCCTCAAAGAGGAAACTCGTGGCACCCGAGAGGAAGTCAATATCTAGAGGATCGCCTCACTCCTACTCCTACTCCTACTCCTACTCCTACTCGCACTCCTACTCGGACTCCTACTCGCACATTCCTGCTTTGATT
>JBIIJD010000136.1:0-6418 GCA_044234105.1 Aureliella sp. | reverse complement strand
AGACCAGATCATGGCAAAGTGGGGGCGCATTGACGTACTGGTCAACAGCGCGGCTATATGGCAGCCTAAGACTCTGGAACAGACGGAGCTGATGGATCTACGGCAACACATCGAGGTGAATCTGTTGGGCAGTTTTCTAACCTCACAACGATTCGGTCTGCAAATGGCTGGTCAGGCTGGCGGTGGAGCGATCGTGCAAATTGGCGACTGGGCCGTGCAGCGTCCCTATGCTGGATTCTCTGCCTATTTCCTGAGCAAAGGCGGAATCGGCACGCTGACTCGTAGCTTGGCCGTAGAACTGGCGTCAAGGAATCCCAAGATCCGAGTCAACGCGGTATTGCCGGGGCCAGTGATGCTCGCCAAAGGTGTTGGGCAGCAGAAGTCAAAGCGGATTGAACAAGACTGCCTTTTAAAACGCGCAGGTACCGCACAAGACGTGGCTGAAGCTGTCTATTTTCTAGCCACAAGCCCATTTATCACCGGCGCTTGCTTGCCAGTGGATGGCGGTCGCAGCATCTTCTCAGGCCCGATGTCCGACTCGATCGCACATCCCGACTATGATGCCACAAGCGGCTAATCTGTCGGCATTCAAACAACTGTTAGAAGGAAATTGTTGTTCGGTTGTACTTGAGAAGTGATGGGAACACTAATCTGCACGGTTCGCCGCTTAAATTCTAGCACTGCCGGACTTGCCTCGGTAGTGAAATGACTGAGAAGCTACCCCGTATTGTTTGGACCGCTCCTGGCAAGTAGACTTCTTGTATTGTTGGTCCGCTGGCAGGCGTTTAAGCATCTGTGCATATTGATTCACTAGACCAAATTGGAGACTAAGCGAATGATGACAATGAAGCTTCTTTTCTGCGTTCCGATTGGTTTTTGTTTATTGTCGGTGGTCAACTTGCAAGCTGCCGTTATCAACGGAGACTTCGAGACGGGAACGCTTGCTGCTTGGCCAAAGATTGGTGCAGCACACGCTGCAACGTCTAGTATTGGGGTGACTCCCACCAACGGCGCCTACCAGGCCTATGTGGATAACACGGGCAACTTTGCAGCAACCGCGCCTTCTGTTGTTACCTTCTTGGGTGTTCCTGGTGCGTCGATTATCGGCATGGGAGCAGGTACGCCAACGACCGGTTCAGCAATTTCACAGGACTTAGTTGTATCTGCCGGAGCCGTACTGACTTTTGATTGGAATTTCTTAACCGACGAACACAACGAAGGCATAGCGTTTAATGATTTCGCAATTTACACCATTGGGAATGCTGCCTATTTTTTGGCAAGTCGCAATTCAACGTTTATGACCCTCAATACCGTCTCTCCACCACCTGGGTTTGATGGACAAACGAATTGGGCTACACAAAGCCATACGTTTTCAGTTGGAGGTACCTACAAGTTGGGATTTGCGGTATTCAACGTGGGTGATGCAGGACACAACTCGGTATTATTGGTGGATGCGGTGACACTCAATAGTGTTCCCGAGCCAAGCGCGTTGATCCTGACGCTTTCAGCTTCTTCAATCTGTTTGGCCCGACGAAGTCGCCGCTGGATTGTGTACTAAGGCGAGCCGAAGATGAAAATCTACCCAGAATACCAGCCCGACTCGCCAGCGAGTGAGTCAGTTGATTGATTGATTCGAAACACACTCGCTAGCGCATCGGGCTGGTATTCTACAGTACCTCCGCGATAGTGGCGCTGTTCGGCTTGATTATCGTCCCGTAAACTGCGCAGGCCGTTTGGTTAGGAATGCTGTGATCCCCTCGCGGCAGTCCTGACTTTCGATGCAGTCGACTTGAAGCTCTGCCTCGTAATCGATCGTGTCCCCGAATGATACCTCCATGGCTCGACGCATCGCTCGCTTGGTTAGCTTCAAAGCCAGCGGAGCGCGTTTGGCCAGCGAGTCGGCCCATTGCTGCGCCTGTGACATCAAATCGGCCGCTGGCGCCAAGCGATTGACCAGCCCCAATTCCAAACACCGCGATGCTGGAATCCTTTCACACTCAATGGCCAGTTGATAAGCGCGTTGGTAGCCCAGAGTCCGAGTGAACAACCAGCTTAGTCCTCCGTCGGGCACCAAGCCGATATTGGCAAACGGCGACAAGAAGAATGCGTCGTCTGCCATCATCACCAAATCTGCAGCCAGCGCGTAACTGAGCCCTACACCGGCTGCCGTTCCTTGAACCACGCTAATCACGGGCTTGTCCATTTGTGTGATGGCCAGCAGCGCTGTCTTGTGTTCTTCCTGCAGAATCCGTTTGACCTCCTGGCCGCTGGGCATGCCCGACTTCAAGTCGGCACCCGCACTAAATGCGCGCCCATGGCCGCCTAACAGCACAACGCGGATCTCATCATCAGTCGCAGCAACTCGAAGAGCGGCTCCCAGGTCGCGGCTCAACGCCTGATTGAAGGCGTTTAAGTCGTTGGGCCGGTTGAGCATCACCGTAGCTACCTGATTGGCCGATTGGTACGTGACGGTTTGATACTCGCTCATGGTTGACTTTCTGATTCCTGAGAAACTTGGGCTGCTACCGTAGTCCGCGTCGCCTTCGCAGCAACTGTTCAGGCCACTGCTCCATCACAAGATCCACACCCTGGGCCATGGACCGACCAGACAAGTTATCAGATTCCTCTACAAAATCAACCAGCCACGATGCATCGGACGACTGATCGTACAGCCGTTGAACGTCGCCGCCTCCTCCACCGCCAGAAGCCACGGTTATCTGACTTAATTGCCGTGCCAGATTCGCTCGCGTTTCAAGAATATCATTGACCAGCACAACACCGGTCTTATCGATGTCGTACAGACTGCCAGGTCCTACTGGATTACTAAGCGCCGCGCGGACCTGCAATAGATCGGCCACTAGAACAGTGAACTGCCCGTCACTTGCACCTGTCGTCTCACCTTGCAAGTGCCCCAAGTAATAGACAGCCGGTGTGGTCAAGCCGGTGTTGGCATTGGCCTGGATCGTCACTCGCAGCCACCGATTGGTAATCGATTGATCTGGCCACTGAATCACTACGCGACGCGGGAAACCCGGCGTGACGCTCAGCGACGATGGACTGGCAGCGGCCTGCCAACCCGATGGTGGGTTAAGCATTGGGTCAAAGGCACCTTCAGGACTGACTTGAAACTGAAAATCGCTGGCCGTCAGAGTAGTGCCAGGTGGTGTGATCAGATCGAACACCAGTCCCGTAATACCGTTCTTGTTATTGCTTAGGTTGTCTAGCGTTAGTGTTTGCGGCTGGTTTGACTCTTTGACAAGCTGGACACGAGTGTCGATGGCCGAATCGACGCCTGATAGCGCAAATACCGAGCCGGGATAGTACAGTTGGCTACTGAGCACCTCGGGCTGTTCAGCAAAATAGTCCAGCACGCGCTGCATCAATTGAGCGCGATTGGTGCGGCCCGTGAGTGATTCAAAGGGCGTTCCCACGACGATCACATTTCCCGAACCGCCACCGCCAGTCTTTTGTGTTGCGGCAGTTCCTCCAGCGCCACCCACATATTGCAATGTCGAAGAACCGCCGCTGGAGCCGGTCAGCACGTCGGGCGATGAGACTCGGTAAAGTTGGTCGAGCAATCCAGAGAATGAAGATCCATTGGAGAATGGGTAGGGCCCCAAGCCAGCAAAGATGCCGCCAGCCGCTGAGTTGATGGTATTTGTGGCGGCGTTGTCGGCCGCATAGGTCGCTCCAAGCACGTTGCGAATGAAGCTGCGTCCATTGTTCTGACTATCCAAATCATAAGCGATCTCCGAACCGCTGACGAACAGATTCCCACCTGCTTGAATATAGTTGGTGACTTGCGTCTGTTCCGTAGCACTGAACGTCTTGTTTGCTACTGATTCGTTACCCAGAACCCAGATGACCGAGCGATAGTTTTGCAAGTCGACCTGACCCGACTCGACAGCTTCATTACTTGCACTATGGACCGTCATGCCTGGTCTGGCATCAGCCACAGCCGTATGCACTTGCACCGCATAATCGCGACTATTGCCAAATCGACTCCATACTCGATCAGTGACACCACCGCCGCCAAAAGCGTAGGATTGCTGAAAATTCTGTGCTCGATCAATACGATCAAAACCGGATACAATCAACAATTGGGCAGGTCCGGCTGGCAATACCGTTAAGACTTCCGAATCCATCGAACGCCCACCAGTGTTCTCGGCGACGATCTTGAAGTAATAGGGACGACCTGCATCATAGCCGTTCAGAGTCACCTGATCAGTAGCACCGCCGGGCACGTACGTACCGCCGTCAAAGCCGTAGCCGTCCGCCGACGCGTAGACTCGAAAACCTGTTGCCGGACTACCGTGGACTCCGTTGAATCCATTGTTCGAACTGGGTCCGGCCGTCCAGCGCAAGGTGACTTGGCCGGCCTGCGAACTAGTAACGCTTTGCAGTAGCGGTGGCGATGGGGTTGTCACATTGACGGGCTGAGCGGTCGTTCCAGGAAAATTATGCAGGTGCTCCAGTGTAGCTTCGTAAGTACTTCGCCCAAGCTGATTGCGCACGCGCGCGTCACGCAATAATTGAGCGTCCTGAGTCTGATCATGAAAGGCAACTTCGTTGATCGTTGCATCAAATTTGCCGGCGGCGATTGAATTGGTAATCTCGCCGTAGCCCCCTGACAGGGAATAGCTAGTACGCGTACTCCAGGTGTGCTCGAACGTTCCATCCAGCGCTCTCATGTCCACGTTCAACTGCCTTCCCATTGCGGTGGCCAATGCTGATTGATTGGGAGTCGGATTGGAACTAGAAACAAGACCAATAGCCCCGCGTGCCGTGGCTGTATTGGGATCTCCGGTGGTAGCATTGGAATGGAAACCCAAATAGATACTGGTTCCATAAGGGTTGGAACTGGCGTTCATATAGGCTGCCATGCGTAGCGGAGCCGAAACGTTGCTGCTGCCCAAAACGGACGATGGACTGGAGAAAGAGGTACTCTGGCCAATGCCGCGCCAGGCCCAAAGAATCGAACCCTCGTCTTCACGCGGATAGCCGGAAACTTGCCCCGTTCCGATCCCGTTGTCATCCCAACGCACGTCACCCATGCCATTGCCAAAACGAATTGCATCTGCGATCACCACCGAACCACCGGATGTCGAATAATTACTGATTACCACCGACCCGTCGGTGGTGGAACGTCCTGCATTAAAATAGTATGTCCCCAGATAGACCCAGCCATTGCCGACCAATCGATGGTCGACCGAAACCTGAGTCTGACCGCCGGTGTGGTTGACCTTGTAAAGTTGCTTGGTGCGATTGGAACTTGGCGACACCCAAGTGTATACCGGGTAATGCCCAGCCGCTGGTATGTTGGGTGCATACGTAGCGGTCGCCGTTTCAGAACCGCTGTTGATCGACGCGAAACGGTACTTGACGGAGTCCACGGAGGCACCGTAGTCTTCATCGTACCAGGTTGGCCCAGCCGTATTGTTGCTCCAACTGCCGGTAAAAGTCACATCCGCCGAGTCGTTGTCGAGGACGACCTCGTTCAACTGTCGTCCAATCGGGCGCATCGGAATGACGGTAGCTCCAGTCCGCAATAGGTGCTCTGCGTAATAGGTCAATTGATCCTGATTGCCAAAATCCTCGACCATTCCCAATAGGTTGGGCCGATCCGTCGCCCAGCGATTCAGTGCATCGTTCCACTGCCAACCGTGGCCCGCAGAAGCGAACACCAGCTTGCCCGTCAGTGCCCCCGTCGGGGCCGCTCCCACCGGCACCAGTCCAGGCTCACCCGAAAGCAACTGTCGAGACTCAAGAGTCTCAAGACCGCATGTGCGCCGCTGGATAGCTCGACCATATCCAGGTTGTTTTTTGAGCAACTTCAGCGAGAATCGCTGCTTAGAGCTCTTCCTAGAACCCCCTCCACCGCTTCGGGGTAGAGGGGAGGATGAGCGGGTCGAATAGTCTTGGGGTAGGCGTTCAGAGCCTATTCCAGAACCCTCTCCACCGCTTCGGGGGAGAGGGCAAGGTGAGGGGGGCCAATCGTATTCCGATAGGCTCTTAATCTTATGATTGACAAGCAAGTACAAGGCCAAAAGCGATCGAAAAAACATAGAGAGCCACGAGGTCATATTCGGATCCTTATCAGTTAGCACGCCACAAGCTCACAGCGTTTGTTTCTTCCCCAAACAAATGACAAATCTAAAATAACAAATAATCAATCTCTCTTTCCCCCGGGAAGTCTGAAGTAGGGTGTGTGCAGAGATCGGTTTTGCGCAACGTTCGGTTGTTGGTTGAAAATTGGGGCAGGGAACGGCAAAAGGCTGGGAAGCATCGAAGCGATCACGTAACACACCTTGCCCCAATCAACGGGCATAGCTTGTCCAGTCCAAAGCCTATGGTGCGTTCCGAGGTCCCTTAGTCGCGAAGCGACGGCATGTGATAGCCTGGGGACGCAAATCCCAGG
>JBIIJD010000023.1:0-66816 GCA_044234105.1 Aureliella sp. | reverse complement strand
CAATGATCAGCATCGAAGCGGCTTCTGTAACGACGGAGCCTCAGACTTTTGCGGTTCCTCGGCTGCGAATCGGCGATTTGGATATCGGGTTTCCCTGCGTTCAGGCTGCGCTCAGCGGATACAGCGACTGGCCGATGCGGCTGCTGGCTCGAGAGCACGGAGCCAGTTATACCGTGTGTGAAGTCATGTTAGATCAGTTCCTGGTCAGCTTGAAAGACCGCCAAAAGAACCGGCATTTTCTATATAACACTCCGGAAGAACAGCCCGTTGCCGGACAACTGATGGGTGCCGAGCCGGAGCAGTTTGTAGCCGGAGCGCAAAAGTTGGTCGAAGCAGGATTTGCCGTGATCGACATCAATTTTGGATGTCCCGTCAAAAAAGTGCTGGGGCGTTGTCGCGGAGGTTTCCATTTGACTCAGCCTCGCGTCGCTCTTGAAATCGTCAGGCGAACCCGCGATACCGTGCCACCAAACATTCCCGTAACGGTTAAGATGCGGCGCGGAATGGATGATTCGTCTGAAAGTCGCGACAACTTTTTTCAGATTTTAGAAGGGGTCTTTGATGCCGGGCTGTCTGCCGCAACCGTGCATGGCAGAACCGTTTTGCAGCGCTATAACGGTCCAAGTCGCTGGGAATTCTTGCGAGAGGTCAAGCAGGCGTTTCCCAATCGAACGATTTTGGGCAGCGGCGATTTGTTCACCGCTGCCGACTGCTTTCGGATGATGCAGCAAACCGGCATCGACGGCGTTACCATAGCTCGCGGAGCGATCGGCAACCCCTGGATCTTTCAGCAGGCTCGAGCGCTGGCCGAGGGGTTGCCCCTGCCCGCACCACCCACTGTTTCAGTCCAACGGGCGGTCATGCTGCGGCACTGGGAATTGTCCGAAAGCCTTTACGGTCCTGTGCGTACCCCTACTTTGATGCGCAAGTTCGGCATTAAGTACTCGGCCAGTCACCCGCTACACCTGGAGGTTCGACCCTGTTTCGCCCAGATCCGCTCCAAGCAACAGTGGCTGTCTGTGCTCGATCAGTGGTATGGCTACGACAGCCCAGGTGTCTACCCTAGCTCGGCGGGATTCCAGGATCAGACTGAGGGTTGTAGCGACTAGTCGGATTCTCGGGAGGGCCAGGACAAGTAACCGGCCATCCACGCAAAAGTCGTTGGCAAGAAATTTCGTGGAATTTGAGCAAATCGTTGACACACCCCTGGTTACGTAGATAGCCTATAGATAGGTACCATTAATCTCTACCGCTTTTCACAGTTCACTTTTTAGGCGTGCGACCCATGTTGCATCACTTTCGTTTTCTTTTAGTCATGCTGGCTGCCTTACCGTGCTGCGCCACCGGAACGGCTAATGCGCAGGGTGGGCCAGCGAAAGTTACCGTCGACGACAAGACGGTCAAGATTGCGAAGGAGTTACTAAATGGTTCACGCCCTGCTTCCGATGCAGAAGGTGTTGACGCTGTTAAGAAGTGTTGCGAGGCCTACATCGCTGAATTTTCGCAGCCCTACGATAAAGCGGACGCAATTCCCAATTTCCGTGCAACACACATGAAGCTGAGAGATCTATCATATTCTACCAAATCAACCGAAGCTCGTGTCGTGCTGGTGGGCAACATCGTGACAGTAGCATCGAAGTACGCCAAGGATCCCAAGGCATCTGCTGCTGCTCGAGTCAATTGTGTAACACTGTTGGCTGACTTGGATGAAGCCTTAGATCAGCGAACGCGAACGCGCAAGCCGTCGACAAAAGCACTGATCGAGTTGCTAAATCTATTGAACCCAAAGTCCCCGACGCCACTGTACTTGCAAGCCGTGACACTTCAAGCACTCGAAAGACACGTGCGTGATGGCTTTAAGGGCTGGAGCGACGGTGGCAAAAAGAAAGTTAAAGACACTGCGGCCCAGTATGCGAATAAGCCGCCTATCGATGATCAAGATCGCGAAGTTCATACGTGGCTCACGCGGCGCGGGCTAGACATACTGCGAGAAGCCAAGGCCAACGATGCGGTTGATTCCGCGCTGGGATATCTGGCTGACCCCAATCAAATGCCAAGTCTGCGTCTGACCTCACTGCAATATCTTTCATCCCAGAATTTAGCTGAGATGAATGATCGGCAGAAAGAACTCTATTCCTTAGCTCTGGCTCATTTTTTGCGCAGCCAGTTGTTTGCGTGGCACCAAGCAGAGACCAATCGTCAGAACGTCATGAGTGGGGCTAGCACTGGAGGTGGATACTCTGGTACGCGTGGCGGTATGGGCGGAGGCTTGGGAATGTCCAGCCGCGATGATGGCGGAGGCATGGCGATGGATTCTGAAGCGCCAGCTAGACGATCGACGCGAGGCAGGGCAAACGATCGAAATCGACGATCTGGTTCGACCACCAGAACGCTAGAGTCTCAAGACTGGCAGGCCCGAGCAGCCAGGCGCAGGCTGAATGACTTGACTCAGGCGGTACGACTGGCTGTGGAAGGCAGGCGAATCGAAGATGAAACAGTCAAGACCCAGAATTTCTTATCCGCCCAAGACCTTGGGCTTGGCGAAAAGTATAACTTTGCCAGACTGATCGAACTGCTAGACAATCTTCAGACGCAGATCAATGATGCAGAATTGATTACCAACGTGCAATCGGTGATGAACGTTGCCAAACGAGACATCGAAGACATCAGTCGATACGCTAAAGGACTGCCAGGGTTCCTAGAAAAATATCCTGAACTGCGAAGTGGTGAAGAGGATCAATTGGAAGAGGCAATTGAAGAAGATGAAACTGAAAAACCAAGTGGCGACGCCGAGCCACCCGCTGACGACCAGCCAGCTCCGGATAACGCTCAGGCCAATGCTACCGCCGCTCGCTAGTTCACTTTCAGGCAAGGAAACCTGATCTTGCTGCAGCACTATCGAGTCGCTGGTGTTTCGTTCCAGCACATGCACATGGGCGACAATCTTCAGATGGTGGCTCAGCACCCTCAGTGCCAGTTGGTCGCTATCTGCGACCAGCAGCCACAACTGATGACCGATGCAATCGCAAATCTTGGCTTGAACAATTCACAGGTGTTCACCGACTGGCAACGCTGTATTGAAGACAGTCGCCCCGACTTTATCGTGCTGTGTCCCTGCACGGGAGACCATGCCTTGTGGATCGAGCGATTGGCTCCCTACGGTCTGCCCATTCTGATGGAAAAACCGATGGCCGCTTCCCTACAGGATGCCGACCGCATGATCGATGCTTGTCGTCAGCATGATGTCGTACTGGCCATCAATTGGCCGCTAGTCTGGGTGCCCAGCCATCGTACCGCTAAACGACTGGTCGAGTCGCAAGCGATTGGGCAATTGGTTGAAGTTCACTACTACAATGGCAATCGAGGCCCGTTGTGGCATACGGCTCACAAGAAAGAGGTCAGTCAGGAGGAAGTGCAGCAACAGAAACCGCACAGTTGGTTTTACAGCCGACAACATGGCGGCGGTTCCTTGTTGGATTACTTGGGTTACGGGACTACCTTGGGTACTTGGTTTTTGGACGGGCAGAAGCCGTTGGAGGTAACTTGCGTGGTTGATCAATCGGCAGAACACGATGTCAATGAACACAGTGTGACGGTTGCTCGCTATGATTTTGGGCTCAGTAAATTCGAGACTCGTTGGGGAACATTCACAGATCCTTGGGTCCATCAACCGCAACCGCGTTGCGGATTTGTACTGGTGGGCACCGACGGCACCATTTGTTCAGACGATTATGCTAATACAGTTCTGCTGCAAACACACAAGCATCCGGAAGGCATTGAATTGCCCGTTGATCATGTTCAGGCACCTCATCGGAATCCCATTGAGTATTTTGTTCATTGCTTGGAACATCGCCTGCCCATTGAAGGCCCGCTATCACTTGCCATCAGTCGCATTGGTCAGCAGATCGTCGATACCGCCATCGCCAGTGCTCAGCAGCGCCGTACCGTGCCGCTGCTGCCTTAGAGCTATTGACCTTATTAATTATGTTCAAACTCATTCTGATTGCCTGGCGGGACAAATGCTGAGTCTAAAATCACTTCGGCTGCTGAGAACTCATTGTTTTTTTGGAGATTGCACCTTTGTTCAAGTTAGGGATATTCAGGACATCGCAATGAAATACGGTCTTAAGTGTGTATCTAAACGCCCTGCCATCGCCAAGCGCGGGTTTCGTGCGGGCGTTGTCCTCGCCTGCGTGCTTATGCTCGGTCCACCGGTCGCCAAAGCACAAGCTACTGATCAGGTGGCAAGCGGATTGCCTGAGCTGTACAGTTCGATGGTTCAGCCTGGCATCGAAATTGTCCCCGGCCTGCCTAAACCGATTCAGCCACCGCTGCTTATTGCGGCTCAGGGCATACCGGATCGGCAAATACTGCTGAAACAATTGGCTGGTCGGCACAGTTGGGAAAAGTTCTCGCGCGATTCTGTGGCCGCGCCTGTGCATATCGAGGTGAACTACCTACAGGATGTCGCGGGAAAACGAGTAGGGCACAGTTTGTATAGCGCCTTTATCGTGTACGCTCCGTTGTCGTCGATTCAGGACAAGCAGTTGATGGAAAGTCTGTTTGGTTCTAGCCGCGAAGATCAAGAGCAACTGGGCTTCGAACCCGAGGCAATTCCTGAATCGGTCTTGCAATTGGCAGGGATCGGTCAAGTGGACAAAAAGCTGGAACGTTACAGTACTTTGCATCTGCCGTTGATGAATCGTGTCACCCTACGTGGTACCGCCCGCATCGAGACCTATAGTGACCAGCGTTATTCGTTAGTGTCATGGCAACTTGATCCGCATTTTACATTTCCAGAGGGGGCGACCGTGCCTGATACGTTGGCTAAATTCGTTAACCACTCGGTCAAGGTACAGCGAGATGACTTGGGCCGAATCTCCCAATCTCCGGCGGTGCCCTACATCGGCTGCGGCGGTTATCTGTGTGTTCAAGAGACTGGATTGGCTGATAACCAGTTGTTGATAGAATCTCGTTTGGTGCTGCACGAACCCGATCATTGGTTTTCCGGGAGCAATTTTTTGAGGTCGAAATTTCCGACCGTACTCCAGGAAAGTGCACAAAGTTTCCGAAGGAAGCTGGCAAGTTCCAAGTGACTAGAACTATTAAGTTGCCTGAGGCAATTGGTCGCTGCTGGGCATCTAGAGTTCACAACAGATGCGCGGTAAGATAAGTCTACGCAACATAAGGAGTTGATTATGAAAGTGTTATTAGCAACTGATGGTTCTGTAGATGCCGAATTGGCGGCTTGGTTCTTAGCGCATCTGCCACATCATGACAAGCTGGAACTGGATGTGTTGGCTGTAGTCTACTTGCCGGACATGCATGGATCGCTGGAGACTCAGTCGTGGGTTGTCCAAAATGCTGAATCGGAACGCGCGCAAGCGCAGAAGACGTTGGACAAAATTGTTCAGATGTATCAAGGTGCTAATGTCACAATCAAAACGCACGTTATAGAGGGTCATGCCGGCAAGGCGATTGTGGCTCATGCTAAGCAATCGGGCAGTGACTTGATTGTTCTGGGGGCTCAGGGACATTCCGCGTTGTCTCGTATTTTGCTGGGAAGTGTTAGCGATTTTGTGGCCACACATGCGCATTGCTCGGTGATGGTTGTGCGCGACACAGGGTTGCGAGAGCAAGATCATCGGCAACTGCGGATATGCATCGGCTATGACGATTCGCCGCCAAGTCGAGGTGCTATTGCGGAACTGAGGAAATTTGGTTGGGGGAAAAACACGATCATCGATCTGGTGAACATGATCGCTTTTCCGGTCGTTGGATTGGACGACATTCCTCTGCAGCTTGACATTCCTCAGATCCTGTCCAGCACCGAAGAGATGGTACGAGATGCTGCCGAAGAGCTGCGCTCACTCACTCCCCATTTCTCTGCTCACGTCCGCCAGTGCAGTCATGTTGGCTTAGGGCTGGCAGATTTTGCGCAAGAGCGCAAGTCGGATCTCATAGTGGTGGGCGATACTGGACGTGGAATGTTAGAGCGGTTTTTCTTGGGCAGCGTCTCTCGCAACGTACTTCGCAACGCAGCATGTTCGGTTTGGATTGTACGGCAACCCAGGGCATGAAGAGACAAGTCAAGCAAAGGTTGGGGATAAATTGAGTCGAGCTAAGGTGCGGAGTAGCCCGCGACATCGGCCTTCGTTGGCTCGACCACGCTGGAGAATGCTACAGGGAAGTCGTTTGAACTTCTGGCAGCGTTTGACGCCGTCTCAGTTGTTTGTGCTTTCGTTTCTTCTTCTAATCTTGTTAGGTGCTGCAGGTTTCTTAGGCTTGCCTGGTTTGTACACAGGGCAACCACTAAGCTGGTTGGATGCTCTGTTTACCTCTACCAGCGCCGTGTGTGTCACCGGTTTAAGCGTGATCGATGTCTCCTCGCGATTGACGTTTCGCGGTCAAGCATACCTATTGGTGTTAATCCAACTGGGCGGATTGGGTATGTTGACTTTAGCCAGCATGATTCTGGCCAGCCTGGGCGGTCGACTTTCGCTGCGTGCCGAATCGATCACTGTCAACTCAGTGCAAAACGGAGCTTACGCCAGCGCGAGACGTATGGTTGTTGATGTGGTGCGATTCACGATCGTTATTGAAGGGGTTGGAGCTTTGTTACTGTACGCTTTTTGGTTGCCAGAGATGGGACATCAAGCAGCTTTATGGTCGGGCGTGTTTCATTCGGTAAGTGCGTTTTGCAATGCTGGCTTCTCGACTTTCTCGGATTCGCTGATTCAGCATCGCGATGCGCCTGCGGTGTCTCTGACGATCACGACCTTGATAGTGCTTGGTGGAATAGGATTCTTAACCATGGAAGAATTGTTTCAGCACTGGTTCCGACGCAGTCGTAAGAAGCTGCAACATCGTCGTCCAGTGTCGATTCATACTAAATTGGTGATTTTGACTTCAGCGATGCTCACATTAGTAGGTTGGGTGTTTTTTGCTGTCCTGGAATGGGACAACACGCTAGGCCCGTTATCCATTGTAGACAAGCTGCATAATTCGCTTTTTATGAGTGTCACGCCGCGGACTGCCGGTTTTAACATGATCGACTACACTCATGCCACCGACAGTACCAATTTCTTGACCATTCTTCTGATGATGATTGGCGGATCACCTGGATCGACAGCAGGTGGAATGAAGACCACTACATTTGCTTTGTTGGGCCTGATTGCATGGTCGCGACTACGCGGTCATGGAACAACTGCATTTGTGAATCGATCGATTCCCGACGAAACGCTGCAGCGTGCGGTTGGTTTGTTCGTGCTGGCAACCGGTGTTGTAGTTTTTGGAGTGCTACTGCTGACGACCATTGAATCATCGGCAACAGCACTGGCTCCTTTTCTGGCTTATGCTTTTGAAGTAGTGAGCGCATTTAATACGGTGGGACTTTCCATGAATTTAACCACCGAGATCTCCCCGCTGGGACGCTGGCTATTGATTTTGTTAATGTTCCTGGGACGAGTCGGGCCGCTGGCTCTTGTCGCTGCCTTCATCGTACGTCGTTCGGCTAACTCGAAGATTCGTTTTGCTTATGAAGATGTAATTGTAGGATGATTCGGCTTTTCGTCGGACGATGTTTGACTGATCTACTTTTTTCGAATGTGAGTGACAAACATGAAACGCTTTGTAGTTGCCGGTCTAGGCAACTTTGGCTCCACTCTAGCGGTGGAATTGACAGATGCGGGACACGAAGTGATTGCTATCGATGTTGATGGCGATATCGTAGATCGTATCGCGCCGCGCGTTGCTAAAGCTGTCGTGGGAGACGCAACGGACTCAGAAACGCTACGACGACTTGGTGCTGACAGTGCAGACGCAGGCATCGTATCTACCGGTGATGATATTACCGCCAGCATTCTATCGGTGCTTGCCCTAAGCGATTTGAAAGTCCGAGACACCTATGTGAAGGTTGTCTCGTTGGAGCATGCCCGTGTCATGCATCGCATCGGAGTGACAGAAATTATTTTCCCTGAGCGAGACTCGGCTGAAGGCTTGGCTAAACGCATGGGAGGTAACGCGCTTCTGAAGTATGTAAGTTTGGGAGCTGGGTTTAGTATTCAGGAGATGGGAGTTCCCGACCAGTGGTGTGGCAAGACAATTAGAGAACTGGCCCTGCGACAAAATCATGATGTGACCATTGTCGCCATTCACGATGTCCTGAAAGATCGTATCACTGGCTCACCAGATCCTGACGCAATACTGATGGATTCAGACACCATTCTGTTAGCCGGCACTGACGAAGCGCTGGAACGGGTGGCTCGAATCAAATAGAAAAAGGTGGTTGCCCTTACTCGGACGACCACCTTCGACAATTTGCTCAAAATTCAGCTGTAATTGAATGATTTACTCCGGCAGCAAGACAGTATCAATCACGTGGATCACACCATTACCGCCCGCGATATCTGTTTTCACAACTTGACTTTGACCATTCAGCACTACCTTACCGTCTTCTGTTGCAATGCTGACCGATTGGCCTTGCACGGTCTTGGCAGCCTTGAGTCCTACGACTTGACTGGCCATCACCTTGCCTGACACAACGTGATATTTCAGAATAGCCGCCAGCTTTTCTTTGTTCTCTGGTTTCAGTAGACTAGCTAACGTCTCAGCAGGAAGTTTTGAGAAGGCTGCGTTGGTGGGAGCAAATACTGTGAATGGACCTTCACCAGAGAGCGTTTCGACTAGTCCGGCAGCCTTAACTGCGGCAACTAACGTACTAAAATCTGAATTACCTGCGGCAATCTCGACGATAGTCGGTTCGGACTTGGCTGGTGGCAGAATCACCGAGTCGATTACATGGATGACACCGTTAGATGCTTCGATATCCGTCTTAACAACTTGACTGGTCCCGTTTAGAGTTACTTTTCCACCGGCTGCCTTGACGCTGATGGACTGACCCTGGACCGTTTTTGCCTCGGTAATTTTGACAACATCGGAAGCCTTCACTTTGCCCGGAACGACATGGTAGGTCAAGATGGATACCAATTGATCCTTATTCTCGGGCTTGAGCAGATTTTCAACAGTACCTTCGGGCAATTTGGCAAAGGCCGCGTTGGTTGGAGCAAAAACTGTGAAAGGTCCCTTGCCGGACAAGGTTTCGACTAGACCCGCAGCCTTTACTGCTGCAACTAGCGTGCTGAAGTCTGAGTTGTTTGCAGCAATATCAACTATGGTACCTTTAGCGTTCTGAGCCGCATCGGTGCTGACCGCTACAACGCGACCATGCTCCTGACAGACAACTTGATGCGATTGAACCGCCACACCCGCGTTTTGATGTGACTTGGCGCATTTCTGAGCGAAAACTGGCGCTGCACAGCTCAAGACTACCGTGCCAACACCAACAACAGACAAACATCTCTTCAACATTTCCATTTTCCTTTTCCGAACTGACAGCGGGAGTAAACCGGAATCCAGATAATCAGCAACTGGCTGAGTGGACCCGTGCTACTATATGTCGCAGTCAAGGTGCGGGACGGAAGAATCCGCTGTCCGTTGGTTCTGCTCTAAATACTTGAGCCTCTTTGTTATTCTGTGAAGGTTCGCTATTCTATGGATTAAAGGGAGATGAAAAATGACCACAAGTGATGAAACAATTTTTGAACAACTGGGTGGCGTCGAAGGGATGTCACAATTGGTTGAAGAGTTCTACCAACGAGTATTGCAGGACAATCAGTTGGCTCCGTTCTTTCGCAACGTCGACATGCAGCGACTTCGCACGATGCAGTACGAATTTCTTTGTTCAGCTTTCGGCGGCCCCATACACTACAGTGGCTCAGAATTGCAAGCGATTCACGCTCGTCGAGGCATTACCAATCAGCACTTTGCACAATTTGTGGGGCACTTGGCCAAAGTCATGGAAGAACGAGGAATAAGCCCACAAGCCATCGACGCTATGTTGGGGCGGCTAGCGACCTTTCGAGACAAGATTGTGGGCGGTGCTAACGTAGACGGTTAATCTACTTTGTATCCACGCTTGCTTAGTTCTGTAGCTAAAGCCGATTTAGCATCTTCCTCTCCATGAACCAAACGTATCTGGCCAGGGCGCGACTGCATGCCATCGACAAAGCGAATCAGGTCAGCTTGATCTGCATGCGCCGAGTAACCGCTGAGAGTATGTCGCTTTGCAGCAATCTCGTAACGCTGCCCATCCAGCATGACCCAAGCCGTATCCTGAATATATCGTCCCGGCGTTCCGACAGCCTGAAATCCGACGAACAGGATATCGGTGGTAGGCTCCGTTATGAACTCTTTTAGATAGCTGACCACTCTGCCGCCGGCACACATGCCACTGGCGGCGATCACGATAGCTGGTAGTTGCGATCGCTTCAAATATTGGATCGTATCTAGATGTTCCGCATGGCTCTCCACCTTGACCAAGTTCTCAAAGACAAGCGGCTGATCATCGTAGATAAGGACTTGCTTGGCTTCATCGCTCCAGTAGCCTCGCAGTTTGTCGTACAGTTCATTAAAGCGCAGAGCCAATGGAGAATCGATGATAATATCGACGGCTTGGAGGAGAGAATTTCTAGGGGGGCGACCAATGTTTTCCATGATCCAGTTCAGCTCAAACAGCAATTCCTGAGTGCGTCCAACACTGAATGCAGGGATGATCGTCACTCCGCGATTTTCCAAGGTGCGCGTCAAAACCGCCTCAAGGCTTTGAATGCGATGTTCGCGATTTTCATGCAGCCGATTGCCATAAGTGCTCTCGAGTACTAACAAATCGGCCCGCTCGGGGCTGGCCGGCTGGACCATCAAGGGCTGATCGCGAGTACCCAAGTCGCCACTAAATACCACTCGCTCCTGGTCTTTCTCAAATTCAACGATAGCGGACCCCAAAACATGGCCAGCCGGCTTCAATCGCAGCTTGAGCCCGTTTTGCAAGTCATGCCACTGGTGGTAAGGGACAATGCGGATCATGCGACGCAATTCGTCGATAAATCGCTCGATGATCTGCTTGTTCCGAGTCACGCCGACACGTACCGAATCCTCAAGAACAAGCGGCAGCAATTGAGCGGTTGGAGGCGTACAATAGATCGGCTTGCGAAATCCAGCAGCTATTAAAAAAGGGATGCGCCCGACGTGGTCCAAATGGATATGTGTAACCACCAGAGCTTCGATGCCATCAAGCGAGAATTCGATCTCCTCCTGGTTCCTTCCCTTGGCGTCGCGCCCTTGGAACAACCCACAGTCGATCAAAAAGCTGCGATTGGGAGCTACAATCAGTTGATGGCACGAACCAGTAACCCCTTGATCGGCTCCATGATGTATAACGTGCATTGCTGCATTGCTCCCGAGAGTCGAGAAATAGCGACTGTGACGTTATTACAATAGTTCAAAGATCCAATCAGCGAAAGCAGATCCACGCTTTTCGGTTTCGTCCGACCGTGTTAAAATGCTTCGCCCTTGGAGAAATCCAAGACGGTCGGAATCGCTTGCCAAATAGACTGACCGCCCGTAAAAACCGAGCTGTATGGCTGAGTGGTGGAATGGCAGACACACAGGACTTAAAATCCTGTGAGGGGTTACCCTCGTGCGGGTTCGAGTCCCGCCTCAGCTACTCAATTCTCGGGTGTCGTCAGTGGGGCATCAGCGAAACAATTCACGCCAGCTTGATCTTCAGTTCCGTACTCATCTCGACGGCCAATGCTGTCGAATTACCTTCATTTTTGAGGATGATTTGCATTGTTCTATGGCGATACGCTATAATTTTCCTGCGTAGTCTTAAGGTCATGCTGCGATGGTCTAGATAAGGCAGGAGTAAGCGATGCAAGAAGTTCGAAGGAAATCGTATCAGGCTAGACGCCGTTTGGTGGTTGAGCGTTTCTTGGCGCTATTGCCTGCACAGCTAAGTGCATTATTGGTTTTAGCTTCTACGGCTGTTATGCTTCCCAAGTGGATGGTGCTGCCAGTGCCTGCCGTGATCTGGTATTGCAGTTGGTTGGGGGGAGCGGTTGTGGTTGGCCTGCTGGTCAGTTTCATCATGACCTGGTTGTCGCGCCCCACTCTGTCGGTGGCGGCGGCCGAGGTGGATCGTCGGTTTCAACTGCGCGAGCGATTGTCTAGCTCGTTGACTTTGACGCCTGAAGATCAGCAGACCGACTTGGGTCAGGCCTTGATGGTTGACGCCGAACGGCGTGCTGAGGTGCTGGACATTGCGTCGCAGTTTACTTGGGGGGCTCATCGCAAGTTGTTATTGCCTCTGCTGCCCTTACTGCTCAGTTCGCTTTACTTTGTACTTCCTGACCGCCAATCACAGGCAAGTCCCGAATTGAATCAGGTTGAAGCGACTTTGATTAAGAGTTCTACTCAGCCGCTGCTAGATCAGATTCGTAAGAAGCGGCAAGAGGCCGAAGAACAGGATCTGCTGGATGCGGCAGAAATGTTAAAGAAGCTGGAGGGTGAGCTGGAAAGGATGGCGAAGAATGCCAAGCTTGACCCTCAAGAAGCTTTGACGAAACTAAACGATATCAAGCAGCAGCTCAATGAACGCAAGCAGGAGCTTGGCAATTCGGAATCGCTAAAAAAGAGTTTGCAGAACCTGGACAAGTTTGATGCTGGTCCGCTTGAAAAGTTGGCGGATTCGTTAAAAAGCGGCGATATGGAAAAGGCTCAGAAGGCTGTGCAAGATTTGCTTGAGGACCTGAAAAGTGGCAAGATGAGTAGTGAGCAATTGGAAAAGCTCAAGAACGACATGGAGCGGTTGAATCAATCCATACAGCAGGCAGCGCAGGCTCATGAGGAGGCCAAGCAGAAACTGGAAGATCAGATCCGCAAAGCCAAGCAGTCGGGAGATCAACAGCGGGCCGGCGAATTGCAGCGCAAGCTGGAACAGATGCAGGCAAATGACAACAGTATATCCCGTATGCAAGAGATGGCACAGCAGCTTGGTAAGTGTCAGCAGTGCTTGAGCAAAGGGGATCAAGAAGGAATGCAGGAGGCGCTCCAGGATATATCCGAAGTTCTTCAAGAACTCAGCGAAGGCGATCAGCAGCTTCAAGACTTGGATCAGTTGCTGAATGAATTGTCAGAATGCAAATCTGGCATGTGCAAAGGCAAGGGTGACCAGCCAGGTAAGGGGCAAGGATTGGGAGAGGGCAAGGGGCAGGGTGATCGGCCTGAGGAGGACAGCGATGTGGATTTCTTTCAGTCGCAGGTTCGTGGTCAACTACAGCCCGGCGAAAATGTCTTTAGTGGAAAAGTAGGCGGGCAGAATCGAAAGGGACTATCCCAGGTTGAGGTACAGCAGGAGATCACACGAGAACTGACTGAAGAACCCGAGCCTTTGGATGAAACTCCGCTTCCTCGTAATCAGCGCGAGCACACTCGTGACTATTTCAATTCGATTCGCGAGGGTCAGTGAACTTTGGCGGATTCAACACTGCCCATACTGCCAGCGCGCCGGCCGGAAAGTCACAAGGGAGACTACGGGCATGCGCTTCTGATCGGCGGCAGTCGTGGAATGTCCGGCGCTATTGCCATGGCCGGTATGGGTGCCGTGCGAAGCGGTGCGGGCTTGGTTCGCTTGGGTGTGCCCGACTGCTGTCTAGACACCGTCGCAGGCTACTCGCCGTGCAGCATGTTGATTAGCTTGCCAGCCGACTCACAAGGAAAAATCCTGAGTCGGACGGACGATCTGGATGCTTGGTTGTCACGCAGTGATTGTGTGGCGATTGGTCCCGGGCTGGGACGCAGCGAATCGATTGATCATTTTGTTGGCGATGTGCTTCAGTGGATGACCAAGCATGCGCCGGACGTTCCCGTAGTGATCGACGCGGATGCTTTAGTTGCACTGAGCCACAGTAAGTCGTTGCATTTCGGAAAACACGCTCCATGGATCTTGACTCCGCATCCCGGCGAATGGGCTCGGCTAAGCAGCGTGTCGGCATGCCAGGCTGAACAGCAGGCGGCTGCGGCGATTGATATATCTAGACAAACCAGTTCGATCATTGTTCTAAAAGGGCATCAAACCTTAATCACTGACGGTAGGTATAGCTTCCGAAATCAAACCGGTACACCGGCCATGGCTACAGGTGGCAGCGGTGATGTGCTGACCGGTGTGATTGTGGCGCTGGTTTGTCAAGGTTTGTCGCCCTTGGATGCAACTAGGCTGGCTGTTCACGTTCACGGTCGAGCCGGGCAGATTGCAGCCGAAAGCCTGGGAACGCACGTGGTGTTACCCACAGAGTTGATCAGCTATTTGCCGGCCGCTTTTCGTGAGGTTATCGGCTGACGGGACTTGCAAGTGGAAGGTTGCCATCGCTACTAGGCAATATGCTTTCCCACGTCTCCTCCGCACTGCCTGGGCATCTCCCTTGGCGTGAGTCAGGTAATCGGCTTATCAATGAGGTCTTTTTCTGATAAAAATAGGGTAGAGTTCGAGAATGAATGCGCGCAATAGGTAGGATAGAACAAGCAGGGCCGACGAAAATTGGGCAATATTTCTGAAGTGGCGACAGGCTTCTCTGAAGTGGCGACAAGCTTCCAGCTTGTCGAAGCAGCGTATCAATTCCTTCACAAGCTAGAAGCTTGTGACCACATATCACAGACAAACGGACCAGGGAATTTTCCAAAAGTAATGATTTTAGTTTTAGATAATTACGACTCCTTTACCTACAACCTGGTGCAGCGACTGGGCGAGATCGATTCGTCCGTCGACATTCAAGTGGTACGGAACGATCAGATAACCACCGATCAAATTCTAGCTTTGGCACCGGAACGGATTTTGATCTCGCCCGGACCCTGTTCGCCAACTGAGGCTGGAATCAGTTTGGAAGTAGTGCGGCAATTGAGGCATCATTTTCCTATATTGGGTGTTTGCCTGGGGCACCAGTCGATTGGTCAGGCTCTGGGTGGACGAATCGTGCGAGCCCCCGAACTGATGCACGGCAAGACCGATCGCATTTTTCATGATGATAAGGGATTTTTTAAGGGACTGGACAATCCCTTTGTGGCCACTAGGTATCACTCTTTGGTTATTGAGCCGGACAGTTTACCATCTGAGTTAGAAATGACCGCTTGGACTACGGCATCCAACGGTTCGCGAATTATCATGGGAGTGCGACATCGCAGCTTGCCACTTGAAGGCTGGCAGTTTCATCCGGAGAGTTTTTTAACTGAGCCGGGTGTTGAATTGCTGCGGAGATTTCTCAACTGGCCAGCTTCCAAAATCGGTCTGAAGCCTTCGGCCGATCGAGTCCCCACCTAGACCTTCCCCACCTGCAACCTACCTTAGTCCTTTGGTCACTTGGATGTGATCGCACCTGAAAGCCCCATTCAAAGCTGATAGCATGTTGTGTGTTACCCTGGGTCGTAAGAGCCATACTTCGATGATAGCCGAGTTCGAGCAGTTGGGGCAGCTTGGAGCTGACTTGACGGAACTGCGTCTGGATTACATTGGGCGCAGTGTTGATCTGCGGCGTTTGTTGGCTAAGCGTCACACGCCCGTGTTGATCACCTGTCGAAGGCGCGAAGATGGCGGACGTTGGGATCGAACCGAGGGCGAACGGTTGATGATCCTGCGCAGCGCCATCGCTTCGGGCGTTGAGTTCGTTGACTTGGAGGAGGATATCGCTGGCAATATTCCTCGTTATGGCAGCACCAAGCGCATCGTTAGCCTGCATAACTTTGACGAGACGCCGGATAACTTGCCCGAGATCCACTCGCGACTTGCAAAACTGGATGCGGATATTGTCAAGATAGCCACGATGGCTAATTCGTTTAACGATTGTGTGCGAATGATGGAACTGGTTCAGCAGTCCAAGATACCCACCATTGGGCTGTGCATGGGAGAAATCGGAATGGTCACGCGCATTTTGGGGCTACGGCTGGGAGCGCCGCTGACCTACTGTGCGTTATCTACTGAGCGAAAGCTGGCACCGGGGCAATTGTCCTTTCACCAGATGAAGGATCTTTATCGCACGAAGGCCATCAACGCGCAGACTCGGATCTTCGGCGTAGTAGCCGACCCTGTAGCCCAATCGCACAGCCCGCTGATTCACAATACGGGATTTGTTCATCATGGCCTGAACGCCTGTTATCTGCCCTTTCGAGTTCCCGAACAGGATTTGGATCTGTTCATGGACTGGTGTCGTCAGACCGGCGTTTCGGGATTGAGCGTTACCATACCTCACAAAGAAGCCATGTTGAAGCTGGTGACCGAGGCTGAATCGGCAGCCGTAGAGATCGGTGCGCTGAATACAGTGGTTTTTCGGCCAACGGGGACAGTGGCTTACAATACCGACTATCGAGCGGCCATGGACTGCTTGATCGCAGCCCTGAGAACTCAAAACGCCGCTCGCAATGTGACTCGCTGCGACGAAGACTTGTTGGTGGGCCGCGATGTGCTTTTGCTAGGTGCTGGGGGAGTAGCCAAAGCGATTGGCTACGGAGTCAAACAGCGGGGTGCTTTGGTAACGGTGACCAGCCGCACAGAGCAGCGCGGCATGGAATTGGCCGATTCGCTGCAAGGTCGGTTTGTCCCCTGGAGCGAACGGCATTCGCTTACTCCGGGCATTTTGGTCAATTGTAGTCCACTTGGCATGCACCCCGACGTTGACAGTACTCCGTTTAAGATCGAACGAGGCTTTTCACCTGACACAATCGTGTTTGACACGGTCTATAACCCTGAGAACACTGTTCTGATTAAGTCCGCTAAGAGTGCAGGCTGTATGCATATCAGCGGTCTGGATATGTTTGTCCGTCAGGCCGCCTATCAATACAAGCTATTCACTGGTCAGGAAGCCCCTTCCGCCCTACTTCGCGAAACGATTAAGAAAGCGACTTCGCCGGTCAATTTTTAGTCGAAGCCTGAACTTTTTGTCGAAAACCGAGTGTTTGCTTTCGTTACGAACTTTCCGTGGGAGATACTAGCATGAGTTTTTTTCGTCGAGATAAGTTTCTGCTCAAGTTCATTGCCTTCGCCGTTGCCTTCTTTGCGGTACTGATTCTGTTGCCAAAGCGAGAAGCGTGGGCGCAAGATGCGATCAAGTTCGAACGCATTCAACTGAGTGCCGAATTTTATGCTGAAGGTGGTGCTGCTGGCGATTTTAATACCGATGGACATGGCGATGTGGTTGTGGGGCCATGGATCTACTGGGGGCCAAGCTTCGAAACCAAGTCGCGTATCTATGAAGGTTCGGCTTTCGATCCCATTGGCTACTCGAAGAATTTTCTGATGGACTCGGGGGACATCAATCATGATGGGCGAACCGATATCATCATTCTAGGTTTCCCCGGAGAAGCCAGTTGGTGGTTGGAAAACCCTGGTCCTGAGAAATGTTTAGGGATCTGGTCGCGACATGTCATGCTGGAATCGGTTGACAATGAATCGCCACTGATGAGTGACATCGATGGTGACGGCTGGTTGGATCTGATTTGCAGCAGCGGCGGACATTACGGCTTTGCTTCTTGCTCGGGGCAAGATCCGCGTGGAATATGGCGTTTTCGCAAGATTTCACCTAACAATAACTATCATCGTTTTACTCACGGATTGGGGGTGGGCGATGTCAACATGGATGGCCATCTGGACCTGCTGGAAAAAGACGGATGGTGGCAAAATCCTGGCTCGGCGACTGAAGAGCCTTGGCAGTTGCATCGGGTTGAGTTTTCGCTTTCGGGTGGTGCCCAGATGTACGCAGTGGACTTGGACGGCGACGGTCGTAATGAGGTGATAACCAGCGTGCAGGCTCATGGTTTTGGTTTGGTTTACTACAAGTCGACCAACGATCTAGCGACTCAATTTGATCGAGTCGAGATCATGACCGATCAGGCAGCGACCAGCCCAGTGGGAATCGCCGTCAGCCAGCTTCACGCGCTAGCCATTGCAGACATCAACGGTGATTCGATACCAGACATCGTTACTGGCAAGCGCTGGTGGGCGCATGGCAACGCCGATCCTGGGAACGAGCAGCCTGCGACGTTGCTGTGGCTGGAGACTCAGCGTAAGGCAGGACGCGTGCAGATGATGGCTCACGTCGTAGATACTTCCTCGGGAGTTGGTACCGATATTACAACGGCCGACGTTAACGGCGATGGGCTGGTGGACATTGTGTCGGGCACCAAACGTGGTACCCATCTTTTCCTGCAACGCCCCAAGCAAATGTCCAGCACAGAATTCTTGGTGCCCTCACAAGCCGCTGCAGACACATTTGGGCAACGGCCAGCCCGCGAGAAGCTGGAAAGTGGTACCGGTTTTGTTCCTGCGATTTACGGTCGTGCGCTGAATTTTGATTTTACTCAGAACGGCTTGGTCGATTGGGAAGCACGCGGCGCTGCGGCAGCGCAAGCGCTGAAGCCGGGTCTGGTCGATACCGGTAGCAGTCAACCCGATTTGGTCGGTGAGTTGATCAGCCGACCGTTCCTGCTTCAAGGCACTAAGTTGAGCGTCGAGATGTCTGGGCCGGAGAGTGCGGATGTATTTATCGAGGTCATTTCCGAAAGTACCGGGAATCGATTAGCCATGTTGCTGGGTGCCAATGAAGCTTCACTGACTCGGCGTGAAGTTGATCTATCCGGATGGCAACAGGAGTTGGTTCGCATTCGAATCGTCGACCACTCCAAGGCCAGCTTTGTTCAGTGCAGTCGATTCCTGATTCATTAGTACGCGGAGTTCTGACAATCGTCGTCAATCGGCGGCAGCAAACGTCTTCAAGTCCTGCTCGATATCCTGATTTGCGATTCGGTTGATCAAGCTCCATCGTTGCACGGGCCTGAAAGACCCAGAACAATCCATCATCGGCCTGAAAGACCCCGGAGCCATTGCACCAATGGCCTTAACGGCCCAGAACAATACACCATCGGCCTGAAAGGCCCGTAACAATACAGCCCAGGGCAGAGCGTAGCGCCGCCCTGGGTACGCCAACCACGTCATGGCCAACGCCCTGAAAGGGCATGACAAATCCCGAATCGTCCCGCCCTTTCAGGCTGAGGCTGGATGGTTGTTGTTGTTTCAGCCTGGAACTGGATCGTTGAGGGCTTTCCAGGCGACATCACATTGTAACCGCCTCAGACGCAGAACGATTCGGTGCTTTTTTGTTAAGGAATGGCGGTCTGTCTTGTCAGGGAGTCCTAAAAAAACGTCACTACGGAGTCCGTTACATCACATCTGAACGATTGCGGTTCCCCAGGTTAGACCTGCACCGAAACCGCATAGAAGGACTTTGCTGCCAACTGGTAGCAATCCAGATTGTTTCGCTTCATCCAGAACGATTGGGATGCTTGCGGCACTGGTGTTACCATAGCGATCCAAGTTGACGCAAAGCTTCTGGCGATCGATGTTCAGATCATCGGCGGCTGCTTCGATGATGCGAATGTTGGCTTGGTGCATGACGAATAGGTCTACTTCCTCCACTCCAAGTGCTGCGTGATCCAGACAGTCGCGGATGCTGTCCGCTACGGCTCGTACCGCCCACTTGAAGACGCTTGGTCCCTCCATGCGAAGGAATTGTTCACCGGCCTGCAGGCGTTCAGGCGTCAGGGCTTGCCGGCTGCCCCCCGAGGGAACATGTAGCATTTCCCAGCCGTTACCTTCAGAACCCAAAGTGTAGCTGATCATGCCCTTGCCAACGTCCACGCATGGTCGCAGCAGCACGGCTCCTGCTCCGTCGCCAAAAAGTGGAAAGGTCTTCACGTCGCGTGGGTTGGTAATTCGGCTCATCACTTCGGTGCCGATCACTAGTGCGCAGCTGGCGGCACCGGATCGAACAAATTGTCCAGCGGTGACCAGGGCATACATAAAACCAGCGCAGGCCGCACTTACGTCCATGGCAGGAGCCAAACAGCCCAGTTTGTGCTGAACATGGCAAGCGGTCGATGGAGCCAATTGATCGGGAGTCATCGTTGCCACCACGATCAAATCTACTTCGCTGACGGGTATGTTGGATTGAGCCAGGCAGCGTTTGGCTGCTTCGACTGCCAAATCGCTGGCACACTGATCCGCAGCCGCTCGTCGCCGCTCCCTGATGCCCGACCGACGTAGAATCCAGTCGCTATCGCAGCCCAGTTCTGCCAGTTGTTCGTTGGCGATCACTCGTTCTGGAAGGTAGCTTCCCAGTCCAGCCAATTCAAAACCTAAGAGTTGGCCCATCCTGCTGCGTCCGGAAGTGCCAAGGCGAGGTGCCGAGTGGACCACTCGCGTCACAATATGTGGCACGACTACGGGGCTTTGAGCTACGTGCGTGCTGTGTCCAAGAATGGTCATTTTTCTAGCTCGATCTTGGGTGACTTATTGAAGGATGTCTACATTGGCGATTTTCAGAAGATCCGATAGCGTAGGTCCTGGCGGGTTGGCAAGCCAGATCTGCATGGGGAGGATAGCAGGATCGCGTGCTGCGTCGCTAGCCAGCTTTGGGGATTTGACAGCTTGGCAAGCTAAACTAGCAGGTTTTGGGGGTGGATGTTTCACTTTGGCTCCCGGTATTTGGCATTTCGGGCAAAATAGGTTATGATCTTGAGATAATGGACCTGGGTCTGAACTTGCCACTGCTCCCCCCGCCAAACCTATTGGAGCGTTATCGATGACAATACATCAAAATTGTGAAGGATTCTCACGAAGAGATTGCTTGCAACTGGGCCTGAGCGCGCTGATTGGCGGCGGATTAACTGGTGCCTTGCGGCTTCGTGCTCACGCAGCTACAGCGACTGCCACCGATAAGACCGCTTGCATCTTGATTTGGCTGGATGGAGGCCCAAGTCACTTCGAGACTTTTGACCCCAAGCCGGAGGCGGCGGTTGAGATTCGTGGGGAATTCGGATCCATATCCACTAAAGTTCCGGGGATGCACTTCTCTGAGAACATGGTTCGACTGGCGGGCGTGAGCGACAAGCTGACCGTCGTACGGTCGATTCGACATGATCAGAATAACCATGGTGCGGGCAATCATTACATGATGACCGGAGCACCGACGCGAATACCGGTAAGCTGTGGGGCTTACGTCAGTTTTCATCCCAGCATGGGATCGGTGGTATCTGCCGAGCGAGGCGCTCCGCCGGGTATCCCACCCTATTTTTCTCTTCCATCGCAGACTCGATCTGGGGGCCCCAACTTTCTGGGCCCTAGACATGCTCCCTTCGTGGTGGGTGGCGATGTCAATCATCGCGACTTCCGAGTGCGCGACGTGACTTTGCCTAAAGGTCTGGACCAGGGAAGGGCCTTGTCACGGCGCGAGTTACGTCAGCAGGTTGATAGTCTTGCACGATTCAAAGAACGATCGGTAGGCGATCCCATCTTTGGCGCTGATGAAAACTACCACCAGGCACTATCTTTAATGACCTCACAAACCGCGCTGGAAGCGTTTGATATCCAGCGAGAGTCGGAAGAGACTCGTCAAGAGTATGGTCGCAATCAATTTGGCCAGCGATTGCTTCTAGCGCGACGCTTGGTTGAAGCCGGAGTGCCCTTCATTACTGTCAACGATGGTGGTTGGGACCATCACAGCGAGATTTTTCAAGCTTTCAAGGAACAGGGTAGGCGAACCGACCAGGGGGTGGCAGCGCTGATCACCGATTTGGATCGACGCGGATTGCTAGAGACGACTCTGGTAATCATGATGGGTGAATTCGGCAGGACGCCCGCTATTACAACGTTGCCCGATCGCAAGACTCCAGGACGCGATCACTGGTCGAGCGCCATGTCAGTGCTTGTTGCCGGTTGTGGCACTCCAGGTGGTCAAGTAGTTGGTGCAACGGATAAAAACGGTTATGCGGCTGTCGAGAATATTTACGGACCTGAAAATTTGGTATCGTCGGTCTACCTTAAGCTGGGGATCGATCCGAACAAGATTGTCATCACCGACGTGGGCCGTCCAGCGCATCTGGTATCGGACCCCAAGCCAATACGCGAGATCATGGCATAGCCCGATCAGGCCACTTGCTGCCGCTTGGTTGCTTGTACTGTTGGCTGGCCCGCTGATCGCCGATCCGCCCACTTTAGAGTATCTTTTTCCGGCGGGCGGTGCGCGTGGTTCGCATGTAACGGTGGAGTGCAAAGGCAAATTTGATTGGCCTGTTCAAGTTGACGCTCCAGGCCTGCAGGTGGACGTCAGCGACCAGTCGGGTCAGATTCAGATTACGATACCCAGTGACCTGGCGACGGATCGCGTTTGGTTACGGTTGTACAATGCGTCAGGCGCTTCAGAACCAGCCCCGTTTCTCATCAGCGGTTCGGCGGAGGTTGTGGAATCGGAACCCAACGATTCTCCGGCTCAGGCCCAAAGCGATCTGAATCTGCCTGTTGTGGTCAATGGCGTACTCAAAGGTGCCGATACCGACACGTTCGCCGTCCCGTTGCAAGCCGGACAAACCTTAATTGCGGCTCTAGATGCTCACACTCGGCTTGGCTCTCCCATCGATGCGGTGCTGCAGATTGCCAATTCACAGGGCATAGTCTTAGCGGACAATCATGACTGTCTAGGTCTGGATCCGCAGATCAGTTTTCAAGCAAAAAGTGCAGGGCTTTATCTGGTGCGAGTATTCGGCTTTTTGGCTCAGCCCAATCAAAGCATCGCTCTACAGGGAGGAAACAACTGCGTCTACCGTTTATCGATGACCACAGGGCCTTTGATCACACATGCCATTCCGCTTGCCGTCAACGAACCGTCGAATATTCCGGTGCAGTTGGTCGGTTGGAATATTCCCGACGCTCCGCACATTTTGATGCAGACGCTGGGACATCCCGCGCTTAAAAACATGCAGGAAGTGGAAGCTCCCACGGAGCTAAGAACAACGCTTGATACTCAGCAAGTCATGGTGCTTGCCGACGATATGGTTGGCGGTGCGCGGGTTCGTCAAGTGTCGATGCCGGCTAGCTTGTTCACAGATCGTCCAAGTGATGCACCGCCAGTCGAAGTCAATTTACCTCATGCGATCACAGGGCGGCTGAAAAATCTAGCGCAGGTCGATCGGTATGCCATTTCACTTAAGCAGGGACAGCAGTTGTTGGCGACGGTCCAGTCTCGCACGTTGGGGCTACTTCCGGATCCCATGCTGCGCCTTTTCGACTCGGCAGGCAAGCAACTTGCCGAAGTCGACGATTCTGCCGGTGGCCGCGATGCGATCATGGCCTTTACCGCTCCGACGGACGGTAATTATGTGGTGGCCGTGCTAGATCGTCATCAAGCCGGTGGCCCCAAGGCCTACTACCTGTTAACTCTTAGGCTGGAGCAGGAAGATTTTGAACTAAGTTTTTTGGCAACCTCGCTTGTGATTCCTGCTGGAGAAATTGGGCAGTTGCCGGTCAACGTTCTACGTCGTGGGGCTGCCGGACCAATTACGTTGAATCTGGACGGGTTACCAGAGGGAATGACGTGTGAACCAGTTGTGTCAGCGATCGATGGTGAAACTTCAAAAAGTGTAACCTTGAAAATCAGCGGGAATTCAAAGACATATTCGGGGCCGATTCGAGTCGTTGGTCGCATGGAACAACCTCGCAGCTTGCTGCGGCATGCGACGACTCCGGCTCGGCTGAATGCGGCACTGCCATATCTTTGGTTGACCGTAATCGCACCAACGCAATAAGAAAGATGTCAGCTAACGGACACCGTTTAGTTGCGACTGAGTGCCATTCCGCAGGCCAGTGACATTGGTAAAACTTCAAGAAAAAGCGTTCGTGAGCGAATTTTTGATGATGTCTTGTAACGCCTGTGACGATTCTAGATCTGATGATCGCAAAATCTGAGCTTCTGGCGATCGAAAGAAGTTGCAAGCAAAAGGTGTCTGGCCATGTTAGTCAAGTCCACGCGGTTTGGATCGATTTCCGCTAGTCAGGAGGATGTGATCTATTTTCCAACTGGACTGATTGGCTTCGAGAACACGCGACACTGGCTAATTCTGGGTGATCCTGGAAGCCCAGATGTTGTGTGGCTGCAATCGACCACACAGCCACAGTTGGCGCTGCCATTGGTCAGTCCTAGAAAATTCTTGCCCGACTATAAAGTTTCTCTTAGCCAGCGACAGGTCAGTGCCCTCCAGTTGCGAAGTACCGATCGACTATTTGTGCTTTTGGTACTCAGCAAGACAGGCAAGACACTGACCGCCAACTTACGAGGTCCTATCCTTGTGAACCTCACAGGCCGATTGGCCATTCAAACGGTGGTCAGCGATTCGCTTCCGTTGGCGTTGCCGCTAGTGCAAGGCCAGACCGGTTCGCTGCGCGCTGCCGCCTAGCGAACAGGCTTGCGATTGGATTGCGATTGGATTGCACAAGAGCCGTTTTTCTAGCGGCACGAATCTCAAGTGCCCATGGACGCTGCATTCTGAATAACTGTGCTATACCCAGCCTGCATCTCTGCCACAATCTGAAACTGTAAACGACTTGTGATAGCGTCCAGGCAGTTAGTCCGATACTGCTAGCATCGGTGGAACGCTCGCAGCGGGGTAACCAACCCGCGACCCTTGTGACTCGCTTAACTCAAATCAAGGGTCGTTGGAGCCAGAGACTGGACGACGCAACAACGCGAAAAGTCCAGGCAAATCTCTGGGACAAAATCAAGAGGCCAGAAGGTCATTGATGCGGTTACAAAAAGAGCCCCAACACCAGCATACTTCAATGGAATGAAAGACAACATAGGAAGCCATCGACAAGGAGTGAATTCATGTTGGTGCTGTCGCGACATATAGACGAGAGCATCATGATCGGTGATGACGTGGTCATCACAATAGTTGACATTCGTGGCGACAAGGTTCGACTGGGAATTGAAGCACCTCAATCAGTCCCCGTCCACCGCCAAGAAGTATACGAGGCCATTAAACGCGAGAATCACAAGGCGGGACAAATTCAGCCCAGTGAAACACGGAATGTTCGGCGGCCGCAATAGGTCCTTCAGCAGATCTTTGTGGTACGTATGTCAAGTTAGGATGGAGGGCGAAATCGCCTAAACCGATTCTGGCAATAGCAACCGATCTTGGTGAAAATCTTCGAAAAGCATAGCGAGGGCAGGGGCTTGGGCACCTGCCCTCGCTTTTTTTATCCGGTTCCCCAACAAGCGATGAAATGCGAAACTCCCCCGGAATTGGAAACGGAGCCTTTCACGCAATTAGGCGTCGCTAATCAATAGTTCCGGTTAAAGTTAAAGTTTAAGTTGAAGTTTAAGTTGAAGTTTAAGTTGAAGTTTAAGTTGAAGTTTAGACTCAAGCTTAAACTTAAACTTAAACCCACTCAAACACCATCCTTACTCAAACAACTCTAAAAACTCCCGTGAATGGCTACCCGGAAACTGATTACCATACATCTTCCGAGCACGAGCACCGCCTTTTTGGCTGAGCACGGATCTATGGGAAAAGCTTTAACCCACTAAATTTCCTGAAGAGCCTTTTATCTTTATGCGAAGAGGCCCGAAGGGAAGTTGGTGGATCTGTGTGTCGTAGCTGCAGCAGGGGCGCTTGCTAAAGGCAACCGGCATGGTTAGGCTGAAGGTGACCGTTCTACGATTTCATCACACTGAATTACAAATTCGAAATAGAAAGTGAGCGAATGCGATATGAATGAACATGCACTTGCTGGGCGTCATGCTTTGGTTACGGGAGGCGGGACAGGGATTGGGCTGGCGATCGCTAGAGCCCTGGCACAGCAAGGAGCCCGAGTGACCATTACGGGCCGTCGCCGCGAAATATTGGATTCTGCTGCGGCAGGCCAGCCGAATCTATTCCCTCTGGTAATGGACGTTACCCAGGAAGAGAATGTGGTACAGGGGATAGCCTACGCGATTGCCGAACGAGGGCCTGTGACTATTTGTGTGCCTAATGCAGGAATCGCAGAAGGTCGAGCGCTTCACAAGACGGATACGCAGTTCTGGCGTCGCATCATGTCGACGAACCTGGACGGAGCCTACCTTACGCTTCGCGAATGTACGCCGGGAATGCGTCAGGTGGGTTGGGGTCGAGGAATTTTAGTGGCCTCGGTGGCCGGTTTGCGAGGCCTAAAAGGGGCTCCGGCTTACTCGGCTTCCAAGCATGGCATGATCGGGCTGATGCGTGGGTTGTCCGAGGATTTCTTGGGAACGGGTATCACTTTTAACGCTTTGTGCCCGTCTTATGTGGACACGGATATCATTTCACGCAATCAGGTCAGTATTGCTCAGCGCGTGGGCATTTCTCAGCAGGAAGCTCGCGACCTGATGGTTAAAGACAATCGTCACCAGCGGCTAATTAGCCCTGAAGAGGTGGCTTGGTCTGCGCTGTACCTTTGTTTGCCGGGATCAGAGAGTATCAACGGTCAATGCCTGGAAATTGCCGGTGGCCAGGTCTGACTACCAGAATTTCCAGGTATCCTGAAGCTGGGTTGGTAACTACAATAGTGGACTTGGATTGGCGTCTAGTGCATTGTCACGCACGTCAGTCGCGTCAAATGGTCGGCGATGATACGCAGTCTCGTCGTAGAAATAAGGCCACATTCCAGGGCTAGGTAAGAATCTTCATGAAATCGATCATTCAGTGGTCCGTGAAAAACTCTCCGGCGGTCAACATTATTTTCATGGCCGTTTTATTAGGCGGTCTAGCCTGTTTTAATAGCCTGCGCCGAGAGGTCTTTCCGGCATTTGAACTGGAGATCGTGCTGGTCTCGGTGCCATATCCCGGTGCGTCGCCTGCCGATGTGGAAACAGGCATCTGCCAACCCATCGAAGAGGCGGTTCGATCGTTAGACGGTGTCAAGCAAGTGATCAGCGTGGCCAAAGAAAGTGGCGGATTCGTCTTGCTTGAGTTGTTCTCTCACGTGCGCGACGTGCAAAAAGTCGTGGCCAACGTGCGCTCCGCCGTCGATCGCATTCAGAACTTCCCAGAGCTGTCTGAAGATCCGACCGTAGAGCAGATCGTGTTTCGAGATACCGCCATCCGCGTTGCCGTCTTGGGACCGGAAAAACACAACTCGGACTCCGAACTGAATCTGCGAGAAGTCGCCGAAAAAGTGCGAGATGATCTGCTGAGATTGCCTTCCATTAGTCAAGTTGACATCCGAGGCGCCAAAAAATATCAGATCGATGTGGAGATATCAGAATCCACGCTCAGAAAATACAATCTTTCGCTGGGCCAGGTTGCTCAGATTCTGAAACGCGAGAATGCGGAGATGCCTGGAGGTCAGTTGCGATCGGACAGCCAGGAGATCTTATTGCGAGGAAAAAATCGGCGGGAAGTCGGGGAGGACATCAAGAGTTTACCCGTGCTATCGAACTGGGATGGTGCTGTACTGACTGTTGGCGACATAGGTCGAGTAGTCGATGAGTTCGAGGACTCGCCGAAGTTCAACGAAATCAATGGGCAGCCGTCTCTTCTTATCAACATTCAGCATGCTTCCGAGGAAGACCTGCTGAGTATCTGCCAAGAAGTACGCCAGTACGTTCGGAACGATGCCTTGCTGCCTGCTGGATTTAGCTTGGTCGTATTCGGCGACACCAGCGTTGACGTGGCTGATCGGCTGCGGATGTTGCGGGAAAACGGGGTGCAAGGATTGATACTTGTATTCGTGATCCTGGCTCTTTTCCTTGAGTTTCGTCTGGCGTTTTGGGTGGCCATGGGGATTCCTATATCTGTTTTGGGTGCAGCCGTTGTGCTGTACATGACCGATCAGACGTTAAACATGCTCAGCATGTTCTCGTTTCTGATGGCGCTGGGCATTGTGGTGGACGACGCTATCGTGGTCAGCGAAAATATCCATTCACATCGGGCACTTGGAAAAGACTATCTATCGGCTGCTATTGATGGCACTTTAGAGGTGATCCCATCGGTTTTTGCATCCGTTGGTACAACGATGATTGCATTTATGCCCTTCTTTTTTGTAACTGGCGTTATGGGCAAGTTCATTGCGGTCATGCCGATTGCCATACTTGCCATGTTGTCCATTTCGCTCTTGGAAAGCTTTACGTCCTTGCCTTGCCATTTGGCACATCCTCCCAAGGAGCGACCAACCAATTTAGTTGAGTGGTTCATCTATGCGATTGGCCGAGTTGTCTCTCCGCTAGTGGCCTTGTTGCATATCGGCAATAAGTTTTGCAGTGGAATGATTGAGAAATTTGGAGACAGAGTTTATCTCCCGGTATTGCGAGTATTGATGCATTATCCCCTATTGGGTCTGAGCATCTCGCTGCTGATGTTGCTGATCACCGCAACGATGATGAAGACAGGCTTTGTGCCCTTTGAACCATTCCCTAGCAGCGATTCCAACCAGATTTTTGCTACGGTCATTTTTCCTGATGGTACACCCGTCGCAATGACGGACCAGGCGACCCGTCAAATCGAAGAGGCCGTTCGTCGAGTCAGCGAGGAGAATTATCAAAAGGAACTTGCCGCTCGAGGTCCGGAGGCTGTGGCTGGCATGAAGAGCAACGACTCGGGCCCAAACGGACCAGTGATGATCACCTTCCGTCAAGTTGGCACCGTGCGCGAGCAAGGGCCGTTTGGAGACGGGCAGGATGCGGGTAGTAACGCTGGGCAGGTGATTGCCGAGCTTCGAGATACAAGTTTACGGTCGATTAAAAGCAGCGAACTGATCACACTTTGGCGACAAGCCGTAGGTGAACTTCAGGGCATCGAGCGGTTGAACTTCACTAGCGAAGGGGTTGGCCCTGGCGGAAATCCCATCGAATTTCGAATGTTGGCGGTCTCTGAAAAGTCGGATCAACTCATGGCCGCCATTGGTGAGGTGCAAGAGAAATTAGCGACCTATAAAGGCGTTTACGACATTCGCGATGATGCCGATGCAGGCAAAGTTGAATACCAGATCAAAGTCAAGCAGCGTGCTCAGGCGATGGGAATCACGACCTTGGACCTGGCAGAGACTATCCGAAACACCTATTACGGGGCCGAGGCAATGCGGTTTCAGCGCGGGAGACAAGAGGTCAAGTTAATGGTTCGTTATCCCGCTCAGGAGCGTAACGCCCTAACGAAGTTTAATGAGATCTATGTTAGGCGCCCTAACGGGGTTGAAATACCAATCACTGAACTAGCGGACATCACGGTCACACGCGGTTACTCGGAAATCAATCGCCTGGATCAGCAACGTTCAGTGACCGTCTCGGCCGACTTTGACATGAGCCAAGGAACGTCACAGGATGTGATTGGCGACCTAAGGAACAATTACTTTCCTGTCCTATTACGAGATAAGTACCCGGATGTGAGTGTGAACTGGGAGGGGCAGCAGAAGCAAACTATGGAATCGATGTCCAGCCTGATGATTGGCAGTGCTGTCGCTATGGTTTTTATGTTCTTGATGCTGGTAATCGAATTTCGCAGTTACATTCAGCCCCTGCTGATCATGACCATTGTGCCTTTTGGAATCATTGGTGCTATATGGGGGCATGCTTTGGTCGGATTGGAGGTTACCTTGTTTAGTTTCTTTGGATTGGTGGCACTGACTGGAATTGTAGTAAACGATTCCATTGTGCTGGTGGACTTTATCAATGCTCGTGTCCGGTCGGGAGTTCCCTACCGCCAAGCCTTGATGGAAGCCGGGCGCCGACGTATGCGGCCAGTTTTCTTGACCAGCGTAACGACTATTGGCGGATTAATCCCACTGCTTTTGGAACAGTCTTTCCAAGCACAATTTTTAAAGCCGATGGCTACCAGTATCGCCTTTGGCTTGATGTTGTCGACTTTTTTGGTGCTATTCCAAGTTCCAGTTTTCATGTACTTGTATCTAAGGATGCTGGAGATCTTTGGTTTTAATCCGATCTCCGTGTTCGAGCATGACGAACTGCCGCCGGAGCCAACCCAGGGCGAATCGGACGTTGGAGGCGGTTCTTCACACGACGCCAACATTCAACCAGCCGCCACTTGACAGCCCTTTCGCTCAGAAAATCTCGCCGTAGCCTAATACCACTGTGTCGTCGTGGGAGTCTTTACCCCATTGGCTTGTTACGAATGGTGCTTTACCATTTAGCAATAGAGTTTATCGCAAGACCTTTCGACCCCCTCACCCTGCCCTCTCCTCCGAAGCTGTGGAGAGGGTACTTGGATAGACTTTATGGGAAGGGATATGCTTTTACCCAGAAATACGAGCAAAATCGGTGGGTGAAGTAGAGATAGCCGTTCACGCTCCGCAGTGGGCCGGCGCGGGGCAAAGGTTTTAAAGGAAATGGGATCGTATCAAATCGACTTAATGCCAAGCTGAATCCCCATTTGCTTCGGCCCTGCTTGTCCCACCCTACAAATTGCGAGAGCGTTTACGAGGTAGACTCCCGATTAACGGTATACAGATCAGTACAACAAGGATTTTTTGATGGTACGCACCGCTAGTACAATGCTTCCTTTAGGAACGACAGCTCCCGACTTTGCGCTACCTGATTGCGAAGGCAAAACGGTCACTCGTGATTCGGCTCGAGGTACCGCTGGGATTTTGATTGTATTTATGTGCAATCACTGCCCTTATGTAAAACATATCGCTTCTGAATTGGCTAGCTTGGCAAATGAGTATATGGCACGAGGCGTGGGAGTAGTTGGGATTAGCAGCAATGATGTGGAGAGCCATCCTGACGATGCGCCCGATAAGATGCGGCAGGAGGCTCAGCAACAAGGATATCAATTTGCCTACCTCTATGACCAGTCTCAGTCGGTCGCAAAGGCGTATCGCGCCGCTTGTACCCCCGATTTTTATCTGTTTGATCGAGACATGAAGTTGATCTATCGAGGTCAATTGGATGACACGCGACCCAAGCAGGGTACTCAGGCAACTGGCAAAGACCTGCGAGCGGCGCTGGACGCCATGCTTTCCGAGAAGCCAATCCCCGAACCGCAAAAAGCTAGTCTAGGCTGCAATATCAAATGGAAACCGGGCAATGAGCCGGATTATTTTAACCCATCCGTCAGTTGACCGAGTGGAAAAGGGATTTTTGGGTACAGCTTCGTTGTGATCATGGCTGATACAACTGACCGCTGTATGATACCATTTGAATCTTGCTGAGTCTTTTGTCGCAAGGGATGTGTAGTGGCATACGCTGAAATTGGACCAATCGCCATCGCGGTACCAGATCGTTTTGAAACGAATGAGTATCTACAAGCTCAATTCCCCGAGTGGGACATGCAGGAGATCGGCGAGAAAACGGGCATCAAGAAGCGTTACATTGCTTCGGAACATCAGACGGCAGGTGACTTGGCTGTCCAAGCAGCCGAGCGACTGTTTTCTGAGCATTCCATCGATCGTTCGACCATCGATTTTGTGCTGCTGTGTACCCAGACTCCGGATTATCCATTGCCAACCACGGCCTGTCTGTTGCAACAGCGACTAGAACTGAGGCAAGAATGTGGAGCCTTGGATTTTAATTTGGGCTGTTCGGGTTTTGTTTACGGATTGGCACTAGCCGACGGATTGATCCAAAGCCGAACTGCCAGACGAATTCTGCTGCTTACTGCGGAAACATATTCCAAGTACATTGATCCCAACGATCGCAGTTTGCGAACCATTTTTGGAGACGCAGCAGCCGCCACGCTGATTGACGCGGGGCAGCAGGCAAGCTTGCGTGCCTTTCAGTTTGGAACTGACGGAAGCGGTGCTGATACGCTGATGGTGACAGATGGAGGGGCTCGTCGTGCCGAACAAGCCATCAAGCCAAGACACAAAAAGCGATGGAAAAGTCGACTCTACATGGATGGTCCAGAGCTGATGAGCTTTACGGTCATGGCCATACCCAAGTTGATCGAACAGATTCTACAGCTTGGCCAATTGTCACGCCCCGAAATTGACCTATATCTGTTCCATCAGGCCACTCGAAAGATGCTGGAGCAGTTGCAAAACCGGCTTGGTCTGTCCGAGCGGGAACTGCCCATTCGATTGGAAGAATATGGCAATACGGTTTCTGCAACCTTGCCCATCTTGATCTCTCAAATGCGAGCTGAAGCAAGAATCCGTCCCGAAAACAATAATTTACTAGTAGGTTTTGGTGTCGGTTGGTCGTGGGCTGGATGTGTTTGGCAGGACCAGTGGCTTGGCAGACAGTCGAGCTAGTCATACGATTGTGGTGTTGTCTGCTTTCAGTTGGAATGTGTTTGCTTTGCCAGTTGGCGAGAAGCCATCGATCTAGATAAATATTCGCGAGCTGTCTCATGACTTCTTATCAGTGCCGAGCCTTAGTAGCGTCGCCCTATTTGCATGATCCCAATTTCATGCGTACTGTGGTTTATTTGCTGCGGCATGACCAGGAGGGGGCTTTGGGGTTGATCCTGAATCGACCTAAAAATCAGACCGTTGGTGAAATGTTCCCTGAGATCTCTGAATTGTCCATCGACGCCGATTCACCTATGTTTTACGGCGGCCCGGTGTACGGCCCTGTCATGCTGCTTCAAGCCTGTAGAGTTTCCGACGAAGAGGGTCAGATCATGCTGGTGGCCTGTGATCAGGATCGCATTGCCGAGGCGATCAGTGGCATCGACACCCAAGCCCATCCGTTTCGGGTGTTCGAAGGTCATTCGGGCTGGGGGCCATTGCAACTGGAATCAGAAATGGCCGAAGGTAGCTGGCATGTCTGGGATATCATGCCAGAGCAACTGCTTGCTGAGCCTGATGAACTATGGGAACTGGCCATTCGAGAGATCGGGCATCGAGTTGTAACTTCGGGCATTCCTGACTCGCTGATACCCGAGAATCCGATGACCAATTAGGTTTTAGAGATGTCAGACTAGATGCGACCCGCCGTAGCGTCCAGAGCGTATTCTTGAGTTGGATCTACTTTGTGGAACAGTGCGGCTATTTTCGCGGCGACCAACTGCAGATAGGCGTTGCGAAAATTCGCTTCGGTGGTGTCTGTCACTGGTACTCCGCCATGTTGTGGAAATGCGTGATCGGCCATATTCTTGGTAAAGACCAATTTCGATCCGTTTTTTACATCATAAACGTCGACATGCATGTTGCACTGGCCACGAAATAGGGTGGCACCATCTCGCAACTTCAGATTCGAGACTCTGACCATCACTATCTGGTCTGCGTTTAGCCCCTTTCCGATGCTGCCAACGTCGCTCTTGGACCAGCCTTCGATCTCCATGCGATGATCAACTTCGTCGGTAGGAACTAAGTGGGCCTTGGGCAGTTTCTCAGTCAAAATGGTGCTGACATAACTGCTTAGCAAGGTACTGGCAGCTTCGCCAGCCGATGCGCCTTCGATCGAACAGATGATGGCCACGCGTTTTTCGGACAAACCATCGTACTCTGCCGGCAGTTCATTGCCGCGGATCGCATATAGCATGTTAGCTGCCATGCTGACGCAGCCTGAACTTGGACAACAAAGCAATGCCAACCCGAGACAGACTGCCACGGTTCTAATTCGGGTACCATTCGTATCTTTCTTGATTTGTCGAGCGCACATCGATTCGAGCCTTTGCAAGAAGAATAAATGTTGTCCACTCCAACACCACGGCACGCACAGTTACGGCCATATCTTCAATAGCCAGTGCAGTACTGTTACCGCGATGGCGGTCACCAGACTAGTGGCCAGCACCGACGAAAACCACTGCCCACGAGTGGCCATGCCGTGCAAGGAGAAATAGCAGCTTGCCGGCAAATATGCCATAGCAATTATCGCCAGCAACAGTCCGCCGCTATTTGCTTGCGCGGCAAGGATGAACTGGCCGCGAGCCGCCCATGCCCAACTGGTGGTCATGCCACAAGCCGGACATGGTAGATCCCACAAAACCATAGTCGTACAGGCTGGTAACCCCAGTTGTTGGTGTGTCCCTTGGCCGCTGGGCGATGGAGTCAGATAACGGGCGACAGCCAGTAATGACAGCAATGCAATGCCGCTAGCAAAGCATGCCCATCGTAGGTTAGGGGATAGTTTTGCTGGAATTAGACTTTGATGGCGTTCGATAGCAGGGCGCGGCTGCTCCGGCCAAGCGTCCGATTTGTTGGTTGGGTTAGCAGTCTGGAGAGAACTGGAGCATTTTCTGGATAAAGCGGTAGGAAGGTTCTTTTCCATCGAGTAAATTACTGTGAAATTCGTAGCGATTCTTGAGCCAACATGGCAACGGCCAATGCTGGGGCGCAGCGTACGGTTTCCGGTGGAAGGAATTGATCCAGGTAAACAAATTCCACCTGCTGGCCTCCGTGCTGTGACTGAAGCAGCTTCAGTCGTTCGATCAACGGACGACCATGCCCGCTAACCAAGACTCTCGCAACAGATCGGCCAGACTGGGCGTCGTCAGCCAATTGAGCGTGTACCAAATTCCGCAGTAAAGCCGCATTGATCTGTTGAGTCTGGGCCAAAGCGATTTGACTTGCCATCAACTCGATTTCGTCAGGTCCCAGAGTTTCTAGATCTTCGCCAACCATTCTCGCCAAACGCTCCATGGCAAACTGGCGAGTCCTTGGGCGTCCATCGGCAGAATCGAAATCGTCCGGCTTGTCAGAAACCGCCTGCAATGCCAGGTTGACATCGTCCATTGTCGCAAATCGCTCTGCCATGACTGGACATCGACAACCGGCTACCAGAAGACTTTGGACCACAGCGGCCACCGGCGTTCGCTGCATACCGGTGTACACCAATTGTCCCACTTGCATTCGTTGTCGATCTGTCTTGGCCTGCGTGAGCAACTGTCCGTGGGCTGTTGGCAGAATATCGACAGTAGTGGAGCCGATATCGATCACGGCATGCCAGTCGAGCGAGCCCCATGGATTCTGAGCCAAACACCACTTGGCCAGTGCGTGCCAATTGCTGGCTGCTACGTCCCATGGGCAATTGGCCGCCTGTTCGAAGGTTAGCCACGATCCCCCCACCGCATAGACTCTGCATCGCTGGGGCGGAAATACGTTGCTAAGCTGATCAAGGATATACCGCACACCTTGACTGCGCGAGCGAAAGCAATCGGCCAATTCGCCGGTCATCGTGACAGCCGCCCAATCGCCTTCTATCCAGCCAGTGCCAGTCTGCTGAATCAAGTTCTGAATCGATTCAGCTAATTGTTGATACCGCAACCACATCGGAAATGGTTGGGACATACTATGCCCGTCCGTAAGGCACATCTTGATATTGGCACCACCTATATCAAGACCCCAAACGCGCGGAGACTTTTCAATTTCTGTCGAACTTTCTTGCATGGACGTCACGAATTTCCAACCGAAGTCACCGCATTGGTGGGCATCGGTTCGTAACGCACCGGTAGAATCACTTGGAAAGTACTGCCCGTACCGAGCTGGCTGGTCAAATGCACCTGCCCACCCAGCAGCCGACACAATTCTTTAACAATCGACAATCCAAGTCCCGTCCCCGAGTACTGGCGAGTCAAACCATCTTGTTGTATGACAACGCTGCTTTGGCGAAATTTTTCAAAAATGATCTCGAAGTCGTCTTCTGGGATTCCGACGCCGGTATCGGTAACTGTTAGAAAAAGGTAGTCCTCGTTGGCAAGGCCGCAGCTTACTGTGATCAATCCGCCATCGGGCGTGAACTTGATCGCATTGGAAAGCAGGTTGGTTAGTATTTGCTGAATTTTCGACTGATCTTGAAAAATCTCGGGCAGTTCAGGAGCTACCTCCAGTTGCAGATCCATATTCTTTTCGTCAATCAAGCTCTGAAGTGCCGAACATTGGGCACGCACTAGATCACCAAGTCGGAACAGCGTGGCGGTTACTTTCATTTTGCCAGCTTCCATCTTAGCAAGGTCCAAAACGTCGTTGATCATTTCCAACAGGGCTCGACCGCTAGTTTGAATATTGCTGACGTACTTGCGCTGCTTGTCCGTCAGAGCTTCGATGCCTTGCAAGACTTCACTGAATCCCAGGATACTATTAAGCGGAGTGCGGAGTTCGTGCGACATGTTTGCCAGAAAATCGCTCTTGAGCCGATTTGCCTCGTAGAGCTGAAGATTGGCCTGAGCCAATTGATCGACTCGCACGTCCAGCTCCATATTCAATTCTCGCAGTTTGGACTGCCCGTCGGTCATGTGACGCAGCATGCGATTAAACGAGTCCCCCAAGGCGCTGAACTCGTCGCCGGTGTCCAGCGAAGCACGCAGGTAGATATTGCCACGACTGATTTCGTCGCTGACTGCAGTCAGGTGGTGCAAAGGGTTCAGCACGATATTGCGAAAAACCCATTGTACGAATAGCAGAGTAAACGCGATGGTCACCATGGCGACGGCTATCATGACCGCCAGGGTGGTCGCCGAGACTACTTCGGTCTGCTTGAAAGGAATTTTTATTTGAACCACGCGAAACGGAATTTCTTCTGCCTGATACCGCAAATCGCGAGCGTGGCACATCATGCATTTACCTGGAAACTGAACAACATGATAGTAGACGTACCAACCGCCTTCGGGTGAATCCTTTGGTTCGAACACAGGGCCCGCTTCGGCATAAACGTTGGCTGTAAACGGCGTACCGAATAGGTCTTCAGCGGAATTCTTGCGGTCGCTAGTAGACTTAGGTTCAGACTCCTTGGCTGCTTTTGCCGCCTGATGTTGGCTGAGCAACTGACGGTATCTGCTTTCTAGTCTTTCAAGGATCTGCTGCTCAGCATCCGTCGCAGGTAAATTGGCTGAGGCTAGGTCTTCATGCATCACCTCGGAATCCAGCATCAAAAACTGGTCTTTGAAATAGGGAGTGTCGACCAGTTGGGATCGTAAGATCTCGTAAACCTGTGGTTCGAAAAGCGGCCGATTTGGGTGATCGGTGTTAGTACCCTGCGGAGCCGCTTCCGTCGAATTGGAGGACCCTGCGGCTTGGCTGAATTTTTGGCTGGTCACATGTCGCCAAGCCACAACGGACCGTGCATGGTCGCGAGCCGACTGTCGGATCGTGTCTCTGACCAAATCTCGTGTTACGATTCGCGACAAAAACCAAAACGACATGCCGATGGGGATCATTAGCGCTACGCCCAAGAATAACTGGCTTTTCCGCTGCAAGGACCAGTCCCCCACCATCCAGCGAATAAGCTGGCGCGTAGTGGTTAGGAGGGTTGCTAATTGCGGAATCTTCATGACACTCGACCACAGCCACCCTGTGTATTCCAAGACAAATCATCGATCGCATGCTTCAAACCGTGAATGGCTACAATACTGCGACAGTCGTTTGGTGAGTTCATTCTAACCGAAAATCGGCTAGGGCAGTCGAAGTGTAGCCCTCAAATTTGGGACTTCACCACATTTGATTGTTGTTGGCAAAGTCGCGTGTCAGGGAGCAGCTTTGGCCGGAAGCAAATTCAGTTCCCCAGGGCTGCGAACCCAGAAAATCGTTTCAATCGTTAAAAACTATGCAGAATTTCTAGAACTACGAATAGAAAATCTATCCCCAGATTGCTTGTCTATCCCGATCAGTAAGACTAGCATAATGTCTACAAGTTTTGGCCAATTCCTGCCGAAGGACTTGGCGAGCCTGAATTCGTTGACAGTTCCTAACATTCCTTCTTTGAGCTTTTGGTTTCGCGGAGAAATCGTTTCATGTCCAAGAAATTGCACTATTGGAGTCGATGTGCTTTGGTTGCGACCCTAGCTGTTCTTGTTACTTTCAATCCTGCATGGGCTGGGCGAGGGTTGCGCTGCTGGTTGAAGAAGCGAAGCGAATGCCGTCCAGTTTGCTGCGAACCGATTCAGATCTGCCACGTTGAGCCGAGCTGTGGATGCTCAGGTTGCGATACCGAATCTGCGTGTGAGACGATTGTATTGCCTGCGGAGCCAGGCTGCTGTCCAGGCACTGATGTGGTGCCTGATTGTTGTGGATCGGCTGCGTCGGACGTCGTTCATGCCGAAGATCACTCAGGTCAAAGCCATATTCCAACTCCCGCACCTGAAGAGACACAGTCACGGGCTCATTCTAACGCCATCGATCAGCCTTCAGCAGAAGCCACGCCAGAGCCAACACCTGACAATAGCCCTTCTGATACGGCCGAAACAAGTTCGGCTCAGCAAATCGTACCACCGGTCCAGCCTGAACCAGATATAGCTGAACCAGAGCCATTGCCGCCCGCAGAAGTTGTTGCTGTTCCAGAGGAACCTGCCGTAGAAGCCGATGCACCGGTCGAGCCCAGTGCTGCCGATATTTTTGGCGAAGCGAAAACCGAAGCACCATCAACGCCGCCCGCCGACGATCTGTTTGATACGCCAGCAGTGCCTGAGCAACCATCCGATGATCTATTTGATGCGCCATCGACAACGCAGCCAGAACCTGCGCCAGCTCTAGAGGACGATCTGTTCAGCTCGCCTGCCGCTCCGGCTGATCAGCCCGAAGCCGCCGCGCAACCTGAAGGCGAAATGCCTCAAGACGATTTGTTCGACGCACCTGCAACTCCATCCGAACAACCCGAAGCAGACCTTTTTGATCAACCGGCGGAACCTGCCGTTCCAGCGGAACCAGCCAATGATCTATTTGACACGCCAGCGGCTCCAACAGAATCTAACAGTGACGACGACCTGTTTGGATCGACGAACGATCAGGACGCGCCAGCGGCTAGTACCGACGATGCCAGCAGCGGCGACTTGTTTGCCGAGCCTGCAGCCGAATCAACAGCCCAGCCATCTGCGGTAACGGCTACTGACGATGATCTGTTTGGACCAGCAAACGCAGACCAGCGCAAGTCGGATGATGATCTGTTTGGCTCACCTGCGCCTTCTACCTCGCAGCCTGCCCCAGAGATGCCTTCAGCGGAAGGCGATGACGACCTGTTTGGTACCCCAGCCAGCCAGCCCGAGAACAATGCCACTCCGGCACCAGCAGAAGAGGATGACCTTTTTGGCAAGAGACAGAAGGATCAATCTGCGATCGAATCCGATGCCACAATGGTCAGTCACAACGCTTATCGACAATGGCGCGACAACACTGGCAACTTCGATATCGAGGCTAAACTTGCCGAAATCCACGCCGATTATGTCCGCCTGCTAAAGACCAATGGCAACTACTGCAAGGTCCCGATGCGACGGCTAAGCGATGCCGATCGGCAGTTTGTGCAACAAGTAGCTAGTCGCGTAGCCGACGGTTCAGTGAAGATGGTTTCGATAGTCGAACTTTCTGGCAAGTAGTCGAATGGCCAGTTCGGTAGTTTGCTGACGAACGCTCCCTAATCACTCGATTTTGTGCAGTTTCTCTTGAAACTTTCGAGTGTGATAGCGGAAGATGAAGCTGAAGTCCGGATATAAAGTGGTGTTGATTCCCTGCTTGTTCAGGTACCAGCTCTTGCAACCACCAACCTGCCAGACGGTTCGTTTCAACTTCTTTTGGAGCCAGCGATTGTACTCTCGCTCGACATCTTCTCGCACTTCAAAGCTTTTCCACTGACCACGACTGGCACGGTCAATAGCGTCGACCAAATATCGAACGGACGATTCAATAAAGTAGATTACCGAAGTGTGGCCCGTACCTGTGTTGGGACCCATCAGTAATAAAAAGTTAGGGAATCCAGGTACCGTTGACCCACAGTATGCATGTGGTGTGTCCCCCCAGTAATCTGATAGCTTTTTGCCGTCGCGACCTGCTACAGGATAGGGGACCACTTTTCCAGTAGCATCAAAACCGGTGGCTAAGACCAATACGTCAACTGGCAACTGTTGCTGGTTGTCTAGAACCACCCCCTGAGGGGCGATATGACTGATTGGCTGAGTCACTAAAGTCACGTTGTCGCTGCACAATGCTGGATAGTAGTCACTGCTTACCAAAACTCTTTTACAGCCGATCGTAAAATTGGGAGTCAACTGATGCCGCAACTGAGCATCGGGCACCTGCCTTCGCAAATGTCGACTAGCCATCCGACTGAAGATAAACAGTAACGATGGGAACTTGGACAGCAAAAGCACACGCAGTTCGTTGCCAACATAGTGCCGCAGCCTAACCATTCGATGGACAATCTTCCAGGACAACAGCCAGCGCTCGATGCGGCTGAGTACACGATCTGGACGCGGCAAAATCCAGTGCGCGGTGCGTTGAAATACCAGCACCCGTCGAGCTTTCTTCGCCAGTTCGGGGACCACTTGCACGGCGCTAGCTCCCGTGCCAATCACACCCACCACGCGATTGGTGTAATCTGTCGAGTGATCCCACTGAGCCGTATGGCAAGTTTTTCCCTGGAAGTCGGCAATGCCCGGAATGTCGGGCAATTGGGCCTGACTGAGTCCACCGGTGGCGTTGATCAGGAATCGTGTCTTGAGCGGCTCTTGATCTTGCAGTTCGATCAGCCACTTGCCTTCATCTTCCAGATATCGAGCGGACTGAATGGTGATAGCTGTCCGAGCCTTGGAACGCAAATCGTATTTGTCGATGATCCGATTGGTGTAATCCAGGATTTCAGCCTGCAACGCGTATAAGCGGGACCAGTCATAGTCTTCAAACGAGAAAGAATAGAGTCGGGATACGACGTCCACGGCGGCTCCTGGATAGGTATTCTTCCACCAGGTACCTCCCAATTCCGCATCTCGTTCCAGCATTAAAAAGTCAGGGTAGCCGGCCTGTTGCAGTTTGATTGCCGCGCAGATACCACTAAATCCGGTGCCGACGATAACGCAGTGGTATTCCTTCATACTTGTCCAGCTTGAATGCTTTCCAGCTTGGGTGAACTCAAAGGACACTGTAGCACTCCAAAGACTGTGTCCGGAACGTGTCAGCCCCCGCTCAAAAATCTGAACTCGAATGTACACAAAAAAATCGGCTTGAAAAGCAGTTGCCTCTCAAGCCGATGAAACGGGTCAGCAAATTGTCTTTGACCACAGATTACTTGCTGCCGCAAGTTCAGCTGCTGCAGCCGCTTTGCGGAGGTGCAACCGTAGGTGTTCCGCAACTGGAGCAGCCCGATGCTGCTTGTCCACAACTTGAGCAACCGCCGTTGCCATAGCTGACGGAGCTGTCGCTTACGCTAGCCTGGCATGGGTTGATCGTGATCGGAACCAATTTGGGAACCATTCGGCAAACTTGAACTTGTTGCTCGCGGTAGTTGGTCACAGGTACCTGCACGGTATACTCTTCCGAAACTTCCTCTTGGACTGTCTCGTAACGAGTCGTGGTAACGGGTTCCACTTGAGTCTCAGGAACATTATAGGTGTAGCTGACTTCCTTGGTTCGCTTTTCAGTCGAGTAAGAAACGTAAGGAACCGTTTGCGAACGAGTTTCCTGCTTGTAGCTTAGCTCTTTGCGAGTACGCGTGCGATTTTCGTCGTTGTACTGGACAACCTTTCGATTTCGCGTGCGAGTCTCGGTGGCATAGTCGACAACCTTGCGAGTCCCAGTGCGCTGTTCAGGAACGTACACTACTGAAACACACTCGTAGGGAACTTCCGTCGTTTGCTGCTCGAAGGCGGTGTAAGCGATTTCTTGCTTCTCGGTAACATTTTCGACAACAGCCACCTCTTCGGTCACCACGTTGGGCACCCAAACTCGTCGAGTAACCGTTTGAGGAGCAGGTGCGCCGCATCCGCTAGCGCCGCTGATTCCACCATGACTGATCGACGAACCACAGCCTTCACCACATGGGCTGGCCGCTGCTTGACCGCAACCGCCGCAGCTACCACAACCGTTGGAAACGGAGGCACATCCACCGCAACTGCCACAAGGACTGGAGGTCACTTGTCCACATCCGCCACAACCTGAATAGCTGTAGGTTGCTTGTCCACAACCGCAGCCTGAATCGTTGACGTAGGTGGTCCCTGTGCCACATCCGCCAATAGAAATGCTGGCCGAGCTGGTTGAGGCTGCGGAGCACCCGACTTCCTCCACACGAGTTTCCCAATGTCCGCTATCGCGTGTAACCATTTGTGTCCTAGTTACAGGTCGAGTAACGCTGACCGTTCGTGTTTTGGTTACGGGAACTGCGTTAGTGATGCGTTGAATTCGCTGACTCGTCTGAGTCTGAGGGACCTGAACGGTGTAGGTAAATGGTTCATCGCGTAAAGTTGGGACACGCACGGTGTACTCTTCGGGAACATCTACCACGGTCGGAACTTTGACAGTGTAATTCTCAGTCACGTCGTTCCACACTGGGACCGATTCAGTCACGTCGACTTGACGCTCTTCTTTTTTGGGCACCAGCACGGAGTATTCAACGGTCTTGGTTTCGGTTTTTGGAACCATGACAGTCTTCGTTCGATAATCTTGAACTTCCACGGGAACTTGTCGCGATACGGTTCGAGTGCGGTAGCGAGTTTCTGTGGTGTATTCTGTATAGGCAACAGGACGTGACTCGGTAACGTATTCCGACTGCATAACAACTTGATACGAGGCGACTGGTCCACAATCGATCAGATCGGTTCGAGCAATTTGAGCGGCACAGATGGCTGGCTGGCTGTAGTTGACTACGGTACCGCTCCTGGCGCAACCGCCAGCGGCCGCTGCTCCGCATCCGGAATGCACCACGCCGCTCATCGAAGCGCAACCACCACACGAGCCTTGGTGATAGGCGACACCAGTGCAAGCGCTGGCTGTACAAGGATCGCTGCATCCGCCACGGCGACAAATACCGCAACCGGCGTATGCGTTCAACGCTGCTGCTGACGATAGCACCATCGCGAACAAGAAATTCAATCGTTTCATCAAATGGGTCTCCTGTTGAACATTGAAACGGGCGTTGAATCGCTCAACGTAAAAACCCGGCAAGAGACGTTTTTGCTAACTGGGTTGAATATAGCGATTGCAACAAATAGGGGATTTGTTGGCGTTATGGTACCTAATGAAACTCAAAAATCCATCGAATTACAGACGAATTCGCGAGAATTCGGCTATTCGGGGCAGTTTGCTGAGATGTTCAACCAGTCGGTACTGCCACCTGGCGTTGCCACTCTGTGGAAAACTGAAGTCAATTTCACAAGTCTAAGCCGACATCCAGTGAAGCAGGCGGCAGCCCAAAAATAGCAGTCACACTCCGTGTGCCGTCGCGTTGAGGCTTTACAATACCGCAAATTCAAGAGTGGTAGACGGTGGTCGAAGGTCAAATACAATGCCCTCCAAAGCCGCTTGGGTAGTTTTCCGATTGACAATGACTTGGCGGCAAAAAGTCCTCACGATGAAGTAATAGCGATGGCAGAACAACCCACGGTCTATGTGGCTCGAAAGATACCTAAGATTGGCATCGATTTGCTTCGACAGGTGGCTCAAGTACGAGTACACGCTGGGGATCTGCCTCCAACGCGATCGGAATTGCTGGAAGGTGTGGCCGGGTGCTCTGGAATTCTGAGCTTGCTGAGTGATCGAATCGACGACCAAGTCATGCAAGCTGCGGGTGAGCAACTGAGAGTAGTAAGCAATTTTGCAGTGGGATTTAACAATATCGAAGTGGCAGCCGCAGCCGCTCGGGGGATCGCCGTAGGCAATACTCCCGACGTCTTGACCGATGCCACCGCAGACGTAGCAGTTGGCCTGCTCATTGCAGTCGCCCGTCAGTTTCGGTCCGCCTTTCAGGACGCTCAGCAGGGTTGCTGGCGAACGTGGGAACCCATGGGCTGGCTAGGCCAAAGCATCGCTGGAAAAACTCTAGGTATCGTTGGCATGGGACGCATCGGGCAAACGGTGGCCGAGCGTATGTTTGCTGGATGGTCTGTGCGAGTCCTGTACACCGCGCGTCAGCCCAAACCCGATCTGGATATGCGATTATCGGCACAGTGCGTGACGCTCAAGCAGTTGCTCAGCGAAAGCGACCTGGTTAGCATCCACGTTCCACTGTCCCAGGAAACCACGCATCTAATTTCTACTCCGCAGTTTGAGTTGATGAAACGCACTGCGGTGCTGATCAATACGGCTCGCGGAGAAATTATCGATCAACATGCTCTAGTGCAAGCGCTTCAGACCAGAAAAATTTTTGCCGCTGGTTTAGACGTATGTACGCCTGAACCATTGCCGCTGGATCATCCGTTGCACCAACTGCCAAACTGTTTACTTTTGCCACATATCGGAAGCGCCACGACACAGGCCAGAGATGCGATGGCAGAACGAGCCGCGAGAAACGTGGTTGCTGGCCTACTTGGCCAACCACTTCCATTTCCTGTAGGACAAGCTTACCAAGACAAGAACCCACAAAAGGCATTGTGATTGTCAGTTGGCTGGATGAAGTTCAACCAAAGACACAATGGCTGGGCTCATGAAGGCGTCGAAGCGGTTAAACTGCGTAAACCAACTGCAACCGGCCAGAGTGTTCGGTGATCACTCGCAAGTGAGCGGCCACGGAATCGCTCAGTTGCTCCGGCAGCACCCGCCATTGCCAATTTCCATGAGCTGTACCAGGCAGGTTCATTCGAGCCGAATTATCTAACCCCAGAATATCTTGCAGCGGAACGATCGCAGTATGACTGGCTGAATTCATGACCATCGTGATCAATTGCCAGTGAATCGAGTCGAATTGGCTGTCGGCGGAAAGATATTGATCCAACAGATCGCGAGAACCGTCTTTCAACTTGGCCTTTTGTCTGGCAAGATACCAGCCAATCAGCGTTTCGTTGTCGTGAGTCCCCGTGTAGGCTACGCTGTTGGACGGAAAATTTTCGGGTCGGTGGAATCCGTCGTTAGGTGAGTCGAAGCCAAACTGCAAGACTCGCATCCCTGGCAAGCCAAATCGATCTCGCAATTGATGCACTCCGGGTGTGATTAGCCCTAAGTCCTCGGCCACAATCGGCAGATCTCCTAGTTGACGCTTCACCGATTCAAAGAACGTGGCGGCAGGACCGGGTGCCCAACGACCATTGATCGCGTTTTCCGCGCCAGCCGGGACTTCCCAGTAGGCTTCAAATCCACGAAAGTGATCGATTCGAACCAGGTCATATATTTCAAACGCCGATCGCATCCGTTGTATCCACCAGCGATAGTCGGTGTTTGCCAAGCGATCCCAGTTGTACAGCGGGTTTCCCCAAAGCTGTCCAGTCTTACTGAAATAGTCCGGCGGCACCCCAGCAACCACAGTCGGTTGGCCGCGCCTGTCAAGATGGAAGATTGCCTGATTAGACCATACGTCCGCACTGCCGTGTGAAACAAAGATAGGCATGTCGCCCAGAATTCTTATGCGTCTGCGATTGGCATACTCCTTCAGTTGTCGCCACTGACGAAAGAACAGGTACTGTATGAACTGCTCTCTTTCAATCTCCTTGACAAGAAGCTCCCACCATTTGGCCAAAGTGGCTCGGTCACGCGAAACCAAACCCGATTCCCACTGAGTCCATCCGTCATGTCCGTAGTGTCGAATCAAGGCGGCAAACAGCGCAAAGTCTCGTAGCCACCATTGCTGCAAAGTACAGAAGGCTTCAAATTCGTCGATTTCGGTACAAGCCTGAGAAACTCGAAAACGCTCGTAAGCCAGGTCAAGCATCCGATCTTTGATTTCAGTGGCCGATTGAAAGTCGGCATTGGTCAGCGACTCCCGTTGCGGCAATTGATCCAGATCGTCAGGCGTTAAAAAACCATCTTTAACTAGTTGGATCGGGCTGATCAGCAGCGGATTACCGGCGAACGCTGAGTAGCTGCTGTAGGGCGAATTGCACTGAATGGTAGGTCCCAACGGCAAGATTTGCCAAACCTGCTGACCGGCATCAACCAAGAAATCGATAAACTCGTATGCTGACGGTCCCATGTCGCCAACGCCATAGCCTCCTGGCAGACTGGTCAAATGTAGCAGGACACCCGAGCAGCGTGGAAATAACGACATGGTGAATTTCTACGAGTATTCTAATTTAGGGTGAACAGGGTACGACAACATGCCACAAGCCGATGATGACCAGTCGGCCAAGGCATCCAAGGAATGTGGGTTTGTACCGTTTCGCAAAGGCGGCAATTTCGTGAATCAATGCATCTTCGGAACAACCGAACCCATATCATATCGATGCCAGCAATATTCATCCATCGCCACGACGTAAAATCCGTTGCATAAACGCGCTTTTGCCCATACGAAAACGAACGCTCCCGAGGCAATCATGCCGTTGCCTTCCTTGGTTCCATGTCACCAATGGTAAGCCCTGCGTGTTAGGCAACCTTTAAGTAAAGCCTTTGGGCGCTTTCCCCTAGAGCTGCTGCGTAGCTCACTACTTCTTGCCGACTGGGCCGACCTTCCAGATCTGATCTGCATACTGCTGGATCGTACGATCACTGGAGAACCATCCGCTGCTGGCCGTGTTGATGATGCTCATGCGGTTCCAGTTATCACTATCTTGGTAAGCTTTAGCAACTTCACGTTGAGCGTCGATATAGCTGCGCAAATCGGCGATGGTCAGCCATGGGTCTTGCGGGTTCCGCAGTCCTCCGGTCAGCACGTCGAAGATTCCGGGTTCATGCTGACTGAATCGACCGCCTTCGAGCAATTCCATCAACTGCCTAATTTCATTGTCCTGACTGATCAGTCGACCTGGATCATAGCTCATACGCGCCTCGACTACTTCAGCAGCGTTCAGGCCAAACAAGAAAAAGTTCTCCGCTCCAGCCTTTTCGCGGATCTCGATATTGGCTCCATCCAGCGTGCCGATCGTCAGTGCTCCATTCATCATGAACTTCATGTTCCCGGTGCCAGAAGCCTCTTTGCCTGCAGTCGAAATCTGCTCGGACAGTTCGGTGCCAGGGCAAATGACCTCCATGGCCGACACTTGATAGTTCGGCAAGAATACAAGCTTGAGCCACTGATGGGCGCGCGGGTCATTATTGATTACAGCGGCTACGTTGTTGATCAGCTTGATAATCACCTTGGCGACAAAGTATCCGGGCGCCGCCTTGCCGCCGATCAGAACACAGCGCGGCACCATACCTGCCGTGTCGTCACGACAGATGCGATCGTACAGGTGAATGACATGTAGCACGTTTAACAACTGACGTTTGTACTCGTGGATACGTTTGACTTGTACGTCAAACAGAGCCTGTTCCGGAAAGACTACTCCCGTGCGCTCTTCTACGTATCGTGCCAGTCGAGTCTTATTGGCCGCTTTGACCTGCTGCCACTTTTGGCGAAACGCGGGATCATTTGCCAAGGGTCGCAATTTTTCGATCTGACTGAGATCCTTTTCCCATTGGCCGCCGATGACCGAAGTGATCAGTAGCCTTAGTTTGGGATTGCAGTGCGCTAGCCAACGGCGCTGAGTGACTCCGTTGGTTTTGTTGTTAAACCTGTCCGGCCACATCTCGTGAAATTTTTCGAACAGTCCCGACTTGAGCAATTCGGTGTGTAGTTGCGCGACACCATTGACCGAAAAACTGCCCACGATCGCCAGGTAAGCCATACGGAAGTGAGGATTATCGCCGCCTTCGACGATCGCCATGGCGTCCCGAATTTGAGTGTTGCCTGGCCAACGAGCTTCCACCTCTTGAAGGAAGCGCCGATTGATCTCGAAAATGATTTCGGCCAAACGGGGCAACAAACGACTGAACAACCGAACCGACCATCGCTCCAACGCCTCGGGCAAAAGGGTGTGGTTAGTATAAGCCATGCACTGAGTCGTAATTTTCCAAGCCTGATCCCAGCTTTGCCCGTATTCATCCATTAGTAGTCGCATCAATTCGGGCACTGCACAGGCAGGGTGAGTGTCGTTCAATTGAAAACAGTTGGCCTCTCCAAACCGCGAGAGATCCCGGCCGTATCGCTCAACCCAGTCCGACAAGACATCCTGCAAGCTGGCAGAGACTAAGAAGTACTGTTGCTTGAGTCGCAGTTCCTTGCCGTTTTCGCTCGAGTCGTTGGGATAGAGCACCATCGAAATTTTTTCAGCCATATTCTTGGCTGCTACCGCTTCGGAGTAACCACCTGCATTAAATTCATTCAAATCAAAAGCGTTGGTTGCAGCCGCTTTCCAAAGTCGCAAGGTGTTGACGGTTTTGTTTCGGAAGCCGGGAATGGGCATGTCAAACGGAACTGCCAGGACATCGGCAGTATCGACCCACCTGCAGTGATGCACGCCTTGAGCGTCGTAGTAGAGTTCACTGCGGCCGTAGAACCTTACGCGTCGGGTCGACTCGCTTCGCTCTAGTTCCCAAGGGTTTCCATACAACAGCCAATGATCCGGCTCTTCGACCTGTCGGCCCTGTTCAATCCGCTGGTGAAACATGCCATACTCATATCGAATACCGTAGCCTCGGACTGGCAACTGAAGATTGGCGCAACTGTCTAAAAAACAAGCGGCTAGACGTCCCAAACCACCATTGCCAAGCCCTGCGTCTCGTTCGCGTTCGACGATCTCCTCCAAAGTGGCACCAAACTCATGCAGGGCCGTTCGCGTGGTCTCTTCCAAGTCTGTATTGAGTACCGCATTGGAAAGGGATCGACCCACCAAGAACTCAAGAGACAGGTAGTGGACTTTTCGATTCGCTTTGGTGGCGATTCGCTGTTCAGTCGCGTTCCAACTAGCAATCAATCGATCTCGCACGGCAATTGCCAAGGCTCGATAGAGATAGCGCATGTTGGCCGATTTAGTATTATGCCCCAGAGTAAAATGGAGATGCCGGTGAATCTCGCAGTCAAGGCTAAGTAGCCCACAATTGGGAGCAATCAAATCTTCGGCAATCAGTGGATTCATGATTAGATTTTACAGTTCAGGTAGTTTGGACAGCAAAAGACCAGGTAGTTGAGAAGTTGAAGGCGTCTGTTCTGGCAAAATACATCTTCCTGATTCCATCGGAATAGAACATCTGCAATCTTGCAGTTAGTACCGATAAATCCGTCAATCTGGCACGATGACAAGTCACGCAGCATCCTCAAGGACTGCCAGGACGTTACCAATTGACTTTCCCTCAAAAGATTTATAACAGTTCATTGCCTGCATTCAACTGCATGCCGCGGCATTGCACGCATTTATTTCAGGTAGATGCCGACTTCCTTGGCGACTGTGGTTGGCAGTCCGGTTGAACGCGCTGGAGGACTTTGGGTCGTTAATTCACCACCGGCAGCCGCTACTTGGTTGGTTTGGGAAAGTTCGTCCCCTAGCCAGGCAGGCGGCTGCTCGCTGCGAACGTCTCGAAAATAGTTGCCTACCGCTTGCTGAGCAAACTGAAGATCTTGAGATTCGTGAAGCATCTGTCCAATGGCATCGATGTGCATGCCAAAATCGCTGACCGAGCGCGGTGGGTACTGTCTCGGGCGACCGAGAATTGGCAGAAGATAAGCGCAAACCACCAGCCCAAGCATTGCCGCAGACATCGTGATGACGCTAATGGGCCATTGTGTGAGAGCCTCCCAACCCGCTTCGCGTTCATCGGCTTCATCCACGTTGGAAACCAACAGCCCCGAGCTTCCAAAGCTGATGAAAGCGGCACGCTTTGCCGGCAAGCACTGATGAATCAACTGCTGCGCGACTTGCCCAAATGCGGGTTCGACCAGACTAGCGTTCAAAAATGGCGCTCCATTGGCGACGACGATGATCTGTCCCTGACCCAGTCGCTGCTGATCCCGCAGGCGAAAGACCAGCGGTCCAACGTCCGGCGATTGAAGCAGCACCTCCGCAGTCAGCATCTGATCAAACGACTGTTGCCACTTCTCTAGTGTATCCACCTCATCTTGTTGCCAAAGGCTTCTGTAAATCAAAGGCTCCTCTTGTTCGGATGACTCCTCAGATTCTCCATCAACCGGCGCAAGTGGATTGACCTCTGGCAAAGCGAGAATCCAACTGGGCGGCTTCTCCTTGTATCGATTGTCGGGAGGCATCAGGCGAGTTCTCAGTGGCCAGCCAGCCTGGCTGGGCAATTCACTAACCCAAGGTCCAGTCCATTGTGTCGCGACGGCTTCAGGTCGATCTGCGTCCAGGTAGAACCAATCACAGAAGTTGCTCTCCGTGTAAGATTCGAGGCGTCCCTGGATCTCTGTCGTTTCGATCCCAGCAATTTCCAGATCCGCCAGTTGCTGCTGTTGTGCCGTCAAATGAGCCCGCGTTTGCTGGTAGTAAAATTTGTTAGCGTTAAAATCACGTCCAAAGTAGATCACTGTTCTTCCAGGATTGGAGCGCAACCACTGTTCAAGCCATCTTCGGGCTTCTGGACCTGGAGGTGCAAACTCTTGGGAGACCAGTACGATAACATCGACCTGATCCAAGCGATTGGACAGCTTGCGAGGCGTTAAACACCGGACACCTTTCAATTCCCACATTCGTCGATGAACACCCAAAGCGTTGCGGCTACTCAGCAGATGCCATCCTTTGATCTCCCCATAGGGATGCGCCGTGTCGGAGCCACCGCATCCGCATATTGTCAGCAGCGCGACGCACCCCAGCACATGGAAGAACTCTCGATGACTGAAACAGCACAGGCAAGCATGTCTCACGAAGCCACCTCCGCAACCGCCGTCGGAACAACCTGACTGTCAGCTTGGAGACCTTCCCCGTGCAGGTACTGATGGAATCGATCCAGTTGTGACCAAGACTGCTGAAAACTGGTCTGGTCGATCGAGTGCTTGCCAAAGTAGACCTGCTCGAATTTTTCCATGACAGATTCCACCAGAGCGGCCAGTGGAGCGTTGCCCTCCATCTCTCGCAGATACATGCGGTTGGTCTTGCCTTTTTGAAGGTGAAGTTTTCGAGCCTGATCCAAGGCCAGCAGTAGATATCCATACAAAAAAATGATTGCCAAATCAAAGTTGCCAGTACTCGCCAGGTGCTTAGCCTGAGCCAGCGGATCGCCAGTCATTGCATGCTGTACCGTAAAGGGCAGCGCATCGACACGTGTTGGATCGATTCGAATCTTTCGGATGTCATTGTGCATGGTAGCCGGACGATAACTTCGGTGAACATGCATCAGTAGAAGCACGATACAGGCCAGAACAGCGACGGTCAACAAAACCCACAAGAGATAGGCAACCCATTGCCCAAAGCCGCTCATGCTGGATCTCAAGCTAGACCACCAATTGCGTATCCATTCTGGCCATTGCCAACTTTCTTTTTCTGGCCTTGCCAGCCATCCTTGGCTGCGAAGCGGATGATCGGCAGGAGGTTGAAACCCAGGAGGATTGAAGCTATTCTCCTTGCCATTGTACCAACCGGCCCCAACAGATTGCACCGCTTTTTGAGCTGTAGAGGAAGACTGTTCGGCAAAGCCGTCACGCCAGTCTACGGCTGATAAAAGCAGCAATATACAACCGAGTCGAGCGATTCGTGACAAGCGTGTCGTCATGCGGTTGATGCTCCTTCAGTCGATAACTGCCTTCCCGAAGTCGGTTGCATCGTATCCAGCAGACGCTGCCCCTCGGCTCGCATGATCAAATCGATTTCCCAACCCTCAAGTCGAATACGAGTGTCGATGTAGGTCAGGAAACGAAATACGCTCATAAAAATGCCAACTAGCCAAAGGCAGGCAGGAAAAGCGATCACGTACATGCCCCAGTTCAACTGCCAGCTTCCCGTTAGCATGGCCTGAACAAATAGAGTGCTGCCCATCAGCATTGCTACCAGCAGACCACCAAAGAGCGCGGCTTGAAGGAAGTAAACTAAATTCTCTGCTACCATACTGCCGTGCAGCATTTGTCGCCGAGCGGAATAATTAACAGTGCCGACCTGCTTTGATCGCAATGGACAGCGTTCTAGCACAATGATCTCAGGCGCGTATGGCCAGAACGTCCGAGTAAAAAGTGCCAACGGGAAGAAAACGAACAGAGTCAGGACCTCGGTCGTTGCATCGAACTCGACGCTGCGGTCCACCAGAGGCTCCATCAGCAGCGGCACCAGCCCTAAACGCAAAAAGCCCAGGATTCCAATCACCGGTATCCACAGCCTCCGAACTTGTGCCAGTAGCTGGCCAGTTGTAAGAGGTTGGTAGAAAACCTGGGCTCCCAGCAGCAAAGTAACAGGAAGAAACATGAGCGGCAACTGCGAGCAAAACAAGACGATCAGATGAGCCAAATATCGGCTGCCAACAGCCGTCATGGGATCGATTTGTCCGTCGGCAATCAGAATCGATTCGTCTGAAAGCATCCAGCCGATCAATGACAAATTCAATACCATCATGGGTAGTCCCTGCAACGCACCCGCTAGAATGAGTCGTGCCCAGTGGCGATTAAAGACTCGCAGGCTCAAATCCAGCAGCTCCAAAGCGCTACGCTGTCGAATCTCGATTTCTGTTCGGTCAAGCTGCATCAGACCGCCCCGTGGGATACCCCAGGATGATGAAATAAAACATCAGTAAAGTGCTTGCGAACATCCCGAACAGTGCCTTGACCAGGTAGGGCAATCCGCTGGGTGAGATCAATCCTTCGGTGAAAGCCGCCAATATAAACAGTACTCCGCTGGCCCCCATGATAGGCACCGCCCGAAGCGCTTGAAGTCGAAGCGATGCCAATCGTGTCATCCCGCCAGTGATCAACCAGCCCGAACCTATGCGCAGGCCCGCGGCAGCGGCTAGGGCAATGGCTGTTAGTTCAAAAGTCCCATGGGCAGTGACAAAATGCAGCAAATTGTCGCCTCCCGGTGTGTCAGGTCTAGCCATATAGCCAAAGGTGGCACCAAGTACCGTTGCGTTGTAGGCGGTAGTCCACAATCCTGGAAAGATCAGTGGCCCGGTGGAAAAGCAGCTCAATCCAATCCCGGTATTGTGCTGAATGTAAAAGCCCACCATGGCAAGATTGCTGTCGATTCCGCTTCCAAAATCAACTTCTTCATACATTTCTTCCATCGTCTGCACTTGATCGGCACCAAGCAGCCGTTCGGCCACTCCGGGGAACTGCTCCTCATCAAACGCGACGTAAGCCGACAGCGAGAACAGCCCGAAGAATAAAATAGCGCAGATATGTACGCAGCGATCCAGGAAAATTTGCTGCGGAGCCTGACGAAAGATCAGATCGAACCACTGAGCGTACTGAAATCGTCGCGAGCGGTAAATCGCGTTATGGGCTCGACCAACTAGCCCGTGCAGATAGCTGACCGATTCCGGTGACAGGCGGTACTGATGAGCCATGGCCAAATCGGCACATGCGGATCGGTAAAGGTCAGACAACTCCATCAGCGATGTGCCTGGCGCGCCGCGTAGACGGCGCTTGCCAAGTTGCTCCAGCAGTTTCTCAAGTCGCTGCCATTGCTCCTGGCGCTGATTCAATCGGTCTACGTTTTTCACGTTGTGGAGACTCCATTGTCAATGGGGACACTGGGAAGATTCACTCGCAACTGGCTAGCGCGCATAGCCGTCAAGCCGTCATCTTGTTGCTGTTGAGAGAAAAAAGTACGGACGTACAGTGCGCACAGCAGTAGATCTGAACTAGTGTCAGGCAGCAACTGGAACTTCGCGATCAGTGGTTTGGCAACATGCCCAGCTACCTCTTCGCGCCTTAGTGAGTTCAGACGCTTGCGATTTTCCATATATTGGCCAAGGGCGCGAGCAAGCGAACTGCCCACGACATAGTTTGCAGGAATCAGATCGGCTAGTCCAAAGGCTCGCAAATCATCCGGCTGAATTCTGGTAGCGATGGGTCGATGAGCCTCAGACACAACCATCGTTCCAGCAGCCAGATCCCCCAATCGCTGCATGCGAGTGGTCAGAAGCATCGTAAACAGCCCGACCGAAAGTGTGGGAATGATGTACGCCGGCGGGAACTCGGAATCGATCAGTTGTAGTGAAATCATCAATTGACAATCGGCCATGCGCAGTAAATTGCGCAGGCCTGCCTGGACGCCGTTGATCGGTCTGCCGTCAACGCTGATCGCTCGCAACTTCATCAGCATCTTGCCAGGCGTGCGTCCATTAAAATAGGTCTCGAAGAAAATACCGTAGAACCAGCTCATCAGGAAAAAGCTGACCAGCATCAAAAATCCCAACAAATCTTCCACCGGTGCCAAAAAACCAAGCCATCCCAGCACTAAACCGATTGCCATCATCAAACTGATGAATACTACCCAGCGAAGGACAAAATCCAGAACCAGAGCCGGTAGCCGCTGGAATGGTCCCGCCAAAGCGTACTCAAAAGCGATGTTCTCCGGCGTAACCACCAGCGCTCGGCACCCCAGTTTCTCGTACTTTGAGTGTTGAAGCATCGAACGTAAAAACCTGTAGTCAGACGGCACCGAAAAATCAAAACCAACTCGGACTGTTAACTTTTTAAGTACTCATTCAGTTTGAGCTATGGAACGGCCCGCTTAATTGGAACCAAATTATAGACTTGAGGTACGACTGTTCACACCCGAGGCTACCTATTTTTAGTGGTAGTTAGCATCTTTGATGATGGGTGGCACTTTGCTACAATCTTTGGGAACTCACAAAAAGATAAAAGTTTTCCCGTAGTAAAAAACCGCGCCGAGACGCAATTGTGTTTTTGCCCAGTGGTACAGTTTTAAGTACTTCGAGACTCTGCTTAGTGATGGCTTGGGTACGAAAAGTGTTTCATCAAGCGACATCCTTAGTTTCGTGTGCACCAATTTGAATTTGAAGAAGTATGATGACCGTCCCCGCTCGTCCACTGATTGTGGGTGAAGTTCTATTTGATTGTTTCCAAGATCGTCAGGTGCTTGGTGGGGCTCCGTTTAATGTTGCTTGGAATCTCAAAGGGTTGGGATTGGATCCATGCATGGTCAGTTCGGTTGGCGATGACCCGCTGGGGCGACAGGTCTTCCAAGCAATGCAGCGATGGGGATTGGATACAGTTGGGTTGCAAGTCGATAGCAGGCATCCAACGGGTCGAGTCGACATTCAAACAAAGGATGGGGAGCCCGCCTACCAGTTCTGGGATGACGTCGCCTTTGATCACCTGTCCCTTGAAAGCAATTGGCCGAACAGTTTGTCGGTTGGCTTGCTGTATCACGGCTCACTGGCTCTGCGAAATCAAAACTCACGAAGCACGATCCTGGCTCTGCGTCAACAGGCGACTTGTCCCGTTTTTGTTGACGTGAATATTCGGATGCCCCACTTTGATCCAATGTGGGCCGGTTTTCTACTGACTGGTGCCGACCACGTCAAGTTGAACGACGTGGAACTGCAGCAACTAACAGGAAAGAACATCGAACTGTCATTGGAGCCGGCCCAGAGCTGGCGGGATCGCTGGCAACTCGGTCGACAGTTGATGCAGGCGTACGACATCAAACAACTTTGGATTACAGCCGGGCAGCAGGGTGCAGCTTGGTTGGGCTGCCAGAATCAGTTCGTCCAGGTTCAAGCGGCACCGGTCATCAATCTTGTGGACACGGTTGGAGCCGGGGATGCTCTATCGGCCGCCGTCATCTTTGGTATTCTGAATTCTCAGTCGCCACAAGAGAGTTTGGAAGCCGGAGTGAAGCTAGCCTCCCGGGTGTGCGGGATTCAAGGAGCGATCGCCGATCATCCAGATTTCTACCGCTCTTAACATCTCAATCTCAGATCGTGATCAAAGTGTTCTGCTTCGTCTGAAAGAGCAGTGTTCCGTTCAATTACCTTAAATCAAAGCGGTTATAGATTAGTGATGAACGCATCTAAAGTTGGTGTCCGGCTGCTGAAGCAGCAGATTGACCGTTTGCATTCGATTGGTCTGGCGGTGGGAGTTTTGTTTTTTGCCGCTTCTCTAACGCCTTCACTACTTCCTCGACCCGCAGAAATTCAAGGATTGCTTTCTGGAATTGCGCTATCGGCTGGTTATGGACTGGGGGTTGCCGGTGTTTGGATTTGGAACTATCTACAATTGCCGATGGCCCCAGATCGCGTCAGGTCAATTGTCGTTCGAGTCGCATTAGCGATGACTTCGATGATGATGGTCGCATCTCTGTGGCGGGCCGCTCAGTGGCAGAATTCGATTCGATCCTTGATGGAGCTGGACCCGCTAACTACCGCTCATCCGCCGACGGTAGGCTGCATCTCCATCGCAATATTTGCGTTGCTATTGTTCATTTTCAGGCGAATTGGAGGGTCGATCGGATTTTTGTCTCTAAAGTTCCAACGATTCCTTCAGCCGCGGGCGGCAAGGTTGATTTCTGGAATCGTATGCCTTTGGTTGATTTGGGCAATTGCCAATGGAGTGTTGATTCGGTTTGCAATGTTTGTTCTGGATCGGTCTTTCCAAAGATTGGACGCAATGATCGATGATCAATCGCCTATGCCAACCTCAGATTGGCAGACTGGAAGCCAGGCTTCATTAGTAGATTGGCGCGACCTGGGAAATCAGGGACGACAATTCGTAGCTGGCGGTCCCAATGCTCAAGATTTGGAGAGATTTTTTGGCCAGCCCTGCCCACCTCCAATTCGCGTTTATGTCGGACTCAACTCGGCGGAATCCGTTGAACAGCGCGCGCAATTGGCGTTGGAAGAGCTGATTCGTGTCGGGGGGTTCGAGCGGTCGACGCTGCTTCTTGTGACGCCGACGGGCACCGGCTGGGTCGACCCAGCTTCGCAAGATTCGGTTGAATACCTCCATCGTGGCGATCTGGCGACTGTTGCCGTGCAGTATTCGTATCTGAACAGTCCCTTGACCCTGTTGACCGACGCAGAATACGGGATGCAGATGGCTCAAGCTTTATTTGAAAAGATCTATGGCCGTTGGCGAGCGTTGCCCAAGGACACTCGCCCACGTTTCTATCTTCATGGCTTGAGCTTGGGCTCATTCAACTCGGATCTGTCCTTTCAGTTGGTTGACATTATCGACGACCCATTTGACGGGGCGTTGTGGAGCGGTCCGCCGTTTTTGCACAAGACATGGCGTCAAGCCACTCGGCAACGTTCGGGAGACTCGCCTGCCTGGCTGCCTGAAGTCCGTGGCGGACACGTGATTCGATTCATGAATCAACATGGTAGTTATCAGAAGGAAGGGCAGCCTTGGAGTTCATTTCGGATCGCCTTTCTTCAGCATCCCAGCGACCCGATTGTCTTCTTTGAACCAGAGTCTGCATGGCGGCGTCCCCAGTGGATGATTGGTCAGCGTGGGCCGGATGTTTCGCCAGATTTGAAGTGGTTTCCTATAGTCACCATGCTTCAGCTTGCCGCTGACATGATCGTCGGGACAGCCCCGATGGGTTACGGACACAGCTATGCACACCGCGACTACATCGCAGCTTGGTTGGGGCTAACCCAGCCCAGCGGCTGGAGCGAAGACGATTTGGCAAGGCTGAATCTGCTGTTCGATCAAAACACGGCTGGGTCCACAGTCGCTCAGTAGCATTCATTCATCCGCATTAGCATCGGGTGAAGCAATTTCTATTCCTGAATTTTCATCAGATGATAGCCCTCTTCGGTCAGCGAATAACTTCCATTGAATTTTTCGGATATCAAGAATCCCGATCGAATGAGACGTTCCAGGGCGGGCATTAGACAGACCTCATCCGCACTGGTCAAACAGAGCATTTGACCTGGTGACATTAAGAACCGTTTGAAGAGCCTTAGCACGCGAGTTTCACCGTCGTCCACAGGAAGCGAATCATCTGAATCTTTGTCGCGCTCTCGCTTGCGAGTCTCTTTCTTTTCGAGTTTTCGAGCCGCCTTTTCGCGCTTTTCCACCTCACGCTGACGTTTTGCCATCGTATTTCGATCTTTTGCCATCTATTTTCCCTAATTGTGACTGGTGTAGACGGATCAATCCGCCGTTCGCCAAATTCGGACGGAAGTATCGTTTGAAGACATCTTGAGACTAGACCATTGTTGGCTTCTGCCGAAAGATTCGGCTAAGGCAGGCGGGATGAGCGCTTCGGCTTCGATCAGCAGCGCCTCCTGCTGCTTAACCAGCGCAACCATCTCCTGCTGTTGGGCCAGTGCCAAGGTGCGACGAGATTCAGCAGCGGCGCGAGAAATTCGAATATCAGCCTCAGCTTGGTCAATTTTCAAACGCGCCCCAACGTTCTCTCCCACATCAATGTCTGCGATGTCGATTGAGACAATTGCAAAAGCCGTCTGCGAATCCAGTCCTTTGGCGGCCACATGTCGCGATATCAAGGCAGGGTCTGCCAACGCTTGTCGATAGTTTTCACAGGCACCAATGGCGGCAACAATCCCTTGGCCAACTCTCGCGATCACCGTCGCCTCGGTAGCTCCCCCGATCAGTTGCAAAAGATTCGTGCGGACGGTCACAAGAACTCGAACCTTCAATTGAATGCCATCCTTGGCAACTCCGTAAAGGCTATCTGTCGAATCTGACGTCGGTGTGGGGCATTGAATTACTTTCGGTATCACACTGGTTTGCACCGCTTCGAGCACATCGCGACCCGCCAGATTGATAGCCGCAGCGGTATCCCAGGTCAGGTCAATATTGGCTCGGCTGGCAGCAATGATGGCAAGCACAACTCTAGGCACATCACCTCCTGCCAAAAGCAGCGCTTCCAGTTCGCTAGTAGGGATTTCTGGCAACCCCGCCTGAACAGCCATCACTTTGGAACGCACGATGGTCCTGGGGTCAACCTGCCGCAATGACATGAGCATCAGATTCAAAAACGGAATTTTCGCCCCGGTAGCATAGGCTTGAACCCACAACGAGATGTAACCACTTAGCAAGAATAGGATTCCGACCAGGCAGACCGCTAACGCTATCACCGCCAAGAGTGGTATCAAGTGGATCTCGATTTCAATGAGTTACCGCAAAGGTAGCAATTCTATAGATTCAATCAATTCGACGAAAAATCTGGTCTCAAGTTGCACTTAATCATAACAAAGAACTCCTTTCCAACAAGATGAGCATCAAAAGAAAGGACACGTTAGGCATCGCAAACTCGAGTGCCATTATCAAGCTCAACACTCGATTCGGATCCTTTGCAATCGAAAAATTGAACAGAAGCGAACTCAGGAAACAAAGAGCGGCAGCACTTATTCTCAAAAATCGATAGCTGCCAACAAGTGGACTGGAAAAGGCAGGTTAATAGGCACAGTTCCCTCATTGCCCTTGATGCCGTCCGCTTAATTCGCTGGGGCAGTTTACCTCGGCCTGATTTCTTTGCTAGCTCTCTTGTGTCCGACTTGATCTGGTGACCGCCAGCGCGTTCTGCTATCGTCCCGAAGAACCGTAGAGCCTTTCTCAGAACCTGTTGCGCCGCTTCGGGGCAGAAGGCAATGGCACCGCTCTAAACACCTTTTGCTTCGCTTGACAAATTTCATTTTTTCCACGGCAGTGTAACGAACATGATACGAAAGCTGGTCGTTTTAATGGGTCTGCTAATGCTGGCGGGCTGTACCGATGGGGTCCTGTACCAGATGAAGCGGGCTAATCCCTACTATCGCGCTCAGTGGCAAAAGGATCGTGAATTGGGAACGACTTTCTTGGAACGGGTTGACGAACTGGAACTATTGGCGGAGACACTGCCAACCATGGAGCCGACCACGCAGGCGGATTGGCTGAGCCGTTTGGAAAAGCTGATCGCCAAAGATCCCAGTCCCGAAATGCGTGCTCAGGCGGTACGGGTGATCGCTTCGGTTCCTAGTGAAACCACACAACGCGCTTTGAATATGGCTTCAACCGATGCTTCGGAAAAGGTTCGGCTGGCAGCCTGCACGGCGTGGAGCAACCTCCAAGGCGAGGCTGCTCGCGATATGCTGCTGACTTTAGCCAACAATGCCAACGAAACTACTAGTGTTCGGCAAGCGGCACTCAAGAGCCTAGCCAAGTTCGATGAACCTGAAGTCCGTGCGGCGCTGACCGAAATGCTGGCGGATCGTAGTCCGGCACTCCAGTTTCAGGCTACTCGATCCCTAACGGAACTGACTGGCCGCGACTATGGCGGTGACATGCAGGCATGGAGAGACTATATGTCGGGTACCGATGTGCCCGAGCCCAAAAAGTCGATAGCTGAATCGGTGCGAAGCGGTCTTGGGCTGCTGCGCTGATTGTTCTTTGGGTCGCAGCAGCGTATGCTGTTTAGGAGAGATCTGACGGTATATTTTTCTCAGGGGCACGGACAGTGAATGCGTTTACTATCGTCTGTCCAACCTGTCAAAGCCGAATTCGAGTGCGACGGCCCGAGTTGGTTGGGCAACTTGCAAACTGCCCAAAGTGCAATTCCATCGTGTTGATTGCACCGGCTGACCAAATCCGCGTAGCTTCTAGCGACCAGCAACCGATCGATTCAGCCGCTTTGACTCGCGATGGCATTGATCTTGAAGCTGGCTTGTCTGGCTCAATGGATCGATCGACAACTGAGTCGCTCGATGGTGATCGCATCGCCAACAACTCAACCGCCGAATTAGACAGCTTTGATCTGACTGAGTTGGACTTCCAGGAACAACCTAGCCAGCAGGGCGTGAGTGTAACTGAAGATGCCGGGCAGGTGGTGCCTCCAGTGTTTGAGGGCAACGTTCAGCGAGCTGCCATTGATCATTCGTGGACCAGTTCCAATACCAATCGACGACGGCAAATCCTGTTGGTCGGTTTTCTGGGAACCGCTGGTATCGTTGCGGCAGCTCTAGCCTTTTTCTTCTTTTCTCGATGGTACATTGGGCGGCAACCCAAACAGCTAGCAAGCGAGCCCGTCGTCACTGCAACGCCGGAAAGTGATGCGTCCGAGCTGAAGGTAGAGCTACCATCTGAGCCAAGGTCTGCACCGGCAACCGAGCCAACCGATCCAGCGCCGCTGATCGAATTGACCTATCCTGGCGAAGACGCACCGGCCGACGACACATTAGCTGGTGGAGATAATCAGGCATTGCCGGAATCTGAGCCAGTTGAACTGACAGTGCCTAGCGACGAGTCACCCACAGACACCGCCTCGGCTTCGGTTGAGGATGCTCAAGTACCTGTGCCGCCTAGCCAGCAGCAACCAAACGATAAGTTTGCTGCGCTCCCCAAGCAGTTGCAAGAACTGTACGCGGTCATTGCAGAACCCTTCGCACTCAGTATGCCACAGCAGGTAGTGGTGCCAGATCGTCCTCCAGTGACCGCTCAGGAGTTGGGCTTGGCAGGGAAGAACGGCGACAAAGCGTTACCGCCAATCGACCTGGCGAAAGTGGCCGGCGAGCGATGGGTGCGCGGTTTGCGATTGGATGCAGTGTCCCTGCCTCGAGCGATTGGTGTGCTGAGTACGGTAACCGGTGTTCCAACGCAGGTCGATTTGGATTCACTGGCGGCGGTTGGCTTAGACCGCAACACAAAGCTAAACATGATTTTAGAACCAGGTCCGGCCGAAAAACTGGCCAAGCAGTTCGCTGAAAAGGCAGGGTTGGAGATACATTCAATCGACAATCAGTATTGGCGAGTGCAGGCTGCTTCGCCTGACCAGCAGCGATTACCCCTTTCGATCGAGATCCAAGACTTAGTTGGCCCAGACCAAACGGAGTGGTTAGCGGAGGCACTAGGTCGTTTGTTTCCAGATCATTCAGCGTCCTTGCAGATTGATTCAGGCGTGCTGCGATGGGATAACCAAAAGAAGGGTGTCGCGACCTGGTTCACTGTGGTGCGTTTGTTGGAGAATTGGCGGCGGCAAAAAGGGCTGGCTAGAAGGTTCCTTCAATACGACGATGCTCAGTTGAGGCAGGAACTGGTGACCGCTGGCAGCGTGCCAGGCTTGCAAGCCAAATTGAAATCAACCACGTCGGCACCACGAGCGTTGGCCAGCTTCATCTCTCAGATATCCGTAGAGGCCGGAATTAACTGCTGGGTGGACTGGCCATCGCTTGCGCAGTTGGGTTTGAGTCCGAACGAGGGGGTGCTGAGCGTCACACGGAATCGAACACTTCTAGAGGTCTTGCAAGAATTGGCTTTTGAGTATGGACTGGTTACGGTCATCATCGATCAACAGACCCTGTGGCTGACGGATACCTCGGGCTACAGGCGGATAACTCACCCTCTGGTATTGCCCAGCCGAGGAAAAGCCATCGACGATTATTGGTCGTCTTGGCTTCGGCCGCTTACCGGCGTCGACTCAACCGGAGTCGCTCAGTTACCGATCGAGATGACTCCTGATCAGCAATTCGTAATCGTGCGATGCTGCTGGCCCACTTTGCAGTTCAGCGACCAGTAAGTCCGCTGAAATCCGGATGGTAGCCGATACGATTTTGTCCTTAGCCTTCAATCATAGGCATTCAATCTACTTACTGATTGCAGCGATGCAAAACTGGTCGCAATAACCGGGGTAGGGAATATGCACATTTTGTGGATTATCGCGGCAATTTGTCATACACTTTCAGCGAACTGAAGGGATGCCTTAGGACGATGCTTAAACTATGATGGTGATTGGTTCAACCGTGTTTCGCGTACGAAAGACGCGTATCTGGACTATAGGAACAGGATTCAGGAGTCATACCTATGAGAACATCGCATGGTGCGGAAGGTGCGAAGGATGCAGGTCAAGGATCTACAATAGCCCAAAGCGACCTCACGCAAGGTATGGTGCGGGAAGCGGCCAACTTTCACTTGAGCGGCTCATCAAGCACGGGTCCAATTCATCGCGGCTGTACCAAACCGCCGCCGTTGCTGCACGGCGAGGAATGGGCTAATGCGCTTAGTCATGGTCTGGGAGCACTGGCTGCGGTTTTGGGAGCCATGGTGATGGCTCGTGCAGCCGTTGGACAAACGGTGATGATCGCATTTACCTGTTTGGTCTTTGTGTTTTCTGCTGCCGCCGTGTTTATTGTCTCGGCTCTGTCGCATCATTTGATACACAATCCCTATGTACTTCGCAGACTACGAGCCTGGGACCAGGGTTTGATCTACGTCATGATATCGGGCACCTATACGCCGTTGATATGGCGCTATGCTGAAGATCCCGTAAGAACCCCTTTATTATTGGCCATTTGGGTCGCGGCTGCCATCGGATTTCATTCTAAGGTAATCGCTCACCATCGCGTGAACTCGATGAGTACCCTGACCTACCTGCTGTTGGGTTGGTTGCCCTCGCTAGGCTTGATTGGCAAAGTGCCTCTGGGGCTGCTTTGGTGGATGACAGCCGGTGGCATCATCTACTTGTTAGGCATCACCCTGTTGATGAATGATCGCAAGCTAAGGTATCTGCATGCCGCCTGGCATTTCTGTGTGATACTTGCGGCAAGCTGCCATTTTCTTGCCGTTTATCAGTACGTAGCGACTCGCTGAACCGTTTTGAGTCGATAACAATTGAGCTCGCAATTTCCCTGATTATGCGCCGACCCCTAACCGCTACAGTTTAACTTGATTAAACTCATTAGGCCGGGAAGGTAGAAGTTAACTGCCGTCGGAATAGTTTAACTGGTCGTTAGGCTTTTGTTGGTCCAATTTTCAAGCGCTGCGAAGCAAAAATATCTCGCGGTTGCTTTAAGAATTTCCTAGCTGTTCTTGAGCGAGTGGTATGCTTCCTTTGTCACGATAGTCAACTGGAAGTTTACTCGTTATAGAAGGGCTCTTTGAAGCATGCTTATGCGCCACCCGCATCCTGGTTTACAGTTCACGTACTCACTACCGTACGGAGCGATAGTTAGCGAGCGCGGAGTGCAGTTTGTTGTCTTCAGTCGCAGCGCAACTGCGATTCGAGTCCTGCTGTACGACCATGTTGATGATAGTGAACCGGCCGAGTGCATCGAACTAGATCGCGATACGGATCGTTGGGGGAATGTCTGGAGCGTTTTTGTTCCCGGCCTGAATCCAGGACAACTGTATCACTTTCAGGCCAGCGGGCCGTATGATCCGGAATCGGGTCAATGGTTTGATGGCCGCACAAGACTGATCGATCCGTATGCCAAAGCGCTGGCGGGTTGCTTTCAAAAGAGCACCGATGGAATCCTTCGTCCACCGAAGTGTGTGGTTGTAGACGACTACTTCGATTGGGAGGGGGATCGTCACATCCGGCGTCCACTGACCGACACGGTGATTTACGAGACGCATGTGCGCGGCTTTACGCAACATGAGTCTTCCACAGTCAAGTATCGTGGGACCTATCTAGGCTTGGCCGAGAAGATCCCTTACTTACAGGACCTGGGGATCACGGCGGTTGAGTTGATGCCGGTTCACGAGTTTCCGATTCTGGATATCCATGGAAACCATGCGGAGCTGCCCAATTATTGGGGTTATGATCCGATGGCTTTCTTTGCCCCGCATCGTGGCTATGCTCACAGCAGCCAGCCTGGGGCGCAAGTGGTCGAGTTCAAGCAGATGGTCAAAGCGCTGCATCGCGCTGGGATCGAAGTGATCCTGGATGTGGTCTTTAATCACACCTGCGAGGGCAATGAACACGGGCCGATACTCAGTTTCAAAGGGCTCGAGAATCAGGTTTACTACATTCTGAATAGCGGTGGCAGTCACTACAGCAACTATTCGGGATGCGGTAACACCTTCAATGGAAACCACCCGATTGTCCGGGAGTTGATCTTCCATTGCCTTAGGCACTGGGTACACAACTACCACATCGATGGCTTCCGGTTTGACTTGGCCAGTATTCTCTCTCGCGATCGATACGGCAATCTCATGCCTAATCCGCCTCTGGTGGAATTGATCGCGGAAGACCCCATGCTGGCCGACACCAAGATCATCGCAGAAGCCTGGGACGCCGCTGGGGCTTACCAAGTGGGTGCCTTTGGCGATCTGCGATGGGCTGAGTGGAATGGTCGCTATCGAGACGATGTTCGCAGATACTGGCGTGGCGACAGTGGTCTCACAGGTCCCATGGCAACTCGGCTGGCCGGGTCGTCTGATCTGTACGAACACGCTGGGCGCGCGCCTTACTGCAGCATCAATTTCATCACTAGCCACGATGGCTTTACTTTGAACGACTTGGTCAGTTACAAAGACAAGCACAATTTGGCTAATGGTGAAAGCAATCGCGATGGGGACAACCACAACTGTAGTGACAACTATGGAGTAGAAGGTCCGACTCGCCGCAAGCCTATCGAGACTTTGCGAGTGCGTCAGATCAAGAATATGTTTGCGACCCTCCTGATGAGTCAGGGGGTTCCTATGATCGTGATGGGAGACGAAGTGCGTCGGACGCAGCAAGGCAATAACAACGCCTACTGCCAAGACAATGAAATCTCCTGGTTCAATTGGTCGTTGGTGAAACGCCATCAACACGTAAGGGACTTTGTGAAAGGCTTGATCAAGCTGCGCAAAGGCCAACCCACAATCCGACGAGCGCGATTCTTGACTGGTCGCCCTGTGGATGATCGCGGTGTTCCCGATGTGAACTGGTATGGACATCAGGGCTTGCCGTTTAACTGGGAGAACCCCAGTGGCGGTTTGATCTGCTGGCTGCTGGCTCCTTTGGTCGCCGATGATCCAGAGGGTAAAGGACGCGATTTAATGTTCCTGTTCAACGGAACAACCGAAACGCTGTCCTTCCGATTGCCGGAACAGACTCGAGGGCTTAAATGGAGCTTGTTGTTTGATACCTCTGCGGACTCACCCTTGGATATTTTTCCAGATATGGATGGTCCGCCCGCACCGGCGAATCGACAAGTCGAGTTGGTTTATCGCAGCATGAAAGCGTTTGTAGCAGAGCGGCCTGGAGGCAAAGCCTGAGCTTTTCACGTGTCGCATGTCACCTGAGATGATGGTTCAGTTTTCCAACGGGGTGTATGAAACATCGGACTGACGGATTATATCGCGTCCCGAGGTTCGGTAGTCCCATGAACCTTTCGCAGCGAAAAAAGGCGCTGCCCCGAGAACTTAACGGTTGTCGTGAGTCGCGTGAAAGTTTGCGTCGCAACTGACCGTCGAATCCTTTGGCCAATGGCTTTCGGATCGTCAGGTTGGAACACGAAATTGCCCGCCAATTTTATGTCGGCTCGTTAACATGATTCCCTAACTTCAACAAACCTCCGGTCTCCCGAGCCTCTCCTGCCAGGAGCGGCCCGGGGGTTTTTTCTAGTCATGAAGTCCAGAATTCAACTCTTACAGCTTATCGCCGCCTCGGTAGGCTTGAAAAAATTCACGCGCCGCCGGATGCCAGGCAATCCCTTGCCAGTGAGCCGCCTGTTCGGCAGTCAAGATGCCCACAGCGGTCACGGCTGGACTGTAAAGTCCCTTCAGCACTTGGCTGACCATGATGTCGGGAGCCTGCTGGTCACAGACCAGATAGGCGGTGGTAGCCACCGTACGGATCGTCGCTTCCGATTTCAGGCCGGCGGGATATTCCTTGCTGCTCAACTGGATGGGATGGAACGTCGGCTCAGCCAAAGCGAACTGCCAAGCCTGGGGGATATCGAGCAATTGAAACTGACCCGATTGAATAGCTGTCAACACGTCGGATGATCCTATGCGGCTAACCAGAATTGCCGCATCGAACGAATTGTCGACTGTTAGGCCGCCGGTTAGCGTGTCGACCAGCGTCATATCTTGAACATCCACACCGCAGAATTTTAGCAATCGCTTGGCAGTAACACGCGAGCCCGCTTTGGCTTGACCCACGTAGACGCGGCGATTTTTCAGATCAGCCAAATCCTGGATTTGGCTGCCAGTTCTAGCAAGTACATGGACAACTTCGTAGTACAGTGGCGCGACCACCGCAACATCGGAACCTCCCACGACATCGGCTTGTAGAAGCGCTAAGTGGACCAGTCCTGCTCCCAGATGTTCGATATTTTCCGCCGACCCCTGAGTGCTCAGCAGTTCAACCTTTTTGCCGGAATACTCCGAAACCGCTTTTGCTAATACGCTTGCCACCAAGCTGTAATCACCTCCCTCGAGCCCAGCGGCGACTCGTACCACGCTTGGCATCCGCTCTTTGAACCAGACGCTTTCAGGCACAAGCAGTAAAAGCCAGGCAAGAATCATTAGGCAGATGGTTGTGAAGATGCCACGCTGTACCCAGCGATGCGTTGCCGTAGGTTCAACTACTCGGTTATCTAAAACCGCGCCAATGATCGGAACGCCCAGCAGCCAACTCCAGTAGCGTCGCCAAGTCGGAATAGGTCTGGCCGATATCGGCAGTCGCTTCAACGTACGATCCAGGTCGTCAGCCAGAGCGCTGGCCGAATGGTATCTTTGTTGAGGCGCTTTATTCAGGCAGATTTCCACGATCGTTTCGAGATCTTTCGACAGGTCTGGACGTAGTGTGCGCAGTCGCGGGGCAGGGCGGTGGATCACCTGCATTAAGGTTTGTAGCGCGTTTTCGGCCCGAAACGGTGGTTGCCCGGTTAGAATTGCGTACAGGACCGCACCCAGCGAGTAGACATCGGTTGCCTCGTTCTGCATGCCTGTTTGACCGGCAGCCTGTTCGGGAGACATAAAA
>JBIIJD010000022.1:0-67606 GCA_044234105.1 Aureliella sp. | reverse complement strand
CGGGAATTTCTGGCATGAACTGGATTCCAGGGCTATCCCCTAGCAAATCTTGATACCTTTGGAAATTCTCGCGTCGACGCCTAACGTGCTCATCCAGAACCGCCAACTGCCCTCTACCGACCGCCGCCAACAGATTGCTCATCCGGTAGTTGTACCCGATGTGGGAATGTTCGTAGTGGGGGGCCGGATCTCGCGCCTGCGTGGCTAAAAACCGGATGTGCTTGACTAATTCAGCGTTTCGCGCAACAAGCATGCCTCCGCCGCTGGTGGTGATAATCTTGTTTCCGTTAAATGAGAAACAGGCGATTTCTCCAAAACTACCAGCCGGACGCCCCTGAAAAGTGGCCCCCAGCGCCTCGGCAGCGTCCTCCAACAAGGGCACATGAAACTCTTGGCAAATCTGAACTATGTCCGTGTAGTTGCAGCACTGGCCCAAGATATCCACAGCCAAAACTGCGGCCGGCATACGATTGCGTCGACGACATTCCAACAATTCTTCACGCAGCAGGTTTGGATCCATATTCCAACTGGCCCAATCGCTATCGATGAAGACTGGCTTGGCACCCACATAGGTGATGGCATTGGCCGTCGCAGCGAAGGTAAATGATGAGGTGATTACTTCATCGCCAGCCTTGATCCCCATGGCCAACAATGCCAGATGTAACGCGGCGGTTCCGCTTGAGAGTGCGGCTGCGTGAGGCATCCCCACACACGCAGCAAATTCTTTCTCAAAGGCATCGACATGAGGCCCCAGAGGCGCGATCCAGTTGGAATCAAAGGCTTCCAACAATAACTGCCGTTCGTTGCCTAACATACAAGGCGGGGATAAGAATATTTTCGTGTTGCTCATGGTCTTGTCGTGTACCTTACAATCGATTGAATTTCAGCAAAGTTTCAGTGCAGTTCACCTTGGCCCCCACGTCGCACGGAAACCACTCGGCGTTCGGCCACATCTTCTCTAACATAAGTCAATGCATCTATCTGTGCATGCGCTCCCACGCTCACTCCTTGGAATATGAATGCATTCGAACCAACCAACACTCCATCCTCTAAACGGACTCGACCGCTAATCCTCGCACCGGGCAAGATGGCACAATGACGCCCTAAATGCGAACCATGGCCAATCGACGCGTGAAAATGGACGATGGTGTGGTCTTCAATCACAGCCCCAATTCCAATAGCCGCATGCGGCGCAATAAAACAGCCCAGACCAATTTGGGCCGACGTGGCAACGTAAGCTGAGGGATGAATTAGGGTCCAGGGGCGATACCCGCGCGCTTGGCAGTGCTGTTGAATTCGTAGTTTCAGCGGTAGATCTAACACACCGATCATAAAGGTAACTTCTGCCTTGTCGTCATCCAACAGCCCGCAATGTCGCCCAATCTTCTCCTCGCTTGGCTCAACATAACAAGTTTCTATTTGGTCAAACTGATCGTGGCAGATCTCTTCTGCAACGGCCAGCATTTCGGCTGCTGTTCGATCCCCAAAGATGACTAGGTTTCTGCGCATGAGACTTCCCAAAAAATGAAGAAAAAGAGCACTTCATAGTGACTGACAAACAAGAAAAACCGATTCCAAGGTTCAAATCGTTCCGCTATCAACAACATAATTCTGCCCCGTCACCGACCGGGCGTCGTCCGAAAGTAAGAATGCTATGGTACAGGCTACTGAATCTGGGTCAGTAGCTGACTGCAATGCGGTGCGGCGATAAATGCGCTGCCTTTGCTCTGCATTCAACCCTCGCGACATTGCCGTCTCCATAAATCCAGGCACCACACAATTGGATCGAATCCCTCGACACCCCCACTCTCTGGCTAAGGTTCGCGAAAACGCTTCCAACGCTCCTTTTGTGGCGGCATACATGGCAAGTCCCTTATAGCCGGTATGCGCACAGATCGACGAGACATGCACCAAAGAACCAACCTTGCGATGTAGAAGCATCCGGCGGATTGCAGATTTTGATAACAACATGGCTGCCGTAACATTGACCCTGAACATCTTCTCCAAACGATCCACATCCAGGTTGCTCACGATATCGTCGTACGCAAGGGCAGCGTTATTAACCAGTGCATCAAGCGGACGGTTATCCGGAAACCACTGATCACGAAAGAGTCCTTCCAATGACTCAGTCTGCGTCAAATCACATTGAAAAATCCGCAGTTGGTTGGCATACAACGTGGCAAGTTGCTCCATCTCTGGACTAACTGACCGCTGAACGGCAGCAACCTGCCAGCCTGAACTCAACAACTTCTTAGCGGCCGACAATCCGAGCCCCCTTGATGCACCAGTTAACAGCACTTCCGGCATTCAGTTTCGCCTGACCTTTCCAGAATCGGTAGTATCGATCTTTTCCAACCAGCGAACGATCCTCGGCAGTTCATGACGATCGACCTGAGGACGCAGCCAAGCTTGCCACTGTGCTGAATCCGGCGGAACACTTCCTTGGGTTGCCACAAGTTCACAAGCAACTAAATGCTCGGTGATCGAGTTGGGAATGCCATAGAATCTGGCGTCAGCCACAGCTGGGTGCTTTCGAGCAATGGCCTCTAGTCGCACGGGATCCACTCGGAAACCGGCCACATTAAATCCTTCGTGACAACGCGAAAGAAAGCGAATCTTCCACGGCGACTGACTAATCACCTCGACCTGATCTCCCGTTGGCCAAAAGGCATCTTTATCGTTGTCTTCAACAATTCTAGACGCTTCGTTCACGTCGAGTTGTTTTTCCACTTTCAAACTCTCGTGCAACCAGAGTTCGCCTTTGACAATACGGACCTTACTTGCCAGGTGTTCAGGAATGACAAATCCATCGTCATGACTAACAAGCAATGCTCCAACTTCGGTAGATGCATAAATATTCGTTAGGCGAGCATTGGGAAACATCCGAGAGACGCTTTGGAGCGAATTGGAATCCAAACGCTCACCGCCGGACGTCAGACGCTGCACCGAAGGGTGTACACACGAATCTGCCAATAACATCCGAAGAAATGTCGGCGTGCAACTTAGATGGGATATCGAAAACGAATCGATGGCATCATGCACATCGGAATGAGTGGCTCGGTAAAGGTGAACCAGTTGATTGGCATTGAGCAGCGATTGAAACAATACTTGCATGCCAGCTAAATGGTCTAGCGGATAGGTCAACCCCCAGACCGACGAGCGATGATGTGCCGAGCAGCGTATACCTTGAGTCAGTGTCGACATCGAGTGCCAAATCTGCTTCGGGGTACCACTGGAACCGGAAGTTTCCAACAATATTCGACTGGTCGAACGTAAAAAAAGGTTTTGCCAGTCACCCAGCCCTTCCGAAGTAGAGAATTCCAGGCTCCGTAAAGGCTCGAAACTCTTCCCGCCCATCGGCTCAAGCGCGTTGGAGATTTCCTCTAGATTCGACTCTTCCGGCCATACGACCCTAGGACAATGACGAATGATTTGGCCCAACCAACACACGAGTTGTCGGTAAAGCTTGCCAGTCTCACTGGCACTAGCTGGATTCGCCCGACCAGCCAGCAGATCCTTTACCAACTGCTTGTAAGAGAATGCGGTCTGCTGCTGACAATCACTTAAAAACAACAAGGAACTACTCGGCTACCTGGAGAGAACTGGACACTTACGACTGACCACCAATACTTCAGATAAATTTTCGCCACAGTTCAGTAGAATGGCTGCTATCGTGGATGGCAGGTCACCCTACGACTGGCGACATTTCAGTCGGTCTAATACCTCAGCCACCGTATTGACCAGACCATCGCGGAATATATCTACACCAAACTCAGCTTCCAACCGCACCGTCAATTCCGCCAACTCCAACGAGTCTAGCCCAAGATCCTGTCGCAACCGCATTGTCAACTCCAGCCTGTTTACGGGCGGACGCTCAGACACTCGCAACACCTCGTTTAGGTGCGATGCAATTTTGTCTAGTATCTTACCTGTAGAATTATTCAAGTCAAAACCGCTCCATACCTTAAGTGTAGCGTACTGCTGCTAAATTTTGTCGCCTTGGTTGACCGTCTTGCTGTAAAAATCGGACATGTTCCCACGAAATAAATCCACAGTAGCTTGACCGGGAGCTGAAATGCCTTGTCGTCTAACAACACTCCAAATCGTTAGCCAAAGTATCCTCAGGTCCAACACCAACGACTGATTTTCTATGTACCAAACATCCAGTTCAAATCTATCTTCCCAAGTAATCGCGTTGCGACCGTTGACCTGCGCCCAACCGGTTATTCCCGGACGCACATCGTGTCGTCTGGCCTGCCGATCGTTGTAAAGCGGCAGATACTGCATCAATAAAGGCCGCGGCCCCACCAAACTCATTTCACCTTTCAACACATTCCACAATTCGGGCAATTCATCCAAGCTGGTCGAACGCAACCAACGTCCAAACGTAGTCAACCGTTCTGAATCGGCAAGTGGTCGACCATTTTGTTCCGCTTCGTTCCGCATTGAACGGAACTTGATCAATTGAAATGGCCTTCCTCTTAATCCCGGACGTATCTGCTGAAAAAAAACTGGCCTGCCTAAATTCAGCCAAACCAACCCCGCCACCAACATGATTATTGGCAGAAATACTAAGATCAAAAAAACTGATACACATAAATCAAATGTTCGTTTAATCCATTTTTTACGGGCATCCATTCGGCTAACCTTTCTTATTCAGAGGATCAGCATCTAAGTCTTTGACCCCTGCGATGCGACTTACGGTTCGCCAAATAAACCAAATGTCCTGAGAAAACGACCAATTCTGAACGTACTGTCGATTCAGCCGTACCTTGTCGGGAAAAATCACGTCGCGGTTATAGGTCTCTGGATCGTCCACTGAAGCCAGTATCTCCTCTTCGTTTCGATACTTAAGAGTGGCTGGTCCTGTGATACCCGGTCGCATCGTCAGGATCACACGATCTTCTCCCGCCAATTTGTCAGCAAACCCTGGCACATCAGGACGTGGGCCCACGAAACTCATTTGCCCAAGCAGCACATTGTAGAGCTGTGGCAGCTCATCGATCTTAGCCCTGCGCATCATTCGACCAACCCGGGTCACCCGTTGATCGCTGGCAGTTGTCACGGTCGACCATGACTCATCATCTTGCTCACTTTCGGATGCAACGGACTGTGGTCGCATGGTCCGAATTTTGTAGACTTTGAACAATCGGCCGCCCAGCCCTACGCGCCACTGGGAAAACATGCCATTGGCACCCGTGCTCAGAGAGGCCAAAATCCAGGCCAAAACGATGACCCACCCAGTCAGCAGTAGGCCAATCAGTGACAGGACAACATCGAAAAGTCGTTTAGCAACAGCCTGCCGCGAACTCAACAAATTGACACCTTAAATTCCATTCTGAATCAAGAATCGCATCTTTTTCGATGCCTAGCGTTTATTGGCAAACCAGGATGCAACCAGTTCATTCTTACTTTAAGCCTTCTTGCCCGCTCCAGGTGAAGCATTGGACTCGATATCATCCGATTTAGCCAAATACGCTTTGACCGAAGTAGCGGCGTCTTCGTGCGCTATTTTCTCGTCCGGGACAAACTCAACCAACAGGAAATTGTTTGCCAATCTCTTGCGAACTCGAGCGGTAGGATTGTTGGCATGAGATCGCATAACCAGTGTATTTTCAGTGGATACTGTCGTGAAAATTCGAAAACCAGATCTCCAAGCTGTCTGATACATGATTTGATTCATGACGCGTCCGATTCCGCGCTTTTCGTAGGGTTCGTCGATCAAACGTCCAACAAAACAACGACGGTTCCAGAAACAGCGAAGAAAAAAGTAGCCCACCATCTGCCGGTCGGCAAAAACTCCAAACATCACAAAGGCAGGATTATCTAAGGCTTTTGTCAAGCTTCTCAAATCGAATTCATGGGGCCGAAAATAGTCCAAACGCCCGCTCCGTTGACGTTGTAATAAATCATGCAGAAGCGTCAAGTCGGACTTCTCGACCAACCGGAACCCAAATCCATCCAAGGTGTACTCCGCCGTGGACTGCCGCGCGTGGCCAATCATCGACTTGTACTCAAGCCAATAGAATAATAATCCATTCAGCCACTCAATCCATCTCCATACAAACGGCAAGCGATGCTTGATATATAGCAATAGTCGAGTCATTGCGGTGATTTAGTTATTCAGACTTTTTCTTGCTTGCGTAGCGAAATGCTGTGAAAACACTACTGCACCATCATGGTTTAAGTGCGCAGTATCCTTGAACCATGCTGGTCTGTCGAACACTCCAGACAAGTTGATATCATTGATAAATTGAGCGCCAAACTGGTTCGCCAAGCTGCCAATTCGCTCGACCACCGGGTTCGAAGGGCTTATCGCAAACCTGGGTGACTGAACCAATAAGATCGGGATTTGTCGAGCCTGCGCATGCTGTAAGACATCCGCCAATTGCTTCAATGCCTTCTGGTCAGGAGTAGCCGAGGCCAGCTTATCTTCTACGAATGGCTTCGCGTCTTCTGGCATCTTTCCCTTAATAGGATCATAGCCCAACTCTCGATCATCGGTACTTCGAGCCCCTGTCAATAGCTGCAAGATTTCTGAATTATGGGGGTAAATTGCAGACAACAACTTCACATATCCCCAATCATCCGAATCGTAGTACAACTGAGCGACTTCTGGAACTTGCTTCATATAGGGTATCACGTTGCGCAAGCTTTTTTCCCCAGTACCCTCTAGAGTGAAACGATATTCATTGATGTCAATGACAACCAATTTAGGGCGATATCGGGCTACGTTCGCGTAATAGGCGGCTGCATGATAGTTGATCTCAGTCCCGTCCAAACCCGCGTTAAAACAGCTTAGACCTGTCTCCTGCTGAATCAATCGCGAAACATAATGATGAGCGGCTCTCGAAGAACCAAGGATCAAGATTTCTGGCTCAACTGCCTCAAACGTCTGGCGAATATGTTGAAACTGGCCGTATGAAGAAGTTAAATACAGATGCCTCAACCACCTGCCCAATCCCTGATCCAGGACCAACACTAGAGTCAAAAAAGCAATTGCCTGAACGCTACTTTTCAACATGCTTAGAACTGAAAATAAATGAATTGTTGACCATCGAAGACGCCAATCAACAAGATCATGATGATCAACATGGAATAAAATATCGACTGCAAAAACCAGTTTTGGCTAACAAACGGAAAGTGTGAATGTCCAGTTCTTTCGCTACCCAGTTCACAGGTAAGCAAAATCATCAATGCCAACGCCGAATAGGCCAACGCAGTTTTGTCCAGGAAAATCGGCCCTGACAAGCTGAACATTTTCTGTAGGATCAATAATCCGTCTTCGTAACTGCTGGCTCTGAAAAAGACCCAGGAAATAGATATCAGCACGAAAGTCCATAGCATTTTTGCCGGGGCGACCACTTTGACCGCGAGCGGATTTTCGTATTTCAATCCCAACCTTTCTCGCAGGTTCCCCCAAATAATCTCGCTGATCAAATACAGACCGTTGAGAGCCCCCCAGATAACGTAAGTCCAATTGGCCCCATGCCATAACCCGCTAATCAAAAAAACGATCATCAAATTGAGATACCATCTAGGTACGGCAACTCGGTTGCCCCCAAGTGGAACGTACAAATAGTCTCGAAACCAAGTAGACAACGATATGTGCCACCGACTCCAGAACTCGGCCACACTCTGAGACAAATAAGGTCTTCGAAAATTGGTCATCAGTTCGTAGCCCATCACCCGTGCCGACCCGATAGCAATGTTTGAGTAACCAGCGAAATCGCAGTAAATCTGAAACGCAAACAATCCAGTGGCAACCATGCAAGAGGTACCCGAATGATTATCGACATTGTTGTACACTGCGTCGACGTATGTAGCTAACCTGTCTGCCACTACCAACTTCATAAAAAAGCCCCACAGCATCAGCTTCAAACCGTCAAGCACTCGCCGATAGTCAAACTTATGCTGCTCATGAAATTGGTGCAGCATATTCTGTGGTCGTTCGATCGGCCCGGCTACCAATTGAGGGTAGAACATGACATACAACGAGTAGATCCCAAAATGTCTTTCCGCTTTTTGATGTCCACGGTAGACCTCAATGGTATAGCTCATCGCCTGAAAAGTGTGAAAGGAAAGTCCGATTGGCAATAGCATTCCAAGATTGGGGATATGATTCAAATAGCCGAGCGAATTAAGGATGGCCGAAAGATTATCATTGAGAAAATTGTAATATTTGAAGATCGCTAATACGCCGATGTTAGCGGTCAAACTTGCAATCAACCACCATTTCCTTCTGCTTCCCTGCGACTGCTCGATCCAAATTCCAGCAAAGTAATCAACAACAATAGTTCCGCCCAGGATCAAAATGTAAACGGGCAAGAAGACCATGTAGAAATAGCAACTCGAAACCAACAAAAGTAGCCAACGCATGCGATATGGCATCGCAAAAAACAGCATCGTGACGACGATGAAGAAGGCTACAAAATGAAAAGAATTGAACAGCATAATGCAAATCTAACTCAGCGGAACCGTTCGGTAACAGAGGATTTAGAGAACAATCTTGTTGCCGCTAAGAATCAAGATCAGAGTTGTTGCGAAGACGTAGTTGCAATAGAGGTGTGATAGGTATTGGCGATCTTTTTCCGCTTACCGGACGATAGTAAGGGAATCTCTTTGACGTACTCAATTTGAAAGTTGGCATCTTGGCCAAGATACTGCTTGAACTCGCCAATAAGCTTCTGTTCTCGATCGAAAGTGCCGTCCATGTTGATTTTGAACAGGTAGTCCTTCGAGCCATACTGAATTAACTGATACTGCGTGATCTCTGTATATTGCCACATATTCTTGTAGACGATGTAGGACGAAACCAGTGATCCATCGGTTGCAAATAGCAAATCTAATTTACGCCCTTCCACAAGATCCAGATACCGATTCCCGTAAGCATCGCTCGATTCAGACAATGCACCAATATCACCCGTATCATAACGAATCATCGGCATAAGTCTGTTGTAAAGATCAGTCACTACGATGCGGCCCAGTTCGCCAGGAGAGGCTGGCGTTTCGTTTGTCATCTTCACAACTTCAATTACATAACTTGCGGTATTGATCAGGTACCGCGAATCGCTGCCAGTAATCTGTTGAGCCAAAATGCCGTTTTCGAGATTTGAGTATCGTGAGTACACGGGAGCCCCGAAGTATTTCTGAATCGTCTGCTTGGTGTAGTCGTTCAAGGTCTCGGACATGGAAATCGCCGACGATAACTTGGTTCGGACTGGCCCATGCCCGACTTTGTCCAACCAGCGACATATCTGCTCGATCGCCGACGAATAACCTAACATGGCATAAGTCGACCCGTCACGCTGCATGTTGTCAACTAAGCGTGCCACCTCACTATCATTGAATGAAATGACATCAACTGGTACCATGTTCTGAAGCAAATTTGCCCACTGGCTCTTTCGATTATTATCACTCCATATTTTCAAGTACAGCAGTCGATCACCAACGCGATAGCCGGTCAACCGTGCAAAATATAAAGTATCAGCTTGGTTGCGAATTTTCTTGTCTCGATGCTGCAGAACCTTAAAAGGAGTCCCGGTGGAGCCGCTGGTAACTGTGGCAATCTGCTGCTCCTCAGTAAACGCATTCGAAATGAATGCGTTAAAGTTTTCTCTAATGGTCGTTTTGCTGACGATCGGAAAGTCTTCAAGATTGGCACCAGCAGAAATTCCGTGATAGAAAGGCACGCTGGACGTTGCATGGTTTAGCAGGCTCGTCAATTTCCGCAGATTTCGGCTAGAGACGTCCTGCTCAACTGCCGTCAAATTCCGTGCAATTTCATCGTAATGCCTACGGAATGCAGCTCCCTTCAGGGCGTCGTTGCACCAGAACACTTTTTCGCGGGCGATTTCTAAAGCTTTTCGCATTGTAAATTGTTATGACTAAAAATTACTTACAAAAATTTCCTGCGGATAAATCGATTCTGATTGTTTCGATTCCGATGGATTATTGACAACATGTGGCAATTCGCTGACTCGCAAAAGACGTCTATTTCAATGCAGGTGCAGAAAGTATCTTGAAATACCCGAAACCGACTTGCTAGGTCTGCCATTTGATGACTTTCAGTTTCGCTAGCGATCTCGCGATTCGCCCTCGAGTCTTGAGGAGTTGCGTCAAGATTGCGTTTCGCCAAACTGCGCGTGGCTCTTTATAAATGGGCATTAAGAATCTTTTTCGACGATGCTTTTTGAAGTAGATCACGTACTCGTCCAACGACTGACTATAAGGGGAATGTGCTTCTAATAGTTTTGATTCTTCGAATGGGGCCGACTCTTGCAGCAAGAGTGAATGCCGTCCATCTTCGTTACAGTACTTGAACCAGTGACAAAAGCCGTTTTTCGTCACTGGATCCCACTGAAATGCCATTTCCAATCTAGAGAAGTCTGGAAATGTTAGCTTGCCGTTTGCAAACGTATTGTGTGGCAAAAAGAAATTACCGAGACCATAAACAATGTACCCATCTTTGTACTTCTCACCTCCCTGAGTGCAGTGAGAATGAGTTCCAATGACAACATTTGCCCCAACATCGATCAATTCCATCGATAGCTTTCGATACATCGGGTAGGGCAAAGTCTCCAGGTCAATACTCCAGTGCAGGTAAACTAAAATTCTTGTGTCTGGCTTGGATTCGCGAAGCCTCTTGACCTGCTGGATCAAAGACAGATTGTTAATCTCGCCCACATACACGCCTTGGGTCGGGTTCCGTTGATGGTACAACAAGAAATCCCAACAAAAATTGAAGACGACAACCTCGACACCACGGTCAATGTAACCGATAGCCTGCTCAGCCTCAGATTGCGTTCTACCAGCCCCGCACCAGGCTATTCCCGCGTTAGATAATAGGTTCAAAGTATTGTCGAAGTACTCCGGCAAATCCAACGTGTGATTGTTGGCCAGCGCGGCTACTTTCGTATTGGCTGCTATTAAGGCCGATAAGACCGATGAGTGATTAAAGAGCACTGGTGTGTTTGTATTTGGCAAAATGTCATCACACAACATGCCCTCCAGATTACAAACCAGAGAATCGGGGGCAAACAACTCCTGATACTCTCGGAAAAACCGCAAGAGATCGGCGCTGCACTTCGGATCCGGCGATGCAATGTCACCGACGACAATCATTGTTCCGAATTCTCCTCAGACACCTAGAATTAGAACTCATCCCGATACCTTCGCCATCTTCACCTAACGCCGTTAAGTAAAATTGTCAGTGTGAAGAAACCTATTTTCCTAACTGCGTTCGCCAGAACGCGGAAATCTTTTCGCGAGCCCCCACGTTCTGGCGAACGCAGCTACATAATAGCTTGATGGCGTTGTCTCTAACCCTGCCCTCTTCGCCGCAGCGGTGGAGAGAGTTCCTGGAAAAACTCATCTTGAGGACAGTCGCTTTTTATTAGCATCGATCAAGGCTTGTTCCAAAGTAATCGTGCCAACTGTACCTGCGTTATTCGCGGCATCGATTACGCTCTTGCATGTATCGAATCTGTTCAAGGCAAGAAGTCTATCGAGTTTCGCGAACATTGTTGTTTTGTTGATACGAAAAACTTCAATTGCCAATCGACGCTTCCACGAAAGCTGTCTTAGCGCATCCGAGTAATAAGCAGGGTAAGGTTCGGTATCGATCTCGTAAGGATGTACATAAACATTAACTGGCCTATTCGCGCTCACATCTGCAAAAAAACGCTTGGTGAACCAGAACGGGAATTGCCTTAACGGCCCGCCGCCACAGCATGGGATCTTCTTGCCTAGAAACTTCGTTACGGACATGGGAAATTCAACAATCGACTTCCCAGTCCCTAGTGTAACTCTGGTAATATCTTTCGGAAAATTTGGCCAGCCGTAACGTCGAGCTTTAATCGGCATGATGCTACTGTCGTATTCGAATCCCAATTCAGCCAACATCGGCAGTGACCACGATGTGTGGGGAGTCACAGAAAAAGCAGGAGCGCGATAACCCACCACCCTTTTTCCGATGACATCTTCGATGACGGCTTTCGCCCCTATCGTGTCGGCGCGTGCCGTATCAGGCGTGAGCTTGAATAGTTGATAATGAGCGTGGCTATGAACGCCAATCTCATGCCCAGCATCCGCCATCTCCTTAACCAGATTGGGATAGTGTTTGGCAACGTCACCCAAAACAAAAAACGTAGCTTTCGATTCGTGTTTTTCGAGCAAACTGAGTATCCGCCTGGTTAGCTTAACCACTCTATCTGTTGGGGGCATTTGAATCTGACAAAAATCTCGCATGGCGATATTGATGCCACATTCAACATCGATAGTAAAGGCAGATACGGTCATGAATCGTTGCTCAAAACTTCTGATTGATCTAGTTTTCGGACACTTTTCGCTCAAGGCCAGCAAACGTCTTGAGATTTAGGGCTTAGGCGGTAAAACACTCTAACTTCAACAGTCATTCACAGGCAAGGACACAACCGCCCCACGAATAGCCCACTCCAAAGCCCGCCAGCAACAATTGATCGCCACTCTGAAATTCTTTTGAATTGACTGCCTCTTTTAATGCGATCGGCAAGGTTGAAGAGACCGTGTTTCCGCAATTCTCCAAGAAGTAATAAAATCGCTCTTCTGGGATTTTCAACTTACTTCGCAGATGGTTCAGCATGAACTTGTTCGCTTGATGGAAGATATACATAGCAATGTCATCTGAGGCGAGGTTATTCTTCTTCAATACTCGATCAACCAGTACGGGCACCATGGCTGAAGTAAAATTGAAAATCTCCGTGCCGTTCATGAGCAAGTTCTTCTCGTTGCGAACATTATTGAATTCGTCGACATAGTCTTCGCTAGCTTGATCCAGTGGATACCGGACTGCCCCGCGTTTGACGATCAGATTATTTGCCCCCCTCCCATCTGTACCTAAATCGAAACCCATGATTGTGGCAAACCCATCATCCTGAGTAATCAAAGAAGCCGACGCGGCATCGCCAAAAATCGTTCGGTTACTCTTATCCTCGGGATGAATGAATTTACTGTAGGTTTCGGACGTGATCAGCAAAACGTTTTTGGCTATGCCCGCAGAAATCAAGCCCTTTGAAACCGCCAAACCATACACGTAGCCCGAACAGCCAAGGTTAAAATCAAACGCTCCTGCAGAAGTGGGAATACCTAAAGCGTCTTGAATCAAACAAGCAGTGGTTGGCAAAAAATAGTCGGGACTTTGCGTGCAGAGCAAAATGAAATCTATCGACTCTGCTCCAATATCGTTTTTCTCAAATAGCTTATTCGCTGCTTTGACCGCCATATCTGACGTGAACTCGTCATTGGCGGCGATGTGCCGCTGAAAAATACCTGTTTTTGCAGATATCTTGTCGACAGACCAATCAGGAAACAATTGGTTTAGAGTACTGTTGTCGAGCCTGCCATCTGGCAGATAGTACTCAATGGCTTTGATCGTCGCGCTCATGAATCAACCTTAAAATAACTCACTCTATTTTTGTTTTGCTTGAATCTTGGCGAAAAGATCAGCAACGCTTTCCGACTGCCTGATATCGTCGCCCGACAACTCCACTCCATACTCCTCGTCCGCCATAGCGATCACTGAAAGAGCCAACAAAGAATCCCACTCATCCAAATCCCTAAACTTAGTCTCGGATGAAAACTCTGACGCGGGTGTCGCAACAAATACTTGGGCAAAATGGCTCACAAACGTATCCAAATCCATCACAATCAGCCTTTCAATAGTTGAGCAGAAGTACTTACTTGAAATGTTAAATCGAAACTTGGCAAAACTAATTCCATTGACGAAAACAATTTCTACCGGAAAACCGTTAGATATAACAACGGGACGCGCTTTCTAGGAAACCTGTAACGTCAAGAATGGTAATTACCCAAAAGCAACTTGGGCAGCTCTGCAAACTGTTTACAGACTGGTGCTAGTCAACCAATCAGATTTTCACTTAGCGCACATCTAGATTTAAGAGACCGAAATCCCAGAGGCTCGGCTGCATGAATAACGCATAACTTGGATGACTTTTCTCAATCAACACATCAATGGTTAGAGGCAATATTTTTGGCTGCAGCGATTGCGGTATTTTGAATAGCAAACACTGCTTCATTTCTAACTTGCCGACAAACAATATGAGATCTACCGCATCGTTGCTTGCGATATGATAGACTGCCTGAGTCAGCGCACGCAGCGACCTTTGTCCTTTCTTAGAGAAATCGAAAAGGTAGGCCGTCTGCAAGCCTTTCTCTTCACAAAGTCGATAAGTAAAATTGCATTCACCATGGATGACAGTATTATACTTTTCACTAAACCTCTTTGCGAACGACTCTTCGGTGAACGATACGGCATACCTAGATGTCTTCGCAATCGGATTGTAGGCGTATGTAGTGAGTTCTATCAGCTTGATATAACATCGGATTAACGTTTTCCAGGACCATCGAAATGCTGTAGGCAAGTTCCTCTTGACCAGCAACTTGGGGCTTAGCGGCAAAACGTAATATGCCAGGTTATACAAAAACCTGAAGCGTAGCAGCTTAATCAAGTACTGAAAGGCGTTTTGGTTGGGTACGCCAAGGATCACTACAAAACCATCTTGTTTGCAGCTTGCACGAAGTGCCTTATACACATCGCTCAGTACAAATATGTCTTTCCTGTACAACTTCTTGACGAAGCTACTTCCTGATAACCCAACCAAGAACTCCGCGCCGTCTCTATCTGCGTATTTGTACGGCGTCACAGCGCTATATCCAACTAACTCACCGCTGTCAGCAAAGCCAAGGCCATGATAGGAATAACCGCAAAAACTTGCACTGTAGAAAGCAATTAGCTCCTGGGTTGTTTTTTCACTTTCAAATTCTTCGTTAAACCCAGCGGCAATCTGCTCCCATTCGCTTTTTGTAACATCAGATGTCTTTTTTACTACGACTCGTGTCATTATGGTCTATTTTGGGCACCAGCGGCCACCAATTCTAGAATATCTCGTGCTCGATGTTTCGTGTGGCTCTTTGCCACTATCAGTGCGTTATCCGATAGCCTGCGATAGTACTCCTTGTCGACATATAATCTTTCGATGAATCGCGTCATGCTTTCTGTGTCTGTCGGATCACAGGTCATTCCAACCTCATGCTTCTCCAGGAATCTGGCCAGGGCTGATGTGACACTTCCGATACAAAAAATCGGATGGCCAACAGCCAGCAAATTGTATGTCTTACTAGGTATGGCCACGTTTTCCAGGGACTCTGTCAGCGATACGACACCTACATGACACGCCTGAAGCGAATGTAAAAAGAATGCAGAAGGCTGATAGGGGAGTATTTTACAGTTGCTCAACCCATGACTCTCAATTCGAGATGAAAGCAGCTCTTTTTGCCAGCCCTCACCAACAAGGATGAACACAATATCAGGGTATCCCCTGAAGTTCTCAGCGACCTTCACTAGAGGCTCAAGGTGATAGCCTTTGCCGAAGTTCCCCGAGTACATGACGATCCATTTGTTTTGTAATCCGTATGCTTCAACAAATGGATTCTCTTCTTTAGTAGCAGAATGCTCAACAGTGGGTACGTTCGACCATGCCGGCACAACCGTGATTTTTTCTTTCGGGCAATACTGCTGGATAGTGGTGGCCATACCATCGGTCAACGTAATGATTCTGTCCACTTTACGGTAGGCGCATTTGTTGAACCAAGCCCATACCTTGAATATCGGGTTCTTCACTCCGACAAACCCTGTTGCCACCAATCCGTCAGGATAAACGTCATACAAAAGAAGGCTCGTTCTGCGCCGAAACAAAAGTGGAATCAGGGTGCTGGCAACAGGCGGATTGCTAGACAGTAGCAAGTCATGTTGTCTGTACTTCGTCAATAACAACCACCAAATGTTTACAACACAAACGATCCATGACATGAATCGTTTGAAAGTACTGGCGCGATTGTAAGGAAAGATCTTTTGGACTGTAACCTTGGGATCCAAAGGATCATCCATCGTCACCACCTTCCCTGCCATCAAGACTACTTGATCATATTCTTTGGCAAAAGCGTTGACCACATCCAAAAAAAGGTAGCCACTGTGTTGATTGACAAGAACGATTTTGCGTTGCATCATTGCCTAATTGCAAGAATCAGATAATTGATATCGGAGTTCAGGACTACGGAAGGATACGATGATACGAGTGAAACTGATCCTGATTTTGGCCACTATGTGCACACTATTGCTTGCCATTTGATCACAGGCTTAGATTCCAATGGCAGCAGCCATTTCGGCAGTGGACATGAATTCTACGTCCGGCCAACGACGAACCAGTTGATTGAGTAGTTCTCGCAACTGCGCCAAGCCATTTTCCCGGTTTCGTTGGTCGATGTGTCCACAAAAATTGACTCGATGAGAAGATATGATCGCAGGTTTGTTCCAACGAAAGGCTGCTTCCACCTGCTTGAGTGTGAAGTCTGTCCAACAAAATGGCTTAGGTTCAGTAGGTTCGAAAACGCAATTACGCACGATCAACCTACCTACGTTAGCTACTTTTTTTCCGGTGTAGTTGAATCTTCGCTTGAATTGACCACAACCCTGATGTTCCATCTGTGACATTTTGGTCTCGATGAACTTGATTCCGTTCTTGCAAACCGTCTCGAAAAGAACGTGATGGTTCGAAGAACCGGGAGAACAAAACACTTGTGCCGAGACTCCAAATACTCGTGTAAACAATGCTATTCCATCCTCGATCGTTCTGGCATGCTGCTGGTTCTCAGAAAAATCTTCAAAATCAAACGCGGAAGTCCATTTGATATTCTTGGATTTGCCTGATCCGATTCTTGCCAGTGAGCGATTTTGAAAACAGTTCAAAACTGCTGAGTCATTGGTACTCAGCTTCTCCATAATGACCTTTAAGTTAAAGTGCTCTCGCCCGTGAAACTCAGGTTGAATCAGGCCGTCACGCATTCCTTGCTTCCAATAATCCATGACAGAACTGTAAGGTTGTCCAAGTTTTGCGAGCGTTTCAGGCAACGGTTCGTAGAGATACTCGCGGTAACCGTTATCAATCATGGCTTCGAAATTGGCATTCGCCGGAAGAGCAAACGCAGTGAACTTGGCTGGCTGGCCGTTTTTGTCCTTTACCGATCTCAATACTTCGAACAATGCATCAAAATCGTCGTTCGTCTCCAGACAATCAAATTGATCAAAACGTGAGCGTGCTTTCAAGCCAGCCTTGTCGAGATTCTCACGCGCCGCTTTCGAGTGCAATCGCACGTTGCCATAGTCGTCAACATCGAAGACGACGATCTTTCGGCGAGTTCTCGCACCGAGCACGTTTTTTGCATTGAGAGCTATTTTTGAAAGAATCGAATTCATTTTCAGTTCGCAAAATAGCTTTCTACAAATTTAACCGAATTCCTGGGCAAATAGTCGTCTGATGCCTTTCGCGCGGCCTGAGACATCAACACCCTTAATTCAGAGGATTGAGAAATCTGGTTGATGAAGTCAACCATAGCTGACTGTTGACTGGCCGAAAAGCAGCGAGCATGCCCATATCGACGAGCATCAATAGCAAGTTGACTGTCTGGCGACGAAATGTATAAGCTGGGAATTCCAAAGCTCATCAAGTTATAGGCCTTGCTTGGAACGCTGCCACGACTGACCTTGTCGTTTAAGATGACTACTCCCAAATCCGCCGCAGAAATCGAATGGGGAAAGATCTCTTCCGACTGAAATGGCAAGAATTGTACGTTGGGCAGTGATCGCACCTTGACCAAATCTTCTATGACTTGAAGCCGGGGGCCTCGTCCAATGATCTGGAATAATATCCTTGGATTCGCTTTGAATTCTTCTGCCAGGTCGATCATCAGTTCCACATTGTGAGTCACGCCGATATTTCCAGAGTACTGGACAATGAATTTATCTTGTAGCTCATGCTGCTTGATGAATAAATTCTTATCGCGCGGAACCCGCTCCCGTTTGTCATACATGGACCAGATTGGATGAACTTTCAGTTTGTTGCGGTCAACATATTTTGCGATGGCATCTGCTAGAACCTCTCCGATCGTGAAGACACGGTAGGCTTTTCGGAAAGATTTGCGATTCAGCCATCCCCAAAAACGATATAACGGATGGTGCTCAGTCATTCCTGTAACCTTGAATGTATCTGGATACAGATCCCAAATGACCATACTAAAACGATGGGGAAGCAGCAGATTCAGCAAGTAACCCATTGGCGGCACTGAAACAAATAGGACTTCATGCTGCCTAAAACGCGTCATCAAAAGCCACCACATTTGGACCAGAGCAACTAGATAGGACCAGGCTTTCTTCCAACTAGGACGCTCCGACATACGCTTGATCGATACAATTTTCACGTCTGCGTCAAGCGGCTCACCTTGCGAGTAGAGTACACCTACCAACAAAGTGACTGAATTGAATCTACCCTTAAACGAATTGGCTAGGCCCGTGGTGAGATAATTCGCCTCTTGATTGAGAATAACTAAATCGGGCATGTCTTTAGGCAAATAGAAGTATAGGACTAACCTGAGGGCTCTATTTTACTTTTCTTGCAGGAATACCCACGTATGTCCCCTTAGGCACTCGATCAGACTTTACGATCAGAACACTGTTGGCACCCAAAATCACACCCGATTCAACGGTACAACTTTGATGGACTAGCAATTTCGATCCAGCACACAGAACGACTCCATCATCGATTCGAATAAACTGCAGTTGATCATTGTCGCGATAGATATCGGCACGCCCAATCGTGACACCTTGGTAAATTCGCACGTTGTCACCAATGTCGACTTTGGAATGAATGACCGTCCCGGAGGCCCAATGCGGTAACTCAAGGTTCTTACCGATCTTAACGGTCATCGGTATTTCCACTCCTAGAAACTTCATCGCCATGTACGATAGGTATCTCAAACCGTAAATGTCTCGAATTTTGACCAAGTGGCGTATCATACAGCTATGCTCTTGACCCCGAGAATCTGATCATACAGCTTTACGTAATCGGCAAAGCGATCCGTGGCAGAAAACTTCTCAACCGCCCTTTGTCGGCATAGTCGGCGTCGCTCCTGGGAGCGACTGTTTGCCAGTTTCAAAATGGCCTGAGCGATCTGTGAGACGTTTCCTCGCTCCACTACCATGCCAGTTTCAGGCGTGAGGGCTTCTGGACCGCCTCCAGTCTTATAGGTGACGACCGGAGTTCCACAGGCTAACGACTCCAGATTGGTTGTGGGAAACGTATCACTATATGTTGGACAAACTAGAGCCGTGGCGCGTGAGTACCACTGAGCAAGCTCGCGAATGCTTTCGGTGCGACGGATACCCTCGATGCCGGCAGGTAAACTGCGAATCTGTTGCTCTGAAAGTCCAATCAAAACGATCCTAATCTCGTTGGGCAACAAGGATCTCAGTTGACAAAAATCTCGCAGGCCTTTGGATTCAGGCCAAACGTTGGCAACACCCACAACGATAGATTCTTCATCGCTAACTTCAGCAGGTGCGAACTGAGACAGATCGATGCCATTGTGAATCACTCGAACCGGATACGCGCCCAGGAAAGACTGTCTCACAAGGTCGGCCAGCCATCGACAAGGAGTGACGATCGTTGCATTTTTTAATCCAAGGAAGGCCTTCTTCTTCGCGCGGTGGTTCCCAGCACTGTTGTCAATATACGCCTTAGGATAATAACGCGTCATCGGACACTTGCTGCATTGCGTTTTCCATTTTTCACAATTGAATCGGTCGGAATTCGAACAGTGCCCCGTAAAGCTCCAGTTGTCGTGCAGAGTCCACACCACTGGAACTTCAGTTTCTTTAAGGTAGTCGAATAGCACGGGATAGTTGATGTAGTACCCGTGAATATTGTGCAGTTGTACTAAGTCGGGTTTCAGTTCTCTCATCCGTTTGACCAAGCCATGCGTTGCCCGTTTCGACCCGAGTCCATGACGATCCAATGCCATACTCTTTAGGCCATGCAAGGCAATGCCCAGCTTATTTCCGATCCTGAATGATACGGACTGACTGGGCATTGATCGCCGCCCCCACACAGCAATACTCTGATGCCCTGAAGCCAACAACTGCAATCCAATACCTTCAACGATCCTGCCTGTACTACCACTGTTGAGCACCGAATTGATTTGAACGACTTTCATGGGCTCAGGTCAGTTCCGAAACTAAATCCGTCAGCGTCTTAAGCTGCTGATGTGGATTGTAGTGATCGTCAATCATCTGATAGCACCGAAGGCGGACAACCTGTCGGTCTGGATTGGATTGCAGCCAGTTGGTGACCGCATCCGTGATATTCATTCTGGTGCGATCAAAAAAAATACCTGTCTGGCCAGGTTGTAAAGCCTCCACTTCAGGCATCTGATGAGCATAATCGTCGTGCGTACACACCGGGGTGCCGAAGCTGAGCGAATGAATTGCTGTGAGCCCAACCTCACCGGGTGACAAGCACAAATCGGCGTTGGAAATTAGTTTTCCTAGGACCGATTCGTCGTAACAACTGCCGTAAAAGTGAATACGTTCCTTGAGACCTGAAGCAAGTCGCTCCAATTCCTGCCGCATTGGTCCATCGCCAACCAGGATCAAGTTGACTTTGTTGTGGGTGCCGTTTAACTTTTCAATGGCTTGAATAGCTTTTTCTAGCCGTTTCTGCTCAGTCAACCGCCCCACGTAAATGATGACTGGAAGTTCTGGATCACTGAAGAATTCTTTCTCGCGATAGAAATTCGAATCAACGGATGAAGCTCTCAGATCGCGCTGCCTGTCATAGTCCAGTGAGTTGTAGAAGATACGCACACGCCGTGTATCAAATCCTTTCGCTGCCAGCAACTCTTTAGCCCGTGGCCCATACAGCAGCAACGCGTCAGCTCTCCGAAGATAAAACAGTCTAACCCACTTCTTCAAACCCGACTCGTTACCGTAGAATCCATGGCCCCAAAAGATTATTTTTCGACCACGCATGCGCGCGATAATAACAGTCAACCAGCTTGATAGAGTGTACATTTGATCCAGCATGACAAAGACACTTGCGCTGGAACGTATTGCATGGCCAATGACTCCACGTTGCCAAATCAAAACACCGCCAGCGTAGTGATTCTTGACAACATGCAGCCGATTAGCAAAGGGTTCCCAGCCCGGTGTATCAAAGTCGACCTGCCGGATGCTGCTGCTCTGCACGCGTGAAAATACGAAATGCGCGCACAACTGACTGCTCTGTAGTATGGTCTTCCACAGACAGGCTCGGTAGTGTGGAGCCATGTTGGTGATGATATCGATGCGTTTCACTGGCGTTTACATGCTTTTTGAAACACATTCAGATAAGCTTCGGTAACGCGAGCAATGTCACATCGTTCTTCTGCAATGGCACGAGCTTGTCTAACGTAGTTCGGATAATCATCCAAAATTTGATCCAATCCAACCATTAGGTTATCAACTGAGGGCGGCTCAAGTTTCCAAGCATCTGCTCCGTAAGGTACTACGACACCTCCACCAGGCTCTACCAACTCTTTTAGTGAGCCAGTATCAAATGCCAACACAGGTACGCCGGATGCTAGTGCTTCAGCCACCGTATTCGGGCATGCAGGATGAACGTCTAAGCTTAGATAGATGCAATCCTTGAGCACGGCCGCAACCTGTTCACGATTGATTCTACCGCGATAATCTATCGTATTCGATAACCTCTTTTGTTCTTTCGGATCATAGAAACGCCCATACACGATCAGACGCATGTTCTTCGGTCTAAGTCGATTTGCAACTTCGTTCAACAAATCGATAGCAAATGGTGAATAGTCGATGGTACCTTCGATACAGACTAAGTCTTGCACACGCTCGACACGCACAGAACTCTCTATGTTTTGGTTGAAAAAATTCAAATCCACGCCATTGTATATGACATAAGACTTGGAGCCGGTTCTCCACCCTTTTTTCTCCCACCATTCTTGCACGAATCGACTTTGATAAACTATTTGGTCGGCGACAAAAGCGTGTATACATTTTCCGATTAGGTTCCTAAACTCGTTCTGCACCCATACCTTTAGCGAAGTTCTTGTTCTGCGATGAATCCAGGCCAGCCCGTCTAACCGAAGTACGATTGGGACTCCAGCTAATTTCATTCGCATCAGCCAGAAAAGCTTACGTGTTCCCGCCACTACCAGAATAAGATCTGGTTTAATGACATTTTCGTGAGGGTAGCTCACCTCCCAACTCCTACGTTTCAGCTCGGCCTCAAGCCGGACCTGAAAGCTTCCTGGTCCGCCACCGGCTGGTGGATGCGGAAAACAAATTCTCATACTACCAAATGTCACGTGTTATCACCCAAGTATTGGACTATAAAGACATTTCTCTGATGATAATAGAGTCAGCGGAAACCAATCTAGATTCTACCCAGGATTGGTCTCTTAAGAAAATAAGATTAGGGGGACGCGATGCTGCATCAGTCTGTGATTGAAGCCTTCGTTCGCGGGGCACGTATGTAAAAGGCTCAAATCCGTGTTCGGCAAGTTGAGCAATCACTTCATCGTCAGTATGTCCGTATGCTGCGCCTGATCCATTGAGTTCAACAATTAATGCCTTCAAATCCGGATTGGCAAGCGTTTGACCCGCTCCCTCTAGAACTGATTTCTCGAATCCTTCGACGTCCAGTTTTATCATGGTAATGGGCTGACTTATCGTCTGATCAAGCTGGCTGACTGGCACTCTGATGACATCTTTCGTACTGCCATCCAGTACGACTCGATTCATGCAATCTTTACTATCTGAAAACAAAATTTCGCCAGTAGTTGACCCCAGTGCCTGATTGTAGGCCGACACACGATCTTCCATGTTGTTGATAGCGATGTTGGCTAATAGCCGACGGTAGGTTGCTGGCACTGGTTCAAAGGAAACCGACTTTGCCCCAATCACACCGCTGGCTAGTATCGTGTAGATCCCGGCGTTGGCACCAATGTCCGCAAACGTATCTTCCTTTCTAAGGAAATGAAGCAGGAAAGACATCTCTTCAAAATCAGATAGTCCGCAATAGACATTCCCCGTAACACCCGCTTCACCTTGTGAGGCAAGGAACTTGGTGCCGCCGATCCAGTCCACTGCGATCCTGCCAGGCGCTAGACGACTAGCAATCTGCCAGTTAATGAACCTGCGTATCGCAGCGATTTTTCCCTGACGATTGAGTGGATGTCGAAGTACGTTTCTCAGGACTCGATACAACTGTTTCATGATGGTTTTATCTCTTGTCGGCTGTGTAGCGAATTCTAGAAGGCTCATTCAGCGACATGTAGATTGACTTAGAACGCGATCTTGCTTTCAGAAAGTAAGAGCCTAACCCTGCCCCCTCACCCTGCCCTCTCCCCCGAAGCGGTGGAGAGGGTACTGGGATAGCTGAAAGGAATTTGAAATGATAGTTCGACCAACTGCCTCTCACCCGAAGCGGTGGAGAGGGTACTGGGATAGCTGAAAGGAATTTGAAATGATAGTTCGACCAACTGCCTCTCCCCGGAAGCCGTGGAGTGGGTACTGGGATAGCTGAAAGGAATTTGAAATGATAGTTCGACCAACGGCGTCTCCCCGGAAGCGGTGGAGTGGGTACTGGGACAGTCTAAGGCAATTGTTTTGAAATGAAGCGAATTAAATCGTCTGACGACAAAAACTCTACATCGGGCCAGCGTGTCACGATCGCTGCCAACAGTCGATCTAGTGATTTCAAGCTTCGGTCGCGATGCCCAACGTCCATTGCACTGGTGTAATTGATACGATGAGTTGAGATGATAGCGGGTGTCTTGAATTGGAAAGCTAATTGAATTTCTCGCAAAGCACTTTCAGCCCAATCGTAGGTCTGATTCTGGTAAGGCTCAAACACCGCATTGCGTACCGTATAATACTGTTCCCATCGATTCCTTTGACCCGTAAAACGACGTCGATGTATCCGCTGACCGTTGCGCTCCAACACGGGAATTGTCTGCTTGATGCGAGTCTGGATTCCCTTGACTCCAGCCTCTGCCAGAGTCTCCTCAAGTTCCAGGGGCAATACGTAATTGCAGGCAACAAACGTTTGGCTTGGAAAGCCAAACATCGTCTGGAACTGTTTCAATCCATCATGAGCAACTTTCTTGATTTCATCTAATTCCTGGTTATTCTCCGCTGAATAAGCAGCCAGGTAGTGCTTCTGTATCTTGGAACTAGTCTTTGTCCGCAAGCCGAAGAAATTGTGCTGGAAACAAAGTTTTGTTTCCGCGCTTCCATCGCGCAGATCCTTCATCCACAATATTTGATTGACATGTTCTCGGCAGTGGAACTGGGGCTGCAACAATCCTTCTGCAATTGCTTGTTCCCAAACGGCTCTCAAGTCTTCTCTGTGATACCGCATGTAGGAGTCGAACATCGACTCGCGAACAAACTGCCGGAATTGGTTCCGCTGTATGGCATCAAAATCTGGGTTTCCCAAAACCATATTGCAAGTGAATCTTGGGGATTTACCCTGAGCGTTGCGATGTTTTTGAAGAACTTCCAGCAGATTCTCCAGATCAGTGCGTCGCTCCAAGCCATCCAGTCGATTGAATGAAGAGGTATCAACTCGCAAACCAGCTTCTTGCAGGCGTCGCAGTGTTTCTGGACCCGGCATGCGCACGCCTCCCCAATCATCGCTTTCGAAGACGACTATCTTGCGACCCGACTTCCAGGCTCGAAGATTGGCAAACGCATATTCGGCCTTTTCCCGGGCCTTTGCAAGTTGTCGTTTAATCCTATTCATCTTCGGCTTGGAGCGCTACCAGAACCTCGGGATGAATTGATACAGACTGGTGCTTCCCTCGAAGAACCAAACCACTACGGGATTACCCAGTAGCAACGAGGTGGAGGCAAAACCCGAGAAAAACCTTATTCCAAGAGCTAATTGGAGTGCCAACAAAGGCACAGCAATTGTTGTGATCGTCACATAATCTTTGATCGTCTGCCGATACCAGTTGAGCTGAAGAGCAAAGTAGCCAATGAAGATGATCTCGGCCAACACATAAAACCGGATGATCGAGCCAGCCTGCCACAACATGTTAACCGTGCCATACAGCAGCATCGTGTAGATTACAAAAGACGAATACTGATTTCTATTGGGTACCACGAAATTCATATAAAAGTGCGTTACCATGGCGATCATAAAAAGCTGCATCATTCTACGGTTTGCATCGATCAGCCAGGTAAGCTCACGAACCTGCGGATCGTACTCGTAGAGATATCCGCCCACTCGCGTTTCAAGTCCCAACGGCAGTGCCTGAACCACCGACCTGATCGCACCAATGTCTAATTCTGCGAAGATAAACGAGCCAATAAAGAAAAGATAGATCGGACCGTGCAACTTCGTCAGATAACGCTCGGCGACCAAAATCGCTACTGGAATAAAGAAAGAGAAATGAAAAAAGACTGATGCCATTGCCCAAAGCAGATGGGATTTTTTACGCGACTCAAGATACTGCAGTGCGCCGTAAAGGAATACGAACATTGCCACATACATTCGTACGCCATTGATAGCAGTTCCCACATCCATGGAAAACGCTACTAATGCAAGCAAGTACCATTCGATATAGGACGTCTTTAATTGAAAACGGTCGACAAAAAAGAAAATAACCCTGGAGTAGAAAAAACCGAAAACAGCCCCTACGACACCCATGAAGACGCGGTAATCGTCGGTAAATCTGGAAACAACAAAGGTTACGATGGGAGCAAAAATGTCGTAGTGTCGTTCACCTTCTTGGTAGAACAACTTGGTTAAAGATGAAAAGGAAATATCACTTAAGTACATGTCCTGCAGGCCACGGATGTATTTTACGCTATCGACGGATGTTTCCATGTCGACATAAAATGCCGTTCCGTAGAAAGCACAAAACATCCAAATGATATTCTTTGTGCTGGGGCTCCTGATTTGCTGCAGGGCCATGGCCAGCGAAATCAGGGGATTCATCAAAAAGATCGCGACTTGATTAACAGATAAGTGCATTCTTATTCTCGATTCTTCACCGAATTGTTATTATTGATTTCCCGAGCCGCCAACTGAACAAATTGGGCCGCGACTCGATCTATTCGATATTTCTCTGGATTGTCGATGGTAAAAGCATTGGAATAATCTCCAGACAGAAATTGGTCAACGATCGGTCGATCTACAGCGTTATTGGGCAGGTTCAATATGGGCCTGCCCGTGAGCCAGTAGTCCATCAGTTTACTGGGAATAGTAGTTTTTGGATCGTATCCGATGTTAACTACGAAGTGGTGTTTGCTGAGTTCATAGATGACCTGTTGTCGAGGTACGGGAGCCTTAATTTGCAACTTATCGCCCAACCGCAGCTTGTATTTCGTCAAGTACTGAGGGGTCGTCGCATAGACATTGAACTGGAAGTCTATATCGTTGCGTTCGCATAGGTAGTCCAAGAAAGCTGATGGATCGCGCGTTCTGGGCATGAACATGCCAGCGTAGGCGAACGTGATGGGACTGGCAGGAAGCTGTCCCTGGTAAACGGGGAATTCATCTGGATTGACTCCCTGTGGTATTTCTACCAGCTTGTCTGCGAATTCAGGATAGAAAAGGTCTCGAAAACTGATGGCTGGCACAGCAATATAGTCGGCGCGGCGACAAAAGAACTTTTCTAGCAGCGCGAAATAGAACGGATGATCGAAGGTATCAAAATGGCTCTTCATGAAGGGATCACCACAATCGGCCACCCATACTGAAGCGATACGTTGCGACTTGCCACGAGCCCAGGCACTGCCCCAATGCACGGGATGAGGCTGAGCGCACGAGATCAACAAATCGTACCCGTCCAAATTCTTAATCGCCTGACGTACTCTCCACATCAGTCCAATCGTGGGATATTCGAAAAAGACTTGCAATCCCCGCGCCAGGACATGGCGGATTTTGGATGTCAAACGATTGGAACCGCTGGGACTAATATCTGGAAATCGCTTGCCCAAGTCAATCAATTGGAACCCAAGTTCTTTTGCAAAGGCAACTCTCTCTTCACTTCTTTCAGTAACGACGGTGACTTCATGTCCTTCGCGGCAAAACTGCTTGCACAACTCGGTCATCCGAAACGAGCGTGGGCTGATCTTGGGGTAAAACGAAGAAGTAACGAGCAAAATCTTCATGGATACTATGCGAACAAAAAACTTATGGAGTCTGAAAAAAACCGCACACAACGTTATTTTCTCATCAAAGGGCAGGGGAGGAGCAGGCTGTTAAGGGTTCTTCTCGCTTGCCCCCTCACCCTAGCCCTCTCCCCCGCAAAGCCGGTGGAGAGGGGACAAATTTAGGCGGTTTACCTACCTCTACAAAGGCGGTGGAGAGGGGACAAATTTAGGCGGATTGACTTCGTTCAAGAAGCTGGTGGAAAGTGGAGAAGGGAAAGATGATGTTATGGTGAAGATCTGTAACTGGGGTTGCGGGAGGAAAGTTCGAACTGGGCTCGGATGGTTTTGGCTTTGAGTGTCTTATACTTGTGGGATTACGGTATGCTCAATCAGTTGTTGGATAATATGCTGGCCTGAATCTCCATGCCCGTACAAAGCCAAATTCACATCGGCTGGACGGCGAACGGACTGAAGCGCACTTTCAATTCTGTGCGCATCAGCCCCTACTAGCGTATTCCAGCCCGCTTGAATCGTTTCCACCCATTCGGTCTCATCTCGCATGGTAATACACGGCACTCTATGGAAATAGGCTTCCTTTTGCACACCGCCACTATCCGTCAGAATAACCGCTGCATGACTCTCCAGCATGACCATGTCTAGATACCCCAATGGTTCTATCACCTGAACATTGTTGGAAATAGACAAACCAAAGTCCGACAATCGCTTACGAAATCTGGGGTGGATTGGCAGCACAACCGGTAACCCGGCGCTGGCCATGCCGGACAATATCTGGCTCAATCGATTCACATCGTCAGTATTTTCCGCTCGATGTATCGTCGCTAGCACGTAAGTCTTTGTCTCTAGCTTTAATCGATTCAAAATATCACTGGACTGCGTAGCCCGCTGAGCATAGTAGAGGGCAGCGTCGTACATGACGTCGCCAACCTGCTTGATGTTCGAAGGATCAATCCCTTCTTTGACTAGATTTGCAACGGCCAGATCGGTTGGTGCGAACAATAAATTCGAAGAATGGTCCGTCAGTATTCGATTGATTTCCTCGGGCATGCGGCGGTTGAAGCTCCTTAGTCCAGCCTCCACATGGGCAACCGGGACATGGATCTTCACTGCAGCCACTGCGCCAGCGAGAGTAGAATCTGTATCGCCATACACCACTACCCAATCCGGTTTTTCCGAAATCAAAACCCGTTCGATGCTCTCGATCATTCGACCGGTATTCTGACCATGAGTTCCGCCTCCGATACCCAAATGATGATCGGGTTTGGGAATATCCAGTTCATCGAAGAAGACATCCGACATATTCTGGTCAAAATGTTGGCCAGTATGCACGATGCACTCGGAAATGGAATTCGGCTGCTTAAGCTGAGCCTCTCGAATCACACGCGACACAACTGCCGCTTTGATAAATTGAGGTCGAGCACCGACGATGGTAACAACTCGCATCATTAGATTTTAGCCCTAACGTCCAAGACTGAGAACGCAATGTACTCAACAGGCAGCTTGATTGATCTCGAGCCAACTGATGAAATTGATCAACCGCCAGCTTTCACTGTCTCTTGACTGTTTCCCAGACAGGAACCCTGATAGCTTTTGTCTGACCTGTGTCGCATTCAGAAACGGAATCGTTTCCAAGGACTTTGAGTCAATCACACTGGTCCAATCAATTGATTTCAGCCAGTCTTTCTCAGGAGTGCGAAAGCCGATCTTGTCGGTTCTGTCCAACACAACATCTGGGACGATCCCTCGTAATCCAGCTCGCAAGATACGCTTGGTCAATAGTTCTTGCGAAACCAGGTACTGTTCTGGCAGTCTTAATAAGAATTTTACGAGCTGAATATCGAGAAATGGCACGCGACTTTCGATCGAGTGGTGCATGGAGCTCCGGTCAGCATGCCTCAGCAGGGCAGGCAGTCCTTGTCGGAAACATGCATGCCTTAGCGCCCCGACTAGCCGCCGACCTTTCGGAACATCATCAACAAACTCAGGTAGCTGCGTCCGCAGCCGCATCGACCTGACTGCTTCGGTGTTGAACCATGGCGGGAGATTCTGTTTGTCTTGCAGTCTCCTAACAATCGGTAGAAAGCTTTTCGGTGTCATTCCAAATAGTGTGGATTGAAGAGCGTTGAATGCTCCAATGGCAGGTTTCTTTGAATAAGATCTTGCAAAATGTAACATCTTCACGAATTGCCGCTTCTCTGCGAGACTCCTAAGCCGCGAAGTCGGATAGCCTGCGTACCCGGCCAGCGTCTCATCAGCACCCTGCCCATCAAGAGTCACGATGACTCCAGCCTCTTTGGCCATCTTAAAAACACGGTGCTGAGCATAAATTCCTGTGCTCATAAAGGGCTCGCCCTGATTTCGGATCAGGCCCTCAAGATCATCAGCCAACTCATCTGGAGTCACAAAGATTTTGTGAGCAATCGCATTGACATGATCATTAACGATGTCAGCCCACACCTCTTCGTCTACCGATGTACCACGTGCCACATAGGTGAAGGTGTTTATCGGCATGTCCGGTTCGAGATACCGCATAGCACACACGATCGCGGAAGAATCGAGTCCACCCGACAAACATGCACCAATTGGTACGTCGCTACGAAGATGCAATCGAATACTATTCAAGAACAACTCTCGAAATTCCTCGGCTGCCTGATCAAAACTTAGATCCGTTCTCTCCTCAATTCCTGGCCAACACCAGCGGATCGGTTGTGATTGGTCGTGTTCGGTAAGTGACAAACGAATCCAATGACCTGGCAGTAAATGCAGTACATCTTCATAAATCGTCTCTGGCAAATCGTTGTAACTGCCCCAACGCAAGAAATCGAAGACACGTTGTTGATTTAATCGCGGCTGAGAGCGAAGCAATGGAAGTATGCCCCTTAGCTCCGAAGCAAAAACGAACTCGCGACCCTTAGTCGAATAAAAAAGTGGCTTGATACCAAACGGATCCCGTACTAGCGTAACACTCTGGTCGGCATGATCCCAAATGGCAAAAGCAAACATACCATTTAGCTTAGACAGGCACTTCTCTTTCCAATGTGACCATGCAATCAGCAACACTTCAGTGTCTGTTTTTGTCTGGAAGACATAACCCAGAGCCTTCAGTTCCTCTCTCAGTTCCAAATAGTTATAGATCTCGCCATTAAAAACCAAAGTAAATTTACCGTCGTTTGTATGCATCGGCTGATGGCCAGCCGTCGACAAATCAATAATCGACAATCGCGTGTGACCTAGAACAAGGGTACCGCCAGTTACATCCCTTACTTCAACTCCCTGGTCGTCCGGTCCACGGTGCTTGAGCTGTGTGATGCTCATGTCTATGCGAGCCTGCAGGTCAGACATCGGATCCACGATAAACTTGCCGAGTATGCCACACATAATGTCAGCTAGCAGTCAACTCCCGATCAAGAAGTATATCTTCACAGACAGTAAACGCTTTAAAATCGACGAAATGACGATACCATCCAAATAGCTGATGTTCGCTCTTCGGCAGGTATCGATGCCTCCGCATTAAGCTTGCCGCCGATCCAAGAAACGGAAGTTGGGTCTCACATGTACCAACAGATTACGCAAACATAAATATCCGCTGACAAGACTCAACCCTATCCCGGCTGGAATTGCATATTGTTGAGGCAAAGAAAAACTTACTAGGAAGCAAAGGGCGGCCAGAGGAATCATCCATGAAAACAAGCGAATCAACTGCGGTGACCAACCGTAACTGAGCGTATAGCGACATATCACGAACAAGACTGCGGCATGGAAAAAACAAACCAAGGCGAAAGCTATTGCCGCACCGTCTAAGCCAAGATAGGAAACCAAGACTACGATCAGTACGAGTTGCAAGATACTGATTAGACTATCCAGCACAGCATACTGGACACCACTTCCCTTAGCTAAAAGACAGTAGCCAAGCGGCCATGAAACAACGCGCCCCATACAGCCCAGAACAAACCATTTCAACATGGAGGCGGCAGGAGCGAAGTCGGAAGTATAGAAAACTATTATCGCTAATGGTGCAAACGCCAAAGTAGCCAATAAACCAGGAAACGCCAAGAGCAAGCCTATCTCGGTTTGTTCGTTAATTAGGCGCGTCATCAACGCATGATCATTGGACGCAGCCGTCAACCTTGGGTAAAAGTCGGTACCCATTGCCTGCAAAACAAATTGAATAAAGATTGCTGAAAGAGTGTAAGCAGCAGCGTACACTCCCACCCCTTCCAATCCGAAGTCATTTGACAAAAACACGCGAGTTGCGTATGCGGTGGCAGTTGCTACCAGACTCGCGATCATCAGGTTTGAACCGAATGAAAACAGTCTCAATGCGTGGTTCCACGTCTGACTCCAAGCGACTCGAACCGGTGTCAGAGGTACTTGTCGTGCATAAAAGTTCGATGCGCATAGGGTCAAGAATGCAATCAACACTAGAGAAGGGACGATACCGGCCAGTCCCAACCACCAATAAAGAAGAATCGAAACGACAGTTCCCAGTACTGCTCCAATTACTTGCAATCGAGCCAAATCGCCTATGCGACGTGTTCCTCGCAAGATTGCCGACTGTCCACCGGCTAGACTGGTAAATAAAATCGAAAGCCCCAAAACACTGACCGCCAAGCTGAATTCTCGCGTTCCAAAGCTGAGTTCACTAATCCATGGAGACAGAATCACCAAAATCGCAAGACCGAGAAGGCCCGTAATCCAGCATACTCTTCGCAGAGTATGCACGGTTGCGGAAATCGACGTGTTGTCATTCTCACTAAAGGATTTGGCCACATCACGAACACCGCTCGTCTGGATACCCATACCGGCAATCGTGTTGGCGAGTTCCGTAATAGACAAGTAAATCCCAATGATCCCGACACCAGTTGGCCCGATTAGCACGGCTATCGCCTTGGTTCGAATTAGTCCCATCAATAGAGTGACGACTTGAGCGCTCCCCACAATGGAGCTGGTCCGAAGAATTTGTCTATATGTCGAAGATTCACCGGCTGACGTAGTTGGCTCGAGCGTTGACGCAGCATTCTGAAATTTGTCAGCAGTGTTCACAAGCCTTCTGCCCGCCCCCATTTGTTCGTACTTGATCCACTGACAAAATCAGGCTAACAACATCTCTCTCGGCTGCCGATGTGCGTCATTCGATCGATATGTAGATCGGGTCATTGGCGATTCTTTGTACTCATTGATGACTATTTGCAAACTTTCAACTTAACTAGCCCTCGTGGGCGATAGTTCAGCAGTTGCTGCGGGAGCCAAATAGGGTGGCAATCGTTTAACAATTCTCGCTGGTACGCCAGCCAAGACTTGATTTCCTTCACGGAACGATTGATTTACCACTGCACCCGCCGCGACTATGGTGTGCTGGCCCAACACAACTTCTGGCAGGATGACAGAATTGGCTGCCAGCCAACAGTTGTCGCCGATCACCACCGGACCACCTTGCACGTACTTCGAATAGTCTTGCGGATCATGGTTCATGGAAATAATTGAAACTCTAGGACCAATCCAGACGTTCTTGCCAATTTGAATGCCATTGCGACCGTCTAAGAAACATCCTTCCGAATAACCTGGTGATCTGTCGCCACGCTGAATTCTCTCTGGCCGCAAAACACGCGTCGTGAAATGCACTGGCCAAGGAACATGTGCATTGAACCGGAAGATCTTTTGCACTAGCCAGTACTTCATGATCAACCGAGGAGGCAACTCACACCCACTCTTCATCAGACTCGGCCAGCACACTACGGCGATAGCGTGCCAAAGCATTCTCCACAGTCTGGTCAATCTATCTCGCCTGGCATTTGACAAGATATGATCAGGCAAAAAACTCGGTTCACTTCCTGATGCCATCCAGCAAGAAGTATCGCTTTTTGCGCGAGGGATCGACAAATTCTGTCACTGAAAACGAATTGAACAAGTGTCCATAGCGTGATTCGACTTGTTGGCAACTATTAAAATGTCGGACGTGGGACTGGTATGGGAAGTCAGGCACCGTCCCTAAGAATCTCGTGCCTGATCGAATTTGCTCAAGTACTCCCAACTCCTCATGCACATGTTCGAGAAACTCCAAGCTAATGACCGTGTCGTAATCCACTTGGGAAAGGACCTTTGTTTCAAGAGCGTTTTCAGCTCTAAATTGATAACCGGGGCACAGAGCGCGGGCCTTCTCGATGGCCACCGGGCTTAGATCCAGGCCAAAGTACTTGGGAAGTCCACGGTCGCGAAAGAAACTAGCTAATTGCCCGGGGCCACAGCCAATATCCAAAACTGACTTAGCGCCCGAAGACATGATGCGATCTACAAGCACACACCAAACATAGTAGTATCTTGATTGCGTGTAGTGGACATTGTATTCATCTTCATGCCGAAAAACTTCGTCGTAGAATTCGGCTTCCCTTTCCCCATCTTCCTGCAGACGAAACCTTTTTCCTCGAAGAACGCGAATTCCCCTCCGAATAGGCATTAGCGTTAAATGCTTGGTCATGTCATACAAGCTAGAACCCATGGCATGCAGAGTTGATTTCAATACGATTTCCTTGCTATCTGTACCAATGAGCGGTAAAGCGGTTTATCATTACGGAAATTCACCACGTCCGGTAGGGAAACCAAAGGACTTAGATACGCAAGCCAATCCATAATCCAGCCTGAGCCCTTACAGTTACCTATCGGTTATTAGAGATATCATCCTTTTGAATCGCCGCTCGAAGGCTGCGACGTAGGCCAAAACTAATTGGTTGTTCGTCAACTTGGCAAGCGCTAAAAATACAACTAAAAAAATGGCCGTGCCAAGAACAACTTGCCACAGCGAAGATGTGCCATCAATAATCATTTGCGACAGTACCACGGGAAATGCTGCGGCTATGGAAAGCCCAAATATTTCAAGAATTCTTCCGAAGGGCAACACCTCCATCAACCTGCATGGGATGGCTGATCTAATGGCCAAAAGATTCCACGAGCAAATCACCAATGATGTCGTCAATACAGTTGATAAGGCTGCCCCTGAAAATCCTAGCCAATTGACAAGCGCTAGGCTTAGCAACAAATTGACTGCCGCAGCCACTGCCGTGTTCACCAGGATCAAACGGTTTAACCCCAGCGCAACCATCATAGAACCGTAAGTTACGATTCTGGTAGGTAGCAGAATCAGATACGTTTGAAACACTCTGGTGCTATCTCGCGAATCTTCAGTCCACAACAAAATCATCAGTGGCTCAGCAACTACAAACAACAGTACCATCAGCGGAATCAAAAAGGTCGCAGATCGCTCCGCAACAAGACGAAATAATGCCAACGCGCCAGATCTATCTCCTGCTGCCACGGATCTTCTAAGCTCAGGAAGAATGACCGTGGCTATAGAGCCAGTGATGATACCGATAAACGGAAGTTCGACTGCACCGTTCGTATAAATCACGAATTCTGCATCGCTACAGGTGCTAGCTACTATCAATCGATCCAGGTGGATTTGAATTACGCCAAAGGCTGAGGCAATTCCGAGAGGTAGACTGAAGGTAAACATCCGGTACATGCCCGTAAGGCTCGGAGTCCAACTGTCGCGGGGCACCGAGTTCCACAGTATCCAAACTGCCAAGACACCTGTCAAAAACTGAACAAAAACTTTAGCCGCAACCACAGGCATGGCCTGTTGAAAGTACCAACAAACCGACATCACCGAAGTTACTAACAGCAGATTGGCAATGATATTAAACGACGTGAGCTTTGGAACTTGGTCTTGCGTCACTAGTACAGCGGCAATTAAGCCCCCTGGCATGGCAGCAAAGGGTAAGGCTGCAAAAAGCAATAACCCATGCTTCAACTCCAGGTTCGCAAACCAAAATGCGGCAATCTGTCCGGCAATGACAAATCCAATAGACAGCAGAATCCCAAGGCCGAAAAGCAGCAATAATCCGTCTAAGACAACTCCACGACGGCGCACCTTCTCACCGGGCAAGAAATAGTACATCGCTTGGAACAGACCTGTACACAGAATATTCGTTGACACATCGTACAGCAACAAACTCTTCCGGTACGTCGCTAACGCGTCGTCTGCCAAGATACGGTTCATGACAAGGGCAGCGGCCAGTAGACCAACCATGTTCAATCCCTTGCCCAGCGATAGGGCAACGACTTTGGTAGTTCTGCTTAGCGACATGGATGCGACTGTACCGGCTGTCGATATTTCGACAATCGGAGAGACACAGTTCCTCGTTAGTTACTCGTTGGATCGTACTTGGTAATACAGTCGGCAACAAAACTTAGCTCTTCCTCCGTCATTCCTGGGAAAAGTGGAAGTGCTAAACTTAGGCGATCTGCCAAGAATGCATTTGGGTAATCTTCTGGCCGGTAACCATATTTTTGAGCATAGTATTCGAGGTGTGGCGGCGCATGAGTGCCCTGACGAGTGGATACCCCCTGACTCTCAAGTTGCTTCATGAATCGATTGCGCTGCTCATGCATCTTGGCCACACCCTTCAGTCCAGGCTCCTCGGGGGCGAAAAGCGTCACGTAGCTTTGCCAAGCGTGCGCTTGGTGAATAGGTACCTTCGGCAGGCGCAGCCACGATACGGCCTCAAGCGCTTCTTGATAAAAGCTGGCACATCGACATCGTTCATCCAGAAGCCAACTTAGTCGCTGCATTTGTGCAGCACCCAATGCACCTTGAATGTCTGTCAACCGATAGTTGTAGCCAGCCAGCGAGAACGAAGGTAACAAAGTGGTATGTCCCGTACTGCCCAGCACCGCCTGGCTCGGCGGTACTGCTCCATGATTGCGCAGGCCGTCCAAAATGCGGGCCATTCTGTCGTCGCTAACAGTCACCATACCACCTTCGCCAGTGGTAATCGATTTGCGAGGATGGAAACTAAAGCAACCCGCATCACCGATCGTACCCGCGTGTTTTCCCCGATACCATGCTCCCAAACCACAAGCGGCATCTTCAACCAGCCACAACTGATGCTTTCTTGCAAACTCCACGATGGGAGTCATCTCAGCGCAAAGACCAAACAAGTGGACTGGCACAATTCCTTTTGTTTCGGGTGTCAAGCAGCCCGAAATTTGCTGTGTATCGATATTGAAAGTATCGAGTTCAATATCGCAAAATACGGCCTTGGCACCCAGCAGTTCAACGACATTTGCCGTTGCGACCCAAGTGAAAGCCGGAACGATCACTTCATCACCCGGACTAGTACCCAGCGCAGCACAGGCTATGTGCAGCGCTGCAGTCCCTGATGAACAGGCAATCGAATACTGGGCACCGGAGAATCTTGAAAATGCCTGCTCGAAGTTCTTGACTTCTTTGCCTTGAACGACCCAACCATTATTTAAGGGCCGCTGGACAGCAGCAAACTCTTCTGGTCCAAACCAGTTTTTGGAAATTGGAATCACTTATCTAACAAACACAGGCTAGAAATTGCAAAGTCTGCGGCGACCACCATCGGGAAAAATTGCATCTTGCCATGCATATCACGCTATTCTTGATCAGCCTGGAGGATCAAATCAGAAAACCGCTCAACGTAACTGGAGTGGATCGATGCAAGATGCTCAAGTACGGATTTCAAGTCTGATTGATGCACTTTGATCAGTTCGACCAAATCGGCGATGTCCTTGGCTCGACCCGCTCCTAATTTCAGTTCAATCAGTCCGCTTAATGGAACAAATGCTAACGAACCTCTGACGGCCTGATACCGCTGTGGGTTACCGATAGCTACGGGCGCTGGTCGTGATGGGATGCCTGGAATTCCATTCTCAGGCAAAAGATCAACCTCGATCCCGGTTGTTCGATGTAGCATTTTGGGCCCCCGTCCTGGTGGCGGAACGAAAAAATCAAATCCGAAACTGCTGTCTAATTCCTGTAAGCGAGTTAAGTCTTTTTGGGCAACTACGATGTCCACATCTTCGGTAACTCGGCCAGCATACCCGTGTCGCCAGACTGCCCAACCTCCGGCAACCACCGATAAAGCGTCAGCAGCCAGCAAGAGCCTTTCAAGGTCTTTGATAGTTTTTCCAGAGCGACCTGGCAAATCGCTCGGCGAGCATTGTTCTGGGGTCATTTGACGAAGCGTCTCTGCCAATTCAAAAGGATTCCAGTCGGAAGTAACTAAGTGCCTATCCCAGAACTGATTGCCGACCTCACTCTGCCGTTTCCCCCGAAGCGGTGGAGAGGGTTCTGGGATAGGCTCTAAAGATCGCATCTTCGAGAGAAGTGTTAGTTCCGGGCTACCTGTGGCAGTCGTTCTTCGGAACTCGCGGACCAAGTCATTAAAAAATCTTCGTAAGCATGTCGCAAACCACTTGGTAGGTCGATTCTAGGCTCCCACCCCAACGACTTGGCGCGAGAATTGTCCATTAACTTTCGAGGGGTCCCGTCTGGCTTGGTCGAGTCAAATTCCAGCGTGCAATCATGGCCAACCGTTCGGCGAATTAGCTCAGCCAAATCTGCAATGGACAAGTCTTCTCCGGAACCCACGTTGATATGATTTCGCATCGGCTCTGTCTGTGTATTCCACAAGGCTCTATCGATGTTTAGCAAGTGTACACTAGCCTCAGCCATATCGTCGACGTGTAAAAACTCCCTCAGTGGTCGACCGCTACCCCAAATGGTAACACTCTTGGCTCCGCTAATCTTAGCTTCGTGGAATTTGCGAATCAAACCAGGTACTACATGGCTATTCTGCGGATGATAGTTGTCACCGGGACCGTATAAGTTGGTTGGCATCACGCTGCGAAAATCAGTTCCGTACTGGCGATTGTAACTCTCACAAAGCTTGATGCCTGCAATTTTGGCCAGTGCGTATGGCTCATTAGTGGGCTCTAGCGGTCCAGTCATCAACGCCTGTTCTGGAATTGGCTGAGGAGCCATCTTGGGATAGATGCAACTAGATCCCAAAAACATCAGTCGCTGGACGCCATGCTGAAAGGCGGCATGAATGATGTTCGACTGAATCACAATGTTCTGATAGATGAACTCGGCTGGGTAGGTGTTGTTGGCATGGATTCCCCCAACCTTGGCTGCTGCTAAATAAACGTGATCAATTTTCTGTGAAGCGAAGAAATCGTAGACCTTTCGCTGATCGGTCAAGTCAAGCTGCTGCCGACTTCGAGTGATTACTGAATCGGAATCATAACCGCTCTTTGCCAAGTATCTGACGATGGCAGAACCAACCATCCCGCGATGGCCAGCGACAAAGACTCGAGTGTTCTTAGAATCAGTCATGCTTTAGAGATGAACTACCGTTTGTGGTACCGCAATAGTATCTATTCGTGATACTGGAAAGTTGTGAAGCCATGCTTCTCGACCAATTGATCCCGCTGAGCAGTTCTAAAATCTTCCTGTGCCATTTCGGCTACCAGTTCTTCGAAACTGATCTTTGGCTTCCAGCCCAGCTTCTGGGCGGCCTTAGAAGGATCGCCTAACAGAGTATCCACTTCGGTAGGACGGAAGTACCTTGGCAACACTCGAACAATGGGACGTGGCTGAGTCAGCTTGCCATCTTCAGCAGATTTCACAAGCAAGCCGATTTCGTCGACGCCACTACCTTGCCACTGGATCTCCATGCCCAGCTCCCCAGCAGCACAGCTTACGAAGTCTCGAACTGAATATTGTATTCCTGTTGCGATCACAAAGTCTTCTGGCTGCTGTTGCTGGAGCATCAACCACTGCATTTCGACATAATCTTTAGCATGTCCCCAATCTCGTTTAGCATCCAGGTTGCCCAAATACAGGCAGTCTTGAAGTCCTAGTCGGATTCTCGCCAGAGCGCGTGTGATCTTGCGAGTCACAAATGTTTCGCCTCGCACAGGCGATTCGTGATTGAACAAGATGCCGTTACAGGCGTAGATACCGTAAGCTTCGCGATAGTTGACTGTGATCCAGTAGGCATACAGCTTGGCAACCGCGTAAGGCGAACGAGGATAAAATGGAGTTCGCTCGGTTTGTGGGACCTCCTGTACAAGTCCGTACAGTTCGGAACTTGACGCTTGATAAAATCGAGTCTTCCTCTCCAAACCTAAGATCCTGATCGCCTCCAGCAATCGCAGGCACCCAATGCCGTCGACATCCGCTGTGTACTCAGGTGACTCGAACGACACCGCCACATGGCTCATCGCTCCAAGATTATAGATCTCGTCGGGCTGAGTCTGCTGAACGATACGAATCAAGTTGGATGTGTCGCTCAAGTCACCATAGTGCAAGACGAAAGTGGGATCGTTGTAAGGGTCTTGGTAGATGTGGTCGACACGATCCGTATTAAAGCTGGATGCGCGGCGCTTGATGCCATGGACTTCGTAGCCTTTCTTCAAAAGGAAGTCGGCAAGGTAGGAGCCGTCCTGGCCAGTAATTCCAGTGATTAGTGCAGTTTTCTTAGTCATGGATGTCATGGATCGTGAGATGATTGCCTATTGCCTATCGACTATCGCCTAGTCAGGGCGCACTTCGTTCCCGTGGGTGACCTCAGCTCTGGCGAGCTAAGTGACCAAAAAACACTCGAAAGTGCATTCTTAAACCTCGTAAGGGTTTCACTACTATACTTCTGATTGATGGCCTTAATCCAAATTGAACGTACCTACTAGCCCTGAAGTCACTTCAGAGGTACCGGCTGTAACCGACACTGCGTGTCGTATCTCTTGTACCGGTTGTAAGGTTTTAGACCGGCGGAGCGGTCAACGACAATCTGCAGATCTGCAGATTGCCGTATTCCCAAATTTCAGTTAACAGGGAAATGGCTTCTGCTGAATAGCCAGCTCCAGGAACTCTAAAAGCTCTTTGCCACCATCAGGATAGACCAAATCTCCCAAGGCTTTCAGCAGGTTGCGGTCGAGCGTCTCGTGATTGGGCATCATGATACTGCGAAGGTCTACAGCGTCTTGCTGCTTTCGCTCCCACTGGCGATATGGTGACACTAGAGCAGCAAACTTGCTGGCGCAGGCGGCTTCCATGATTGGTATCCGGTGCCCTGTTGTGGGGTCGACTCGGTGATGCTCGGCAAGTATTGCCAAATAACAATCGTTCGAAGGCAACATCACATCAATCACTTGCTTCATCTCGCCATCAATGGCAATTTCTCCAGGATCACGAAATCGGATGACTACTTCCTGGCGATCCGCAATTAGTTGCGGCCAACGACGACTGATGGCTCGTACTACCTTCTCCAAATCCTGTTCATGGACCAAGATATCCACGTCTTGTGTGGCTCGTGGCATGGCGAGATACCCCACATAACCGTACAAACCCATCAATACCCAATTCTCGATGCCTGCTTCTTTCAGTACTGCAATGACTTGATCGGGTTCCACGTTCTGGCTCTCCCGGCGATGATCCTTGCGATAGGAACGGATGATGTCAACTGATGTAGCAATACCGCTGGAATGTCCCACAGGCCTGGTAGGTAGCCCGATATCATGGCTGAAGTTCGTCACATGCGGCATCCTCTGCTTCAAAGCAGCCATGATGCGCCGATTGCGTTCTTCAGTGGAAAGCATGGGTCGTATTTCGTATTTCGTATTTCGTATTTCGTGCTTGGTGCTTGGTGCTTCGTAGTTCGTGCTTCGTGCTTCGTGCTTCGTGCTTCGTGCTATTTTTTTGGTTTGCTTTTTAAGTAGCGAATGAAGCCGCCAACAACGGCGTGGACTCGAGTTGCCTTATGAAAAGCGTCTACAAACTCTTGTTCGGTTATGTAAGCTTGATCTAACGCTACAAATAAATGACTCTTGACTTCTGTCGCTGAACGCTGCGAATACCCCAGGAAACGCATGAACTCCGCGTCGCTCCCGCTGTCAAAACCCTCTGCGATGTTATGCATCACTGATCCGGACGCACGGCGTATTTGATCGACTAGCCCAAAGTCCTTGCAGAATCTCTCGCCGCGAGTCAGGGTGTAAACTGACTGAGTTAATTCACGTGCCAATTTCCAACCCTCGATCTCTTCGAAGCTTTTGATCGCCATTATTTGAGTGCTTCGTGCTTCGTGCTTCGTGATTGGTGATTGGTGATTGGTGATTGGTGATTGGTGATTGGTGATTGGTGATTGGTGATTGGTGATTGGTGATTGGTGATTGGTGGTTCGTGCTTGGTGCTTGGTGCTTGGTGGTGCGAGTTTATTGACTGTTGCTTTGCTTGAACGTCCGGTAATCTTGGCTGCCGACGGAGTGTTCTACTGATAGTGACTGCTCTTCGTCTAGGTCCAAGCAGCGGACTTGCTGCTGGCCGTTTGGCGATGACAACTGATATCGCAGTTGGGATTCAGGACACTGAGCTATGCCACTGGCGTCAAAGTTCAATCGGTGACCATGACGGCTCATCCAGCCAACTTGTTTTCCTGGATTGCCACGTACCAAGGCATAGTCAGGGACATCTTTGGTTACTACACATCCAGCAGCGATGAAACAGTAACGACCAAGCGTAGTTCCACAGACGATCGTAGAATTCGCACCAATCGTCGCACCTCGCCGAATGGTTGTCTTCTCGTAAAGGTTGCGACGATTGACCTGGGATCGTGGATTGGAGACGTTGGTTAGTACACACGACGGTCCCAGGAATACGTCGTCTTCGACAACAGTTCCCGTGTAAATCGATACGTTGTTTTGGACTTTGACATTGCGTCCCAACACAACACCGGGGCTAATCACTACATTCTGACCCAGGTTGCAGTTGTCACCAATCTGAGCATTAGCCATCACGTGACTGAAGTGCCAAACCTTGCTGCCTTTCCCAATTCTAGCCAGCGGATCAATCAGTGCAGTTGGGTGCGCATAGAAATTGCTGGCACTTTCGTTCAACATCTTTTGTGGCTGTCGAGCGTCGCCATCGTGCTGAAGACTTTCCTGTGCAGACTTTAGGACTTGCAGAACTCGTAATCCTTCAGCACTGTCCGTTCGCGGCTTCTGCCGAGTCTGGCAACATTCGATAAAATGCAAACATTCTTGCTTGAGCGGCTCCTGTTCCGGGACAGCGAGATACTCGCCGGTCACTTTGTTTGGTGTTGGACTTCGGCCATCGGTCCAAGTCAGGTAGTTGCGGTGAATAAGAAGCTTTTCAGCCCAAGGCCTAGTGTCGTCAAAAACGACCATGCCATGCGAACCAACTACTGTTAGCTTCTGCTCCTTAAAAGGATTCAACCAAGTCACGTAAACATGCGCGCGAACACCGGCTTCAAAGTTAAAGGTGGTAAGCGTCGTATCGGCTACACCTTCGGTCAAATACGAGCCACCCACGCAGCGTACCTCTTGCGGCAACCTACCTCCAACCAACGAAAGGATCACAGAAATATCGTGCGGTGCAAAACTCCACAGGGCATTCTCCTCCTGACGAATTTTGCCAAGGTTCAAGCGGTTGGATGTGATGTACTGCAACCTGCCAAGTTCACCCGAGCTGACCAGTCGCTGAATTTCCATGACACAAGGGTGATACTGCAGTAGGTGGCCAACCATCAAGATGCGATTGCGATTGGCGGCCAGTTCGACCAGTTGCTGCCCTTGAGCTAAGTCCAGACACAAAGGCTTTTCAACATAGACATCCTTTTCGGCAAGCAATGCAGCTTGTGCCATTTGGAAGTGCAGGTGAGCCGGCGAGGCGATGGCAACTTTGGTAATTCCAGAATCAGCTAACACTTCGTCCAGCGACTTACAACGCTTGACGTTGGCATAATCTGGTCCGTAGCCGGATAGGATTTCGTCGCTGGCGTCACACAAGGTGTGCAGCGCGCCGATGGCGTTAAAATTGCGAGCTAGGTTTTTGCCCCAGTAGCCCGCACCGATTAGTGCTAGGTCTTTCATGGTTTTTTAGGCATTAGGCGTTAGGCTTTAGGTGTTAGGGGCAAAGCCGTTAAGAAAGTTCTCTGGGCCGAATTGTGGTTTCTCAAAGCCGAATTATGGATTTGTCCCTTCTACCCCGCGCTTCGCGGGGGAGAAGGTTAGGATGAGGGGGCCAAGTTGCCTTGCGTTTTCAGGTTACAATTTTCTTAACGGCGTCGGGTGATGGATGAGGTGGATTGCACCACTGCGTGATGCGGCATGAAGCGATGTAGCGGTTTCCGCCCCCTCGCCAGCTTAGGAACTGTCGATCAAATCAGCCGCCACGCGTTAGCGTCCGGTTGCCAGAAAAACTGATGACAGGTTCGGAATTTTATTGGTGAACAGTTACTAATCCGACCCCAATTGCTCCCTACTCCTGAATAAGCGCTTTATCCAACCGATCCGAGATCGACAAGACTTCAACCCACTGCTGCATGTATCTTCGATCAAGTTCACCTTGAACAAAAAGGATATCCGCAACGTCTGCCAAATCGCGAGGCCGATTAGCCAGTAGCTTGAACAAAACCAGAAACATCATAAGTTGGACGTGGAATTCCATGAATTCGAACAGCCAATCCTCCCATGATCGCATATTCTATCTTCAGCGAATCGCATAGATCAACAACATCCCATATCACATCTTCAACTGACTTCGTCATCGATAGCTTCTGAACTGCTGCAACTAGCCGGATCGATTGCAAACGCACGTCGCAAGGCTTCGCAGATTCTTTGATTCCGCAGATCATTTTCCTGCTGCAGACGCAAAAATCGCCGTTTCACTACCTCCTCTGGCCCCTCACTGAGAGCTTTCCATGCAGAACGGCTCAAATCAAGCGTCAATCGTAGACGTTCTCCCGGTGTCATCTGACGATAGCGCTGGAGAGTTTCTTGTCTAAGCATTATGGAAATGTGAAATGTAAAGTTTGAAATGTGAATTCGCGGAGTTCGTTCTGTCAGCTATTTTCCAATCGCTTTCTTCAACTCTTCTACCACACGGTCTTGGTCAGCTTCCGACAGGAACGGGTGCATGGGCAAACTGATCACTTCTCGCGAAGCTTTTTCCGACGCAGGAAAGTCGCCCCACTGGTATCCCAAGTGAGCGAACACAGGCTGCTCGTGCATGCACTTGGGGTAATAAACCGCAGTCGGAATCCCAGCCTTCTGCAAAGTGCTGCCTACTTCATCGCGATTGGAACATCGAAGCGTGTATTGAGCATAAACATGTGTGTTGCCAGGCATGGTTTCTGGCGCGCCACAACTGTCTCGCAGCAGTTCCGTATAACGCGCTCCAATTGCCCCGCGCTGCTGAACCTCCCAATCAAAGTGTGGCAACTTGGCCAGGATCACCGCCGCTTGCAAAGTGTCCATGCGCCCGTTGGTCCCAACGTAGGGATGGTTGTGACGCTGCAAGCCACCATGCGTGCGGATGGCTCGCATCTTGTCAGCCAGAGCGGCATCGCTGGTGAAAAGTGCCCCACCGTCACCGAAACAGCCAAGCGGTTTTGCGGGAAAGAAACTCGTACTGCTGATCGTTGTCACGCCGCAGCTCTTGTGTCCCTTTTGCGTTGCTCCGAAGCTTTGGGCTGCATCTTCAATGACCGTCACATGATGACGAGCGGCAATTTCGTTAATTGCTCGGTAGTCAGGCATCTGCCCAAACAGGCTGACTGGAATTATTGCTTTAGTTCGAGGCGTGATGGCTTTTTCAAGTTTGCTAACATCTAGGTTAAAATAATCGGCTTCAATGTCCACGAAGACTGGTGTGGCACCGACCAGCATGATCACTTCGGCAGAGCTGATCCAGGTGAAAGGGACCGTGATCACTTCGTCACCTGGGCCGATATCCAGGGCTCGCAGCGCGATTTCCAAAGAGTGTGTTCCGCTGGATACCGAGATACAGTGCTCGACACCTACATACTTTGCCAATCCCTGCTCCATCTCGGCGATTTCTGGCCCCATGACGAATTTACCGTGTTCGAGCACAGCTTTCATGCGAGCATCAATTTCTGATTGATAGCGTTGGTATTGGGTTTTTAAGTCGATGAATTGCATGATTGGTTACTTGGTTGATTGGAGTAGCACAGCCTGCCAAACTAGCTGTACTTTTCGAAAACTTTCTTAAGTTGAAACATGATCTGCGGTTCTTCTTTCAACGCCACAAGCGGTGCAAGTTCGCGTTCAATGAGGCCCCGATCAAGATCGTCGCCTTGGCGATCAACCACCGAGTCGATATCCAGCCAATACTGGCTTCGAGCCGCAAAGGCTTTGAGTACGACAAGATCCTCAGCACTGCAGGTACGTATCTCGCCGGCGCCCGACACGCTCCAGCTATTCGCCCTCAATTGCATCTGCTCCTCAAAGGGCAACCCACCCAGTGACAGATCAATCGAAGTGCCAGAAATGTTTTGCAGCAACAAAATTCTTGCTCGCAACGCAAATTCGACGGCGTCATCGACGCGAGATTGATAGCGACGAAGGATTGTTTCTACGATTTGTTGCTCTTTCCCAAAACCAGCCCAAAGGCTGAGATCCAGGTCTCTTGTACTACGTGGTTGTCCCCAACGCTGAAGTGCGATACCGCCGATGAAGCAAAAATTGTATCCGCAGGACTCTAAGAACTGGTTCAGCTCAACGGCTGAACGCCACATCGTACGAGGGATTTTACTCTCCGCCATCGCGATTAAGCTTCTTGATTTCCGCTTCAAGTTCCGCAACTCTGGCAGTCAGTTGCAGAATCCTCAGACGCTGCATCCAACCTTGAAACACCACCAAACCGTTCTCTCGCTCATGCGCTGGCCAATGGCAACCCAGAGTCTCTGCGCCCGATTCGGGTGATAGGCTTCGTAGTTCTTCGGACTTTTGCTTCTCCAAGACTGGTGCAGCCTCTCTCCAAGCGGCAATCCACCGTTTTTCTGCTTCAGTAGCCATCTGCGTTAAAGCTAATCAATTAGAGTCGAGCGTCCACGCTGCTTCTAGGCAGGATGGACTTGATATCGTACAGAACGCACTCTCGGCGACCGAGCTTTCGAATCGAATCGACACCCATCTGCTTGAACTGGTCATGCCCCACAGCCATGATGATGGCATCGTACTTGCCTGCCGCCGGTTCAGTGACAGGCGTAATGCCGTATTCGTGCTGGGCCTCCTGCGCGTTTACCCAAGGGTCATAAACATCGACGTTGGCACCATACTCCTTAAATTCATTGACGATGTCTACAACTCGAGTATTGCGAATATCGGGGCAATTCTCCTTGAAGGTTAACCCCATGATCAGCACATTGGAGTCTTCAACATGGATACGACGCTTGAGCATGTGTTTGACCACCTGTGAAACCACGTACTGGCCCATGTGGTCATTGATGCGGCGACCAGCCAGGATCACTTCGGGGGTGTGCCCAACCTCCTGAGCCTTGTGAGTCAAGTAATATGGGTCAACTCCAATGCAGTGACCGCCAACCAAACCTGGGCGAAAAGGCAAGAAATTCCATTTCGTCCCGGCTGCTTCCAATACGTCTAAAGTGTCAATGCCCATGCGATTGAATATCAGTGCCAGTTCATTGATCAACGCAATGTTCAGATCTCGCTGTGTGTTCTCGATGACCTTGGCAGCTTCGGCCACGCGAATACTGGGGGCTCGATGCGTACCCGCTTTCACTATTGAGCTATACAGATCGTCAACCTGCTGAGCGACTTCTGGCGTTGAGCCGGAGGTGATTTTCTTGATGGTAGTCAGCCGGTGCTCTTTGTCGCCTGGGTTGATTCTTTCAGGACTATAGCCCGCAAAAAAGTCTACGTTGTACTTGAGTCCCGATTCCTGTTCGATCAGCGGGATGCAGTCCTCCTCGGTCGCTCCTGGATAGACGGTCGATTCATAGACGACAATGTCACCCGGCTTGATCACCTTACCCAACATCCGCGAAGCTTTGACTAGCGGCGTCAAGTCGGGACGCTTGTGACGGTCGATAGGTGTCGGAACGGTAACAATGTACAAGTTAGCCGCTTTAAGGTCTTGAATGTCCGTGGAATATCGAAGCTGGGTGGCTGAAGCAAGTTCTTCCGAATCCACTTCGAGAGTGGAATCTTTACCAGATCGCAACTCGTCAACACGAGCCTGGTTAATATCAAAGCCAAGCGTCGGGTAATGCTTACCGAACTCAACAGCCAAAGGAAGGCCAACGTAACCCAATCCAATTACAGCAATATGTTTGTTCGTCATTTTTTCAAAGTCTGAAGTCTGAAGTCTGAAGTCTGAAGTCTGAAGTCTGAAGTCTGAAGTCTGAAGTCTGAAGTCTGAGTACTGAGTACTGAGTACTGAGTACTGAGTACTCTTCCGCCTAACGCCTACTGCCTGCCACCTACACCGGCAGCGGTTGATCCGCTAAGGTCAGATCGACAAAACGAATCACCTCGTCGCCACCTTGCTCCCAAATCTGATCGCCTAGTTCACGAAGAATAGCGCGGTTGATGCTCGCATGGTTATGCCGCACGATTCGCCGAAAATCGCCTGCATCATATTCTTTTTTATCACGGCTCCTGTGGGGAGATACTAATGCAGCGTATTTTGATACTAAGGCTGCCTCCAACGTTGGATAACGGCTGCCAGTCTTTTCGTCGATCACCACGTGCTTGGCGAGTATAGTCTCCTGGAACTTACTCCAGGGTAACATGACATCAACCACGGGCTTGGAACTGCCATCGTTGTACAAATCGACTGGGTCCATAAAGCGGACGACTTGCGGCAGGTCAACTCGCTTGAGCATTGGCCAGCGTGCACCGATGGCATCTGCTGCACGCTTCTTTTGGCTGTAGGGCACCATCACATCGACATCCTGAGTGGCTCGAGGGTCTGCCAGATATCCCACGTAACCGTGCAGACCCATCAGTAACCAATTCTTGACGTTAGCGTTTGTTAGGCATTCGATGACTTCTTCGGGTTTAACATCCACAATTCCTCTCCTTAATCGATGGCGATAATCAGAGGTTAATCGACTGCTGACACGCAGTCCGTAAGCGTGACCGCACGGCCCTTGCGGGTCGAGTGCATCGACGCCTTCAAACCCGTTCTGAGCTAGCATCGCAGCATGTCGCGCGGCTAAAAACTCAGGTGTGTGCATGTCGCTACTCATGAAGCAGTTCGTGTGCTCTTTGGTGAGTCTTTACAATTGGGGTGAAGTAACGTAGGGTGGGACAAGGTCGCGGAGGCACTGCGAATCAACTTGAACCTATTCAACAGACTTTCAATAACCATAAACCCGCGACCGTCGGCCCACCACTTAAAAAATCTATTGCTGCAACGAAGTTTTGATCGAATGAAGTTTTGATCGAATAGATAAGCTGACGAAGAGGAATTCTGGCGAATTCCACTAAGGTTTTATCAAGGAATTCTGGCGAATTCCACTACTTTTTGCCGTAATAATCCAAGTACCAATCCACGAAGTTGCGGATACCAACCTCGATCGAAGTGGCTGGCTGGTAACCAACGTCCCTAGCTAAATCGCTGACATCCGAGTGAGTTTCAGGGACATCTCCCGGTTGAAGCGGCATGAAATTCTTCTGTGCCTTTTTCCCTAGGTACTGTTCCAACAATTCGATGTACCGCATCAGTTCTACGGGGCTGCTATTTCCAATGTTGTAAAGCCGGTAGGGTGCATAACTGGTAGCCGGATCTGGATTCATTGCATCCCAATTAGGACAGGTGGTCGCTGTATGATCCAATGAACGAATCACGCCCTCTACGATGTCATCCACATAAGTGAAATCCCTGCGATGATTCCCGTGATTGAAGACATCGATAGGTTGTCCTTCCAAAATCGCCTTGGTGAACTTAAAGAGTGCCATATCGGGACGTCCCCACGGACCGTACACAGTAAAAAACCGCAAGCCCGTGGTTGGCAAACCGAATAGCGAACTATAGGTATGCGCCATCAGTTCATTTGCCTTCTTTGTTGCCGCATAGAGACTCATCGGATGATTGACGCTGTCATGAACTGAAAAGGGCTGCCGGGCGTTGGCTCCATAAACCGAACTGGTCGACGCATAGACCAAGTGTTCGACTTGATTGTAACGACACGCTTCTAAGATGTTGGTGAAACCAATTAGATTGCTATCCAAGTAGGCATGTGGGTTGTCTAACGAGTACCGAACGCCTGCCTGTGCTGCAAGATTGACAACTCGCTGTGGCTTGTGCTGCTGAAATATGGAAGCGACGGCTTGCCTGTCGGCTATGTCAGCCTTTATCTGAGTCAAGCCCGAGCGATCCGAGATGCGCGCCAGTCGTGCCCGTTTCAGGTTGACATCGTAGTAGTCATTTAGGTTGTCCAAGCCGATAACTTGGTCGCCTCGATCCAGCAGCCGAATCGCTAATGTGTTGCCAATAAAACCGGCTGTTCCCGTTACTAAAATCTTCATGTTCTACAATTCGAAAGCAAAAACAGGACAGTTCAATTCTTGGCTAAGTCAGAGTACACTTCGTTCCCGTGGGTGGACATATATCCCTTTTTGGCCCCGAAATTCGCAAATACTGGCTCACCCAGACAACTTGAAAGCGCTATCCCGCTAATGGGTGATACGTCAATATGTCTTAGGATACTACGCCCCCAACTTTTGTCAGCCTCAAAACTGTCATAAGGTAACTTACATCCGCCATCGAACTTAAGCTGCATCGGCTGGGAGAAATCTGACGACTGTAACGTTCTGAAACGACCTTGCTGACCAAGTCAAACGGAACCCCTTATTACACCCTGTCGCTCCAATCGGTATTTCCCGCTTAATACGTCTTGCCACCAAGCCTGGTTCTCTAAGTACCACTGGACGGTCGTGCGGAACCCTGAATCGCTATCTTGCCGAGGTCGCCAGCCTAGCTCGCGCTGAATTTTAGAGCTGTCGATGGCGTAGCGTAAATCATGACCGGGGCGATCTGTGACAAAGGAAATCAGGCTGGAGGCTGGAGTCTGGAGGCCGGAGGCTTGGGGAGCAAGCGCGTCCATAAGGTTGCAAAGTGTCTGAACCAGATCGATGTTGCGAAGTTCGTTGTTGCCGCCGACGTTATAGGACTGTCCGGGTTGGCCTTTTCGCAATACAAGCTCCAGGGCTTCGCAATGATCTTCCACATACAGCCAATCACGAACATTTTCGCCTTTGCCATAGACCGGAATCGGTTCACCCCGAAGGCATTTCAAAATCACCACCGGAACCAGCTTTTCCGGAAACTGATAGGGACCATAGTTATTCGAGCAGTTGGTGACGATCACTGGCAGCCCGTAAGTTTCAAACCAGGCCCGCGCCAAATGATCGCTGGCCGCTTTACTGGCAGAGTAAGGGGAATGAGGGTCGTATCGAGATGTCTCGGTGAATTTTCCAGTGATTCCTAACGAGCCGTACACCTCGTCGGTCGACACATGCAAGAAGCGAAACTTCTCCTGCATTTGCGTTGGAAGATTCTGCCAGTACTGACAAGTTACCTGCAGCAGATGAAAAGAACCGACGACATTGGTCTGGATGAATTGGCCCGGTCCGTCAATGGAACGATCCACATGGCTTTCGGCGGCCAGATGCATGATCGCGTCCGGCGCAAATTCATCAATTGCCGACTTAAGTTTCTGAGGATCGGTGATATCGATATGAGCAAATCGGTAATTTGCAAGCAATGCGATGTCCTCTAGTGAACACAGGTTACCTGCATAGGTCAACCCGTCGATATTTAGAACAAAGTAGCCTGCCCGAATCAATCTTCGGACCAAATTGGAGCCGATGAAGCCTGCACCGCCGGTAACCACAATTCGCTTCATGAACTCGATCACACAGTGCAGTAAGAAGTGGACAAGGTAGTCGTATAAATAGGACAAAAAAGTGGGGACAAGGCTTCTAGCTTGTCCGAGGAATCTGGTTGATCATTTCGCAACCTGGAAGGTCGCAACCACTAAGGTTAATCATTTCGCAACCTAGAAGGTCGCGACCACAAATTATTGCCGAACCCTAAGATTTTGCGTTGATGAAGCACTAGTTCAGATTTCCAATCTGTTGTTCGGTTCCGGTCAGGGAAGCATTCTCGATTCCAGGAACCGTTCCACGCACTCCGAAAGGAGCGCTATGACGAAACTCGGGGATAGCATCCTGGAACATGGCAATCAAATTCTCCGTAGGCACTTCCGCGTCGATCACTTCGCAGAACTCACCAATACACTGATTGACTTCATCCGCTGGGAACTGGCGATGATAGGCGGCGAAGATTTTGGGATGCACTGTTGGCAAAGAGTGCTCCTCGTCAAAATACAATTCTTCATACAGCTTTTCGCCGGGACGAATGCCAGAGAATTTGATTTCGATGGCATCTTCCGGGAGACCCGACAATCGAATCAGATCACGAGCCAGGTCCAGAACCAACACGGGTTGTCCCATATCTAGAACAAAAATCTCGCCACCTTTACCCTGTGCAGCCGCTTGCAATACCAACTGAGACGCTTCGGGTATTGACATGAAGTACCGTTTCATACGTGGATCAGTGATGGTGATTGGGCCACCCTGACGAATTTGTCGCTGAAAAATGGGCACCACACTGCCGTTAGAACCCAGCACGTTTCCGAATCGTACGACCACAAACCGAGTTACACCGGTGGGTTCGTTGCGACTAAGCACATAACGTTCTGCCATGTGCTTGCTGGCACCCATGACACTAGTCGGGTTAACCGCTTTGTCAGTAGAGATCAGCACAAACTCAGACGCACCATATTCGGCTGCACAATCGGCAACATTTTTGGTGCCCACGATATTGTTCTTGATCGCCTCGGGCACATTAGCTTCCATCAAAGGTACATGTTTGTGAGCGGCCGCGTGGAAGACGATGTTGGGCCGATGCGTTTCAAACACTCGCTCCAGACTGGTACGATCGGTAATATTTGCGATCACCGGTACAAGTTCGGTTACTGAATCCAGGCCCTTGAGTTCTCGTTCGATATCAAATATACGGTTCTCACCGCGTCCCAACAGGATCAGCTTGTCCGGCGAGAACTTCATCACCTGTCGACAAATCTCAGATCCGATACTTCCCCCAGCACCGGTAACCAAAATGACCTTGCCAGCGACCATAGAAGCTATCGACGAATTATCCAAGGTTACCGCTTCACGTCGCAGAAGGTCGTTGATTTCCACATCTCGCAAAGGCATCTTGCCACTTCCGGCCAAAACATCTTTGATACTAGGAATGACCCGCAGCCGTTTTTCGTTTTTGGTCGCCAACTCATTCAGCATTCTCATTTCCGCACCGGTCAGTTCTCCGGCCGGCACCAACAACTCATGAACATCATAACAAGCCATGATTAGTTCCAGCGAATTCATGTCGCCTAGGACTGGAATACTTGCTGTCCATTTGTGAGTATCACATCCTGGTGTGCTGATCAAACCGATGATGTTGTAGCGAAGATCGGGCAGCGACTTGAGCTGGTGCGCCAGTTTCCAAGTGCCTTCACTGGCACCCACCAGGATCACATTGGTGCGAGGTTGCTTAGAAAATCGCGGTTTGACTTCCTCGTTTAACAACCGCCAACTTGAGCGAATGCTACCCAAGGCAAAGAAAGTGATCATTAGATCGATAAAAAATACACTTCGGGCGATTGCATACTGGGGTAGGAGATATTGATAAAGCAATGAAATTGCCAATAACGATACCAGGCTTGCCTGGCCTAAGGCTCGTAGATCGGTGAAAGTGACGTGTCGCCACCACCCATGAAAACTGCGGAAGCAATAGAAGCTGACCAGTTTAATGACGACGACAAATCCCCCACCCACGAGTATTCCGTCTCGAAAAGGTCTGGGGATCTGAAAAGACTCAAACCTTAGCACATGAGCCAGATAGAAGCTGGACGCAAAAACCGCAACGTGCGCCAAGAGAAGCATCCAAAACCGAAGGCGAACAACCAGCGCCAATAAGTGAACGATGCGTTGCCGAATCCATAAAACCAAAGTCAGCACCACAAGCTGCAATGCGGAAGACGATTCGGGAGACAGGTTGCCATTGCTCATGAGATGCCAATTCCTAAATCGAACCTAAAAAACAAAGGAGTGACCGCTTCGACGCATCAGACAGCCAGAACGTGCTTCCATTGCCCTACGCGATTACCACGCACGATGCTGAATGCAGGCGCCATGCCATCAGTGTTGCTAAACAGGTCGATCAAAATGAAAGCCCTGATTCTGTCTGGATTGACCATTATAGGAATAGAACCTGGAGAAATGGAGGAAGCGGTGGCGATTTTTGTCAGGATAATTACTTTTCTTACAACCTTAATGAGAGCATAAACGCCGCTCAATTAGAACCGTCCAACCTTACCCCCTCTACAGAGAGGGCACTAGCAACCCAGAAACGACCGCTTTAGGCATTTCAATCTGCTGCGACCGATTTTATCGACAAGTTGTGATTCGTCAAAACGATTGGCAGCAGCGATACATCTATCACGACAAAGTTCGTTGATTCGGGGTGGGGTTAATCCGGAAATGACGATCAAGCTGGGCACGTAAGAACTAACGGCAGCTTTGAAATGTCGGCTACTTGAGCAAGTCGTTACCCGACGAGCCTGATTCATGACGCAGAAGGGCAACATTCTAGCTTAGGCGACGTTGCCAAGAAGCAACAATCCAGGCAGCTCGACCTGGCCGCTGAGTTTAGTGCCGTAGTGGAATTTCAGCGGAGTTCTTGACACTTATCGACGAAAGCCAACACGAAGTGGCTAATGATGAGTCAAATCCGGCAGTCTTATCCTGCTGGATTCAATGTTATGCCTGGGGAGTTCAGCGAGAAATTTCAAATATTTTCGTAGATTCGTGAGGAATTCTGGCGAATCCCACTACGATGGTCGAGTAGGGTGAATCGGGGTAATTATGCCCGATTCAGCCCTCTCGCATAACCGTACGTACGGGTCCGTATACGACTCATGTTTTGTAAAGCTCAAGTGATCCTGGGTAGAACTCCGGTTTTGACGCTGGTGATGTCATACAGGCCAAGTTCCGCGAACCATACGTTTGGCATGGCGTAGCTAGCTTGGAGGCCTGCGGGCACTGCGCCAGGATCGCATGCGTATCGCTTCCTTCAGACCCCAGCGTTGGCCGCTGACGCCCTTGCGAGTCGGATTCTCTTCCCCAGAAACAGGGCGAGGACGGTGGCAAGCACCGACTGGGTTTGCCAGCTTCGCTGGACAAACAAAAAAGCCGCAGTTTCAATAACTGCGGCTTGCCATAATTAACTTGCAGGCGAGATTGACTCCTAGTTGGCGAGCAATTCGCGGATTCCGAAGGTGAAGAAGGTTCCCACACCAAAGTTGATGGCTTCTTCACAGGGCTTGTATTGGAGGATCAGCGTGTCACCGGCTTTGATAATCGGCCGTTGACGCGGATCGTTAATCGCTTTCGCCAAATCCACCTCGATGGCGATTTGATCTTTTCCACACGAGGACGGACGCAGGATGAACAGCCGCCCAGGGGGCACCACCTGTGAAAAGCCAACCGAGCCCAATAGTCCTTGTTGCCCACCAGCTCGATCCAAGCTGTACCCAGCCAGAGCCATGGCTCCCAGTGCATCCAGGTCGTAATCACGTGGTAGAGGTATCTGACCGCCAGGCAATAATCCCCCAGTGAAGAAGAATTCGGTATCGCGTGTTTCGATCAACACAACGTCACCATCCTCCAATATGGCATCTTCTGGTGAGATACTGGGCATCTGACCGGGCTTAAATCGCAGTGGAATTCGCACCATGGTAGGATCATCTGGCATCGGCGGTGGGCAATTGCAGGCATCGTTTGCGTACTGGGCAACCATATCCGAGTATTGCTTCATGAACTGAAGCCTTGCCTGCTTATCTTTGCTGTTGTTGCGAATCACCTTGACCTCGTTTTTCGCACTCACGCCCGGCAAGCCACCGGTTTCCATTAGAGCGTGAAGAATATCGTTCTCGTAGGCATCCAGTTTTAGTACTCGACCTGACGCACCATAGTCGACACCCAACGTTCCGGTGGGACGATTTCCAAGCTGCATCGCAGCAAATTGCCCGCCCTGCGGACCACCGCCACCGCCTAACACACCTGCCAAGTCTTGCCGGACCACGGTAACCACAACCTGCCGTTTGCGGATCAATGTGACCACAACACTAACTTCCTGCTCTTCTTTCAAAATCTCCGCGTCGATGTAGGACTGGCGGATTTTATCTCGAGCCTGATCCACCGTCAGCCCTTCGATCTCAATGGGTTTGAGCAACGGTAGTGAAATGGTCCCGTCTTCCAGGATCGTCAGCGGGAAACCGGTCGACGGCGGAAGTGTGCTTTGTGGCTCCGGGAAGTGAACCGGTGGCAACTGCGGCACCTCGTCTGGCTTGGAAAATGGTAGAATTTGATCCACCATGACTCCCAACACGTCGCCTGCCGCTAGCGGATAGTCCCTGGGCTCCTCCTGGCTCAGCAAGCTGATATCGATGGGAATCAGATTGGAGCGGTCGCCCTCGAAAAACTGAGGCGGCAGTCTTTTTGCCGGCACTCCATCGATAGGACGGGTCAGCGCCGTGCATCCGGTCAGCATGAGCGTCATACCTACCAGTGCAAGTGCTTGCGATGGCCTTGCTTTCAGCAAGCCTCGGGAATTCTGTTGGTTCTTAGCGCATAAAACCATGGTCTTCATCCGTAAGTTCATGGTAGAGTATACCTTTTGAAATATCTTGATATCGATCGGGCTGCTGTTTGTGGATCACCCCAAGCGACTAGCACTTGGGACGCACTTACCAATCTGTAGCGGTTTATGGTAGCGGGATTCACCGGACAGATTGGTAATTTGCTCTAACACTTTTACTCAATGACCGGGAACGGGGACACACTATCGGCTGCATCCGGAACCATATCGATCATTGGCGAATCACTAGGTGTGACTGGCGTAGGTGCGGCATTCGGACTGATCGTTGATGATCCATCGTAGTATTGCTGCGCACCGTTTGGGCTTACGTACTGGCCTGAATTGTTGCCACTGGATCGCATGCCATATTTTTGTTCGAATTGGGGACTCAACTGCAAGGCATTCCATTGATTGACGCCATCATCTTTCGCTGCTTGGACGCCGTAGGGATATCCCGCAAACCAGGCCGCCATTCGAGCTTGCCCTTCGGCGGACTGACTGGCCCAGCCCCAGTAGGCTTTGGGCGGAATCGCCGGTGGACAACCTGGCTTTCCATCCAAAATGGCAACATAACCGGCTATAAAGCCGTCTCTGAAGTCGTTTAGGTAGGGTTGGTCGCAGAAGTTGTGCTCCCTGCGGAACCATGCCTTTCGTGCGCACGACTCGTTGCGATGCGCCTCGATGCACTCGCTGGCCGTCCCTGTCGACAGGACTGAACTGAGCGTACGATTCACGCCCGTGCAGCCGCTGCAGGTTGCCGTTAGTACCGCAACGGCAGCTAACAATCGACCTGTACCAAGCGTCCGGCAACAAGTTGATCGGATCGCTCTAGCTTGCACTGGACGCGGGTGCAAGTTGGATTGATCATTGTAAAGAGCTGGCAACATACGTGCTTTCCCCCTGAAAATTCCATTCTTCGGTAACGCCACCAGGCTAGATCTGGAGAAACCTGCTTCGGGTCGCCTAATCCCTTAAGCTCCCCGGCACTCACAGAGCACCGATGTGCGCATCAGCCCGCTATTTTGGGCATTGGAAGATAGATCGAACGGTAGACTGTACCGAGTTGAACAATTCTGACGTTTATCGCGGTGGTTTCGGTTAACCGTGTTATTCTGCCCCGGCTTTTTTATTGAAGCTAGCAAATTTATCTGATAGAACCCCATCATTCGCTTCCACCTGGCAGCGGGCGTAGTTGTTCATCTTGAAAAACCCGTTATTTTGTTTGAGCTAGAATTAACCAACCCCTCGTGCAGCTCCAACTGTCGGACGGATTCCACGAAACTTACAGCAGGCGATTTCTATGCCACCCATTCGGAAACGATTCAGCAGCGGCTTTCAGGAGCCATTTGCACTAAGGGCTAGCAAATGGTCTGGGCGACTGTTGATATTTGCCTTGTTGCTGTACTCACCCTGGATTTACGGCATGGTTACATGGAATCAGCAAATGCTACTGATACCCTGGGTTAGCGCCATTATTGTTTGCACCTTTGCCTCTGCGGTCGTTGCTCGAGACTTTTTTGTTCCCCGCAATCCGCTGGTGCTTTGCTTGATCTTGCTACTCGCATTGGTTGTAGTGCAGGTCATCCCGCTGCCGTCGTTCGTCTACGAGGCTATTTCCCCAAGCGCGAAGTTTGAACAGCAAGTTCTTTCACAAGCAGCCGAGTATTTGTCAATTGAACCCTCGAACCCACAGCTAATTGAAGCGGCGAAATCGCTCGCTCCTAACCACCAGACACTCAGCATCCATCCGTTACAGTCTCGTGCCAGTTTAGTGGGCTTGGCGGCCGCCGTGTCGGTCCTAATTTGCTCAAGCCTGTTATTTAACGATAAGTCGAGTCGATTTGGACTGCTGGTTTTCATGAGCGCCCTAGGGACTTCCATGGCCGTCCTGGGAATCCTGCAGAATATCTCCTGGAACAATTGGTCACTCTTGGAGATGCCGACCGACGGTTACTTCGCAACGTTTGTTTCGCGTAACTCGGCCCCTCAGTTCTTGGCTGTGGGAATCGGCTGTACCATTGCGCTATTGATCCATCGATTAAACAAGAGGCGAAGCCAGGATCGCTATTTGCAGAGGTACCGCGCTAACACACCGCTTGGACGCCTTCGAAACTTTTATGAGGATACGTTTCGAGAGATTGATCCTATCTTCATCACCATAGGTATCGCTCTGGTGACACAGTTAGCGGCGGTAGTTGGCACAGCAAGTCGTGGAGGTGTGGCGTCAATGCTCTTTGCGATTCTGGTCACTCTATTAGTGACCTTAGTTCGCAATCGCAACCTTATTGCCCCATTCCTTGTTCTTCTAGCGCTAACCGCCGCGACCTCGTTATTGTTTATTGATTCTTTTGAGTTAACCGATGAGCTTTCGATAAGGATCGAAGAAGAAGGAATTGCATCTCCTATACGGTTAGATTTCTGGGAGTTGGCCGTTTCGCAACGACAGTATTGGTTGACTGGATGCGGAATAGGCAATTTTCACTTCGCCTTGCTGCCAGCCAACTCGACCTATGAGTGTTGGATTTATCATGCTGAAAGTATATTTGTCGAGCTATTTACAGAATTCGGAATCATCGGCACTATTTTGGCAGCTATTGGCTTGACTTGGCTGTTCTTCTACCTATTTCTCAGCCGGAGCATCAAAGGGATCGCGACCTGGGCGGCTGTAGTCTATTCGGTGTCAGCCATCGGATTTCATAGCTCTGTCGATTTCAGCCTAATTATCCCTGCAATATTCTTGGGCATCTGTGTGCTTATGGGCGCGTACCTCCGAGAACTTAGCGACCAAAAACTGTCAGATCAACGACCGACAAAAGAAAATTACGGTAAGTTCTTTTTTGTTTCCCTTGCAGTCTCACTTCTGGCATTGCTATGGCAGGGCTATTTTCCATTGGGAGGATTTGCACAAGCAGAGAGATTAGCGTCTGATGATGAATCGGTTTCTTACGTTACCTCGTCTTCTCCAAAGAAACACTCGCTTGACATGAGCCATTCAGAAGTGGTTCTACAACTGACACGAAACAAAGTGACAGCACTTGAGAACTACCTGAGAAGTGCAACACCTTGGCCAGAAGCAATTGGTGAGGATCAAAGAGGATTCCACAGCCAACTCGAATATGCAACATCAGTAATGCGTTCGAAGGATCTCAAGCGGTCACCGGACGGTCCAATATGGGAAAAGTTAGCCAATTCTTGGTTAACCGATGAAACCCTGAAAATGCAGGTCGATCTATGCCGACAATCATTTGCCTATTGTTCTCGAACTGCCAGTAGCCATGACTGGCGTAGCCAATGGGGAATCTTCCAGACTACGCTCCAGTCCCAGCCCTATCATCAGGCTCTGGTGTGCGCGCGTCTTAAATTACTAACCAATTCGATGCCACAATTGCAGCAGTCCCTTGGTACTTGCTGCTTGATTGCGGGTGATCGAGCCATCGGGCTGGACTTATGGAAAGGTTCGCTCCGTAATTTTAAGATGCATTCATCCAACCTGGCTCCTTTGCTTGGTTCTTACATCAGCGACAGCGATCTAAAGTCCATTTTACCCCAATCTCGTTTGGCGGTTATAGGCATTGCGCGGGCACTGGCCAAACTTTCTGCATTCACCACAAGCCAGGAAGTAATGGTAGATTTAGATTTGGCAGGAATCGAGCATGAGGCCAAGTCATTTTACGACTGGAACCTACTGGTATGGGTGGCCCAGCAGAAGGGTAACGATGAACTTTACATTCGGGCCTTGCAGCAGGTTGCTGACCTTGCCCCAATGGACAAGGCTGTCCGAGTACGTCTTGCAAAGGCTCACGAAGCGGCTGGACGTATAGATGAAGCCCTGCGGCAATTGGAGCAAGCCAGTCGCCGCACGAACCTGGACGTTGACGAACAAACCTACCTCCGAGAATTAAAACTTCGGTCAGCCCCCCCTAACGGGAGTGTGGACTTTAACGATTGATTGAGCAAACTGACCCTGGAAGTCTGTAATCTTGAACAAAATTCATTCTCAGAGCATCCCCAGAAACGCTCACCTGCCTATACTTGGGGGAACTCCCTTTTTCTCTCGCCTGGAGATTGTGTATTTATGTCGCAACTAATGGAATCTATGCTGAGTCGGGGTCTTTCCCCTGCCGCCTCCTCCGAGATCCCCTCGGTACAGCAACCACAGGGCGTGGACTTTGTACGAGTCCTTTGGCGCTGGAAGTGGCTGCCGATTCTTGGCGCGCTGGTTGGCGCTGGCGTAGGCTATATGTTCTTTACAAAGGCTCCTGAGCGTTACCAGTCATTTGCCTTGGTCCAGGTAGTGTCGTCTGTGGCACCTACCACTGGAATGAATTATGAACTGTATGACCCCGACAAAGTGGCTGTTTACCGCAGCAAGAACGACGAATCACGGGTAATCAAGAGTCACAAGGTCTTGAGCAACGCTGTCGAAGTTGGAAACTTGACCAAACTTTTCCCAGGCATGACGGAAAGCCAGATCATCTTTGAATTAATGGACCCGAAGAATGGGGTCATCGTTGCTCCAGCAGAAAAAAGCGAAAGAGTTCTAACTGAACAACTAAACATTGCGTACATCTCGGGAGATCCCGATACATCCCAGGCTGTTGTCAACGCTGTCGTTGCTGGCTACCAGAAATTCCTGGACGAAGAATTCAAATTTGTGGATGACGAAGTGGTAAAGCTTTTTACTCAAGTGGAGCGCAAGCTCGATCAAGAATTGAAAACTCATAAAAGCGACTACGAAAAATTTCTTGCAGACATCAAGGAGCAAGGTGTACTTTTTAATGTCAATGAGCCCGTCAACCATTTTTTTGAAGCGGCGATGCGAAATCAATCAAAGCTTGATGAGAAGAGGTTGCAGCGAAATCAGCTTAAGAGCATCTTGGACACGGTCGAGAATGCGATGAAGAGCGGGGACTACAGAGCGCAAGAACTACTCCTGCTGATCAACGACAACTCGGAGCTGGTCAAGTCGACTATTTTTGGACAGATATTCGAGGATCAGGAATTGGGAGGCAATGACGTCTTAGAATCGGAAAGACTGGAGCGGTCGGAACTCCTACTCCTGCAAACAGAACTGGATTTACTACTTGAGAACTATGGCGAAAAGCACCCAAACGTTAGACGGATCCGGTCCAGTATTCAGGCAGTAGAAAAGAAAATCGCCTCAGCTAAAGAGGACGAGAGGGAATTTGAAAAGAAGAACGCTGAATTAAAAGCAAAAAACAACCAAGCCAAGAAGCGCATTCTGAATAAAGAAGGTCAATCTACGGAACCAGGTGATGGTCTAGGTGCCGACGTCGGCAATTCAGATATTTCTGGAACTGTCGATAAATCGAATACAATAGAAGCGACTATTGCTGCAGATTTCCCGGATGATGCCCAATCGTTTGCTGAGGATGCCCCAGACATCGAGGAGCAAACCAATTTTTACCTACAAATCAGCCTCAATACTTTGACTCAGCGGTATAACTCACTTAAGCTTGAAGAGGAAGAAATACAGCGTTGGATCAATGAAGATACTGCGAAATCGCAAATTGTACAGGGTTTCCTTCTTACGCACGAAAAGCTTAAGAATCAGGCAGCCAACCTGGAAAAATTCCATGAGGAACTCTCTGAGAAGTTGAAGGGGGTAGAGCTTTTTCAGAGCAGCTCCAACAGAAAGATTTTGCAAGAGTTGGTACCGGCTGTTCAGGGCGGATATCACGGACCATTTTCATCGACCTACACGGCTGCTGGAGCATTGGCAGGCGTTCTATTGATGTCCGCATTAGCCCTTCTGATGGATTTAGCCGATCGCTCGTACAGAAGTCCAGATGAGATCGTGTCCGACCTAGGCAAACCGGTCCTAGGCCATATTCCAGCTATGGACTTGCCAAATATCAAGAAAGTCGTTGACACTGTCGATCCTTCGCTCATCACTATTCACCACAGTCGTGGTCGCATCGCCGAAGCATTCCGCTCGGTGCGCACCGGCCTATTTTTCAGTAGTCGGGGCAGCGAACTAAAAGTAGTTCAAATCACCAGCCCCGTGCCCGGAGACGGCAAGTCCACGCTTTCATCCAACTTAGCGGTGGCAATGGCTCAATCAGGTCGGCGAGTATTACTAATCGACGCTGACTTCCGTCGCCCTCGATTGCAGAAACTCTTCGGTTTCGACGCTGATGTCGGCGTGGCTCAGCTTGTCGCCGGGCAATGCGAACTGGACGATGCAACTTACACGACCTGTGTGGCCAACCTATCGATCATGCCTGGTGGTAAGCGGCCAAATAACCCGGCCGAACTGCTGAGTAGCAGTCGCTTTGCCGAGCTGGTCGAAATCGTCCGCGAGAAGTACGATATCGTGATCATCGACACGCCACCCTTGTTGGCCGTGTCGGACCCAAGTGTCGTGGCTTCAGTTGTCGATGGTGTCGTCGTCTGCATGCGTCTGCGTCGAAACGTCAAGCCGCTGGCAACTCGTGCCTTCCGCATTCTGGAATCCGTCGACGCTCAAGTGCTGGGGTTAGTCGTAAACGGCGTGAGTACCGAGGCTGCGTATGGTGGCTACGGTTATAACTACAGCTATAACGATTACCGCTATTCGTACCGTAGCAGCTACGGATATGGCTACGGCAAGTATGGCAAGTATGGCAAGTATGGCTACGGCAAGTATGGCAAGTACACTTCGTATAGCACCGGCTACATCGAGGACCGACAGGCCGAAGCGGCTGAAGTGAGCACGAAGAACGATGCCGATACTCAGTCGTGAAATTGATTTGCATCCGGCCGGGCTGCTTGAAAGCGATCAAGCGGTTCAGTCGCATTGGTGGGCGATGTACACCTTGCCTCGGCAGGAAAAAAAGCTGATGCGCAAATTGCTGGATTTGGATGTTGCCTTCTACGCACCCATCCTGCAACGCCGATACCGCTCGCCCAATGGTCGGCTACGCACTAGTTATCAACCGCTTTTTGGCAGCTATGCATTTGTGTGTGGTGACGAATCAATTCGATACCAGGCAGTCAGTACAGGCTGCGTCAGTCGATGGTTGCCCGTTTCTAACACCGATCAACTGGTTTTTGATCTGCAACAGATTAAAAGTTTGATTTCGCTCGATTTTCCCTTGTCCCCGGAAAGACGCTTGGAACCTGGGCAGAGAGTTCGTATTCGTAACGGATCGTTTGCAGGATATGAAGGTGTCATTGCTCGCCGGGAGCGTGAAACTCGGTTGCAGGTATTTGTCCGATTTATGGATCAGGGAGTTTCCGTTTTATTAGATGACTGCCAGGCAGATCCAATCTAAAAATGTCTGTGACTTTCGTGCTTCCCTTAGTTGCCAATCGAGTGAATATCGCCATGCCGCAACCCTACAAATTGAGCCAAAGTTACTGTACAGAACCATTGGAGTAATTTCTGCAGTAGATAACAGCATAGCCGTCAGCCATTTGCAAGCCAAGGAATTATTGGAATGTCACACATCACAGAATCACCTTCACCCCGAGGAGTCTCGTCTGTAGAGTCGGATTTTCCTGGAAGCAAGTCAGCTCAAAACTTTGATATCGTTAAGATCATATGGCGTTGGAAGTGGTTGCCAGTTCTTGGTGCAATTATTGGTGCTGGCACTGGCTATATGTTCTATAGCAAGCTACCAAAGCAATATCAGTCTCAAGCACTAGTTCAGGTCGTATATGCAATGCCTGCAAATCTTGGTGCAGACCTTTACGACCCAGAAAAAATTGCATTCTTTAACAACCGAAATGATGAATCACGAGCCATAAAAAGTGTTGCAGTACTATCTTTGGCAGTCAAAGATGGCAAATTGCAGAAGCACTTTGGAGAAAAAGGACTCGACCAGATTGTAGCGGAATTGAGGGACATTGAATATGGAATTGAGGTCAAACCTGCAGATAAGAATGAAAGATCACCCACTCAACAAGTTTTTATTTCTTATAGGTGCCCCGACCCTGTTGTCGCACATGCCGTAGTCGACGCAGTAGTTAAGGGCTACCAGTCTTTCCTGGCCGCAGAATATAAAACGGTGGATACCGAGGTCTTGAAATTCTTTGCAAGCACGGAAAAAAGGATCTCCAAGTCATATCAAGAACTTTATGAACAGCATCAGAAATTTCGTGAGCAAGCTCCCAATGTTCTTTGGACGGGTGATGATGCGATAGACCCATTTGCAGAGAGCTATTTGCGTTTAAAGGTCCAACTGGAAGACATCAAGGCAAAGAGAACTACATTGCGTGGAACTTTGCAGCAGGTCATCGAAGCTCAAAAAGCAAATCGTAGACCGGAAGATATTCTAGTGATGCTTCAGGAGGGTTCCCAATTTGTACACGAGACACTTTGGCGAGAGGTAAATGATTCAGCAGCTACCGCACAAGTACTTGAATCTGAAAAACTAGATAGCAATTTGATGATCCCACTGCGAGCCAAGGAACAGCAGTTGCTGGCTAGCTACGGTCCATCCCACCCGTCAGTACAAACAATCCGTCGCGAAATCGCTACCATGGAGGAAGCGATTTCAGCAATTCGCGAACTTGAGAAGAGCAAAGAAACTGAGAAAGAACGAAAACTTTCTAAAGCACTTACCAAAGGCAATCCAGAAACATCAAGTAATACGAATTCACAATTAACCTCAATTCCTCCGACCAATGCAAAAGCTGACCCCGCAGGCAGTATAAATGCGGAAAATGCTCAGGATGGCAGCTCAGAACTCTCAACGGCTCAGGAAGAAGTTGATGAAGACGTCAACGAGATGTTGGCCGCGCGTTGGCTGGAGATTCAAATCAACGGGCTGAAAGAACAGTATCGTGCTATGGAACGACATGAGGCGGACTTTGAAGTCTTAGCTAATGAGCAGTTAGCGAAGTCTCAAGAATTGCAAGCATTTTTGTCTCGCAATCGCTGGCTGAAAGATCAGCTTGAGTCAGTGAAAGAAATGCTTGAGTCTTTTACAGAGAAGGTCAGGCAAGTTGAGTTAACTCCAACCAACGCCAATCAACGCGTACTTAAAGAGCTCGACCCCGCTGCCATAGGTACACCAGACGGCCCCTACGCGACTTCTTACATAGGCGGCGGGGCAATGGCTGGTATCCTGTTTATGTGCAGTTTAGCTCTCTTGATGGACATGGCTGATCGATCTTACCGTAGCCCCGATGAGATCGTATCCGATCTGGGCAGGCCGATACTGGGTCATATCCCGGCCATGGAACTGAGCAAACTGAAGCGAGTGGTCGATTCAGTAGACTCGTCGGTTATTACCTTACATCATAGCCGCGGTCGTATTGCCGAAGCGTTTCGGTCAGTCAGGACCAGCTTGTTCTTCAGTAGCCGAGCTAGCGAACTGAAAGTGATTCAGATTACCAGTCCGGTGCCCGGCGATGGCAAGTCCACCATGTCTGCTAATCTGGCTGTCACCATGGCTCAGTCGGGCCGACGCGTTGTTTTGATCGACGCCGACTTGCGCCGCCCTCGACAACATAAGCTCTTCGGGGTAGAAAGCCAGATTGGTGTTGCTCAGGTCTTAAGCGGCAAGGCTGAACTGGACGATGCTACGTACTCAACCAACGTTGCTAACCTGTGGCTGATACCGGGTGGAACCAATCCGCGTAACCCATCAGAATTGCTTAGTAGCGATCGCTTTTCCGAGCTGATCGATGTTCTTCGCGAGAAATACGATATGATCATCCTGGACACGCCTCCCGTGCTGGCAGTTTCGGATCCCTGTGCTGTATCTGCTGTTGCCGATGGAGTCGTTATCACGATGCGACTTCGAAGAAACATCAAGCCGCTTGCTACCAGAACTATCAGTTTGCTCGACGGCGTAGATGCTCAAGTATTGGGTGTCGTCGTTAACGGTGTCAGCACCGAAGCCGCTTATGGCGGTTACGGCTACAGTTACAATTCAAGTGACTATCGCGATTCCTATCGTTACGATGGCCCAAGGTACAGCTACGGCAAGTATGGTCAGTATGCCACTGCCTACATCGAAGAAAGTCAAATTTTAGAAGATTCGGTATTGGCCGAGGAACCTCGTTCGGGAACTTCTTAAAGTTTCTATTCTCCGTTTCCCGTGCGTGGCTGACGGAATCATTTTTTCAAATTTGGCTATTTCGCACGGATATAGCCGCCCTGTCACCCATCTCACTGTCCCCCATCTCACTTTGTTGCCAGCAGGATGTCCCGCAAAGCGTTGATACTGGGTATTTCAGGACAGGACGGTTCTTATTTGGCCGAGCTTCTACTGAGTAAAGGCTATGAAGTTCACGGCTTGATTCGTAGAACCAATCAAGCTGACAATCCTCCGCTACTTTTCCAAGATGGTGATTTAGGCTCGAAGCCATCACTTCAGTTGCACTATGGAGATGTTACTGACGGACAAGCGCTGACCAGTCTTTTCCTGGATGTAGCCCCCGATGAAGTCTACAATTTGGCTGCTCAAAGCCATGTGCGCGTCTCCTTTGACCTGCCCGTCTATACAATGATGACCGTTGGTCTGGGAGCGCTGCACGTTCTGGAAGCAGCAAGACAACTCAATCAGAATCAACCGGTGCGAGTATTTCAAGCTTCCTCCTCGGAGATGTATGGCAAAGCCCTGCAGACACCTCAGAACGAGGCGACAGCATTCAACCCACAGTCGCCCTACGCCTGCGCTAAAGTCTACGCTCATTTTCAAACGCTGAACTACCGCCAAAGTTACAAGCTGTTTGCCTGCAGTGGCATCATGTACAACCACGAATCGCCAAGACGTGGAGAATCATTTGTCACTCGAAAGATAACCCGAGCTGCCACTCGGATTAAGGTTGGTCTTCAGTCGAAACTCTTCTTGGGAAACTTGGATGCCCGGCGGGATTGGGGCTATGCCAAAGACTATGTGGAAAGCATGTGGCTTATGCTGCAACATGAAGTAGCCGACGACTTCGTAATTGCCACTGGAAGCACTGCCACAATTCGCGAATTCTTGGAGATTGTATTTGGTTCTTTGGATTTAGACTGGAGGCAATTTGTAGAAATTGATGCTCGCTATTTTCGCCCTACCGATATCGAAATGCTGGTCGGCAACGCCTGCAAGGCGCGTGAAGTTCTTGGTTGGAGCCCTGAAACTACCCTGGAAGAACTGGCAGCATTGATGGTTGCCCACGATTTAGAACTGGCCAAGCAAGAACTTCGCGGGCATACCGGCAGTGAAAACGGCTCTTCAGGTAATTTAGTGGGTTAATGCTTTTCCCATAGATCCGTGCTCAGCCCCAATCGTCACTTGTGGACTAAACGTCACCTTCTACGTTGCCCCCAGGGTTTGGGCAACTAATACCGCTGGAATGCCAAACGATCAGAAGCTGCTGTTTTGGCTAGCAGCGATTCGACTTCGCTCTGTTCATGGTGTAGGCTTGCCACGGAAGGTAGGAAGTCGATCGGCGCTGGTTTGCCGATTGGCTAAGCTTTGGCGGTTAGGAAGCCCGCAGGATGTCATTGACAAACAACCACAATGGATTGCCGAACTTGACACACAGCTTGCCAACTTGGGTATTGGCCTTGCTGTTTTGCGGTATTTCTGCATCTGGCTGCCGGCACCTACAACTGCCAGCCATCGATCCTAATGGGCGATGTATTTTTCTGCCTTTGCCAGCTACCACTCAATTGGCTGTTCCTCCCTTGCACTCAACGACAGATCAGACCGGCTTCCTGCCTCAAGCAGCCTTCGCTTCACCTCCTCCACCGCCGGCCTGTTTGGACGCAAGCTGCGAGCCCACCGGAGTCTGCAACTTGTTTCATCGCAAACATGAGTGCCTGAACAAGATCCACGATCATTTTCGATCCAAGGGAAAGGCGGGGGAAATTCAGCTCACTCCCCTGCGAGTAGTGGCACCTGTAGGCGGGGAGGTAGTTTTTTTGGCAGGCGTCTGCGGCCAGGACAATTTTTTGGTCAAACAGGAGCCGATCGAATGGATGCTGTCGCCCGATAGCGTCGGGCAAATCATTCAGGTCAGTGACGATGCCCCTGGGAAGCTTAGTGGCTTCTTGCACCCACATCGACCCAAAGTTGAAAAGCTGGGAGTGGATTTCGCTCGGGGCCGAACCAGTTCCAAAGCTCAAGTCATCGACCGAGGAACTCCGGATTGTAACGATG
>JBIIJD010000021.1:0-68792 GCA_044234105.1 Aureliella sp. | reverse complement strand
TTTAGTGTAAGTTGTTTTTCCGAGCAACAGTCCGTTATGTTCAGACGGCTCAAAATTGTCAGTCGTTCCATGTTGGGCGTTCGGTCCATGCAGGGCGTTCGGCGACCGTCGGGAATTGACGCCTTAACCCTATCCCATTCCCAGACTGCCTTGATTCATCAGAAGGCCTTCACCGTGTCCCAGTCCAAGACGCTGGTGATGCTACTGGCAGCCTACGCGGCGGCCACCTGGTTTCCGTCGCCCGCATTGTATCTCCGCAGTCTACAGATTCTAAACTGGTGGCCTGAATTCGGCTTCCAGAACCTATTGCTGGCTGTCATGCTTCTGTCGGCTGGTTTAAGCTGTAGGCCTTCAGCGGTTTGGAGCATGCTGTCCCGCCCACTCCGTTTGATCGGCTGGAGCACTGGGATTTGGTTGCTGCCCGCGTTTACGGCAATCGTCGTGGTAAAATTCCTAGACGATCTTGCAGGTTTTTCCAGTCAGGTTCTGCTGGCTCTACTGGTGATCGCTGCCATGCCTCCAGCCAACTCAACTGTTGGCTGGGCTCATCTCTTGGGTGCAAACTTACCTCTAACGATAAGCGTGGTGTTGCTGGCGGTTATCGCCGCGCCAATCGTTACTCCCCTGCTGATTCAAGCTGGCATGCTGACCACTGGTGTCCACTTACAGAACACCGACACAGTGCATCAACTGGGAAGCAGCATTTCGGTGTTTCTGACCTTGTGGGTGCTACTGCCAATGCTGGTTGGACTCGCGATAGCCAGCCGCTTGACCGAATCAGCCGCAGCCAAAGTTCGTCAGACAACCGGACCCGTTAGTCTAGCGACGCTTGTGCTTCTGAACTATTTAAATGGAGCGGTGTGTTTGCCACAGTTGACCATCAGTGCGGGACAACTGGCAGAACCGCTGATGGCATCATTACTACTTTTTGCTGTAACTTGGATGGCCTTACAACGGACGATCGTGCATTTCATTGGGCGAAATTGTGCAAATGTCCAACCATCCGTCCCCGCAAATAGTCAGAATGATCTGGCATTAAGTGCAAGCAATTTGGACGGCGACCAACGTTCGCTACTATTGGCTGGCGTCATGCGCAATACGGGTGCAGCATTGGTCTACACAACGTTGACCGCACCTTCCCTTCCGTTACTCAGTTTGACCATCATTGTCTATACGCTAATGCAGCATCTTTTGGTGGGCGTCTACCACACCCTCGCGGTCTCCCAATCAGAGGCTACATCCCCTCAGTAGGTGGATAGCACCTCCAACCGATCGATCTTTGCCCACAATCAGTGCGATCTTTGTGCAATCTGGCAGCGTACCGATCGGACCTGCTGCTATAATAGTTGGTCTGCCGGCTTGCCGATTAGCAGGCCTATCATCCGTTCGTCAAAGTCGCTGTGAGATCGCAATGCTTTATAAAATTTCCGCCATCAATCACCTGATTAGATGGTGGCTAGTCCTAGGGTTCTGCTGGCTACCAAACGTTTGGGGTCAAACCGACGCCTCGCCGATCGAATTCAATCGCGACATCCGTCCCATACTGAGCGCAGCGTGCTTCAAATGCCACGGCTTTGACGAGCGTGCCAGGCAGGCCGATTTGCGATTGGACGATGCTACCGCAGCTTCGGCGGTAATCGATCCACAACAACCATTCGAGAGCGCCTTCTGGCAGCGAATCGTCAGTAGCGACCCCGAGCAGGTGATGCCGCCACCGGGCGAGCTAAAGCAATTGTCCGAAAACGACAAGCAAATGCTTGAACGCTGGTTGGCTTCAGGTGCCAGATATCAGGGGCACTGGGCCTTTGAACCCATCGCTCAGCCTGAAGCCCCCGAGCCTTCAGACGATTTGAAAGCCTGGCATCAACATCCGATCGATCGCTTTTTGCGAGCGTCGCAGCAGCGGTCGGGGCTGAGTCCGCAGCCGGAGGCGGATCGCGAGACGTTGATTCGTCGTGTGGCTTTGACTTTGACAGGTTTACCGCCCGCCTTGGAGGCCGTCGATCAATTTCTAGCCGACCGCTCCGACACGGCTTACGAGAATATGGTGGATCGCTATTTAAGCAGCCAGCAATACGGGGAGGAAATGGCCAAGCACTGGCTGGATATCGCGCGTTACGGGGACACTCATGGATTGCACCTGGACAACGTTCGTCAGATTTGGGCTTACCGTGATTGGGTGGTTCAGGCGTTTAATCAGAATATGCCTTTTGATCAGTTCACGATCCAGCAGTTAGCTGGCGATTTGTTGCCTGAACCCACGCAGAGCCAATTGGTGGCCACTGGATTTAATCGCTGCAATGTCACGACGGGCGAAGGCGGTGCGATCGATGAAGAGTTTTTGTTTCGGTATGCGGTGGAGCGCGCGACCACTACGTTTCAAACTTGGCTGGGTCTGACCGGCGGCTGCGCGGTATGCCATGATCACAAGTATGATCCCATTTCGATGCGCGAATTCTATTCGATGTATTCTTTCTTCTATTCCATGTCGGATCCGGCTATGGATGGAAATATAGAGAACACTCGACCGTTTCTTCAATTGGCAACTGCCCAGCAGCAATCGGAATTGGATCGCTTGCAGAAGGAATTGGAATTCTCGGATACTCTCTTGCAGCAGCAAGCAGAACGTGTCGCAGCTCAGTGGGATCAGTGGCTGAAGGACGCCGACCAATTGTCAAGGCAACCGGTGCATGATATCTGGCTGGATGATCTGCTGCCGTTAGGTTCCTCCAGCAGTAACACATCCAGGAACGCAGAGCGATGGGTGACGCAGCCCGTGACAGATCCGCCGCTAGGTCAGCGCGCCCTGGCCATGGCATACGGCGACTTCCACGAACAGAAGATCGATGGAGGTTTGGTTCCCCGAGTCATTCCAAACCAACCTTCTATGGATTTCTGGATTCACATCGATCCGTTGCATCCTCCGCAAGCTGTCATGTTAGAACTGGTCACCAGCAGCGGTCATCGCCGTTATGCGCTGGGCGACGTCGCTGCTTTGTCTCGTGGCCAGTTCAATGATGCCAACAACGTCCGATTGGGCGATTTGCCGGCTCCTGGTCAGTGGGTTCGCATCCAGATTGGACCTGATCAACTGAGCCTGTCCCCTGGCACTACCGTTGCGTCGATGGTCTTGGCACAAATGGGCGGAATCGTATGGTGGGATGCCATTGGAGTGACCGGCTCCGAACCGTCGGCGGACGATCCCCGAATCAGCTTGAACAACTGGCTAGCATACGCCAAAGACAAGAGCATTCCGGTAGTCCCTTCACCAGTGGCATCTGCACTAAAAAATGGTGGCTTCGATGCGGCTGGTCAGGATAGCCAAGGCATCCAGTTCCAGTTACAGACTCAGTTCCTAAAGCATATTGCGCGAAATGTTCCAACCGATCTGGCTCGCAGTCGCAATATCTGGAGAAAGACTCATGAGGCAAGAGCCATCTTGCACAGCAGCATTCCAATAACCTTGATCTCAGGTGAGCTGAAGAAGCCAAGGCAGGCTCATGTGATGACGCGCGGCCAGTACGACGCTCCCGGCGCGGAGGTTCAGCCAAGTACGCTAGATTGCTTGCCAAAGCTGGCTGCGGACGATCCGGACCGTCGGCTAAACCGATTGGATTTGGCCCGCTGGCTAGTTAGCGAGAATCATCCGCTGACGGCGCGCGTTGTAACCAATCGGTTCTGGCAGCAGGTGTTTGGAGTTGGATTAGTAGCAACACCTGATGATTTTGGAATGCAAGGCCAGGCGCCTTCGCATCCGGAACTGCTGGATTGGCTGGCTAATCAGTTTCGGCAAGAAGGTTGGGATGTTCGCAGGTTGATGCGGCTGATGGTGACGTCGGCAGCTTTCCGACAGCAGTCTTTTTGCACACCGGAGAGTTTGCAGGTGGACCCGCACAATCGCTCCTTGGCCCGTGGACCCCGCATTCGATTGGATGCCGAACAGATCCGAGATCTCTCGCTGGCCAGTAGCGGGCTGATCAATCTGCGAATGGGCGGTCCGGGTTTCCTGACCTATCAGCCTCCCAAGATTTGGGAACCGGTCGGATATGCCAACAGCAATACTCGTTACTACCTTCGAGATCAAGGCGACAACATCTATCGGCGCAGTCTGTATGCCTTCATCAAGCGCACCGCACCGCCTCCGTTTCTGAGCAACTTCGATGCTCCTAATCGCGAGCTGGCATGCTCGCGTAGAGAACGCAGCAACACACCGCTGCAGGCGCTGCAATTGATGAACGACCAGCAGCACGTAGAAGCTGCCCGTCATTTGGCGACTCGCGTACTCCAGTCCGGGACAACGCAGTCAGCCGATCGCGTCGATTTGATGTTTCGAATGGTGCTAGCTCGCTATCCCAATTCTTCAGAGCAAAATGAACTAATGGAACTTCTAAACGATTTTCAGCAACGATTCATACAGCGACCCGAAGATGCCGTGCAACTGATCGGTTACGGGCAATCGGCACCACCGGCACAGTTCACTCCCGAGTTGCTGGCGGCTTATACGTTGCTAGCGAATCTGATAATTAATCTTGACGAAGCGATCACTCGCAATTGACGACATGCGACGATTGCCGATCACGAATGACTACTTGTCGAAACAACTACTTACTTAAATATCGAAATGGCTATGGACCCAAGAGATCAGTACAACTTGTGGCTTACTCGCAGGCAATTTTTTTGTGGAAGCGGTTTGAGACTAGGCTCTTTGGCTTTGGCCTCGATGAGCGCGTCCGCATTCATGCGAAGTTCCGCCGGGGCTGCGGAAGCACCGCCAGCCATGAATCCAGCGCTGCCCGGCTTCCCTCATTTTGCCCCTCGTGCCAAGTCGATTATCTATCTGCACATGAACGGAGGACCTTCCCAGATCGATACTTGGGATTACAAGCCGGTGCTGGACGAGCAGTTCGATAAGGACCTGCCCGACTCGATCCGCATGGGACAGCGAATTACCACCATGACTAGCGGACAGAAGCGACTACCGGTAGCCCCCAGCAAGTTTAAGTTTGCTCAGCATGGGCAGTGCGGACGGTGGGTTAGTGAACTTTTGCCTTATACGGCTGAGTGCGTAGACGATATTGCGCTAGTGCGTACGGTTCATACGAACGCGATTAACCATGATCCGGCCTGTACCTTTGTCATGACCGGAAGTGAGGTGCCCGGTAAAGCCAGTTTAGGCAGTTGGCTGGCTTACGGTCTAGGCAGCGTCAGCAACGATCTGCCAGCCTTCGTAGTTCTAACGCCCAGTTGGTCGGCTCGCGCGCCGGCTCAGGCGCTATTCACTCGCATGTGGAGCAGCGGATTCTTGCCAACTCGCTATAATGGCGTCGCCTTGCGTTCTGCCGGAGATCCCGTTTTGTACCTTCAGAACCCGCCTGGAGTTCATCGCGAAGATCGACGCCGTATGCTGGATAGCTTGGCACGCCTGAACCAGCAGCGGTTTGAACAACTGGGCGATCCAGAGATCCAAACTCGAATCGCTCAGTACGAAATGGCGTTTCGCATGCAGGCCAGCGTTCCTGAACTGACCGATTTTGCTGACGAATCAGCAGAAACTCTGGAGATGTACGGCCCTGAAGTTCAGCAACCAGGCACGTTTGCAGCTAGCGCATTGCTGGCTAGAAGATTGGTGGAACGCGGCGTCCGCGTAGTTCAGTTGCTACATCGCGGCTGGGATCAGCACAACGATATCGCCGGTGATCTGCCCTTGCAATGTCGCGACGTCGATCAGCCCACTGCGGCCCTGCTGAAGGATTTGAAACAACGTGGACTGTTGGAGTCGACTCTGATTGTGTGGGGTGGTGAATTCGGACGCACCGTCTACTGCCAAGGCGGACTGAGTCGCGAGAACTACGGTCGAGATCATCATCCGCGCTGCTTTCCAATATGGCTGGCTGGCGGTGGAATTCGCGGTGGCACGGTGGTCGGTCAGACCGACGACTTCAGCTACAACATCGCCGAGCGACCTGTACACGTCAATGATCTGAATACGACAATTTTGCATTGTCTGGGGATTGACCACGAGCGATTTACCTTTGCGTTCCAGGGATTGGATCAGCGATTGACTGGTGTCGAACCGACAGCGGCAGTTCAGGAAATACTGAGTTGATAACCCTTCAGAGAGCCCAAAGGAATGCGAGTTTTAGTAACCGGTTATGGCGGATTCTTAGGTTCTGCCATTTGTAGACAATTGATCCAGCAAGGGCACCAGGTACGTGGCTTGGCGCGAAGTGAATACCCTGATATGCAAAAGCTGGGTGTGCAGACGATTCAGGCGGATATCGCTGATGCGGCTGCGTGTGATACTGCCTGTCGGGGATGCGACGTGATTGTTCACACGGCAGCCAAAGCGGGAGTATGGGGGCGTTGGGAGGACTACTACCGGACCAATACTCAGGCCACCATCCAGTTGCTCGACTCCGCAGTCCGCTCGCAGGTCCACGCTTTGGTTTACACTAGCAGTCCAAGCGTGACGTTTGCTGGTGAGCATCAATCGGGCGTTGACGAATCGGCTCCCTACCCCAGCAAATGGCTGTGTCATTACCCTCATACCAAGGCGCTGGCTGAACAAGCGGTCACTGCGGCAGCTAAAAATGATAAATTGCATACCTGTTCGTTGCGGCCGCATCTGATTTGGGGGGCTGGCGATCCTCATTTGATTCCTCGCGTCATTCAGCGTGCTCGCAGCGGAAGACTTCGACGAGTCGGTAGCGGCGAGAACCTGATCGACGTGGTCCACGTGGAGAATGCGGCTAGGGCTCACGTGTTGGCTGTCCAGCGGTTAGCTGCCGGGGATAGTCAGCTTAATGGTCAGAGTCTATTCATCACCGACGCAAAGCCCATCGCATGCTGGCAGTGGATTGCCTTGATTCTGCAAACCGCTGGGTTGCCTGTTCCAACACGATCTATTTCTTATCAGGCCGCATATCGATTAGGAGCGGTCTTAGAAAGCGTATTTCGCTTGGCTCGATCATCCCAGGAACCACCCATGACACGCTTCGTAGCCGCGCAATTGGCGCTGGATCACTACTTCAACATTGAAAAGGCCCGACGACTGTTAGGCTATCAGCCTGAAGGCGACATGAAACAAAAGCTAGAACGTTGTGCCGACTGGCTGCAACAACTTGCAAAGCAATAGGTCTGCTGCTTTGAATTCATACGGAAACAAACCACCCGATAAAGTATCAGTCAGAGTGCGTTACCACTCGGTTATTACAGAAACCGGACGCTGACGCGTTTCGGCACTTGGGGTGGCAAGATGACAAGCAGGATTGTGAAGCGAAGAATTGTAAACGCAGAGTAGCAGCGAGCGCTGAGATATTAGCACTTCTTGTCTGTTTTCCAATTTTGTCCGCTTTGCGGGCAGGATATCTCTTGCCTGGATGGCTTATTCTTTGATGACCGTCTTATCCCAGAAGGTCAGCGAGAATAGGACTAGCACTCCTGCGGCCATGATGGCTGGGAACATCCAGAAATTCTTCCACTGGAGCATGGTGGAACTGAGCAGTTCCGCATTGATCGATTCTGGCAGAGATCGCGAGAACATTTTTCCAAATGTTTCTAAGAAGCCTAGTTGGACTTGGCCTCGGGCTTGATCAATGGCACTTGTCAATTCAGTGCCCTGAGTGACTTGTTTCCCATATTCGCCAATGGTGAAATTCAAGGGGACTTTACCAAACAAATCGCCGCCACCCATGATGCGATATCCAAAGAACATGCCGATACCTTGTGTTAGGAAGACGAGCAAACCTTGCGCTTGGCCGCGAATCTCTTTGGGTGCCTTTTGGTCGGTGTACATAAAGCCGGTTACGAAGAAAAAGTCGTAGCAGATTCCGTGCAGGGCAACCGCCAGCAGCAACATCCAGGTGGCCTGAGAGGGAGCACCATAAGAGAATAGAACATAGCGAGCGACCCAGCAGGCCATGCCCACCAGGATCATGACTTTGACCCCCAGCCGCCTGAAGAAGAACGGGATCAGCAGCATAAAAATGATCTCGGACATCTGTCCCAAGGTCATTGTGGCACCTGTAGCGATGAATCCAGTTTGACCAAGGAACTGCGATGTGCTGCCGTAGTAATATGCCAAAGGAATACAGATCAGCGTACTGCAGACGGCAAACACCAAGAAATTCCAGTCCGTCAACAATCGAAGAGCATCGACCATGAATAGGCTGCGCAGGTTCATCGGTTGGCCCTTTAGCGGCGGAGGCGTATTGGGCAAAAAGAAGCAAAAAAGGCCAAGCAAGACGGCGCTGATTCCGCCTAAAGTGAAAATGGTAAGCGTTCCATCCCAGCCCGTGGTACCTACCACCAGCCCGGCCACAATCCAACCGATGGTGCCCCAGACTCGAATCACAGGAAACTTGTTCTGGTTGGGGATATGAGAAAATGCGATCGTGTTGCTTAGTCCGAGCGTTGGCATGTAGCACAGCATGTGAGCCAGGATCAGCCACACTAACAAGCCCGATTGCTCAGGCGAGCCAGCAACGTGCGGAATGGACAACAAGATGCCGCCGCCAATCAACATCAATCCACCCATGACAATCTGTGACGGCAAAAAGCGGTCGGCAACCAGACCTAAGAATAGTGGGGCGATAATCGCAGCCAGTGGAGCCGATCCGTAGCCGCCACCAATAGCATCGCCCATGCCGGTCTTAGTCAAAGCCAGGCCCAGAGTCGCGAACCAAGCTCCCCAGGTAAAAAATTGAAGAAACATCATGACCGACAAAACTGTGGTCATGCTTCCTTGGCCGGAGGTAGTTTGGGTAGACGATGTCATGATTCTGGATTCCCTTTTTGCGTAAACAATACAAGAACTTGCAAAAATTTGGTAACCGTTCCCGAATCTTGGTCAAGAGCGCAAGAGTTTCTTGGATTGACGCAAGTGGCGATCGGCCTGTTGAATCTAGACCAGCGCCGCTGCACCGCTCTAACCTTGATCGGGTCGCAAACGATTAAGGGCAATAGTCTAGCCTATGAAGGACGGTCCGCCAACTGACAACCGTTAGAATGCCAGGGCATCGCCGAATCGATCTCGCTCGTTCTGCGTGATCCGATACATATCCTGGATCAACTGCATATCACAAGGACGCTGCTGGACTTTGCGGCGAGCAAACATACGCTGCTGGGAAGCGATCATAACGTCGGGCGGCAGGGTGGTCATCTGGCCAAAAAGTCGCGCGTAGTTGACAAAGCTGGGGACATTGCTGGTCACAAAACCATACATCATACTGCAGGTGCCGATTACCTTGCCGGTAAAAATCCCGGTGTTGATAGCCGTCTTGCTGTAGTCGCCCATGACGCAACCCAGGAACTGCATGCCCGTGGCAGATTTGCCGTGCGGGTACTCCATGTTGACTGTTCCATAGGTATTCTTCAAGTCGCTGTTGCAGGTGCCCGCACCCAGATTGATCCAACTGCCTAGATAGCTGTGCCCCAAAAAGCCGTGGTGCTGCTTGTTCGAAAAGGGTTCGACAACAGCCGCTTCGACTTCACCACCAATCTTTGTTGTATGCCCCAACGAGACCTGATCTTTGATGGCTGCATGTTCCAGAATGCGTGAGCCAGGCCCGATGTAGATTGGCCCGCGCAGCAACGTATAAGGGCCAACTTGAGCATTTTCATCGATAACAATGGGACCAGACGTGGTGTCGGTTAGCACGTATTGGCCCAGTCGAGCGGACGATGCCAGGAAAACTCCATCGGCTTGCTGTTGATAACGCTGGGTGCCAATGCGGTACTGTAAGTTTTCGTTGATGTAGCGCATGTTGGCGGCAATCACATCATGCGGAAAGGTCATCAACTTCAGTGGAACTTCGATTCGACTGAACGCGTGAGCCGCCAACAAGAGCGACTCGACATTGTTTTCCGTTTGAGAGTTAATCCACTGCCAAGTCCATCCTGGATGAACGATGGCTGCCACTTGATCACCATCCCAAACCACTCCCGGTTCTTCCGAAGCGGGGCGAGACAGTAGCTGTTCGATGGCGTTGAGTGTAGTGATGTTTGGTACCAAGCGCGCATTTAGCAGCAACGCTGGGCGATCTGTGTCGCTTAAACTGTCCTGACCAATTTGTGTGATGTCACTGTAGTCCAATTCCATCATTGCTCGAAGATGCGGTCGAAAACAGCCAACGATAGGCTGGCTCAAAATTCGCAATAGCTCGACCAGGTTGAAAGACCCAGCCGTGATGCAGCAGGCGGCTCGGCCAGTCGTGATAGGGAACAGTCCAGCAACAGCCGAATCTTCGAATAGCAGGATCGACATTTCCGAATTCTCCAGGGGAGCTATCGTTTCATAGGCACGGCCGGATTCATATACTGGCCTATTTCAATGCTGGGGTACGCAAGCAACATCTTCGTGAATTGTTCGACCTGCTGTTGGTCCTCGGGGGTTAGTCGCCAAGTGGCATGCACGCGACTACGTACAACATTCTTTTGACCTCGGCCCGAAGTAACCGTTCGAGTGATTTCGCTAGGTATGGCTGCTTGTTGGCTGATTGCCTGATTCAAATGCAATCGAGCGAACGCAGGTGGATTTTGCCCAGGGTACTGCCAAGCGTTAAGCTGCGCTGTGGCGTTAGCAAACACGGCATATTGTTGTGCCATGTCAGGGTTTTCGGGATGCTGCATTTTTGCAAGGTATGCAATGCTGTCGCGTCCCACAGTAATCAGACCAGCAGCAGAATCCACTTGGACTAGCTTGGCATCCTCCAGCGCTGCCGCCAAAGATGAACTGGCCATTTCGGCTCGCACTTGATCCATAAACGATTGAAGTTCTTGCAAGTTAACCCGCGATTGAATCTGCCTTTGAGAATCGATCAGAACGACTCGGTTAGCAGCACCGTCCACGATGGTAACTTGGTGTGGCGTGTCTCGCGAAAAGTCGTATGCCACTCCATCGTGAAACAGAGTTACCGATTGAAGACTGGGTTTGGCCTGATCCGCCTGCATTACGTCGGTTTCAATTCGGAAATTGGCCTGCTGAGCAATGCCTGTTGTTTGCAGCAGGCATCCAAATGTCGACACGGTCAATAACATTATTGGTAGTGGTTTGTGCATGATGCTTCTTGCTCTCGCTACGCATTGCCGCCTGCAAATTGATAGTCAGGCTTAGTTCTGTGGGCTCGCTGGGGCTCGACCACAGCCACCCAATCGACCGCAGCCACCCAGATTAGTCCCTGAATGGTTACCAGATGTTTGTGTTCGATAGGTAAAACGATCGCCAGCGGTGGGGACTTTATCAATCTAGTCACTTGGCCGTCCAGGGCAAAAGCGAACTCACGCGATCAATGCTAGCAGTCAAGCGGCATTGACCGCACAGCCGCAAAACCCCTAGTGTTCACAGCAGCGAATTGCCGGCTTCGAGCCGCATTCGTGTATGAGAATTGCACGAAGTCGAAATAGTGGTGAAACCCATCGATTGCCTTTCCACTAACTCTGTTGAACCAATTAGCGGTCCGCGTCGGCGGAACGTGTCGGCTGAGGATGCGCCGTCGGCTGATAGCCGACCAGTACCTGAGACAAGTCGTGTCGGGGTTTTGATCTATTATGAATCTTGGAGAGATCTGGCAATTCTACCCCCTCACCCTAACGCTCTCCCCCGCAAAGCCGGTGGAGAGGGGACTCGGATTACTTGGCCAAGCAAATTCGGTAGAGTTAAGGCGCAGTTTCACGCTGGCTTGCTGTGGATCGTCCTGATGCTGCTGGTCGGTTTGACTGGATGCGCCACCAATCAGTATTTGATTCGTCGGGATACACCAGCCAATCCTTTGGCTGTTCAGCTTCAGCTTGCCAGTCGTTCGGGGCCCCGCATTTCTGATCGCACCGCGCGAGTTTTACGCAAGTACGCTCTTGATGAATCGTTGAAGAAAGACCCTATGGCCTGCGTGGAGCAGATGCAGGTTCTGTCGGAATCCGAATCGGATGGCGAACTGGTGTATAGCATCAGCGAAGTGGCCTATGTGCAGGCGAAGCGTTTGGAGCAAGCACGCAAGGCGGCTCAAGCGCTGGATCTGTACGGCGTGGCGGTTAGCAACGCCTACATGTATCTGTTTTCGATGGAACTAGACCGGATTCGCAATCCATACGATCCGATCTTTCGAGGTGCCTGCGATCTGTACAATCAATCGCTCGAAGGTTCATTGCGGCTTGTCAATGCCAAGGGGCAGCTTAAGCCAGGGACCAGCTACGAAGTGGTCAATGATGACCAGCGATACCATGTGCAAACGATCATGATGGGACAGTGGAAGCCGGAGGACTTTGATCGCTTCGAATTTGTTAGCGACTATCAATTGGAAGGTCTGACCTCTTCGGGCCTGACCTTCGGTCTGGGAGTGCCCATGATCGCTGTCAGGAAGAAGGGCTCCAGCACGGATCCACGCGAAGCCTACTATCCCGACGGGCTCAGCTTCCCGGTGACAGCTCTTCTGCGCGTGGTGCCAGGCCAGCCTGGTGAGCAACCCTGCAAGCATCGGTATCACTGCGTCTTGGAGTTGCATGATCCGCTGGCTAACTCGGACATCAATCTAGCCAACCGTTTGGTTCCTTTGCAGACGGACTTAAGCGCAGCACTAGCCTATTTCTTGGACAACCCTGATTTTCGCGAGAAAAATAAAGCGACCGTTGGACTGATCAACCCGCAGAAGAGCGAAAAGTATCGTGGCATCGTGATGCTGGAGCCTTTTGATCCGCAACGAATACCTGTTTTGATGGTTCACGGTCTGTGGTCCAGCCCGATCACCTGGATGCCGATGTTCAACGACCTGCGCAGTTTTCCCGATCTGCGCAAGAATTATCAGTTCTGGTTTTATCACTATCCCACCGGACAGCCGTTCTGGCTTAGCGCAACACAGCTTCGCGAGGACCTTGACCAGTTGAGGCAGAGCCTAGATCCGGATCGACAGTATGAAGCGCTGAACCAGATGGTGCTAGTCGGTCACAGCATGGGAGGCCTGGTCAGCCGGATGCAGACGATCGAAAGTCGCGAAGACTTCTGGAAGCTACTTAGCGAAAAGCCATTCGAGCAGGTTCAGGGAACGCCGGAAGATGTGCAGTTGCTTCGATCTGCGGCATTTTTCAAGCCCACTCGCGAGGTGCGCCGAGTAGTAACTATCGGGACTCCACATCGCGGCAGCGAATACTCCAACGATGTGACGCGCTGGGTCAGTCGCCAGTTCATTCGTCTACCGGTTCGAATGGTTGCGACAAGTCAAAAGCTAATCACACTGAACCCCAATCTATTTCAGAATACGGAACTACTAACGTCCAGCAACAGCGTCGATTCATTGAGCCCAGATTCGCCGGTGTTCCCCGTTATGCTGCGTGCCCCGCGCGCACCCTGGACTACCTACCACAATATCATTGGCATGGTACCAACAGGCCGCTGGCCATCTTCGCAGCAGACCACCGGAGACGGCGTGGTTCAGTACGAAAGCGCTCATATGGATGACGTGGACAGCGAAATCACAGTGCCAGCCAACCATCAAGAAATCCATCGCAACCCGCGCACAATCCTGGAAGTACGCCGCATTTTGCAGATGCATCTGGAATCGGTTCAAGCCGAATACCGAGTGGCCGAGCGGTTGTCGCAGTTGGAATCCGCTTCGCCATCCGTTCAACATCGATAAAAGGCTGTGATAACCAATTCTACTCGTTGAATGAACTCTCGAAGTTCCAGTTGACCAACCGTCGGCGAAGTTGGTTCAATAGTAGGTTCCAACTGCCCACCCTTAGTCGCGTGAACTTGCTCGATCATGAGATCGCCCTTAAACGAACGTCGATACCTGATGTTATGGTCGCAATAGCTAAAGACTTGACTTCTACTGGACTATGTGTTAGTATACGCTAGAACACTCTTTTGGCGAATCTAGATCGATTGGCTCACGGAAGACAGGACTTTTTTGGGGCAGTGCAATTTGGCGGAATGTCGATTGCTTTCTTGGTTTCTGCGTCAGACTGTCCCTGATTAAGCTGCCATTGTTGATTGAATCTCCTTATGACTATCCTCGGAATACAGGCTTTCGTGATGAAAGCTGCCGATACTATTCTCAGTCGGTCTGTTGATGACGCAGACCCTAAATGAAAGCAATTTATTTGAAGAATTTTGAAGATTTGGGGCTATCTCAGGCCCTATTGATTTCGCTTGCAGCCGAAGGCTACGTGAGTCCCACTACGATTCAGCAAGTGGCAATCCCTGTGATACTTGATGGCGGCGACCTCATGGGATGCGCTCAGACGGGTACGGGCAAGACAGCGGCCTTCGCTTTGCCGACTTTGCAAAGACTTAGCAAGAACTCTGGGACCACACAACATGGTTCAAAAGCGATTCGCGGGTTGGTGTTGGCTCCGACGCGTGAATTGGCTGCACAAATCGAGCAGAGCTTTATCACATACGGAAAAAACCTGAAGCTACGAGTTGCCGTGGTACACGGGGGAGTCAGCCAAGTTCCGCAGGTCCGAGCGATACAGCGAGGGGTAGATGTGTTGGTCGCGACTCCGGGCCGACTGCTAGACTTGATGCAGCAGAAACTGGTAGACATTTCCAACATAGAGATTTTGATCATCGACGAAGCGGATCAAATGTTCGATATGGGCTTCCTGCGCGACTTAAAGAAGATCGTCGCCAAAGTTCCTCAGGATCGACAAACGCTGATGTTTTCTGCGACCATGCCGGAACCGATTCGCGAACTCGCAAAGCAATGGCTTGACCAGCCCAGGTTTGTGCGAGCAGCCAAGGTATCCAGTGCTTCCGGCCAGGTAGAACAATCGGTGTTTCACGTACCGACCAAAGATAAGCCCAACTTGCTGGCCAAATATATCAAAAATTCAGGAGTCATCCGCTCCATAGTTTTTGCGCGAACCAAGCACGGTGCAGATAATCTTGTAAAATCGTTGCTAAAAAAGGGGATTGATGCCGTTGCCATTCATGGCAACAAAAGTCAGAGCGCGAGGACAAGGAACCTGGAACGATTCAAGTCGATTCAACCGCCCGTGCTGGTCGCTACCGACATAGCAGCTAGAGGTATTGATGTTGAGGCTGTTTCGCACGTGATCAATTACCATTTGCCAGACGTGCCCGAAGTTTACGTTCATCGAATTGGACGCACGGGACGTGCCGATGCTAACGGAATTGCAGTCTCGTTTTGTAGCCCCGAGGAACGCGAAAACTTGCGAGGAATTGAGCGACTGTTACAAATCAGTATTCCCGTCAACCAGCAGATTCTCGTTCTGAATTCGATTGATCAGGACGGCGACATGCCTGTCGACACAACCGTCGCTGCTTCAGTTGTAAAGACTAGCTCTGGAGCAAAATGCGAAAAAGTGAGGAAAGTAGGCGTGAATCGGACGTTCCGAACATCAAACAAACGTCGGCAAAGTAGTTCAAGACAGCGGCGAAAGCTTCGTACCTAGCTATTAGTGCCTAGCTTCTTGCTTTATTGTAGGATACCATTGATGAGCCATCAGTTTTCCAGGAACTAGAGCAGGCAGTCTCGGGCAATTACGTTCTTTGACCGGCTGGTAATAGTGATCGAACTTTAATGATGGCCTTGGGATATCGATCAAAATCGATACGCGATTTTTTGCCCTGGCAATAACTCTCAATCAAAGAAATGAGCGATGGCGGTACAAGAAAAAGTTCTATGGACGAAGTGGGCTACCAAACTTCGGCAAACAATGATGACCAGCTTAACGGCCGAAATTACTAAATCCGTCGCTGCCATTGCAGACGAGACCGGAACGACGAAAGCCGAAAGTACTCTGACTGGGTCTAGGTTTTGGCAAGATTGTCAAGCCGGAAAAAGCCCAAACGAAGCTTTGTCTGCTGCGGGATTTGTGATTGAGTTCACGCCGGATGAAAAACGAAAAGTTCACGAAGTGACGCTTCGATTGAACAAAACATGGATGGACATCCTGCAAGGGGTGCTGGACCGCAAACGCAATTGATATCAGTTCTCTCTTAGCACTGGCGTAGTTTTTGGATCGGGCGGCTTAACCGTTGTCGCTCGATGGTCTAAAATTGGGATTCTGGAAAGACGAGAGTTCAGTTGCTCGTTGGTCGACTGCTAGGCCGGACAATTTGTTCCGCTCTCGATAAGCACATTCTCCACCTTGATCATGCATTTGTATGTCCAATCGATTCGACATTTTGAAATTTTGCCAGATTACCGCTTGGCGTTCATCTTGCTTTGAATGGCTAATGCTCTATCTCTGTCTTGGGGGACTACTGGTACTCAGTGGCTTAGTGTCAGGTATTCAAGCCAGCGAACAGGCGGTTTCGAGCGATTCGGCAGCCGGTTCCACCGAGGTCATCACCGCTGGGAAAATTGAGGGGCCATACACTCTGCAAAGTGCCATCTATCCTGGCACTGAGCGACAATACTGGCTGTATGTACCGGCCCAGTATGTTGCGGACAAGCCCGCTTGCTGTATTGTGGTTCAGGATGGCCTGGGGTTAGCCGAGCAGTGGCAATTGCCTAAGACGCTGGATACTTTGATCGATTCCAAAGAAATACCGGTCATGATCGGTGTTTTTGTGTCGCCAGGAGTGGTCCCGGCGTCGCGACCTGATGCCCAGCCTAGATTCAACCGAAGTTTCGAGTATGACTCGTTGGGGGACACCTATGCCCGATTCCTGTTGCAAGAATTGTTGCCCGACGTAGCCACTCGTTACAACATCAGCAACGATCCCAACGACCGCGCTATTGCAGGTGCTAGCTCGGGAGGCATCTGCGCTTTTAATGTGGCTTGGCAGCGTCCTGAAGCGTTTCGACGCGTGCTAAGCACCATTGGGACTTTTGTCGGTTTGCGCGGCGGCCACGAATTCCCAATGCTCATTCGAAAGACCGAACCAAAACCACTTAGAGTTTTCTTGCAAGACGGAAGTCAAGATCTAAATATCTATGCGGGCAATTGGTGGATCGCTAATCAGGATGTGCTATCGGCTCTTCAATGGGCCGGCTACGCAGTTCGCCACGCATGGACAGATGGCGGCGGTCACGATTCCACTCAAGCTGCGTCCGTGATCCCTGACGCGCTGCGTTGGTTGTGGAGCGGCTACCCGACACCGGTCACCGTGGGCGATATCACCGCTAGCGAACGGCGAGTCGACGTGCTGATTCCTGGGGCCGAATGGCAGCAGATTAGTTCGGGTCACGAGGCTATCGAGGCCATCACGTGCAATGCGTCCGGGGTGATCTTCTTCAGCGACTCGAAAGCCGGTCGCATCTATCGTATGGGCGATGATAACAAGACCCGCGTTTTCAAAGATTTCGGTGCTCGTGTTTCCTCGATGCGATTTGGTGCCGACGAAAAGCTATATATTTGCAAGGATAACAAGAAGATCGTACGGATTGACAGTGAGGGCAATGAAGAGGTCGTCGTCGAAGTTCAGCGGTGTAGTCGGCTGGTAACCCTACCTCAAGGTTTCTACTTTAGCGACGACGCTCAAAACAAATTGTATTGGAGCACCTACAAAGGTCAGCTTCAGGAGGTGCTGAGCCTTCAATCGCGTCCCATCTCAATGATGCCTTCGCCCGACCAAGCTAGTTTGAACTTGATTGTGGCTGACCAGCCCTCCACCTTGCACTGCATGATCAATCAGGATTTTACTCTTTCCCACTTGCAGAGGTTTGGACATTTGCACTTGCCGTATTTGGAGGCCAGCAGCGGTGCCACTGCGATGGTCGTAGACGACCAAGGACGAACTTATGTTGCCAGCACTCTGGGCATTCAGGTGCTTGACCCGTTGGGCCGCGTCAATCTGATTCTCAATAAACCATCTTATACCCCTGTCTCTGGGCTGGTCATAGGAGGCCCTTTGCGAGACATGCTGTATGTTACCGATGGACAAAACGTCTACGCTCGCAAGCTGAAGATCAAAGGCGTGGACAGCTACACTGCGCCCGTTTCCTTGCCAAAGCCACGACTTTGAAAGTTAGGTAATTCCACTGTGAACGAACCAACTTCCGAGCGATTAACGGCATTGCCTTCTGAAAGCCTGCTTGGGGAAAAACTGCCCAAATTCAGCGGTACTTCGGCCTTGGTGATTTCGCCTGGCCGAGCCCAATTGGCAGAACAACTGCTAAACCTCGGTCAGTACCAACAGGCATCGGCCTGGTACTTGGATCTTTTTTCCGCAGCCACCACGGCCAGTTGCATCGATCCGCGCGTCGAAGTGCTTTGCTCGGCCGATTTACCCGATCAGAGCTATGATCTAGTGGCCATGCCGGTACTGACCAAAAGTGAATCGGAGTTGACGCGGGACCTAATGCAGCAGGCTCATGCTCGACTGGTCTTGGGTGGCTATCTGGCAATGGCCGTCAATCATGCTGGTGATCAATGGGTCCACCAGCAGATGCAGGTCATGTTCCCGAAGGTTAGCTGTAATCGAAGTATGGCAGGCTGCGTCTACTGGGCTCAGAAACATGACGAACTGAAGAAGGTGAAAAGCTTTCAAGCAGAGTTCTCGTTTCGCGACGACGAGCATCTAATACGGGCAGTTAGCCGTCCAGGCGTATTCGCCCACCGCCGCGTTGACGTGGGCGCTAGGCAGCTCATGCGATCTGCGGAAATTGGACCTCAGGATCATGTCCTGGACATGGGGTGTGGCAGCGGTACTATTTCGCTGGCTGCTGGCAAACGGACAGGGGGCCTTGTTCATGCCGTGGACTCCAACGCTCGGGCTATTGAATGCCTGAAACGATCTGCGGAATGGAACCAACTGAACAATGTCTGTTGTCACTTGAACGCAGATGGAGAGCTGGATTTGTCACAACCTGTCGACGTCGCGTTGGCCAACCCACCGTATTATGGTGACGATACCATTGCATGCCACTTTGTCGATGTCTGCATCAAAAATCTCAGAACAGGCGGAGCCCTATTGGTGGTGACCAAACAGCCTCGCTGGTACCACGCCTATTTTCAGTCCAAGCTGGAAGAAATCGCGATTTTTGAGTCTTCCAGTTATTTTGTCTGTTGCGGTAGAAAACCCTAAAGGTTCCATCTTGAGACCTGAACGGCCCTATTTCATTACATGCAGTATCGCACCAGCAGGTCATGATAGATCGTCGTGCCGCGATTAAGCTGATCGATGGCAATCCATTCGTCGCATCGGTGAGCCTGGTCGATACTGCCTGGTCCTAGCACAATCAAATTGTCATGATTGCTGTATCGACAGCCGTCTGTCGCGTAGCCGGCAGTCAAGGGAGTAGATTGCTCAGTCACCTTCAAAGCCTCAAGGACGAACGGGCGATCGGCTGAAGTGTGAAGTGGCGGTAAAGCAGAAACAGCAGAAACTTCCAACCCCATTTCTTTCGCAGACTCCACGAGGGACTGTACCAAATCTTCCCATGCTGTGGCGGGCATCGTGCGAAGGAATACTTCGCAACTGGCGTGACTGGGCGTGATGTTGAACTCGGCAGGATGGTTGCGCAATATAGCGTTCAGGCTTAACGTTGGAGGATCAAACAGTTCGTTGCGCAGACTGGAATCTTGCTGGACACGCAGGCTCACTTCACGCAAGTGATTCAACCAAGGAATCAACTGCCAGTTAGCATTACAACCGGCGGAGGTGCTGCTGTGGGCGGCTATTCCGTGGGAAACGACATTGAAACGACAACCACCCTTGTGAGCGTTGACCACGCGCAGTTCCGTGGGCTCAGTGATGATTCCCACGCTACCAGCTTGAGCCATGGCGCTAAAAATCTCGCAATGCTTGGCCAACAGGTCAGCTCCCAACATGCCACACTCTTCGTCGCCGGTGATGAAGAAGTAGATGGGCGAATCTTGTTTAGCTTCGTCAATTCGATCGATGGCGGCCAAGGCAGAAGCTATCGGGCCTTTCATGTCACAGGTGCCGCGTCCCCACAATCGATCGTGGCGAACCGTCGCATCAAACGGCCCTGAGCCGTCAGGCGCGTTCCATCCATCGGTGGAAACCACGTCGCTGTGGGACAAAAAGGCAAGTCCAGCCTTGGTTTGCCGCCGGCCGGTTCGCAAGGCGGCCAAGGTCACCTTGGAGCAACCTTGCTGATCCAAATGCTGGTAGTTCTGAACGTCGAACCGTCGCTTTTGCAATAGCCTTGTTAGCAGATCGGCACAGTCCGCATTGCTAACGGCAGTCACTGAACCGCAACGGATCAGTTCTTTGGCAATGGTTAGCGGGTCCATAAGCGAATCACTTTCCTAAGTGGGCGATCCATCCGAAAATGCGCTACTGCCACCAGCAGCAGAAGTTTTTTAGATGGTAACGCATTGTGTAAGTCCTGTTAATGTCCAGTGAACCAAATCAACGCGCCCAAAACAATGTCTAGCGGTCCTTTCAACATCCTTAAGCAGTTGGTATGCTGAAGTTTTTAATAGACTAGTCGTTCAACCAGATCAAAAAACGCTGATGGTTGTGTGGCATCCCTAGCAGTATTCCAACTCAGAGATTCAATTAGGTTAAATTGTCATGTTAGACGTCGATCCACGGAAAGTAATTGCCTTGATCTTGGGCGGTGGTCGCGGGACTCGCCTTTACCCACTGACCCAGCATCGTGCCAAGCCAGCCGTTCCGTTGGCGGCCAAGTATCGACTGATCGACATACCTATCTCTAACTGCATTCACAGCAATATCAACAAGATCTTTGTACTGACTCAGTTCCTATCGAATTCGCTCCATCGACACATCCGACAGACTTATCGGTTTGATCATTTTTCTGGTGGTTACGTCGAGTTGATGGCTGCTCAGCAAAGCATGGAAGGTGGCACGGATTGGTACGAAGGTACCGCCGATGCTGTGCGGAAAAACCTTCAGCATTTGGATCAGCGTGGTATTGAGTACATCTTGATTCTTTCCGGGGATCAACTTTATCGCATGAATTATCTGGATATGCTCCGTACCCACGTATTGAACCGTGCCGACGTAACAATAGCTGCTTTGCCAGTGGAACGAAAGGCGGCCAAGTCGCTTGGCGTCATGCGCTGCGATGGACATGGTCGAGTCACCGGGTTTTTGGAGAAACCACAAACGGATCAAGAATTAGACATGGTCAGAATGGATACCGCCTGGATGACTGCTCAAGGACTTGATTGCCAGGGACGAGAGTGTTTGGCCAGCATGGGGCTTTACATTTTTAATCGCGATTTGCTTGTCGAGATCCTTAACAAGACAAACTATCAAGACTTTGGAAAGGAGGTTTTCCCAGCCGCCATTCGAAGTCGCAAGGTTCAAGTACACCTATTTGACGATTACTGGGAAGACATCGGAACGATTCGTGCTTTTTATGAAGCCAATTTGCAGCTTACGAAACCGGATTCACCGTTCGATTTCTTGCGACAGGATCAACCCATTTACTCACGAGCCCGATTTCTGCCCCCGACTATGCTGGACGGGGCTACGGTTAGCAGTAGCTTGATTGCCGATGGCTGCCGCATAGGCAAAGGGTGTGTCATCGAAAATAGCATCATCGGCTTGCGTTGTGTCATCGGACAAAACGTTACCATCAAGGACAGTATCATCATGGGTTCAGATCTGACAGATAGTCCCGCCGATCTCGCGCAGCACGCTGCCGCCGGACGCCCGCCATTGGGGATTGGCAGTGGATCCAAAATTATTGGTGCTATCCTGGATAAGAATACCCAAGTGGGACAAAACGTCATTATCGAAAACGTGAAGCAAGTCGAGAACAGCGACGCTCAGCCACCCTGCTTGATTCGCGACGGAATTCCAATCCTTTGCAAGGAAGGTATTTTACGCGACGGTTTCCGTTTGGTGGGTTAGCTTTGCCGGTTCTTTGGAAAATTTAGTGGCTGAAACCTTGTACTCGAGACTGAGATAGTCTTGAATTTCATCGCCACTGGAGTCAGCATCAAATCAATTCGCTTGAGTTTAATTTTCAGTTCCTGATTCATCTCGACGGCCACTGCTTTCGATTACGATCACGAGTACCGATTCACTGAGTACGAACACGGAATTGCTCAGCCCGAAACGACACTTCTTGCCCACTAGAATTCCTGAATATCCGAAAATTCTTCTGGCAACTTCCAGCCAGCCTCCTGAGCCGCAGTTCGAGTTGTGAACAGTATCATGGGTTGTCCGGGCTTTTGATCATCATCTTTAACGATCCATATCAATTGCTGCTGGCTATCGCGTGTATCTTGGACCGTCGTCACAGGATTGCCGAGTTTGGCGATTTCTGTCAACGCTTTTCGTATGCTTTGGTCGCGAACGTCAAAGTCTCGCAGTTGCTGATTGCGAGTGATTCCGGATCGCTCAAAAGCGCTACCGTCTAAAGCAAATCGCCAAAGCCGACTGGCAGTAGTTTCATCCGGTCTGGCCACCAAACCTTCATTGGCCTCTTGGCCAACCAGAGCCACAGCACGTTCGATTGGCTCTTGGGCAAACGACAGGCTGATTTTTCGCTGCAAGAACTTCTCAATCGTCATCGGTTCGCTAGGTGCCTTACCCGCTGCTCCACCACCTGATGACGGGACTTGCGAACCCGCCACAGTGGTGAACTGCTGGACGGCAAGCCAAGTTCCAAGGAACAAACTGGAAAGCGATTCCGACGGCAGATAGCCATTGGCGATGGCCGCGCCATCCTCGACTCCAAACCTGGCAAACTCCCGCAAGGTACGAAACATCTGAGGCATTCGCAGCGCCAGCCCGCGCCAATACTCGTGCGGGGAATGCTCGACAAGCCAACTTTCCAGTTCCGCACTTGCCTCACTGGCACGCCGATCCCAATTGCTGGACCATCGCGGCGAGTCGCTATCGCTTGCACCGACTAGTTGCAATTCCCAGTAGAGTGATTCAGCCACATGAAGCTGAATAAGTGCGGCGCGACCATCCTTGCCAAGCTGCTGTTCAATCAACTGGAGCAATCGCTGCGGCAATCGTTCTGCTAACTCGCGCCCATCGGAAAACAGAAATCGCGGCGAGCCTAGAATCGTCAAGTCGTACTTATCACAGGACCGCTGATGCAACCGCTTCAGTTGTGGGCTTAGACGCACGGGATCTTGAGTGTCCCCGAGAGTCGACACGATAGTTCGGCTACCCAAACTGAACTGCTGGACAAGCGGCCCATCCACCGGCGCATCGCCATCTGTCGCATTGCCCGGCACGAAAATCGCTTGATCTGGTTCGATGGCCCAAATCGATCGGGAACCAACCGTCTGTTTTAAGGCTCCTAACCACTTGGATTCCAGTTGCCTAAGGGCCATCGGCTTGGACAATTGGACACGCATCACGTACTGCGCGAATTGCTCCGGCTCAGCAGGTTGATAAAAGGCCAAAGTCACCTGCGACACTTCATCCAAAGCAAGCCCGGTCGGCTGTGTCAATGGTTCCAGTAGTTCATCTAGATCGAAATCCCGTTGGAGGATTTTGATCAAGTCGCTGGTGGCCTGCTTCGACATCCACTGAGCCGGTCGCAGATTGACGACCAGTTGAGCCCCAGGGGGCAACAAGTCCAAGGAAATCGGGGAAGGTGATTCTGGAGGAGCCCAGGGGAACTGATCGCTGTCGGAAACTCGATAGAAACCCGCCAACGGATCAACGGTGGTCGGTGCGCTGTTCGCAGAAGGGCTTGGTGCTGAGGATTGAGTAGCCGTGTTACGATTAGTTTTTGATGCAACCGAACTTCCATCCAGCGCGCCACTGAATTTAAGTATCAACACCAGCGCTAGCAGAGACATACAAGCACCCAGTGAAGGCAACAACCAATTCGGTTTGCGTTTCTTTCTTCTAGCGGTGGCTTGCGTCGCCATCTGCTTGGCAGCTTTGGTCGTGGGCAGCGACTCTACGAGACTTGGCTGATCCGGTATGTCAATCTGAACTTCAGCAATCCGCTGTTCAGCCAAGTCCAGTGCCTGTAGTAAATGCCCAGCGCTGAAAAATCTTGCAGACGGGTTCTTGGCCAAGCAGTGCATCAGGCAAAGCCACAACGGCAATGATAATTTCAGCCGACTGCGATGGTCATCCAGCCCCTGATGAGCCGCTGCCTTCAGGGTTTCGGCTAGAGTGTTGCCGACAAAAGGTGTTTGGCCTGTCATGAGCCACCACCAAGTGACCCCTAAAGCATACAGGTCGCTGGCAAGGCTGGGTGATTGCATGGGCGCTAGGAACTCAGGTGCCAAATAGGCGTGCGACTGCAGGTTGGACAATTGAGTCCCCAGGGTTCCAGTCGCTGCGGAATTTGTTGTTAGCGTTTGACCAGCGATCATGTCACAAATCACAGTGGCTCCTGGACCGCTGTCCCAATAGATTCGATCCGGAGCTACGCGACCGTGGGGAAGCTTTCGATCGTGAAGAGCCGAAAGAGCTTGAGCGCACTGACGGATGATCGTGATCGCCTTTTCAGTGGAGACTCCACTACCTGTGCCAGAGCCTGCGCTGGTTGACGTATTATAAAATTGATCGATCAGCGTCTGGCCCTGCGGCGGATCGACACGCAGTAGTATATTACCTTCGATCAGTTCTGGAATCTGCGACACTTGCAGATGTGGCACGCGGAGATTGGCCAACTGAATTCCTCGTGGCAGAGAGGCTGCGGAATGCTCCAAGTGCTGTATGTCGGTGGCGCTAAGCCATTTGGCCCATTGAATCGATGGTCGCTCCGATTTGGTCGGATCGATTTTCGTAACTTGATACCATCCCTGCCAAATCGGATGTTTGACGCGCCCCAGTATGTGCCATCCATCTCGCCTGAGAACGTCAGACGACTGACCCGCCAGAGCCTTGGCCTGGTACTTGGTCAGCTTCTGCAATTCGATCAGCTTCTGCAAGACCTGCAGCCCATCCCCTGCGGCCCCCGCAGGCAACGCTTCGGCTATTTCGGATGCCCAAGATCGGCAATGCATGCTGGATGCAATACCTTCCGCAACGATGCGCTGCCATATTTCCAGGCTGCTAAGTGCCATTGTGGTGTTATCCACCCGGATCCAACGATTCAAAAAGGTTGCTACAGAGAGCAATTTGGCTGGTGAAGAGCAACAAAAGGTCCAAGCGGGCGATTGTTGTACGACTTTGTCATTTAGTGGCCTAGAACAGTGCGGATGAAAGGATTTGAACCTTCACGTCTTTGAGGGACACTAGGACCTGAACCTAGCGCGTCTGCCAATTCCGCCACATCCGCATTCACACGAGTTAACCTCAAGTGCTGAGAATTGTCTGCCAAGTCTACGTTATGTCAATGGGTGTTTTGTTAGTCGGGCAATCGCACTAAATGGACAGCGCGAATGTCCATCAGTGCGGCTTTTGCAATTTTAACTGGCCTGACGACAAGCTCGAATTCCCCAGGCTCCGGCAGGTGGACAGTTTGTAGCTGAATCCATTGAAAATTTTGGAAATGACCGGTTTCCAAGACGTCAAACTCCTGAGCGGCTGTAGGATCGGCGGACCCGGCACGTTGAATCACCACTGCGGCACGGCTGCCGCCCTGCCCGCTACCGCAGCCTTGAAGTACGGCAACGTTGTATTTGCCTGGAGCCGGTACGTTGATTCGCCACTTGGCGTAATCCAGTGGATTGGTCCAGTACCCCAGAGTATTCTTGTGTGGCTGAGGTTCATATCTCAGCGTGGCACCCGTTGCAATGGCTCGATAGGCGGGTAGAAAAAACGATCCGTCTGCTGATGCCTGATCACTGGTCAGCTCGGCTGGCAGCAGCACGGGCGTTTCGAAGGTGAGCAGAATTACCGACTGAGTTCCGGTCCGCTCATCGGGTCTAGGCAGTTTCAGTTGCCAATGGTCGACTTCGATGCGCAGGTCTGGCTTGAATTGGTTTGATTCAGCACGATCTAAATTGGATTCGGCCCTTTCGGTGCTGTCTTGACTGGTGCTATCCTGATGGGCGTTGCTGGAAACCCAGTGAGCAGATTTCAACGTAGCGGCAATTGCAGGAATTCGAATCACGCGCTTGGCATCGGGGATTGTTACCCACAGCTTTTCTTGGTGGCGGTACAAGCCCTCGTGTCCAGGTACGCCCTGAGATTGGCTGGGGATCACGCTATCGGCAGCCAAGCATGTATAGCGATTCAGACCTGCATCCAAGATACAGGTCAGGATCGACCACAGTAGCAGATATCGATGTCGATTCATTCTACAGCATTTGAGTCAAAAGTTTGGCCACCAGTTCGGCACTGTCTTTGGTTCGGAAGTGCTTGATTTGATCGTCTGGCACTCCCGCAAGTTGCAGATTCTTAGTTAACGAATCCCAAACTTTGTCGCGTTTCTTGCCTTCTGCCAAGTAAAGCTCGGTAACTAGCTCTTGGGCCCGCTGCAAGGCGATCGAGTCCCTGTTTTCGTAAAATCGCTTGATTACCTTCTGTTGGTAGTTTGTATAGTTCTTTTCGGTCATACCTGTTTGAATTCGATTAGGAGTGTAAAGTTCAGTGAATCACGCAATTCGATCGGGGCATCCGTTTTCAACCTCGATCCGATCCATGATATCATCGACGCAATCGGTTAGCCAGTTGATCAGTTGCGCCTTAAAGCAGCGAACATGACTGGCCGCATCGTTAACGATAATGGCTTGGTCAACCCAACCGATTATTTTAACTTTATTAGTTGTTTCTGTGCCCCGATCTGTCTCCGACCGTTTCTGGGGCAGATGCCAACAGTTTGGTGATTAAAGGCAGGAGCTGCTTTTTGCGGCTAACAATTCCATCTAACTGATACAACCCTTCATCAAGTCTGGGGTAGTTGATGGGCTCCAACAGATCGGCGTCCCCGGCCACCAGCAGCAGACTGCCGTTGGTAGTGATGTCGGTAACCAGCAATGCGGAAAAGTCCAGTCGGCGCTGATGAGACAGTTCTATCAGTGCCGTTAGCAGCTCTCCACGCCTCTGCAGGAAGAGTTCAAACCCGGTCTCTTCGATCTGTGAAATCGAGAATCGATGTCCTCTGTCCTCGAATTCTTTGCAGTCTTCGCGAACGACTCCGCTGGCCGAGTGGGTTCGTAGCGAAGAGCCCACAGCAAAAAAATCTCGGCTGAACTGAGCTAGATCGATCTGCGCAAATTTGCTTAGCCACGCCAGCGTTTGACGATCCACGTCGGTCGTGGTCGGTGAGCGCAAATGCAGTGTGTCTGATATGATTCCCGCAGCCATGCAAAGCGCGAGAGACTTGTCTGGGTCGATGCCTGCTGCGCGATACTGGCGAGCCACCAAAGTACATGTCGATCCAACGGGTTCATTGATAAAACGGATCGGTTGTTCGGATCGCAACGAACCGCCCAATCTATGGTGGTCCAGCACTTCAATGATCTCCGACTCCTCTGCACCGTCGACGGCCTGTGACAATTCATTGTGGTCGACCAGAACCAGTTGAGGCCTAGGCGGATTGACCAGGTCGGACTTGGAAAGCACACCAAACAACTTTCCTTGATCGTCCAAAACAGGAAACAGCTTCTGCCGAGTTCTTGCGACCAAAGTTCTAGCTTGTGCGATCGGCAGAGTGGCGGACAAGGTCAAACAGACAGCTTGTACGGCTGAAGCGATGCGCCGAGCGGACTTGATGCGCATTGTTGTGGTAGCTGTGTCGTGAGCACAACTTATCACAGTCACACCATTCAGCTTGGCTAATTGCATCAGGCCGCTGGAAAGTTCGTATCCGCCCGTGACTACAAGCACTCGCACACCATGCTCCAAAGCGGGCAAGTGGATCGTGGGTCGATTGCCGCTGACCACCAACAACTGCGAGGCCGGGTGCTGGTGCAGCCGCTCAGTAAACCCTTCGGCGCTCATCGCACCCACGATCACCAACAAATCATCGATAGCTTCTGGCCTAACAGAGTTTTTGAGCTGCCCGTGTAGAACGTGATTGATCTTGGAAATGGAGCTGGTGACTTTCCGGGCTGTTAACGAATCGGAATCACCTTCGAAGATGACCTTCATTAGGTCCAGCAGAGTCAACAAGCCCATCAATTTGCCATCACGATCCAGCACCGGCATGGCAGTGACATTATTCTGCTTCATACGCTCGTATACTTCTGCGAAAACTTCGTCATCGTAGGCAACAACAGGTGTACGATTGCAGAATGCACCCACCTCGGGGCGTACATCCATGATGATGCTTGGCGGAGCCATACCGGCTTGCTGTAAAGCGAATTCGGTGCGCTGATTCGGAGGTCCGCAGCTTGCGGCAATCGCGTTGGGGTGAGTCGTCTTTCGCAGGAACTCTGCGTAGGCAAGGGCGGCGCAAATCGCGTCGGTGTCGGGGTTTTTGTGACCAAATACGTATAAGCTCATTGTTCTTTTCGATATCGTGCATGAGGTATGCGAGGCTAACCAAGGCAGCTATTTTAGCTGAAACATCGCCTTGACCTGAAGGGCAATGCTCAAATGTCGGAAAACAATGTTTTTCACGGCGATTAGCCAGCGTACAGTAGGATCGCTTGTTTACCGCCCAGCCGAATCGCTTTTTACCGCCCAACCGAAGGCGCCAACCAACCCAATGCCCCGCTTGGCCGGTTTCCAAATCAGAATTTGACGCTATTTTTAGTCGTACCATGCCAATTCAGATACTGTGGATCACAAGAACCAGCATGCCCCCGTTGGGCTAGGAGTACTGTCCGGATGACAGCCAAAAAATGGAATTTTGTTCCCTTCGACAACGGTCGCATTGACGACCTGTCTCGCGGGGCCAACCTCTCTCCGCTGGTTGCACAATTGCTCCTGCGACGCGGCATCGATCATCCTGAGGTGGCTAGGCAGTTTCTGGACGCTAAATTGACTCAACTGCGACCACCCGAGGAACTACCAGGAGTGGTTCAAGCCACTGAGGTGATCGGACAGTCCATCGCAGCCGGCCACGAGATTCTGATTCATGGGGACTACGACGCCGACGGGATGACGGCTACGGCGATTTTATACAAGTGCTTGCAACTGCTGGGCTCGCGAGTGACCTACTTTTTGCCGAATCGTTTGGAAGACAGCTACGGGTTGCAGCCAGAATCCATCGAGCGATTTGCTGCCATGGGCAAGCAGACCATCATCACCGTCGACTGCGGGATCGGCAACGCGCAAGCTGCAAGTCGTGCCAAGCAGTTGGGACTGACTCTGATCATCACGGATCATCACCAGTTCGGGGATCAGTTGCCCGACGCTGCGGCCATCGTGCATCCAGCACTGCCAGGAGCTAATTACCCTTTCACGGACCTTTGCGGAGCCGGAGTGGCATTTAAGCTGGCCTGGGCGCTTTGCCAAAGCCAGTCGGGGTCACAGCGTGTCGCTCAGCACTTGCGTGATTTTTTGCTTCAAGCGGTGGGGCTGGCCGCGATAGGAACAGTGGCCGACGTGGTTCCACTGGTCGATGAAAATCGAGTGCTGGTGCGTAATGGTCTCAAGATGCTGGTCAGTTCACCGACGCTGGGGATTCAGAAACTGAAAGAGGCCACGCAGCTAAGCGGCAAACAGGTTCTGAACGCTGAAGATATAGCCTTTACCTTGGCGCCGCGACTAAACGCGGCAGGACGTCTAGGACAGGCGCAGTTGGGAGTCGAATTGTTGGTGACCGAAGATCTGAATCGCGCAACTGCATTGGCCGATTACATTCAGGAACTTAACCAGACTCGCAATACTCTGGAGCGAAGCATTCAAATAGCAGCCAGCAAGCAGATCAAAGAAGTGCATTCCGTTTCGGACGATCCAGCCTTCGTGCTTTGTTCACCCAGTTGGCACCCAGGGGTCATCGGCATCGTAGCTGGCAAACTAGCGGAAAAGCATCATCGACCGGTGGTTATGATTGCTCAGGACAAACTGGGGACAAGGCCTGGAGTCGGATCAGCACGCAGCCCCAACGGCATCAACTTGCATCAGGCGATTGGGCAGTGCCGAGATTACCTGATCAGCGGCGGTGGACACGCAGCCGCCGCAGGACTGACCATTCAGGATTCGCAATTATTAGCCTTTCGCGCCGCATTTCTGGAGGCGGTTGCCGAGCAGGCTAGTGAAACCATCGCAGCCCCCGAACTGACTTTTGACGCTCAAGCCGCGCTGGGGCAATTGGATCTGTCAACCATGCAACAGATCGAGCAGTTGTCCCCCTTTGGTATGCAGAACACTCGGCCATTGTTTTGCGCCGTGGGAGTGAGGCTTCGCGAGGCCCCCAAGCTGCTCGGGGAAAGCGGCAAACATTTCAGCATGCAGATTATCCAACACGGATGCAGCATGCGGGCGTTGGCATTTGGACGCGCCGAAGAATGGCTTGCCGACTTGCAGCAAAACCACGAGCAGCCGCTCGACCTTGCGTTTCGCCCAGTGATCAATGAATTTCGCGGCTATCGAACAGTAGAACTTCACTTGGTCGATTGGCGGCTACATTCTGCACAGACTGAAATGCTTCAGTCTGTTGGATAAGGCGATCAACCGTCTGCGTGATCGATTGGGGCTGTGCCCAGTAATGTCTTTGGCTTTATATCGTGGCGACAGCTGGGCGTAGCATGGCGGAATTGATTCGGCTCGTACAAGTGCAAAGCGAGCGCGGTGATAGGTGCTGAATGCTTCGTGGGACGCTAAAACAATAATGTTCATCGCCGCCCTGGGTATTCCTGTCTCACCTTATGGCTTGTACAATGTGTATCGAGAAACTCGATCCCAGTCCACGCTGACACCTAGACCTGGGACATTGTTCATCGTAGTCAGTGGCCCGTCAATTTTTAACGGTTGATGCACGATTGAACTTTCGTGATAGAAAGGGCCTAAACAATCACCGGGAATCTGTTCGACATTAATATTGGGAGTGGCAATAACCAAATGCAGCATGGCCGCCGTGGCCACGTCCCACTCCAAATTCGAACCTATCGTGCAGGGGATTTCGTACTGCGCAGCCAGCTGAGCGATTCGCTGAGCTTTGAGTATCCCACCGTTCTTCCCGGGATAAAGGGTCAGCGCGTCACAACAACCCTGAAGTATCAACTCGCGAGCTTCAATTTCATCAAAGCAACTTTCGTCGGCTAAGATGCGACAACCCGTTCGTTCACGAAGCAGCTTAAGCTCGGAAAAATTGCGTCGAGGCAGCGGTTGTTCAACCAGTTCGATCTTGCAACTCTCCAACTGCTCCAAGCTTTTTAACGCCTGGTCGAAATTCCAGCCTCCGTTGGCATCGATGGTCAGATGAATATCTTTTCCGACGGCTTGCCGAACCGCCTGAACGCGCGCGATGTCTTGCTCGGGGTCAGTCCCGACTTTGATCTTAATCGTATCAAAACCTGCCCGCACGCGTTCGACTGCTCGCTCAGCAGATAGCTCGGGGGAATAAGCGCCCAAGGAAAACCGGCTACGAATCACAAGCGGTCGGCAGGCTCCGCCTAGCAATTCATACACGGGTCGCTGCTGAAAGATACCGGCGATATCCCAAGCAGCCATCTCAATTGCCGATTTGGCAAACCAGTTATCAACGGCCACCGCATCCATTCGAAGATTCAGCTCAATAACATCTAATGGATCGGCACCCACCAATGCAGGTGCCAGAAAATCGCGAATCAGCGCATGAGCCCCCCACACCGTTTCACCGCTCCAGCACGGCGTTACAGTTGCCTCGCCAACTCCACAAACACCCTCATTGGTCTCGACGCGTACCAGCAGATAGTCGGATACGTCGTGTCGTCCCAATGCCGAGATCATCCGGCGCTCTGGCTTGATCGGAATGCGAGTGGGAAAGGTTTCTATGGAGGTGATTTGCATAGGAGTACAGGCTATGATATTCGTCTAATTGGTTTCAAAACTGATCAAAAAACATTGTGGCGACACGCTTCCAGCTTGTCGAAAGCAAATGTGGCGACACGCTTCCAGCTTGTCGAAAGCGTTTGTGGCGATTACTTCGCAACCTGGAAGGTCGCGGCCACTATGGAAGGTTCCGGCCACACTGAAAGTAACCCAAAAATAAACTTTGGAGAAGCGATAGTGGCGATGATCCTATCCAAATTCTTTCGTATCGGCAATAAACGCTAACTATTTTAAGGACCGCTACGATGACGCAACTGATCGCCGGTATTGCAAGGACGTCTCTGACGCCATTTTGGGGCGTGGAGTTGACGGGTTGGGGATACTACATTCAGCGACGGTGGCAAACGATTCGCGATCCTTTACATGCCACGGCGGTGGCGGTCAGTGATGGACAGTGCAGCGTCATGATCATTACGCTGGACCTGATGCTGATTGATACTACGTTTACCAATCGTACGCGAAAGATCATAGCCACTGCCACAGGGATGGACGCGGCGTCGATTCTGATAACCTGTTCGCACAGTCACAACGCGCCGGCTGCGGGCGGATTGTTAGGTGTTGGGCAATGCGATTCTGTCTACGAGGATTGGGCCAGTCGTCAGGCAGCCACAGCAGGCATCTTGGCTTGGCAATCGCGTCAGCCTGTTAGGCTTTGCAGTGGGACCACAGTCATCGATGAACTGTCCTATAATCGGACGCGGAGCGGTGGAAAGATCGATCCGACGCTAACCGTTGCCAGGTTGGAGCGAAGTGACGGCTCGCCACTGGCAGTGCTAGTCAACTTTGCGGCTCACCCAACGGTCCTGACGGAATTGTGCCCATTTGCTGTCAGTCGTGACGTGCCCGGACAGGTTTGTGACCGGATCCAACAAGCATTGCCTGGGGCAACCGTCATGTATCTTCAAGGTGCCTGCGGAGACGTGAATTTTCACCCAGAGTATAGTACTCAAGAGAGTTGGCATCTGCCAGGTCAGCGATTGGCTGTGGCCGCGTTGGAGTCGTTGCGCGGCCGACACCTTGAATCGAAAAATCAGACGGTCTCTTTCAGCCAGCGGCAAGTGCTGCTGCCAACTCGACGTTGGACTGAAACCGAGATCATGCAGGATCGTCTCGAAGCTCAGCGACGCTTGGCGTGCAGCGACTTCGGGGGTTGGCGAGAGGGGTTTGGCAGAGTCATGACTAATCGCCCGGATGATATGATCCGTCGACATGGCGGTAGTGAGGAGAAAGCGGTGCGGGCTATGTGCCGCTTTCATATCGAATGGACCGATCTGATGCTGAAGGACTACCAACAGCGTCCCGAACACTTAGAAACCGAAGTGCAGGCGATTCGTATTGGGGGACTGTACTTGGTTGCTAACTCCAGTGAATTTTTCGCGCCGCTAGCGCTGGATTTGCGACAGCGATCGACCATCGAATCATTGATGATCGCTTGCTATGCGAACGGTCGTATCGGTTATCTGCCGGACGAACACGACATCATCGCCCGAAGTTATGCAGGCTTCCAGTCGCCAAAGTACTGCAATCAATTTCCATTCACACCTGAGTCAGGTCCCGCAATGGTGAAAGCCATGTTACAATCCATTTCGGATTGTTGACGAAGACAGTCAATCAAACTATGGTAACTGGAACTAAGATGGTCGATGTTTGGAGGCAATGAATCGTGACACGAATGATTGTTCGCCCTGAGCGGCTTGATTTGGATTCTCCAGGGCGACGGGATTATTGGGTGGCACTTGAGCATGACAGTATCTGGGGCGACCACTTAATTCCGTTGACCGTTTGGGTAGGGGCACAGGTACAACCGGGTCAAGGTCTAGTTGCTTTTGGCTCCAATCATGGAAACGAGTACGAAGGACCGGTGGCGCTGAAAAAATTGCTTGCTGAGATACAGACTCAGGATGTCCTCGGCAGGATCGTTTTTATTCCGGTACTTAACCCCTCCGCCTTCCGTTCGGGGACACGCGAAAGCGTGCTGGATGACGGAGTGAATTTGAATCGAGCCTTCGTGGACCAAGCTGGCACGACGCCTGCACTTTCTGGAATCACACATCGCATTGCCGCATTTGTTCGCCAGTGGATCTGGCCGCGAGTGCATGTTGTGTTAGATTTGCACTCTGGCGGTGATGTGGCTCGTTTTGCCATCTGTGCCAACTACCATCATGTCGACGATCCGCAGCAAGCAAAGCTGATCGAAGAAACCGCTCGCTGGTTCGGGACTCCAGCTTTGATGGTCTATCAGAATCAGACCCCGGGCTTGCTACCTAGCGAAGCTGAACGGCTGGGAAAAATTATGGTGGGAACCGAGTTGGGTTGGGGAAGAGCGGTCAATCTAGAAGGCGTACGTTACGCGCGGCACGGAGTCTTGGCGGCCGCCATTCATCATGGTCAACTGCGCGGAACCATCGAAAAGATCGCTTACCACAAATCGGGCACTCAGCGTAAACTGGAGATGGTTCAGCGTGAGTGCTTCAGCGTGGCTCCGTTCGACGGACACTACGAGCCGCTGGTCGAGTGTGGAACGGAGGTGCAGGCTGGCGATGTCGTTGGCCTGTTGCACGATTTCAACCGAATTGACTTGCCTGCTCACGAGGTGCGTGCAGGTCTTGCTGGCGTGGTCTTGGCTCAAGCCTGGGTAGCCCCCATCCGCCAGGGACAACACATCGTCGTGGTTGGCAAAGTCATAAGTTGATAGGCGTTAGATCTTAAACTTCAAACTTACATCTGCTTGCTATGAAAATTACCGAAATCATTTGTCAGATTCTTCGCATCAAGAACGTACAAGCCAAAACTGCCAGCAGTCAGGATTCGATTTTGGTTCGAGTTCGTACCGATACTGGACTGGAAGGCATTGGTGAAGCCGACTCTTCGCCCGAGATGGTCAAAGCGGCCATCGATGCACCCTTTAGCCATAACGTGGCCAGTGGTCTGCGTGGAATATTGATTGGTGAAAACCCGCTGGAGACAGAACGACTGTGGCAGAAGATGTATCGCCGGACGATGTACTGCGGACGTCGTGGTGTGATGATCACCGCCATGTCAGCCATCGATATGGCGCTGTGGGATATCAAAGGCAAGCACTTTGGCCAGCCCATCCATCGTTTGTTGGGCGGCAAGCAGCACGATCAAATCCTTGCCTACGCTTCCATTCTCTTCGGACGCGATGGCAACGAAACGGCTGACATCGCCCGGCGCTGGCGAGCTGCCGGATACAGGGCAGTAAAATTCGGGTGGGAGCCGATGGGCACCAGCCTGGCTGTGGACTGCGATCTAGCGGCGGGTGCCAGACGTGGCTTAGGCGATGATGCAACCTTGTTAATTGATGCTGGTTGTGTCTGGGATGCCAGAACCGCACTGCAGCGAGCCCATGCGTTCCAGGAGCATCGAATTGAATGGCTAGAGGAGCCGCTACATCCGGACGATTACGAAGGCTACCGTTGGCTCCGCGATCGCTCACCGGTGCCCATCGCAGCCGGCGAAGAGGAGTGTGGCAGGCAGTCGTTTCGACCCCTGATCGACGGTCGATGCCTGGACGTTTATCAGGTCGATTTGTCTCGTAACGGTTTTACCGACTCGGCCTACATACGCCAACGGGTCGAAGAAATTGGTGCCCGACTATGTAATCACTGCTACACGAGCCCAGTGACAGTAGCAGCCAGCTTGCATTGGCTCTGTACCTGTCGCGACGCTTTCTTATTTGAGGACTGCGTGGAGGATTCGCCGCTGCGCCATGAACTGACGCATGAAAAAGTTCAAGCCGAAGAGGGTTGGATTCAAGTGCCCGATCGACCCGGCCTGGGCGTCACCCTAAACGAAGATTTTATCAAATCGACCTTGGTAGAGCAGTCTTCCTGATAAGAGTCGAAAGTCCGGGGCGCTGTAGCAAACTATAAGGCGAATTCGATGAAAGTTCTGCTATTTACTTTTTTTCTCCTCGGGCTGGCAGGTAGGGGGACTTCGGCTTCAGAAGCCGACGCAATAAACTTCACACCGATCGACACCAAGCCTTTTGGCAGTTGCATTCAGCACTGGCGTAAACTGCGCGATCCGGGGCGATTTATTGTTACCCTGCCCGATCAACCCTCCTACGAGCCCACTCAGGTAAGGGAGATCGCCGAAAATATTCTGTTGTTTCAACGAGACAACGGAGGTTGGCCTAAGGACTACGACATGACGGCCATTCTCACAGATGATCAGCGGCAGCAGGTTATCGCCACTCGATTAAAACAGGATACATCTTTTGATAATGACAATATCCATTCGCAAGTGGAGTACTTGGCCAAAGCTTTAGCGCAGCACCCAGATCCAGAATGGCGAGACGCATGCCAGCGTGGTTTCGACTTCATGTTACGGGCTCAGTATCAAAACGGTGGCTATCCACAACGATTTCCTGAACCAAGTGGCTACTCGGCGCATATCACGTTTAACGATGGTGTCATGATTGGAGTGCTAAACGTACTCATGAGCGCTGCCGAAGGTGCGTCGCATTTCGATTGGCTGGACGATCAGCGACGACAACTGGCCAAGCAGGCAGTCGAGAAGGGCGTGCAGTGCATACTTCAGTGCCAAATCAAAGTTGATGGGAAGCTGACTGGTTGGTGTCAGCAGCATGACACTGTAACCTTTGAGCCACGGCCGGCTCGCACGTTCGAACTTGCATCGCTATGTCCCCAAGACACCACCGAGATCGTCTATTTCTTGATGCGGCAGCAATCACTCGACCAGAGGCAGATTCAAGCGATTGACTGTGCAGTAAGCTGGTTGAAAGCCGTGCAGTTAAACGGGATAAGGGTCGAGAAAGTGGCCGCGCCGCCAGAATCTTTTCCCGGATACGACAGCGACAAAGACGTAGTAGTCACTGCGGACGCTGGCGCCAAACCGATCTGGGCCAGGCACTACGAAATCGGCACCAACCGGCCTATCTTTGCCGGTCGCGACGCAGTGAAGCGATACTCGCTAGCCGAAATCGAACGCGAGCGCCGAGCTGGAACTACATGGTATGGTCATTGGCCTAAAAAGCTGATTGACCAAGGCTACCCTCGATTCAAATTGCAGGTGACTAACGCTCAGGATAGTCCTTGACCGGTCACCACATTAAAGCAGCATCGAAAATCCATTGTGCTCGAGTCGCAAGAGGCTATGACTTGAATGCCTCTGTTGGCAGCGGAAAACCAGGCACGCGAAGGCGCGAAGAGATAATGAATCGAATGACAAGGCTGACAGAGGGACAGAACCGTTATAAAAATGGCTGTAAACTCTAAGATACTTGCCAAATCCACAACAACCACCCACTCACCAACCCTTCGCGTCTTCGCGTGAAACACTCCTCCGCTGCACAGTACCAGGTATATCCCAATTCCACAGCAACCTCGCACTCAACAACTCTTCGCGGCTTCGCGTGACACACTAATTCATCAAGTGATCGTGGAGTTACCTGACCTGCAGGGAAATCTTGGGCTAGCGGCGATTGGCCGGAGAAATTCGGCTCTTTAGTCGTCTGGGAAGGCTTAACCGAACTGGAGTCTTTGATAAGATGTAGTTTCCAGCACTTCTTACCGATTGTTTTGGTTCACCTGATTGAGAAAGATGACGACCTTGCAACTTCGATTTGTACTACTACCTGGAGACGGAATTGGCCCAGAAATCGTTTCTCAAGCACACCGCGTGCTTCAGCGGGTTGCTGAGAGATTTGGACATCAGTTTGACTTTTCGGAACACCTGATTGGTGGAATTGCCATTGATCGGACCGGTGATCCGCTGCCATCTGAAACTCTGGATGCCTGCCGGGCAAGTAGCGGGGTTCTACTGGGTGCAGTGGGTGGGCCCAAATGGGATGACCCCAACGCGAAGACACGTCCCGAAGCTGGACTGCTTAGAATTCGTAAAGAGCTGGGGTTGTTTGCCAATTTGCGTCCAATCACGACCTACGACGAATTGTTGGATGCATCGCCACTGAAGCGATCGATCGTCGAGGGCACTGACATTTTGTTCTTTAGAGAGTTGACAGGCGACATCTACTTTGGTCCTTCCAGTTGTGAGGAATTGCCTGGCGGAGGACAGCGGGCCACCAGCACGATGGTTTACGAGACCTATGAAGTCGAGCGGATCTTCCGCCTGGCTGCCGAAGCTGCTCGTGGGCGTCGGAAGAAGTTGACCATGGTGGATAAGGCGAACGTTTTGGAAGCCAGTCGACTGTGGCGTCGCGTCTGCGCGAGATTGGCTAAAGAGGAATTCCCGGATCTTCAGTACGATGTCATTCTGGTTGATGCCATGGCTATGCACCTGATCAGCAAGCCTCGCACTTTTGATGTGGTAGTTACCAGCAACATGTTCGGCGACATTTTGACCGATGAAGCCTCGATGCTGCCGGGCTCGCTGGGGATGTTGCCTAGCGCGTCCATTGGCAGCCAGGGGCCTGGTCTGTACGAACCAATCCACGGTAGCGCCCCCGATATTGCGGGCAAAGGTGTCGCCAATCCACTTGCTACCATTTTGGCTGCGGCCATGATGTTGCGGCATTCGTGTGGGCTGAGCAGCGAGGCTGAAGCGATTGAATCTGCCGTCCGGCGTGTGCTTGCCGCTGGGCACCGCACTGCAGATATCGCTTCGGCAGGCGGTTCAAGCCTAGGAACCGTTGAGATGACAGATCGCGTGATTGAAAGCCTGTAGATTTGGGCACCAGTTTTTTGTGCTCAACTGCCCCATTGCCCGCACGCTCATCGCATCACGAATCCGCCGTCGACGTTCAGGGCCTGACCAGTGATCTGAGCTGCCCGGTCGCTGCTGAGAAACAAGGCTGCATCAGCGATATCGTCGATTGATTGCCATCGTCCCAGCGGTACAACTCGGCGGACTTTTTCACCAGCCCAAGTTTCATAGTCAAGGCGCTGTTCGATCGGCTGGGCATCGTGCCATGCTTGCCAAACGCTACGATTGAGCGGCGTTTGAACCATTCCGGGGCATATCGAGTTAACTCGAATGTTAAGCGGTGCCAGATCACGAGCTAAACAGATGGCAAAGTTCAGATTGGCTGCCTTGGAGGCGCTGTAGGGAGGGTCGGTTTGCGATCCGATTTGGCCAGCCACGCTGGATAGAAAAAGCATGCTGCCGGATCGTTGCTTGATCATCAGCGGTGCAATGGCGTATGCGACTGAGGCCATTCCGTACACGTTCACTTGTAGGACTTGAGTCCAAGATTCCAACGGCACATTGCTGAATGGAAAGCCAAAATACCCCGAGCCGATTGCGGCTGCATGAACCAAAATATCCAGCCTGTCAGTGCGACTGGCAAGCCACTGGGTTGTCGCTGCAACGGAATGTGAGTCCGTGATATCGCAAATCTTCTGTGCAATTTGGTCTGGCAATTCGCCCGTTTCCTGAAGGTCCCACACGTAAACTTTGGCCTGTTCAGCCAAGAAACGTCGCGCGCAGGCGGCACCAATACCGGACGCGCCACCGACAACCAAAACCGACTTGTCACGAAGCCCTAATTCCATTGAAACTGCTCGTTATGGTTCCCAGAAAAAGCGAAAACGTCCTTGTTGGTCATTGTCAATTCTCAGCGAGTCCAACAGCGACCCTCCGTGGGTAGTCGCTTTGATGCAAAAGCACTTCCACGATTGCTTGAAAGGCAACCACTATCCTATTGGCGCACTGTATGGATTCGCTCACTAAGAACCTTAGCCAGTACCGCACCGGGTGCGTCACTGGTTCGTACCAGTAGGTAATCGCATCTTGCAGCCGCACAGCTGTGTCTGACTTTTTCCAGAAATCGCTCGAGCGCCTGTAGGTAGCCTTCGCGCAAGGCTCGCGGATTGCAAGTCAAATTCAAATCGGATTCCAAACCTTCAAATCGGGTGGGATCTGAAAAGGGAAAGTCCAGTTCATCATCATGCATAACATGCAGCACCATGATGTCATGTCCCGCACGACGCAGCAGATTGATCGCCTTGAGCGCGCTGTCTTGAACACCCAAAAGATCGCTCAGCAGTATCATCAGGCCGCGCCTTGGCGACGATTGAACCACATCCTTAATTACCAGTTCCAAGTTAGTCTTATCAGTGGGCTTGGCGTTTTCCAATGCCCCAAGGATGTCTAACAGGTGCGCCTGACTGGATCGCAGTGGCACTCGCGATCGGATCTTATCATCAAACACCATGCAGCCTGCAGCATCCTGTTGTCGCAAGACAAGCAGCGCTAGGCAAGCAGCCAACGTGCAAGCATACTCGAACTTGCATTGGTCTGCCTGGCCGTAGCTCATGCTGCGAGAGCCATCGACCAGCAGCGAACAGCGCAGGTTGGTGTCCTCCTCGTATTGCTTGATGACCAATTTGTCTTGGCGAGCCCAAACCTTCCAGTCGATATGTCTCACATCGTCGCCAGGCAGGTACTGTCGGTGCTGAACGAATTCAACTGATTGACCGAAATAGGGACTGCGGTGGGCTCCCGAAAGAAAGCCTTCCACGATTTGCCTAGCCTTCAGTTCTAGTCGCTGAGCACGTTTGACCGCCTCAGGTGGCAAAAATCTTTTGGAAGCGGACATCGCGAGTCAGTTCATCTTCAGAAGTGGGTGTTTCGGCAATCAGTCGGTCAATCACGTCGTCCGTAGTCACACCGTCGCTTTCGGCAGCGAAGGTTACGACCAGCCGATGCCTGAGAACCGGACGACAAAGCGCCTGAATATCTTCAACCGTAACATGGCTACGACCTTGCAGAAGGGCACGCGCCTTGCCGCCTAAAACCAGAAATTGCACGGCTCGGGGGCCAGCCCCCCAACCCAATTGATCACTAACAAAGTCGGGCGTGCCCGGCGAGCCAACACGAGTCTGACGTACCAAGGTGAGCGCATAACGGATCAGATGGTCGGCCACGGGGACACTGCGTACCAAATCTTGCAAGTGAAGGATATCTTCGCCGCTGAGCACCGGTTGGATCGCTTCGGCCGACTGCGAAGTGGTGCGACGCACGACTTCTAGTTCATCCTTGAAGTTTGGGTAGTCGACTAACACTTTGAACATGAAGCGATCTTGCTGAGCTTCCGGAAGCGGGTAAGTTCCTTCTTGCTCGATTGGATTCTGAGTGGCAAGCACAAAGAACGGATTGCCCAGTTGATGGCGAACTCGACCCACGGTTACTTGCCGCTCCTGCATGGCCTCCAGCAACGCAGCTTGAGTCTTGGGCGGTGTGCGGTTGATTTCGTCGGCCAGAATGACGTTGGCAAAAAGCGGACCTTCCATAAAACGACGCTGAAGACCGCCGCCGGGTTGATCTTCGATAACTTCCGTGCCGGTTATATCCGCAGGCATCAAGTCGGGCGTGAATTGGATTCGGCTAAAGGACAGCGATAGCGTTCTGGCCAAGCTGCTGATCATAAGCGTTTTAGCAAGTCCTGGCACGCCTTCTAGCAAGCAGTGGCCACGACTAAAAATACCTATCAATAACTGCTCGATAACCTCGTTTTGGCCGACAATTACCTTGCTCAGTTGCTGCAGGATGCTCTGATGAGCGGCCTGAAGTTTTTCGATGTGCTGGGACTGGATCGCCCCGCCTCCATTGCCTGAAGTCATTGTGCTTCCCTAAATTTTTGCCTTGCCCAATTTGCGTTCTTCGATCAGCCAGAAGTGTCGTAAGGTTGCTGCAAATTCTGGCTGATGATAGTCTGAAGTAACTTAGTCATAAACACCAGCCCCCTAAGCGCGAGTCCAGAGCGAAAAGTGAGGCAAAATGCGGTCAGCCGAGTTCTCTGGCTAGCAATGTAGGGTCGGCGATCCAGCCAATTTTCTGAGACGATCCATCGAACCCAAAGCAATTGCCACCATGGTACTAGGGTTGTTTACGAGCCCGAAACCTGAACTGTGGCAAGTGAATTGGGTTTTGGGGCGTTTTGCAATTACTGACCGTTCTGTCGTTTCATGCCGCTCCAAACATGAGGCAGTTGATGACGAATTAGATTCAGACTCCCGTCCGGTATTTGGTCAAGTTGAAGCGGCACCACGATCGTGTCCTCGACTGTCAATTGCCCTGGCTGACGAGCAACCTTGTATGACGGATCAAGGCCAGCGTCAGGTCCCAGTTGAACTGAAGGACATCGCGGATTGGGGGCCGAGATAAAAAACTCGATGGACGCTTCTGATTCGGATGGTTGATCGGTAGAGTTAGCCCGCAATCGCGCCAGCGCAAGTGATCGAAATAGTTCCCTGGCTGTCCATTCAGCCGGATCAACCACATGAATTGTTTCGGCGATTAACGATTGATAGGGATGCTGTCCATCTTGCTTCAATTCGCGTAAATCCCGCAGTGTGCTTATGATCTGTTCCTTGACTAAGGGAAAATGAGTGCATCCCAAAATCACCGTGCTGATGGGTTGTCCACGACCACTTTGCTTGTGGCTTTCTACCATTTCACGAATGTCTCGATGGACGATCTGCTGAACAGAATTGCGAGCAAGCACTTGCGGATCACCTTCAATCGCGGCTGCTAAATCGACAAAGCCCTGCTGTAGAATCGTGGGATGTCGACGTCCAGCTTGTCCGAGCAATTGCTGGATAGCACGTGGATAGGCTTCACTACGACAGGTGCCCACCGTGGCCAGAACGGCGATCGAAGATTCATGTCCAGTGGCTGCATCGGGAAGCTGTACAACGCCACGAGCACCGGCCTGGACGACTCCAATTGCAAAGACCGGGAGATTCCAAGTTTTGAGCGCCGAACTGACATCGGTCAGACCATAAGCGGTCGCCGTGTTGCAACCGATGGCAATCGCTTTGACAGGCCGTTTGTCGAAGACTGGTTCGGTAGAATTGGTGGCTGGCCAGTATCTCCGGCCCAATAAAAAGATGGCGTCTTTGAGTATCAACTCTCTCAAGTAGTCTACTTGATCCGCAGCCGGATAGTTGCCATAGGGCATATTGGCCTGGTCGCCCAAATAAACAAACGATTCGCCTTCAAAATCCTTGCGACCATCTGCACCTGGTTGCAGAGTATCGTTTTTGTAGGCGTCCAATGCCAAGATGGCCTCCAGAACAGTTAATCCGCCAATGCCCGAATCAAATACTCCAATCGGCAGTTGGCGCAGATCCTGCTGGAAGTCAGACGGATCGAAGGTCCAGGCCGCCACCGAAGGTGACTCAGGGGCATGTGCTATCAACTGGTCCAGCGCCACAGCGGATGACTGCTGCGCGTCTACACGCCCTGCCATCCAGAAGGCTATCCACATCGCCAATTGCAATAAAGCGATTCGCATGATCAAGTTATCTTCCATTTCAGATTTCAATTGCGACGCTCATCATCATGTGTAGATTTTGTGCAGATGTCAACTTCTCTGATGTTAAACGAGCAATGAGCTGATTGTATTTCACAAGGGGATGGGTTAGCATGTCTCAGATTCAGATGCTTAGGAGAGCCGTTCCTTGGTCGGCTCTTGCAAGCGGCACTTTACTGATCTACTTAGTTTGAAAAGGCAATGCAAATACGTTTCCGCGATTGTTGGCGATTGGTTATCGCCATCTTGATTGTCCTTTTCTGGATCGGCCAGCACGAAATCCATTTATTACGTGCGGACGACCGATCGCCGCAGGCCTGTTTGCAGCGTATGCAGACGGCCGATGGTCTTGAAGTATCGTTAGTGGCCAATGAGCCGCTGGTCCGTCAGCCGGTGTGTATCGAATTTGATGATCGTGGAAGATTGTGGGTGATTCAGTACCTTCAGTATCCCAATCCGGCTGGCTTGGAGCGAGTGAAGGTGGATCGCTACTCGCGGACCCGATATGATCGCTTGCCTGAGCCTCCGCCGCAGGGACCTGTCGGTGCAGATAGGATTACGATTTTGCAGGATTTGGACGGCGACGGTAAGATGGAGTCCGGGGTCGATTTCGTCCAAGGTCTGAATTTGGCAAGCGGATTGGCCTTTGGACATGGCGGAGTCTTTGTCCTAAACGTTCCCTACCTATTGTTCTATCCCGATCGCGATCGAGACGACCATCCCGATAGTGATCCTGAAGTCCTGCTGACCGGCTTTGGCATGGAGGATGCCCACAGCGTTGCCAATTCATTGACATGGGGACCGGACGGATGGTTGTATGGTTGTCAGGGAAGCACCGTCACGTCGAACGTTCGCGGAATCGAATTCCAACAGGGGGTGTGGCGCTACCATCCAACCAGCGGGCAATTTGAACTGTTTTGCGAGGGTGGCGGCAATTCCTGGGGACTGGATTTTGACGCCGCCGGAGAACTGCTTTACAGCACGAATTACGGCGGCTACGTTTTGTTGCACGCTGTGCAAGGCGGCTACTTTGTCAAGTCATTTGCCAAGCATGGACCGCTGCACAACCGATTTGCTTACGGCTACTTTGAACATGCTGCCCATGAGAATTTTCAAGGAGGACACGTAACAGCAGGTGGTATTATCTATCAGGCCAACACTTTACCGTCTCAATATCACGGCAAGTACATCGGGGCGGACTTGTTAGGTCACAACGTTCTGTGGCACGACATCCTGGAAGATGCGGCTACAGTGCGTACGCGACACGGCGGCGTTATGCTGCGGAGCAACGATCCATGGTTCGCTAGCTGCGACGTGACGACAGGACCGGACGGTGCCGTTTATGTTGCCGATTGGCACGATGCGCGGACCGCTCATCCCGATCCCGATGCCCAGTGGGACCGATCCAATGGCCGTATCTATCGCTTGGCTCCTCAACAACTGCCGATGGTTTCATTGGATATGGCAAAGCAGTCCGTTGAACAACTGCTAAATCTGCATCAGCATTCCAACCAGTGGTTAGTGCGTAGAGCTCGACAGGAATTGGTTCGCCGAATGGACCTGTCGAGTCTTGCGCAACTGCGTGCTCAGTGCCTAGCTACGCAGCAGCCCCAGTTAGCCCTTGAGTCGCTTTGGACGCTCAGCAGTTTGGGGGGGGTTGATCTGGATTTGGCCGGGCAATTACTGGAAAGTCCACACGCGGAAGTTCGCAAGTGGGCGGTGCGTTTGCTGGGCGATCTAGTATTTACCCAGCGATCGTCACTTCCTGAAGAACTTGCGCACCGATTAGACGGCTTTGCGGAAACGGAACCATCCATTCAAGTACGGCAACAACTGGCTTGCACCGCTGCACGACTTCCAGCCCGCCAGGCGCTACCGCTGATCAACGCTAACATCATTCGTGACATTGATTCGTCAGATCAAAGGTTACCGCAGTTATGGTGGTGGGCTGTTCAGCGCCATAGCCTGTCGGCGCGTGACGAGGTGCTGAAGCGGTTTACTCGCAACACGGCTTGGACTTCCAAACTAGGGCGAACTTTTCTGCTACCTCGACTGGTCAGACTATATTCGGCCGAAGCAACATTGGCCGGACTAGATGCGGTGCATGGTATCCTGTCGTTTGCTCCAGATCAACCCGCGCGAGATGAACTATGGCCAGCAGTTCTCAGTGGTTGGCTGGAGCAACAATCAGATTCACTTGACGAATTTCGTCAAACGATCGCCAGATCACATCCGCTGCGCGAGATGGTACTAGCTGCCTGGCGAGATCATCCTCAGGATCTGATTCTCACTAGGCTGGCAGTCGAACTGGGACACTCAGAAGCTCTGGATGCCTTGCGAACGAAAGCCATGGACACTCGAGAATCGCTCGCACTCAGGATAGAGTGCTTGGAGCTGTTAGGGCAACTGAATGACACTCAGCAATTGCCCGAAGCCTTGAAGCTGATTGAATCCAACGCTGACCCGAGACTTAAATTGGCAGCCCTATCGATAATCGCTCGAGCCAGCGATGTGGAGACTTCACGCCGCCTGATGGAACTCTTTCAGGCAACGGAATCACCGGCAATTAGTGGTCGTATCGTTGAGATTCTACTAAGTCGCGTAGGCTCGGCCGAATTGCTCTTGGCTGAGGTCGATTCCGGTCATATTGACCCTAAACGGATCACACTCGAACAGGCGAGACTGGTATCTTTGCTGGAAGTTCCCGGGCTGGATGCTATCGTCAGCCGTCACTGGGGTAAGTTGCAGGCTCAATCTAGCGGCGAATTGTTAGCTGAAATTCGACGTCTGAATAACGATCTTCGCGCGGCCAGTGGCGATCCCAAGGCGGGGCGTCCCTTGTTCGATAAACATTGTGCGAATTGTCATCAGCTTTTTGGTCGTGGTCACCTGCTGGGGCCTGATCTGACTCAGGCCAATCGACAGGATCGCGACTTTCTTCTGACCAGCCTGGTTGATCCCAGCAGCATGATTCGCGCTGAATACGTGAGCCTGTTGGTGCATACCGTCGACGGGCGTGTCATCTCCGGTTTGCCAGTCGAAAGCAGCGGCGAAGGAGTGACTCTAATTGACGCCAATCGTCAGCGGAGTCACATTTCCATAGCGGATATTGAACAGCAGGTTCAATCGCCCGTCTCGATCATGCCTGCCGACCTGTACAAGCAATTTACTCCGCAAGAATTGCGAGATCTATTTGCCTATCTGCAAAGCCAACAGGACAATCCTGAATAGTCCTGAGAGGGAGAGGTCATGAGCCAATGCTTTAGCTTGTTTTCCGAACGCTGGCTTGCAGGATCAGCGGGCCTGCGCCACATGCTGCTACTTGGAACTTTCACATTGAGCCAAGCCATAACAACAGCCTCGGCGACTGTCGCGATCGCTCAAGATGGCAAAGATACGTCCCGAGTCTATCACAATCAATTGCGACGAATTGAATCTCCCAAGCCCCTGTTGGCTGACTACCCGGAGTATTTCGAGCCGATCATTGAGCGGGTTCACTACGAGGCTCCGGCGATTGTGACTGACGATCAGGCAGACCTTCACGTTCGCGCATGGCGATTCTCCTACAACGCTCGAGGAATTGTTGAAGCGCCCAACCACCTGCGGGCCGACAAGACAGCCGTGATCATGGTCCATCCTTGGGGGATCGATGATGGTCAGGGTTGGCAAACTCCAGAGCCGGCTGGGGTAGTCGATTTTTGTACGCCTGAGAAAAATCAGTTAGCCGCCGAACACACTGCGCGCGTGATTCGCCCCCTGATCGATCGATTGCGTCCAAGGGTTAGCTTGGTCATGTACAGCTTGCCGGGCCTATGTGATCCGATCCGTCGCAAGCTGTATCGCTCGTTTGATCATAATCCGACTGCCGACGAGCGAGCCCAGGGGGCACGAGAACTTGCCGAGAAGCTTAAGAATTTCGATTATCGCGGACAACCAATCGTCGATCGTATGGAGCTTTCGTCCGACCGGCCCGTGATCGACTACTTTAAGCAGTTTCCTGGTTTGGATGCCGGTGCCAGATATAACAACAAAGGCTTTTGGGACCTGCCGATTCCCGTGACACAAGACATTCAAGCTCAGCCCAACGACGTGGTTATTTGTGACGCAGAAGGTTATCCGGCGCTGCGAGACTTCTTGATCCAACAGAAAATCAGACATGTCTTGTTATTTGGTTACGCAACCGATATGTGCTTTTGTAAGACGACAGCCGGTTACGAAAATCTATCCAAGGATTTTAACGTTTTTCTCGTGGGTGACGCATCGCTGGCTACTTTCCCATCGAATGCCACTCCACGTTTCGCAGTTAACGCTGCGATTTCTTATGCGGCTTTGAATCAATTGATCACGCAGGTTTCATGGATCCAATTGGACGGAGATCAGACAGATGAGTGACGTACGCTTGACAGATTGCCCGCAGCCAGGAAACCTTTCGCGGCGACAGTGGTTGCAAGCCAGCAGCGCAATGGCAGTGGCTGGTCTGGAACTAAATCGTGGTACCGACGGCCTTGCAGCGGAGCAGGGTGCGGCTCAAGTTGCTATTACTTTCGACCTGGAGATGGCTCGAAATTTTCCACGCTGGGAGGATACTCACTGGGATTACCAGAAAGGCAATCTGAATCTGGCCAGCAAAGAGTATTCGGTTCGCGCTGGGGAATTGGTCAAACAGTATGGCGGCCCAATCCACTACTTTTGTGTCGGTAGTGTGCTGGAGCAGGAGGATGTGTCGTGGTTACAGGAACTAGCAGAAGCTGGGCATCCAATTGGCAATCACACCTACGATCACGTGAATCTACTAGCCAAAAATTCTGACGAACTTCAATATCGATTCCGCCGAGCGCCTTGGTTGATTGCTGGTCAGGAAATCCACGAAGCGATAAGGCAGAACATTCAGCTTACGACAAAAGCGTTGAAGAGTCGGCTGAACGTAGACAATCATGGCTTTCGTACTCCGGGTGGTTTTGGTAACGGATTGACAGACCGCGAAGATCTGCAGCAGATGCTGCTGGACTTGGGATTCAGATGGGTTAGTAGCAAGTATCCCATGCACCTGAATACCGATCCGCAGCACCAACCCACCACAACAATTTACGACAGCATTGTGGCCGCTCAACGCGAATCACAGCCGTTTGTCTACCCGACAGGATTGATCGAGATCCCGATGAGTCCCGTTAGCGATATTGGCGGGTTCCGAAACGGGCGCTGGCAATTGCAATGGTTCATGGAAGCGATACGTCGAGCGATCAATTGGACAATTGAGCGAGGAGCCGTGTTTGACTTTTTGGCACACCCCTCGTGTCTGGGCGTTGTCGATCCAGAGATGCGCACTTTGAAGATGATATGTGAAATGGTTCAGCAAGCTGGCCCCAGAGCACGGTTGGTTGACCTGGACTCGATCGCAGCCGGAGTTTTAAAGAAAGCTTCGTAGGTCGGTTGTTTAGATCGTCGAACGCAATCGCGAAAGCAATTCACAAGCGTGACCGATCTCGGCCTTTTGTCGTTCGGGTTCTTGTGGTATCTCACGTTCGATGGTCAGTGGACCGCTGTAACCGATCTCTGATAATGTTCGTAAATAATTTTCGATATGGACCTGCCCTTGCCCCAGTGGAACTTCTGCGCCCCAGGTCACGCCAGGTTGATCGCTCCACGTAGCATCCTTGCAATGAACGCTGCGAACAAATTTCCCGACCTTCTTCAAAGCTTCGATAGGCTGTCCGGTACCGTAAAGAATCATGTTGGCTGGGTCGAAGTTGATGAATAGATTGTCTCGCTGAGTGTCAGCGATAAAACGCAGCAGCGCATCAGCCGATTCCTGGCCTGTTTCTAAATGGACGGCCTGGCCGTTCTTCTTGGCGTGGTCGCAAAGTTGCCGTGTGACAGCAATCACTTGCTGATACGCCTCCGAGTTACAGTCGTGAGGCACAAAACCCAAATGCAGACCTACGACAGTGCAACCAAGCAGTTTCGTAAAGTCGCTGATCTCCATCATCTCTCGCAAGCGAGCCGCTCGAGTCTCTGGCGGGACCAGACCCACGGTCCGCTCTACGGTTGGGATGTCTGCATAACTTTCGCCTTCAAAGCCGCCAAAGACGCAGGACAGTTCGATGCCAAGGCTGCTCAGCTTCTTCAGAAACCGCTCAGCTTCTTCTACCGTCCTGGTGTCGCGGTGAGGTGCGTGTAGTTGAATCGTAGGAATCCCCAGTTCATGTGCCACCTCAAGTTTGACTCCTAAACCGGCATCGATACTTGTGAATACGCCAATGGGCCAGCGTGACATGAGGCTTACTCCGAGGAATTGTTAGTAGGTTTCTAGTCCAGCGGTGCGGGGATGGAGTGAACGGCTACCAGAAATTGGCAAAACCGACACGACCTTAGCAAGGCAGACATTTTAAACGCAGTTGAGCTAAGCCGAAATGCCCTTGGAGTGTCCATTGAAGAATTGCGATGTGATAACGTCGATCACCCTATCATCAATCGGCTGCGATTGGGTTAAGATATCCAGTTCTGAAACCCTGCCTTCGTCGTTCGGGCAAGCAACCGACCAGCGCCAGGGTGGCCAATTTTAGAATCCTTCCCGAGCAACAGAAGCGGCTGGGCGCAAGCCCTTCGCTGGGTTCGCTAAATCCCTCTGAAAGCATTTGCAAATGAGTCAAGTTCAACCGGCTGTCGTCAATTTTAGTCCTCAACCCCACAGCGTCGAACTACGAGAGATCCCAATTCCAACGATCGGGCCGGACGATGTTCTCATGGAGGTGGCGGCGGTGGGGGTTTGTGGTAGCGACCTTCACCAGTGGACTGCAGATCATAGCTGGCCGGTTAATTATCCGGTTACCTTGGGCCATGAGTTCGCCGGGCGTGTCTTTCAGCGAGGTGCCAACGTCAAGTCGTTTCGGGAAGGGGATCGCGTGTGCAGTGAAACGGCCGCAGTGATTGATCCCGATAGCCCGCTTTCGCGCGTTGGCCGATACAACTTGGATCCGTCCCGTCGCGGTTTTGGCTACGGAGTGGATGGAGCCATGACTGAGTACGTTCGAGTGCCTTCGCGATGCTTGCACAGAGTCCCCGATGGTTTGCCACTACGATTAGCAGCGTTGACGGAGCCCTGCTGTGTGGCTTACAGCGCAGTGGTAGCCAATGTCACGATCGCGCCGGGCGATCGTGTCTTGGTGCTTGGGCCAGGACCCATTGGATTGTTGTGCGCTGCCGTTGCAAGATTGCGGGGTGCCGAGGTTGGCGTGGTGGGCTTGCCACGTGATGCCCAGCGTCTGAATTTAGCTCGTGAATTCGACTGCCAGCCACTTCTGAGCGACCAGGCGGCTCAATGGGCACGACAGCGCGATGGCCTGGGCTGCGAGGGAATCGTGGATGCGGCAGGTGTCTCCGCCACGCTTAAAGTGGCGATGGATTTGGTGCGGCCAGATGGATGGATCAGCAAAGTGGGTTGGGGGCGTGATCCGTTGGGATTCTCGTTAGATCCACTGGTGCAAAAAAACGTGCAACTTCAAGGCAGTTTTTCGCACACATGGGCAACTTGGGAACGAGTGCTTTATCTGCTGAACAGCCAAGCCTTAAAGGTGGATCGATTGGTGGGTGGCTTCTGGCCCTTGGAACAATGGCACACAGCCTTTGAAACCATGCATGCAGGAGACATAGCCAAGAGCGTCTTGGAAGTGAAGCCAGAGAATTGATGCAAGTGAAACCCGCGACCTGGCATCCACCAGATCGCTATCGTAGGATGAATTTCTTAAGCTGGGCGTAGGTGATGTCTGGGTCCTGAATCAGCGGGGCAATCGTCAATACCAACAGCAACAGTCCGGACGTCACTAGACCCCAGCCCAGGCGTGAATGAGTGGATCGTGTGCCTTGGGCGGCTACGACAAATGCTTGTTCCAACTGTAACCACAAAGCCATGTCTTGCGGAATCGCGACGCAAACGACCGAGTGAGTTCGCTGTGATAGTGTTGATTCGATGGCCAGTTGTAGTCCCGGCCGAGGTACAGTTAACACATCGCCTTGCCACTGTGCCAGTGGATCTATCTTTTGCGCAGCCAGTAGCAGCGCGTCGCGGAACTGATCTCGCAACATGCCGTAGGCTACTAACCTTGGGCGGCTCCATAGAATCAGCATCAACAGGACCAGGAAATACAGCCCTAACATCAGCAACCAGACCCAACCCGGCCACCGCGACCCCGCGTGTTCAGGGAAGAAAAGCTGCATCGGACCGATGGCAATCAACCCGGCACATGCGATGCCCAATGTCAACATATCCCGCCAGCCATTGGTAATCAAAGGGCGTCCGCGCAGGTGGATCGCACCGATTAGCAAAAGATAGATGGCTAACGGGATTAGGGCAATCGCCCAGTACAACGTGTTCAACGGTTGGACTCCACAGTTTAGATTCGACTTTGCGACATCGGTGTCGCAACGTAACCAGGAGTATAACCCACCCAAAAAATTGCGTTAGGCTATTCCACAGGGATCTTCAGCCCCAGGGCACCGATGGGACCGTTGACATTTTCGTATTTAGAATGACAGAGGGTACATTTCCCAGTTTCTCAACAACACCAAATAGGATGAATTCGGAGCGAGAAGAAAGTAAAGCGTCTTTAAGCATCCATGACTACTTGTGTCTGTTCGGTCGGATCGCCTGTCACGGCTGGCGAACCAACAACAACAAGCTACCCTGCCCGGCAGCAACAGGTATTTGGTCGTGGTTTACGATTTCGCTGCTTTGCCGTCGATTGGCGCTAACCAAAGTGCCCTGATAGGCTACCGATTCAAACGGAGATTCGCGATACAGCTGGTCAGCATCAATGGCTACGGGAATAGCAATGGAACTCGAGTCAGAAGTCAACTCAGCGGTAGCGGCAATTGCTTGACTGAGCGATGCGGCTGGGGTTTCAAATGCCAAATCAAATCGGCAAACTGGAAATTGATCGACGGTCGTTTGAATTTCCAGGACGGCTTGATCGAGCAATTGGACGGGAGCGTGGACCCAGTAGAGTTCCGAAACGCTAGGTAGAGACTCACTGGGCACGGTGTGACGCATGCGGTTGAGAGCTGCTTCGATTGAGTCGTTAACCACTACAGTCTTGGCGATCTGAATTCCGTGCTTTGCCAAAATGGATCGGAGCAACTGTTGCTGAGCCGCCTGCAGGGTTATCTCGATATCCAGCACCATCGTATAAGTAAGCTGCACGCTGCTGGTACGCCCAGACGCAACCAAATCACCTTTTCCAACGGCCTGTTGATCCTTGGCCTCAGACGGTTGCAGTGCGGCCAATGATTGAACTTGAGCTACCACGCGCGCATCTGGCGAAGAATCAATCGCTATGGGCATATTCGAGTCCGGCGAATTGAGCACCTTAGGAAGCCAAACCGCCAGCAAAATAGTCGCCGCTACAGCCAACGCCAACCCAAAAGCGCCGCGCACGTTGCTTGGCAATCCCGTAGCACGAACTCTAAACTTCGGCAGTGTTTCTTCTGCAACCGGACTGCTAGCCCGGTCAATCAGATCTGATGATTTTCGCTGGATAGCCAAAGCGGCTACGCGCTTAGCGAAATCTGTTGGCAATCCACGATTGGGCTCTGCGGCCAAGGCTTGCAGTTGCAAACCAACTGAACGCAATTGCTCCAGACGCTGGCGCGCCGCTGGTTCCTCCAGCAGGGACTCCACCTGACGCAGTTCGTCTGCCGTCAGTTGATCGTCCAAATAGGCACTCAATAGTTCATCCATTTTTCCACTCGAAACTAAATCAAACCTGTCAATGGCTTAACTGGGATCGGATCGGCTCTACCGCCAAACCATCCTTCAGTCCAACCTATTGACCCCCTCACACCCTTTTTGCTTTAGGCCGTCTGGGTAATTCCGATTTAGCCCTACCGCCATAAGCTATGTTTCGGATGAATCTGCTGGCAGAAAGTTCCCTATTCCTGGGTGAATCCCATGATACAACCCTCCGATAGAGGGGGCAACTAGTCCTGCAACGACCGAAATTCGCCAGAAGTTCGACTCCTAAGAAAATGTTCAAGAATGAGGTAAGCAGCAATTTTGTCTAAGTTTTTCTTCTTTTTATCGCGGCTCCAACCGGTCTCGTACAGCAGATTACTTGCTTCTCGGGAGCTGAACCGCTCATCGGCAAACGCAAAAGGCAATTGGGTAAGCTCACCTAGCCAATTGGCAAATTGCCTAACTTCCATCGATTTTTGACTTTCCTGGCCGTCACAATGGATGGGTAAGCCGATCACCCAGCCCACGATCCGTTCATTGCGGGCAAGCTGGATGAAATACTGGGAATCCAGGATCGCATTACGCCTTGGGTAGGTCTCCAAGGGATTGACGAAATGCTGGGATGGGTCGCAAATCGAAACACCGATGCGCACACTACCATAATCAACCCCAGCCAGTCTACCTTGGCTGGGAACGGTTAGTGGGTTTTCAGATGATTGCGACATCTGCATGTCCTGCGAATATCCCGAAGGCCGAATTGATGCTTCAAAAGATGGATCTAGCAGTTTAGCCGGATCAACCCGCTGCCGACAATAGCCTTTATTGTAGCAGTTGATATCATGGAGTAATGAACTTGACAGTGGTCCCCGTTGGTCCAGTGAGGTCTCATCTTGTCGGAAGCTTCTCAACCATTGATTGAATTTCAATGTCCCAACTGCTCCAAACGGTTGAAGGCCAAGTCCAAAGCCATTGGCCGACCGGTCTCCTGCCCTCGCTGCAACCACCAATTCGCAATCGCACTACCGTCTGAATCGTCTGCTGCAGCTTCAAACACGGGGGGCCGCCGAAGCCTTTTCGACGAACAGGATCTGCAGCTAGAAAATCTAGCCATAGAAGACATCGACCAGCGGCTCCAATCCTCGAAGTCCATCCGCGACGAAAAGGACGCACTGCGGCGTTGGCGTCAAGCCAAGCAGCAGGCACAAGATGAAGGGCCATCCGAAGCGCCAATACCGACCCCCGCTCGCTCAGGTCGCCAAAATATTCAGCAGCAGTTGCAGGGTGAGTACACCTTTCTTGACGAGGACACCCTTATCCGACCTGCGGATGATCAGACGGCCCCTGTGAATCCACCTCAAGCTGGCTCCCAATCTGCCCCACCCCAAACGCCAGCCAGATCGATCTTTGACGATGATTTGCCGGATCTTGTCGAGCTAGAAAAGTCGGCTCTACCGCCAAGCAGCTCTTCAGATTCGCTACAAAACTCTACGGATTCGCTACAGAACATGCCACCCATCAACAGCACCAACCTGAGCGCTCTGTTGCCGGAATTGGACGATCTGCAGCTTCAACCCTTGCCGGCGGCAAGCCCCAAGCCAGCCGAGCCGACTCAGGTTCAATACCGCGTCGCTTGTCCCAATTGCGGCACGCTGATCTACGTCAAGCAGGGAGATGAAGGCACAAAAACCAAATGCCCCGATTGTTTTACTTTTTTCAAGGTGCCTCGTCCTCCGGCCAATTGGAAGCCAAGCCATGTCAGCGTCAGGCACAATAACTTCGATACCAGTGCTCCGCTGTCCAGCGATGCCGCGATCCAGGAGATCGATCGCCGTCGCCAGCTACGAACTCAGCAGATGCTGGAATTGGCCGAAAGCGAATTGGAGGATGAACGATACAATCAACGCGACTTTGGACAAGACTTTGACACGGCCACTTTTGTGCAGGGGACCTTTGGCTTCTTTAAAGATACGATGGCGATTGGCTTTATGCTGGGGTACAGCCTGATGTTTGCGGTTGTTTTTGCCGGCATCAATCACGGCCTCAACGAACAATCCAAGATCTTCTTGGTGCCAGCGGCCGTTCTCGTTGGTCTGATCACAGTGCTTCCCATGTTCAGCGCCGTTATGGCGTTGCTAGAGGCCGTCGCGAACCGACAACTTCGCGTTTCGCAGTGGCCTGGCTTTAACGTCTACGAATACGCGGCAGATATTATTGTTATTGCCAGTGCAGTCATGGCTAGCGCTTTGCCTGGATACTTAATCGGCTTGTGGCTGGGAGGCGAACTAGAGGGAAGTGGCCGCATTCAGATCAACGGTGCAATGCTTAGCACGTTTTTGCTGTTTCCGGTGATTCTGATTTCGATGTTGGATAACGGCAGCGTCTTTCAACCGGTTTCGTGGGATGTCATACGTTCGTTCAAACTAGCAGCAGAAGCCTGGGCTGGTTATTATCTAAAGACATTGATCGCTTTTGCGGGGACGATGCTGTTTTGGTACCTTTTACTTGGGCAAGGCAAGTCCGACGTGCTAGCTGCATTTGCTGGGACTTTGCTGCCGGTGCTCTTGTTTTTCACCTTCCAACAGCTTGGAACTCTGGCCAGCGCGATCGCCGAGCATTTAAGCTTTACCTTTACGCCAACCCAGTCACAGGACGATGCGGATTCCGAGACACAGCAGGATGCAAGCGAGAAATAGTCTTGTCGGCTCAGTTGGCTGGCCGAAGTTGGCGAACTGAAGTGACTGAGGTCGTTTTTCGGCGACCTACTTTATATGAACTCTTCTACCCCGTTCAGGTTATCCATGACCCGCGATCTTCAAAATAGGCTCTATCAGGAACTCGACAGTCTGATTCTGATTGACCCACACACCCACATCAATCCGTTGCGGCCGGCCAGCATCAATTTGGCTGATATGCTGGGATATCATTATTACACCGAACTGGTCCATTCTGCTGGGCTGTCCCAGGCTGCGATCGAAGACCCCAAATTGTCGGCCAAAGAAAAGGTCGAATGTTTAGTGACAGGATTATCCAACATCGACAATACCATTCAGTTCCATTGGTTGTTGGAAGCGGTCCGTGAACTGTTTGGCATCGAAGTGGATCGAATCGATAGCGGCAACTGGGAGTTCATCTACGATTCGGCAGAAGCTAAGATGGCTCAGCCATATTGGGAAGATCAGGTGCTGGGGCTATCCAATCTACAAAGCGTCTTCCTAACCAACGACTTTGATGACAGTTTGGAGGGCTTTGATACTGGGCGATACATTCCCTGCTTGCGTACCGATGATCTGGTCTTTCACTTGAACCAATCATCCGTCGTCAATCGACTGCAGGCTTGCTCAGGAATAGGAATAACGCAACTATCCAATCTTCGTTTGGCCCTATCGCAGCGGTTCGAGCATTTTACTAGCCGTGGAGCCAAAGCCTGCGCGATCAGCTTGCCACCCTGGTTCTCACCCGAACCGGTTTCCGATGCGGCGGCTCAACAAGCTCTTTCGTCGGTGCTGGCCAATCCGAATACGACAATGCAGGACGATCAAAAACGCTTGTCCTACTGGGTTTTTTGGCAATTGGCAGAAAATTGCAGCCGGTACCACCTGCCATTCGACCTGATGATTGGCGTCAATCGACGTGTCTATCCGTCGGGAGTATTACAAGGTCAAGATCTGTACGACAGTCGAGTGTCGCTGATTCAGTATGCCCAGTTGTTCAATGCGTTCCCAACGGTAACCTTTCCTATTTCCGTCTTGGCCAGCGTGACCAATCAGGAACTAGCCAGTTATTCTTGGATTTTTCCCAACGTCGTTTGCAATGGACATTGGTGGTACAGCAACACGCCTAGTTTCATTCGCCGCGATCTGCAGGCTCGAATGGAAGCTGTTCCTAAAAACAAGCTGATCGGCTACTACAGTGACATGTACAAGCTAGAATTCGCGCTACCCAAGTTCCGAATGTTCAAACGTAGTCTGGCTTCTGTGTTGGCTGACCATTTTATTCTGGAACTGGGGTGGAGCGAACGGCGAGCCTGCGAGTTGGGAGTTCAGCTTTTGCGCGGTAACGTAGAGGCGATTTTTGGTTGCTAAGCGGGTCATGTCACCCGGCAGTAATTAGCTTATAGTCAACGATTTCCTAGAACCAGCAAAAGACCCTATGGACTACAACGCTCAACAGCAAGCTGCCATTGAATGCGAAAACCAACACATCTTGGTGTTGGCTGGAGCTGGTACCGGCAAGACTCGAACGATCATCGGTCGCGCGGCACATCTTTTGCGTCAGGGCTGTACTCCCGAGCGACTTGTGATGATTACGTTTACGCGTCGAGCAGCCGCTGAGATCCGTCACCGACTGACCACGGAGGTTGGTCCTGCTTGTAAGCATGTCGTAGCCGGCACCTTCCACAATTTCTGCCTTCGAGAAATGTCGGCCCGGCGCGATTGGTTTGGACTGACCGGTACAACGATCATGGACGCAGACGATCAGTCGCAAATGATGAAACTTGTGCGTGGCGAAATCGCGAACTCAAGTGGTGCGACCGCCGTTCCGCAAGCCAGTCAACTGGTCAGCTACTATTCCTACGCACGGAATACCAATCAGCCGGTACGTGATTACCTAGAGAAATTCACCGACTTGGGTGGCGATCAAATCGACTTGGTGCTGAAGATTTTTGCCGCTTACAAACAGCGCAAGGCTGCGGGCGGTTATCTGGATTTTGATGACATCCTGCACCGATTTGCTCAGGTAATGCGCGAAGATCAGGAAATCTGTCGTCGTATCGCTAAAAATTACTCTCACGTGCTGGTTGATGAGATGCAGGACACCAATCCGCTGCAATGGTTGATCCTGGAGGCTCTAGCACCCTCTCTAAATCTGTTTTGCGTTGGCGATGATGCTCAAAGCATCTATGCGTTTCGAGGTGCCGACTTTCGCAACGTCCATTCCTTCAACGAACGATTGCCTGGCGGGCAGGTGTTGAAATTAGAGCTGAACTACCGGTCGACTCAGGAAATTTTGGATCTGTCCAACTGGCTGCTGTCTCGTTCGCCACTGAAGTATGGCAAGCAATTGGTGGCGCATCGCGGACCGGGCCAAGTGCCTGAGCAAATCGAATTTGAATCGGATTTCGACGAAGCCCAGTGGGTCGTGGATTGTATCGTCAAGCGGCACAAAAATGGAATGCGTTGGGATCAGCAGATGGTGCTGTGCCGTACCGCCTATTCAGCACGGCCTATCGAAGCAGAGTTGATCGAGCGGAATTTGCCATATCGATTTATTGGAGGCATCGGACTGTTGCAAATGGCACACGTTAAAGACCTGCTATCCATCCTAAGAGTAGCTGTCAACCATCACGATGAACTGGCCTGGGCTCGATACCTGACGATGTGGCCTCGCATCGGTGATTCAACAGCTGCCAAGACAGTTCACTTTGTTCGTACAGCCACTGACAGTTTGGCAGCGATCGAACTGCTGGAGCAGCGGCTGAAGCGTCCAGAGATCACCAAGCCAATTCGGCTGGCTCTGAAACATAGGGACGATCCTGCCCAGGCCATTAGCGGCTTGTCGGATTTGTTGGAGGAACTGCTTAAGTCTCGTTATGAAAACTGGGATACCCGCAGCCGCGACTACAAATTGATTGCCAGGCTGGCGACGAAGCATCAGGACCTAAAGACCTTTTTGGATTCCTACACGCTAGACCCGATATCTGCCAGCGAAGCCAATTCACAGGAAAAAGAGGACATCATTACCTTGATCACGGTCCACAGCGCCAAGGGGGCTGAAGCGAAAGTGTGTCATGTGGTCGCTGCTCAGCCGGGCAATTTTCCTCACAGCCGCAGCATGGGCGATCCGCAGGCCGTTGAGGAGGAACGTCGAGTACTCTACGTTGCCATGACGCGAGCGCAAGACGAATTGGTGATCAGTAGCAATTTCTCGCGCGGTGTGGCTCAGTCGACATGGCGGCCGCAACCGATACCGATCAATTTCTTTGAGGGCATGCCGCACAAGTTGGTGGGCGCTGGTAGCCCTTCCGGAAGGGCCAGAACGAAACGACAATCAGTACCCTGGGACGACGGCGTGATCCAGTAATCGACCGAAGACGCATGCGAAACAGATCGGCAGGTTCGGCCCGAGTCAACCGTACCAGCACCTCGCGAGGAATCGTGGCTTCGGCAATCACGCGCTTCCCACGACTATGCATCAAACTCATACTAGAGTGTTTCTTATCTGTTTCTATCCCTCCAGTGAGTTGCACTCGCAAAAATCCATCTGGAAAATTTTTGGTGATCCAGACCATTGCAGCTCGGGTAGCTCGACTGGTCATGTTCTGTCCGGCAGTATCACCCGTGCTGTCGTAATTTCGCACCGAAGATTAAGACGTCAGCTTTTTATAGCGGAAGCGGGTGACTTCGCCTTCCGCCAATCCCAGTCGCTCACGTCGCTGCTGTTCGTAGGTATCGAAGTTGCCTTCGCACCAGTGGACATAGCCGTCGCCCTCAAAGGCTAAAATGTGTGTAGCGATGCGGTCCAGGAACCATCGATCGTGTGAGATAACGACCACACAACCTGCATAATTCAAAATGGCCTCTTCTAAAGCGCGCAGCGTGTCGACATCCAAATCGTTGGTCGGTTCATCCAGTAGCAATACGTTGGAACCTCGACGCAGCAGTTTGGCCAAGTGGACTCGGTTGCGTTCACCACCTGACAGCACGCCCACCTTTTTTTCCTGATCGGTACCCTTGAAATTAAACTTCGACACGAAGGCTCGCGCGTTCATCTTGCGTTTGCCCATCTCTAAGACATCGTGTCCGCCGCTGATTTCTTGGAATACCGTGCTATCTGCCAGAAGTGCGTCACGATTCTGATCGACATAGCCCATTTCTACAGTGCTACCGATCCGCAGCGTACCTGAATCAGGTTGCTCGCTTCCCATCAACATTCGGAAAAGTGTCGTCTTGCCAGCACCGTTGGGCCCAATGACTCCCACGATTCCACCAGGCGGCAAACTGAAACTGCAATTTTCAATTAGCACGCGATCACCGTAACCTTTGGTGATGTTCTTGGCCTCAATCACCAGTTCACCCAGGTGTTTTCCTGGTGGAATCTGGATCTCCAGTTCGTCGGGACGATCTTCGAATTCTTCGGCTGCCATCTTCTCGTAGGCGGCAATACGCGCCTTGCTCTTGGACTGCCTAGCGCGCGGTGAAGCGCGTATCCATTCCAGTTCCCTAGCTAGAGTCTTTTGACGTGAGAGCTGCTGGCGCTGTTCGCGCTCAAGTCGCTCCTGCTTCTGCTCTAGCCAGGCTGAGTAATTTCCTTCAAAGGGGTGACCTTCGCCTCGATCCAGTTCCAGAATCCATTTGGCCACGTTATCCAGAAAGTAGCGATCGTGAGTGACGGCCACCACAGTGCCGGGATACTGATCCAAATGCTGCTCCAGCCACTGTATTGATTCGGCATCCAAGTGGTTGGTCGGCTCGTCCAGCAGTAGCAGGTCGGGTTGCTCGATCAGCAGCTTGCACAGCGCCACTCGTCGCCGCTCGCCTCCCGAAAGTGTGGTCACATCAGCGTCGCCGGGAGGCAAATTCATGACGGTCATCGCCACTTCCACTTGGCGATCCAGATCCCACAGGTTGTTGGCATCGATGATATCCTGAAGCCGTGCCATTTCGTCGTACAGCTTCTGTAGCTTGTCGTCGTCGGTAACTTCGCCCAGCAACGTGGTGATTTCGTTAAAGCGATCCAACACGGCTCGACGCTTGGCCACAGCTTCCTGGACGTTGCCCTGTACGTCTTTGTCGGGATTGAGCTGCGGCTCCTGAGGCAAGTAGCCTGCGGTGAAGCCCTGAGTCAATCGGGCTTCGCCATCAAAATCACGGTCCACGCCCGCCATGATTCTCAGCAGCGTGCTCTTTCCGGATCCGTTGCTTCCCAGGACACCGATCTTGGCTCCGGGATAAAACGAAAGCCAAACATTTTTCAGCACTTCACGCTGCCCATGCTTCTTGGTCAGCGACTGCATCGAAAAAATAAATTGTCGTCCCATCGGGTTTCCTTCAGTTGATCAGGCGGTTCTTTGAGACGCGAATTTTATCAGCCACCCCTAGAGTCGAATAGGTCATCGTTGGTCTTGCCACGATTGGATGTATTGCTCGACCAGTTGCCAAGCCAACAGCTCACGCGGTCCAGCCGTCTTTGTGACGGCGTTTTCAAGCGGTTGCAACTGAGCTAGCACAGCGTCGCGTCCGGTCAGATGTAATCGCGTCGCTAAAATGCTGGCTTCCAATATAGCATGCTTGGCTCGATTCCATCCCCAGAACGATCGATGAACGCCTCTGGACCGCACTTGCGCAGTGGCCAGCGCTCGCGGTTGTGAAAGATCCCACCGCTGCACCTTCAAGCAGTACCAGTGGCAAGACGACTGAATGATCCAGCCGCCTTGTTCACATTGCCGGTACTGTAAATCCACAGGCATCGACAACGCTGACTGGACGATAGGCAGGACATCATCCATCACATGAAAGACGGCTTGGCCGCTGCGCAGTAAATTGTCGCAAGTGGTTGAACCTTGGAAGGGCCTGAGCTGCCAGTGGGTCAGATCCGGGTCAACCACCGGCCCCATCGGCGCAGCGTGAGGTCGTCCGTCAGCCAGAGTCGTTGTCAGTAGTCCTTCGATGATCATGGGGCAAGTGATCGAGCTGAAGTTGTTAACGGCTGGGCACTTTCTGGTGGCTATCTAAATAGCTGATTAATAACTCCCACACCGTTCGCTTATCCAGATCGCGAAACGTCTCATGTCGATGATTTTCCAGCGACACCATTTGACAGATCGAACCCGCCTTGGCAGCAAATGCCGCTGAACCCGCAGCCATTGTCAACCGATCGCTGGTTGAGTGAGTGATCAAAATGGGACGTTTTAACTGATCCGCATGCTCGATGGCCCAGCGGCCCGAATCGATCAGTTCCGCGCCCAGTCGCAGACTGACTCGGCGATGATAAAGCGGATCGCTGGCCACCTGCCTCTGCTCGATGGGATCATCTGTCAAATCTTCGAAGCGGATGCCAGCACCAATGCACAGGTTGGGTGCCAGCCGAAGGGCTAATCGCGCGATCCAGTTAAACGGACCACGGGGTTCGCGAGGTGATCGAAACATGGGACTGGACGCGATGATGGCCGTTGGCAATACCTTTTCTCGCAAGACATAGTTGGTCACCAAGTTTCCGCCCATGCTGTGGCCAAATAGAAAGCAGGGACGCCCTCGCGCCTGAAGTCGCAGCCAACTGAGCAGTTGACCAACGTCGTGCAGTAGCGATTGATAACTTGTAATCACACCACGTTTGCTAGGATCGTGCCCGTGCCCCTGCTGATCATAGGCGGCCACAAAATATCCGCGACTGGCCATCTGAGTTGCCAGCTCGGCGTACCGCCCCCCATGCTCGCCAAGTCCATGGACTAGGCCCACATAACCCTTGGGGTCACGCGGCCCCCAACAATAGACAAACCGACGCTGCCCATCGGGCCAAACCGCCCAGTCAGCGCTGTCCAGCACGCTTTCTCGCGAGATTGCAGTAATCTGCACGCCATCCATTATGTTTCGGGAAGCTGATGGGTTGTCGGGGCAAAATTCAATTCGATGAGTCCGCTAACGGTTATTTTACGCAGCAATCAGCGGGGAACAAAAAAACCCGAACCGATGCGGTTCGGGTAGATATCGCGAGTCCAGGAAGTACGCCTGCAATCTACGGTGGGACTGGCTACCGCTTGGTGCGCTTGCTCTTGGCACCGCCCTGACGAACCTTGTATCGGGGGTTACTCTTACAGATCACATAGATTCGTCCGCGTCGACGCACCACCTGACAATCGGGGTGTCGAAATTTCAGCGAACCAATGGAGGAAACTACTTTCATGGCACACAGCCTTCTGACGATTCATGGACCAAACGGACTAAATATCGACAATCGCGGGTGGCGATCAAAGAGCACGAATTGTAGAGGTCCGCTCAATTTTCGCAACACCAAATTCTAAAGCCCTGCCCCCTGGCCAGCGGGGCAGCACCGGGTACTATGCCAGCATGTCCGACGGTCTCAATCCAGAACAACAAAGTGCTGTACAAACGCTCAGTGGCCCCCTGCTCGTATTAGCCGGAGCAGGCTCTGGGAAGACGCGCGTCGTCACCTACCGCATCGCTAATTTGATCAGGCATGGTACGGTTCCTGAGCGTATCCTGGCGGTGACTTTTACGAATAAAGCCGCCAAGGAGATGCGAGAGCGAATCGCACATTTGGGCAAGAAGACTCAGGCAGTGCGCGGTCGTCGAGCAAGCCCCATGCCGGTCGTGGGCACTTTTCACGCTCATTGCGTCCAGATTCTGCGCCGTCACGCCAATCTGCTGGGATATCCCGACCGATTTGCCATCTACGACCGCAGCGACCAGGAATCGATCGCCCGGGATGTGCTTAGGCAGTTGCGTGTGCCCACCGGCATGATGAAACCCGGCGACTTCCTTTCGAAAATCAGCAGTTGGAAAAATGCTGGCTTGCGCTGGACCGATGTGGATGCCGTCGTAAAAACTGACAAAGATCACGTAGTGGCCAGCGGCTACCGTCGGTATCAGCAGGCGCTCAAACTGGCTGGCGCCGTCGATTTTGACGATCTGCTGCTGCTGGCCGAGCAGTTGTTTCGCGAGCATCAGCAGGTGCGGCAACTGGAAGCAGGTCGTTTTGATCATATCCTGGTAGACGAATACCAGGACACCAACCAGTCGCAGTATTCGATCATCAGGCAACTGGCCGGAGGTCACCGCAACTTGTGCGTCGTGGGCGACGACGATCAGTCGATTTATGGCTGGCGCGGTGCCGAGGTGCAGCATATCCTGAACTTCCAAAAAGACTGGCCAGATGCCATAGTAGTACGGTTGGAGTCAAATTACCGCAGCAGTCGAGCCATCCTAGAGGCGGCCAATCGCCTAATCGCGTTTAACAAGGTGCGTCATGATAAAGTGCTTCGGCCTGCTCGTGCTGGCGGTATCCCGCCGCGAGTGCTTCAGTTCAACGACGAACTGGACGAGGCTCGGGGCATCACTCAGGAAATCGCTCGCATCGTCGACCTGCGTCAACGCCAGCCCGGCGATTTTGCCATTCTTTTTCGCACTAACGAGCAACCTCGCGTGTTCGAAACGGAACTTCGCAAGGCCAATGTGCCCTATTCTCTGGTGGGTACTCAGTCGTTTTTCGATCGCAAGGAAGTTCGAGACCTACTAGCCTATCTTCGAGTGATCGATCAACCCAAAGATGAAGTCTCGTTGCTGCGCATCCTGAACACTCCACCGCGTGGCATTGGTGCAAAATCGGTCGAGAGCCTTCTTGCCAATGCCGTTAGCCGAGGCGTCCCGCTTTGGGATGCACTGAGCGACAGTAAGCTAGTGGCCACGTTTCCGATCGCTGCTCAGCAAGGTATCGACCGATTCCAATCGATGATCTCGCAACTGCAAGCCATGCAGGCCGCTCCCGGAAGTTCGCTGACGGATCTAGTTCGACAATTGATCAGCACCATTGACTACATGGGATTTATCGATCGAACTCAGCCGACACCGGAGGAGGCTCAGGCTCGGAAGGACTCGGTCGAGGAAGTGATCAATACGATAGCCGAGTTTGAAAACGACGGCAAAGGGCAAGGCAAACCTGTGTTGGCTGGCTTTTTGGACGAAGTATCATTAGCTGGCAAAGAGTTCGCTAGTCCTAAAGAAAAGCAGCAACCGACCAATCGAGTGACGCTGATGACGTACCACAGTGCCAAGGGGTTGGAATTCCCTGTGGTCTACATGATAGGAATGGAAGAGGGAATCCTACCTCACCGAAGATCACTGGCCGAAAATTATGACGATGTCGAAGAGGAACGACGATTATGCTACGTGGGCATCACCCGCGCTCAAGATGAACTAACTCTGTCCCTTCCGCTCAGTCGAAAGAAATGGGGCAAGCAGCGAGAGACCTTTGTCAGCCGATTTCTGTACGAACTTACCGGTCAGGCTGATAATCCGAATCGACTTAAAGCCATCCAAGCCGCTCGAAAAGAGATCCTTCGCGGAGGGTAGATCGCAAGTGCTTGAAGTACCCAGTACCCAGGACTCAGGACTCAGGACTCAGGACTTTTTGGTCTGGCCCGGCCACCCGACCAATGCAACCCAGCTTGAACGAAAAACACTTCATTTTCGACACGTCTCGCCAATCACCACCACCAAGTGCTGCCCAAAGTCTGGAATGATTGCATTATCGTACTCGTACTCAATGAAATGGTACTCGTACTCGTACTCGTACTCGAAACCGGTTGGGCTTCCGAGAAGGAGTAGGAGTACGAGTACCATTTCATTGAGTACGAGTACGATTTTGCTGTTAGCTGTGGTGTTGATCGGCGAGAAGTGTCTCAACATCCAGTGTTAGCCGCTACAAACTCAAAAGCTAGAATTCCCGTTTAGGCCGCCCGGGCAACCCTCTTGAGGCGGTTTATCTTGCCTAAACGAATCGCCTGACTGTGGCACTGGCATAGCGTATCAGACTAATAGATAAAAATATCCCGATTAGGGTGTGAGCCATCCGATAGCCAGAGTGAATCAGCCTGCGGGCGAGGTTGCCGCGCAGGCCAGTTGGCACCATCAACTTTCTGAGTCCATTTTTGGAATCCTTGAACTATCTTGGTCAAATATAACGACCCGGCTAGTCCATTGGCCCGCAAAGGTAGGCCCTGACCCTTCGCGAGAACTCGTACTGCCACTACGGATTGGTGGCCCGACTGAGTGTCAAACTCAAATTTCCACGGAAGGAGAAACATTGTTATGAGATCCAGTTTCCATCGTCTATTGTCGACGCTGGGCATGGCTGCTGCCTTGGCACCGTCTAGCCAAGCCAATTGGTTCCAGCAGACCAGTCCATCGGACAACATCGTTCAGGCCAGCATCGTAGAAGAAGATGCGGCCAGTAACGACAAAGTGATCGCACCTACGGCCACGGCCAGTTCCAGCAGCGCTTCGTGCTCGGCAGTTAGTTGCTGCGACAACCGCTTCAGGGGCTGCGACAACTGCTGTGATGGTGGTTGTGATAGCTGTGGTTGCGGGTCCGGACTACTGGGATATGGCATCATCAAACCCAGCGATCGCTGCTTTGACGACTTCATTAGCCCCGTGTCCAACCCAGTGTTTTTTGAGGACCCGCGAACGCTGACTGAAGTCCGATTCCTGTTCTTGCACCATGAAGTACCCGCAGCCGTCGGGGGACATTCGGTCCAGGTTTATGCAGCTCAGGTTCGCCTAGCCCTGTCGAAGCGGCTCAGCCTGATCGCCACCAAGGACGGGTTTGTCTATTCACAGCATCCGCTGATCGAGCCTGGATTTGCCGACGTGGCAGCCGGTTTCAAGTACAACGTGTATCGCGATCCCACGGCTGGTAGGATTCTGAGCGTTGGAACAACGTTTGAAATCCCAATGGGTTCAGAGAAATCACTGCAGGGCAATGGCGACGGAGAGTGGAATTTCTTTGCCACAGCCGGCACGCGAATCATGGGCAGCACACGGGCTCACTGGCTGAGCGCCGGCGGACTACGACAGCCCAACGACGAAGATGCTGAGAATCGTCTGATGTACTGGAGCAACCATTTCAACTACCGTCTTGACACCCGTAAACCGGTCTACCTGCTGACCGAATTTAACTGGTGGAACTACCTGAGCGACGGCACCGCTTTTCCATTGCCAGTGGAAGGCGGCGACTTGTTCAACTTTGGTTCGCCAGGGGTTGTGGGCAATGACCTGGTCACTCAAGCAATTGGAATGAGAATGAAGCCCAAGAGCAACGTCGAGATGGGGTCTGCCTTTGAGTTCCCCTTGACCGAGCGAGAGGGGCTACTAAAAAATCGCTGGAACTTTGACCTGATCGTCCGCTATTAGTACTCAAAGACTCACTTCACAACCCAACAGTCCAACCTCCGGACCTTCCTGGCTAATCACCAGCGAAACGTCCGGAGGTTTTTTATTTGGAAGGCATCGCTTTTGCGGAGGCCCCGAATTGCTCTGAGGGAACGTTTTGAACCTCTCCATTTTGAAACAAGACCCAACCACCGTTCGTTTCGGCCCCTTTCTCATAAGCGATGATCTGATTTCCCGAAGAACTTAACCCACTGCCCCAAAAATAAACCAATTCGCCGTTTTTGATGTATTCCGAAGCTACAGGAGCCATTGGTTCGACGGGTAAGAACTCCGCCATTTTCTTTGGTGGTTTCACTCCATCAGATTCCAAACTTTCAAGAAACTGCCTGAAATCTACCAAAGCTAAACGCAATTTTTCATTCGAGTCAACCTTATTGCCGCTACAGCCCATTGTGGCTGAAGCCACAAAACCTACTAGCAAGATCAAAATTAATCGCATAATCCAATTTCTATTTAGACTTATTTAACAAATTGGTGTGCCTAACTTCCGCATCGGAAGCGAGACACCTAATTATTTAGACTGTTAACTTCCCCTAATCCTCTTGTTCCAGCAGCGTACCATACAGTAAAGTCAGTAGAGTCACTGAAAAACCTAACTGAACCGTCAGCAAAACAACTATTTGCCCCGCCAGAATGGTAACTACTGGCAGAGATATGAGCTCTTCGAAAACTTGCGTCTCCACAGCTATAGCGTTGTGTCGCGTTATTTCTTGTGTTTCGATTCCAGTTTATGGGCAAGGTATGGCTGTATAGAGTATTATGGTTGATCCCTCCACGATGATACTGAAGGCCGACGTAATTGATACGAACTCCAGCGGTACTTCCTGCTCGGCAACCCGGATCATCCCTTCCGTCTTGCGCGGGTACGCCTGTGTCAATTGCACCTGACTGTCTAACTGTCGTATAGTTAATTTCTGATGTGTCCCCAAATTTTCGCATGACTTCAGAAAACATCGCGGTGTTACTTGTTCCATCAATGATAGAACCTATAGGAACACCATTTGGCGCTTTTCCCGCAGCAACATTGCTGTAGTTTCCGCTAAACACTCCGGCTCTTCCATCGCTTGCACGACTGTCTGCATTGCCGCCAATGCTACCAAAGTAGTTATTCCGCCCCATCGTAACATCGCCTGCGAGAAATTGAGCAGTAGAGCCGTCAGACGGGCAAATGTAAACAGAAACGTCCTGTTGCCGCGCCGCTAGGTTCTTCGGACTTGTGTGAACATCGAATGCAAAATCAAACTGATTAAACTTGTTCGCTTGCTCAACATACTGCATTATGATTGTTGTCCATGCAGGTCTACTAGTTGAACCTGCTTCCGTAGCGCGAATCCACTCTCCAGGCGGGAACGTCTTAAATGAAGATTCAAAATTGTGTGCTGCAAGCCCAAGCTGTTTCAAATTATTCGTGCACTGCATCCTCCGCGCGGCTTCGCGAGCGGCTTGCACTGCGGGTAGCAGTAATCCCACAAGGATGCCTATTATGGCGATCACCACCAACAACTCAACAAGAGTAAATGCGTTTCTTGATCCTCTCATGATTAACCTCAAATAGCTTGATCCTCTCATGATTAACCTCAAATAGATTGACGATTAGATAAAAAAATGAAATCCTGGCAATTGTGAAGAAGTCTTAAGATTCTAGCTGCTTGGCTATGCTTTCACAACAACGAACTTTCTCATTTGGGCTGAGGATGGCTATGAATTTGCTAATTGCCCATGGCCAACTCTTTTTCGTAACATTTCACGGAACTAACCGGCTGGCCGTGGTCGGGCCCCAACGAGCCCACTGATGCAGCCTTTTGAACTCGCTATTGAAGTTGCGCTTTCAAGTGCCGAAGGCATGTCAGGTAATAGCCTCGTTATGCAAATCCCAGGCAAAACGCCGATCATGAACGCGGCGACTTCGGAGTTCGTGGCTTTGGCCAACGCAGAAATTGTCAATGCCGCTTGGGTTTGTCCTCAGCTGTACGCGGCAATGGCGGCTTGATCTTCGTTAAACCTATCCTGGTGAACTCGCCTTCGCCCCTAGGACATGAACAACGATTTAGGTGAGGAGGCCGACGAAAAATGTGGTGCCCCCCTGCGATTTTTGCGTCAGGTTCAGTAGAATTACCTGCCTGCGTTAAAGGC
>JBIIJD010000135.1:0-6811 GCA_044234105.1 Aureliella sp. | reverse complement strand
CCCATGCCAATCAGCAGCATGGTGCCCACGGCAGTAAACCCAAAAATACGGCCCAGAACAATCTCGGTGCTGCGAACCGGCTTGGTGGTGATCGTTTGAATCGTCTTGTTCTTGATGTCCGTTGGCAGACTGAAACAGCTCAGAAACAATCCCAGTAGAATGACCAAATAACTGGTGCCTGTCATCACGAAGCTGATATAAAGCTGAGCCGCATTGCTTGAACCGGCATCCAGAAACCAGCCGGCAAACAGCAAGCCGATAATGAATACAGCCATAACTACCAGGACGCGGCGTCGTAGAGCTTCCTGAAAGGCTAGGCGAGCCAGAGCGTATATGCGCTTGATCGTGGTGTTGGGCAGGTCGCGAGCGATCAGTTCATAAATGACTCGTGTCACTTGATAGAATCCTTCGGACGGCCCCCACTTGGCAAGAGAAATCAAGTAACAGACCACAAAGGCAACTACGGCAATTCCGGCCGTCACCAGCACCCCCTGCACCAGCGCCCATTCTCCAATCAGCCACTGAAAGTAGCCCCACATCTGCTCAGCTTCTAATCGCATAGCAATAACACAACAACTAAAGTGAAATCTATCTAATGACAATCAAAACGATATTCTTGCGGCAGCCACAATGAAACGCGGTAAAGTTCTTGTACTTGTTGGCGCGATTGGGAACTCCGGCGAGTTCCACTACGAACTGGGAACTCTCGTGAATTCCACTACAAAAATGGTTAGCTTGGACGGCTTCCTGGGCGGCTTGTTTGCACGATATCCAGGAACAATTCTTCCATCGATGTCGTTGGGTTATCGATGCTAAGCAACTGGCCTCCGTCGTTTTTGATCAGATCGGCAATCTTCTGCTTGGTTTGGTCCGATAGCCCCTTGGCGTGAACTTCGGTTACGTCACGCACCTTCAGCAACTCTTGGACTCGGCCTAGTTCGCGCAGTTCGCCTTGATGCAAAATGGCGATCCGATCACAGACATCTTGAACATCGGCAAGCTGGTGCGAGCACATCAAGATCGTCTTGCCTTGATCTCGCAGGCTGATAATCAAGTCTTTCATCTCTCGACTTCCAATTGGATCCATCCCGGTGGTCGGTTCGTCCAGTATCAGCAAATCGGGTTCGTTGATCAGAGCTTGAGCTAGTCCGATGCGCCGTGTCATCCCTTTGGAGTACTCACGCAACTGTCGACGTCGCGCATGATTCAGGCCAACTTGACGAATCAAGACATTGGTTCGCTCGCGGCGAACCTCCGCAGGCATGTCAAACAGTCGACCATAGAAGTCCAGCGTCTCTTCGGCGTTCAAGTATTTGTACAGATACGATTCTTCGGGCAAATATCCGATGCGCTGATTCTTGGAAACATCGCGAGCGTCTTTGCCAAAAACAAATGCCTGACCTGAAGTGGGAAACAGCAATCCCTGCAACAGCTTGATCGTCGTAGACTTGCCAGAACCGTTGGGCCCCAGCAGTCCAAAGATCTCGCCCCGCTGCACTTCGATATCCAGCGACTTGAGGGCGACGACTTTCTTGCGTCCCCAGAAGTCTCGGTAGGTCTTGCCTAAATTGCGCGTCTGGATAATGACATTGTCGCTGTTTTCCTGCCCAGACTTGGCGGCAGCAGGTTTCTGGGAAGCGGTGGCACTCATGAAAGGAGGATTCCTTGCCCTAAAATCGAATCTACAAATGGCTGTAAAAAGTCGAACTTAAACTAAAAGCTGCCGTCTATATCTCGGCAGGTGAGGCATTTACGATCAACCGTCTATTGTGTATCGAGTGTCGCCTTTAGGGAAGTGGAGAATCGCTCGACGTTACAAAACGGCTTCGACTTCAGTCTTACGAGCCAAACCCATCGGCAGTTCGCTCAGTGCGGTATGCGGTAGCCTACGCAAACGGTTTCAGCGATCGATCACGGAAGTTGGCTACCAGCGGCTAAGCCTATACGACGCCGCGAACGATCAGAACCGAATTGATGCCAAGCATACCAAAGGAATTGTTCAGGATGTACTGAACGCGATCCAGCTTACGTGGCTGATTAATCACCAGTCCTGGCAGTTCACAATCGGGGTCCAAATCGTCCACATTGATCGTCGCGTGGCAGTAGCCGTCTTGAAAGGAAGCCAAGTTGCCGGCCAGTTCAAGCGATCCTGCCGCGCCCATGGTGTGCCCGATAAAACTCTTGGTATTGTTCACAAAGGTCTGAGGGCAATTTTCAAAAACGGCTCGAAGAGCTTCGCATTCCTGAGCGTCACCGCTTTGAGTGCCGGTGGCATGCGTGCTGACGATATCAATCGCTTCAGCAGGCAATCCGGCGCGACGCAGCGCTAAATTGACACACTGCGCCTGCCTTTCCGGGTTGGGCAAAACAAAGTCCGTCGCGTCCGTGTTGATCGCATAGGCTACGATTTCGGCCAATATTTTGGCTCCACGCCGCTTGGCATCGCTCAATCGCTCCAACACATACAAGCAAGCCCCTTCGGAAACTACGATACCATTTCGCTGCTTGTCAAACGGACGGGAAGCTTTAATCGGGTCGTCGTGAGCAGCCAAAGCGCCTTGGCTCTTGAAACTAGCGAATATCCCAAAGGTATGAACACTCTCGGAAACTCCACCGGCAATGGCGATATCGCAATCTCCCAAACGCAGCATCTGAGCACCCTGAACGATGCCAACATTTCCTGCAGCACAGGCAGCCCCAAGCGTATAATGAGGTCCGGTGACCCCCATATTTAATGCGATCTCGCCTGCCGGGTTATTTGCTACAGTCCGTGGATTGTGATGGTGCGACCAGTACTGGACGTCGTAGTCAAATTGCTTGATCTGATAGATCTCGTTCTCGGTTTCTACGTTACCATGCTCGGTAACGCCAATGTAGATACCGACCGTCGACCGATCGACGTTTTCCCAGTCCAGTCCGCTACTGGCTACCGCTTGATTAGCAGCCCAGATACCGACACCGCCAGCTCGAGTGCCCCGCCGAGCATCTTTGCGAGATTGATACTGCGTGGCAGGAAAGTCGCAGATTCCAGCCAGCGTTTCGCCAATATATCGGATTTCGTACCTTTGAACCCCGCTTCGCCCGTTAAGCAGGCTGTCTCGCAGCGTAGCCAAATCATTGCCAACTGGGCAGGTCAACCCGATTCCGGTCATGACAATCCTTTGGTCTTCCGGCAATTGGGCAGCCTTGTCACGAAGCATCATTTCAACCAAACCTTTGCTGGTAGATCCAAAATTACTGCTGGGCGAGAGCCTCAGCAAACTAGAAATTGCAAAATATCACTTCGCAAGACGGTTGATCAACAATGTAAGCCTGGAGGCCAAACTGGCAACCCAAAACTCTAGGCAGGTAAGCCTATTCCTGCTGTTTTTGATGTCTTGCAGAAGCTCGGGGCAATCGAAATAGACTTCATTCCTTGAGATCTTACCGGCTGCATCCAGTTGAACCAGGCATACCCCGACCACATTGTGCAGCAAACTCTCGGGCCTGGTCGGATGTTAGAAATACGGCAACGATTGCCTAAGTTAGCACAAGATTATCCGATAGCGGTAGCTTAGCCCAGAACTTCATCGGTTTCCGCTTCGACCTTAGCAGGGTTTGGTCGCAGCTTGCCAGACTTCATCTCTGGGATGGTCTTGCGTGATCGAGGCAAAAAGGACTGGCTGGAAACCAAAGTCGAAATTCTGCCGGACTGAACACATTCCCCACGCTGGTTGACCAGCTTCCGCAACCACACCACTTCACCGCTTCGACGCCCTCGCGGCATTGCGCTTTCTACCTGAGTCACGACATGCACGGTGTCGCCCACGTAGATCGGATGATGAAAATGCCACTGGTCCACTCGAACCAGGGCCAAGGTGCGGACCCTGGGGCAGGTACTGCTAAGTCCAGCCATCAGCGACAGGCCCAGCAATCCATGTGCGATGGGGCGGCCATAAGGCGTTTCGGCAGCAAATTCTCGATCCACGTGCAAAGGGTCGTAATCGCCCGTCATTCCAGCGAAACCGACGATGTCCGTTTCGGTTAGCGTCCTGGCTGGACTTCGCCAACTTGCACCGGGCAACAGGTCCTCAAAGTACAGTGGATCCGACATCTTAAGCCTCCTACTTCACTGGCCGGTAAAGTTCACCGACTCGATCGCCATAAGGAAAATGCTGCAAAATACTTGGCGTCCACTTCAAAATGTCGTTCGGAATCTGTACCGCATGGTGAGCGACGTACGTCAAGCTTGAGGAAGCTTACACCCCAAATACGCGATGCTCAACCAAAACAATCTACCATTTCGCGCAGATTTCGATAGAGGGTACGTTACAGGTCAGAATATTGGATTAGCTTCACTCGTACTCGGAACTCCCAGAGGCTCCGATCACGCGCACGAACACCGTCGTCTGAGTGGTTGCGTTCTGGTTGCCGCATGAGTTATAGCATGCAAAGTAGATTTCATCAGCAACCTGCCCACAGTCACGAGTCAATGGCCCTGGGGGCGGATGGCCAGCTTTACTTCACAGAATCCTCAACTCGCTGGAGGTCCATCCGACCTCAGCCGCCCTTTGATCGCCCCCATGCCGGACGATAGCCAAGCCCGCTGGTATTGACTAAGCATTGGCCACTTCATGGCGGCGAGCCGCCAGAAGCGTCAATATTCCGAGTGATTTCGGGTGGCGGGGGTACGTAGCAATCATCTTAGACAATTGATCTACCGGTAGCCTTAGGGGATAGATAAAATGATCGCTTTGGCGAACCTATTACAACCAACGTCTTGATATGCCGCCTGGATAGAATGCGGCTGGGAGCATTTGCATCGATGTCTGCGGAACCCAAGCTCACCCCTGTTGAGGGCATTAAACTTGAAAGCCATCTTCTGCGGGGAACCATTGGAGATGACCTGAAAAACGACAGCGACCAGTTTGCCAAAGATAATACGCAGCTACTGAAATTCCACGGCACCTACCAACAAGACGACCGGGATAATCGCGGCAAGAAAGAGGGCGCGAAGTCTAGCAAATCGTTCAGCATGATGACGCGAACCCGCATCCCTGGTGGCCGGTTAACGGCTGATCAGTTGATCGCTCACTTGGACCTGTGCGACTCGCTTGGCAATGCGACGCTCAAGTGTACAACTCGGCAGGCTCTGCAGCTTCACTGCATCCTGAAAAAAGACCTGCGGGCGGTCATCAATCGAATTTGCGCGGTAAATCTGAGCACTCTGGCGGCCTGCGGCGACGTGAATCGAAATGTGATGTGCTGCCCTTCTCCAGTGAAAGGCCCTTTGTATGACGAACTGCATCGCTTGACCGATGCCCTGGTGGAACATCTCGCTCCAAAGACCAGCGCCTACTACGAACTGTGGGTGAAGGACGAAGAAACCGGCCAGGAGACGTTGGCTGCCGGAGGAGCCCCCGAGGAGGAGCCCATCTACGGTCCTACCTACTTGCCACGAAAATTTAAGATCGGTGTCACATTGCCAGAAGACAACTGTGTTGATGTTTACACTCAGGACCTTGGTTATATTGCCGTAGTTCGCGAAGGCAAAATCATCGGCTACAACGTTACAGTTGGCGGCGGCATGGGGATGACCCCCAGCGCAGCCAAGACGTTTCCAGCCCTTGCGCAACGCATGGCGTTTGTCACTCCGCTTCAAGCTGTTGGCGTGGCCGAAGCTGTCGTCAAGGTCCAGCGCGACAACGGAGATCGTACTGATCGCAAGCGAGCCCGCATGAAGTACTTGATCCACGACCGAGGGCTAGCCTGGTTCCGCGCCGAAGTGGAAAAGTATTATGGTCAGAAACTTGCAGACTGCACAGACGACGATGTAACCGGCGTGGATTTGCACATGGGTTGGCATCCGCAGGGCGATGGAAAATTCTTCTACGGCCTGAACATCGAAAACGGTCGATTGTTTGATAGCCAAGACCGTCGCTGGAAAACAGCCCTGCGCGAAATCTGTGCCCTGCTCAAGCCCGGAATTCGCTTGACGGGAAATCAGAGTATCCTGCTGACCGACCTGCCAGAATCTGCTTTACCACAATTGAAGCAGATCATCAAGCGAAACAACTTGCCGTTGTCCGAGGAGGTGTCCACGGTGCGACTGTGGTCCATGGCCTGCGTTGCTCTGCCCACCTGTGGCCTTTCGATCACCGAAAGCGAACGCGTACTTCCTAGCGTGATGGATCAGATGGAAGTAGAACTGGCTCGACTTGGTCTGGAGAAAGAGGCGTTTACCGTCCGCATGACAGGCTGCCCCAACGGCTGTGCCAGGCCTTATAACGCAGACATCGGCTTGGTTGGAAAGGCGGTAGGCAAATACACCGTCTACCTGGGAGGCCAATTACTAGGCAAGCGACTGGGTGTGATCTACAAGGACCTTGTGCCACTAGAAGAAATTACCAGTACTTTACTACCAGTCTTCACACAATTCAAAAACGATCGCATGACTGGAGAGGCATTTGGCGATTATTGTGCGCGAATAGGCGTGGAAAATCTACCTGGCGCACCGGCTCCAGTTTGATGGTGACCTTTTCGACTCTCGGAAGACGAATTGACCAAGGCTAACCGCTAAGATATAACTAGCGAAACCTGCACCCATAGCTCAATTGGATAGAGCATCGGTCTACGGAACCGAAGGTTACATGTTCGAATCATGTTGGGTGTACTTGAAAAAACCCTTGTTTTCCTTGGTTGGATCGCATAGCAAGCGTTACCGGGATTTGTTCCCGAGCGACCGTCAATATCAAGAATCCTTGATTTTGGAGGTTCGCTATGTCTCGAATGAAGGCCCCTTTACCCTCTTTGCGGTATCACATTTCTGGTC
>JBIIJD010000134.1:0-6814 GCA_044234105.1 Aureliella sp. | reverse complement strand
AACGCCATGGAGAAGCTATGTGTTTCGAAGTTCGATCACTGGCCAGCCGATCGAACGCGCGAGCATCGCTCAGCTCGACCAATTCTTGACCACGGAATAGTCTCTCACAAGGCTTCCGCTAGAAGCACCTTTAATTCAGACCATTTTTACCTACCGATAATCTGATTGGTTCCAGGGCGAGAGCGATCTTCTATTTTGACGGGAGAATGAAACAGAATCAAATTTCCCTCTGCGGTTGGTTCCAAAATCAAATCGGGGCCATTGGGGAAAGGGCGGGTGCTGAGGGTTAAGAAGTTCCGCGAACTAAATACATGGGCACCACGACCAGCGGAAATACCTTGGCAATCAAAAAAGGCAGAAATTCGATTATCGCTGGCTCTCTGGTCGTCCGCTGAGCCAAGTCGCAGATGAAGTTCACAAAGATGGATGTTGGTTTCCTCAATTGTATTTCGCGTCACCGCGCCGACCAAATCCAAACCAACCGCACAGCCGACGGTTTCCAGCACCGTAATTTTATTTGCATCGATGGAACCGACACTTCCGTCCAATAGCAGTCCAGTACCGACCCAGCGTTGATCGTGTTTCAGTTGACTGTTGTGAGGCTCTCCACCCGGCCAAGCTCCTCCGCCACCGACTAGTGCGTTGAAGGTGAATTCCGTTGAAGTAATCACTTTGAATCGATCTGGCCCCGCAGTAGTGGGCTTCATCCGCACAACAGCACCATCCGATTGTGATACGATTAGCCCAAAGCGGTACGCACAGCTCATCTGACTATCGATCACTACCGCATCACCGCTTTTGGGTGTGTAGTTGAGCACGCAGTGGCCGGAATCCAAGCGAAAATTTTGCATCCATGGAATAACTAAAGTCTCGTGCAGATGATAAACCACTGGCTCGGTTACATCTGCAGTCCAGCTTCCTCCTGCGAGATAAACGTCCTTTGCATTTTCTTTCGCCGCCAGAAGTGCTTCCCGCAATCCAGATGTCTTTGTTCCCGGAGTGTGCGGGCCAAAGTCTCCACCGTCGCGAGGCCCCTGGGGCGAGACAATGATCTGGTTGGTGGCATTCCTACCAGGCTGGTTGGCCGACGCTGCGACTTCGTCGCACATAGCAATTTGACTGAAGCATGCAAAGATTAGAATTCCCAGGAGTAGACGACTTGGCATGTATTTGTTCATTGGCGTCTTTCGGTACAGGTAAATGGAGGCAAGTTGGGTCCATTGTGAACTTGGAACCAACAAATCGTAAGCTTCTTCTTACGGTAAAACCCTTTATCGTAATTTGGAAGGGGCGACATCTTTGTTTCGTTCCAAAGGAACTCGCACCCATTTCGGCCCGACTAAGGCAGAACCCAGTTCCCAGCATTTTGACAGAACCTACCAAAAGAGTCGAGGATGGTCAGATTTCAGAAAGGTAATCCCTTTCGATCTGTCTTCCATGTGGTTCGCTCACAGCATCACAGTCACAGCACTTGTGCTGTTTGCTAGCCGGTTGACGAATGGAAACAAAGACCAGAGCAGCCTGATAACCACTGGCTGGACTGCCTGGTGGGAGCATCTGTGTGCGCTTCAATGCTGGGATGCGTGCTGCCTGGAACAGACGCCACCAAAACATTGAAAACCAGCCGCTTGAGTTTTAGAGATTTGCAACACAAAAAACGAAACTGATCGACAGGTCGACTAACACCCAGGTGCGACGCATCTTACGCAATCGAGCGCGCTATGAAGTCGCCAACAACTCCTACGCTCGCGGCATTGTACTCACACTGGCTCATGATGTAGTCGGCACCGGCCCAAGACTACAACTGCTAACCGAAGATGCCCAGGCCAATCGAAGAATTGAACAAGCCTTCATGCAGTGGTCCAAGGCGGTCCGTCTGCCAGATAAACTGCGAACCATGCGAATGGCCCGCGCGACCGATGGAGAGGCCTTTGCAATTCTGACTAACAATCCGGGCTTGGCCACCGACATTCAACTGGATCTGCGTTTGATAGAAGCCGATCAAGTGGCTACACCCGACTTTGATCCTCGCAGTGAAACTCAGGTTGATGGCATCGTTTTCGACTCAGCGGGCAATCCAAGCCAGTACCACGTCTTGCGCAGCCATCCCGGTGACAACATCTGGTCTCAGCGGGAATACGATCGCATCCCTGCATCATCGGTAGTGCACTGGTATCGCGCGGATCGTCCAGGCCAAGCGCGTGGCATTCCGGATATCATGCCGGCACTACCACTGTTTGCCCAACTACGTCGTTACACGCTGGCCGTGCTGGCGGCTGCTGAAACTGCAGCAGACTTCGCTGGCATTCTCTATACCGATGCACCGGCTGGTGGAGAGGCCGATGCGGCCGAACCGTTCGAGCCTATCGAGCTTGAGAAACGCGCACTACTGACCATGCCCGGTGGATGGCGTATGGAGCAAATGAAAAGTGAGCAGCCTAAGAGTAGTAACCTACACCTTTTTCAACTGGGGTTTTCTGCATGACAGGCGAGGCCAAGGATGGCAAAGATATCGAAGAAATCGCGGATGCCTGGGCAGCGGTGTGTATCGACATAGCCGAAAAGCTCGACCAGCAGAAGGCGAGTAACGCAGACCAACTAACACCACCAGTTGCGACGCCGGAGCCTCACGATGGAGAATGACCGCGAGCCGTTGCTCCAAGCCGACACTGCCTTCGCTGCTGCCCAGCGCTACATCCAACGTGGCTGGAGCGTCATTCCTATTCCGCATCGCAGCAAGAAGACCAAGTCCAAAGGCTGGCAGCAGTGGCGTATCAAGCTCGAGGAATTAGACCGTTGGTTTCCAGCCAGCAAGCCTTGGAACATTGGTGTGCTACTCGGCGAACCATCCGGTTGGCTCATCGACATTGATCTCGACCACCTTCGAGCCATTGAAATCGCTCCGAAGTACCTGCCACTTACTCCGCTGATGTTTGGCCGTGCTGGCAAGCCCAAGTCCCACTGGCTATTCCGCGCCACCAAGCCATTTGCCACTAAGAAGTTTGCCAGTCGCTCCAGCGGCATGCTCGTTGAAGTGCGCTCGACTGGCTGTCAAACCGTCTTTCCACCTAGTACGCATGAATCGGGAGAAGCCATCGAGTGGATTGATGAGCAACAACAGCCAGCCGAGATCGATCCTGATGAGTTAGTCGAAGCAGCCAGCCGCTTGGCGGATGCCGTGAGCATTGAGCTGGGCGAGAAGGCGGCTCCCAGACAGAAGGAACAGAAGACGCGTCTTATCCTCCCTTCACTGCAACTGCCGACTCAGCCAGTGCTGATCGACATGGATGAGCGAGCCAATCAATGTCTGGCGGCGCTGGAGCAAATGAAGTTAGAAGACAGCAAAGACGGTTCACGCCGGTTATTTGCTGCTGCCTGCCGCTGCGTGGAGTTCGACCTGTCGGATGAAGCCGCCTTGCAAGTTATCGGCAAGTACTCCAAGCAACATCCATTTGCTACTGCCTGGGGATCGCAGTCAGTCCTCAAACGCCTGCGTAGCGCAGAACAGCGAGTCGAACGTGGCTCGGCACTGCAGAGACGCATCATACCATCGATGCTCAGCGTTGGACAACTGCTCAAGCATCATCCAGAGCTGCGCCCACCAGTGATCACTGGCCTGCTGCGTACCGGCGAAACGATGAACATCATAGCACCGCCCAAGTACGGCAAGAGCTGGCTAGTAACGGATCTGGCCATGGCGGTTGCCACCGGTCGTCGCTGGCTCGATGCCTTCGAGACCACACCTGGCAATGTCCTCATCCTAGACAACGAGCTGCACAGCGAAACGTCTGCGAATCGGATTCCTAAAGTGGCGACCGCTCGTGGTATTCTATTGCCAGAGATTGCAGACAAGCTATTCATCGACAATCTGCGTGGACGGCTGCTGGACGTCTATACGCTGCAGCCGTACTTCGAAGCCATCCAGAAGGAATACTTCAAACTCATCGTCATGGACGCCTTCTATCGCTTCCTGCCCAAGGACAGCGACGAGAACAGCAATGCGAATATGACGGACGTCTACAACCGCTTGGATTGGTACGCAGCCATGCTCGGTTGCTGCTTTGTACTGGTCCATCACGCCAGCAAGGGAAATCAGTCTGGCAAGTCGATTACCGACGTTGGCGCTGGAGCAGGTAGCCAAGCCAGAGCGACTGATACGCACCTCATCCTACGTCAACATCAAGAGGACGGTTGCGTAGTCGTTGATGCAGCCGTTCGCTCTTGGCAACCGCTGGATTCACTCTGCCTACGTTGGTCGTTTCCAGTTTGGAGTATCGATGACAGCCTCGATCCAGCCGACCTCCGACCGGAACGACCTCGCAAGAAGGCAAAGCTTAAGGATGAGCAGCATTCCAATACGCAGAAGTGGACTCAGGATAGCTTCGTAACATCATTCGTAAGCGACGAGCCAACCACGATGAAGGAGATCATGGTTGCCGCCAAGGAGTCGGGTATTACCCAGCGTATGGCTCGCGACATGATCCAGCTAACCGAGGGCGCTGGTTTGATCTATCGATGGACGTTTGGTTCGAATCGTCCAGTCAAGTTTGCAACCATTCCACAACCCTCACTAGTGGGGAGTTAGGCGTGAAATTCTGTGTCTGTGTGTGTGCGCGCGCACCCCCTAGTACCCCCAGGCACAGTGCGCGAACGCACGGCCTGGGGCTGGGGTAATAGGTGCGCGCACGCACAGAGATTAGGTACTTGGACCGCCCAGCACCTCAAAGATACACGTGGGAGCAGTAGCGGAGTTACAGAGGATTTGTTTTGAAAGTCCGGATTTTTAGGAGACTGGGATAATGAGCGAAGATAGGCAACAGGACGCCACACAGGCCAAACTGTGCGACCACAGTTGGCAACGGGCAGAGCAGCTAGCCACGGCACTGGCAGCAGGCGATCTGGCAGGCAAACCACTGTACCTACTGCGCCAGTCGGAAATGAATACCGACTTGGGCACACGGCACCATTACGCATTTACGCATCCACGCGCCGACTTGATCTACCGAGAGTACATCGCCAACTGGCTAGGTCGAGGACCGTGCGCCGTGATCAACGATCTAGCCATTGTCGAGGATTACGAGCCGCAGGATCAGGAGTACGTAACAGTCTGCAAAGTACTCCATGAACTGGCGCATATCATCGACCGCCCAGTCATCCACGAGAGGGCCTCAGACAGCGTCTGTGCCGAGCGAGTAGTATTCGAAGGCCTTGTACTGGCTGACTGCTCCAAACGCCCACAGCGAAGCGATCTGCCGCTTTACTACGGACATGAGCTGAGCTTCATTCGCGCTGTACTGCATCTAGCCTACAGAGCCACTACGGCTGGCTATCCAGTGGCTGCCTCTGGCATCTTCAACGGCTGTAAGCATGGCTTGATGCCTACTGCCCAATACGTGGAAGCCATCGGCGATGAACCAGAGCAACTGGCTAATACGCCGATCGGCCAGATTCTAGGTAGTCCACCACCTGTGAACATGGCCGATCTGTGGCTGGCCGACCTCGAACGCTATTCCCGTCGTTTTACCAACAACACTTAGGAGAGTCTGAAATGAGTATCAGCAGTTACTTCGAAAAGATCACTGGCTTGGAATTGCAGCGTCGCAATCGTCGTCTGAACACCTACACCGACATCGTCGTGGCCATTGCCAAGGAGCAGCCGCCCAGTCCAGTGGAAGTTGAATCCATTCTAGATGAAGTCGGCAAGACCGTTGAAGAGCTACGCACCGATGTAGACAAGCATCGACGTCGCCTAGAGCTCAAGTCGCTACTGGCTACCGTGCCAGTCATCGACCGAGAGCTGGCTGAGATCGACCGGCAGCTCAGCGAGGAAGGTAAGCGGCTGGAGCAGGCCGAATCACGGCATGATGAAGTGACGACTCCACTGTGCGCACGAAAGAAGGAACTTCGCGAGAAGCGATTGGAAGCGTCGAGTGCAAGTCAGAAGCTATTTAACACCTGTGAAGATCCAGGACTGCAAGAACAGCTTCGGCAAGTCGGCGGCGAGTTGGAGGAGCTGCTCAATAAGAATAGAGAGCTAGTAAGTCAAATCTCGTATTTGAACACCACTGCCGACATGGAGCGGCATCGGGCAAGCAATGAAGCCACAGCCGAGTCTCGCGACTGCCGTCTTGAACGAGCGGAGCAGCTTGAGAAACAAGCCAAGTCGCTGGAGCAGCAAATTAAGTCGAATGAGAAGGCGCAGGAAGAGCTGGCCAAACGTCTAGAGGCAATTGAAGAGCAAATGCGGTCTTGGTAGCTGGCTGCTTGGCGTCTGAATTGGTCTTTGACAATCCGGTTGATTTGTAGTGAGCCGTCGGGTGTGGGGAGCCCGACGGCTCATGGGAGAAATGACCAATTCCATGAGTTTGAAAATTGCAGGAATCTTCAGAAATGCTACTACTATTACTTCGACGTTTTGCGTTATACTGGGAGCCATTCCTGACCAACTCGCGGTCCCACGACTCTCTTACTAGAGGAGCAACCAATGAAGACTATCGCAACTTTGACACTCTTGAGCTTGGCACTACTGAGTGTGCCGACGGCACATGCGGCCCTAATAGAATCGTTTGGTACTGGGACCAACACATTCACGATGACCTTTGAGCCCATCGGCAATCCGGGAAACGCGGCCGATACGACGGGCTCGCCCAATCCGGCCGGTTCGGTGGGCTACCACTACAACATGGGTAAATACGAAGTCAGCCGCGATATGATCAACAAGGCCAATGCTGTTGGAAATTTGGGGATTACCTTGAATGACATGACATCGTTTGGAGGCAACGGAGCCAACCGACCAGCGACGGGCGTAAGCTGG
>JBIIJD010000020.1:0-69591 GCA_044234105.1 Aureliella sp. | reverse complement strand
ATTGCGAACTGCCCTGGGAATTCGTATCGGGGGCTGAGCTATTTGATTCACTATCCGCTTGACCGACGGCTACCGGCGCGACTAAGACTGACTTCAGATAGTCTCCGGTGTATAAGCGATGGTTCTGAAATTCAAAACTCTGAGAAGACTTGCCGTCGATCGACTTGTTTCCCGTCATCAGTGACATGGACGCTGCGCACCATAAGATCAGAATGGCAGGAGCAACTAGACGAGCACCCGCCGCCGCCGCACCTAGAACCTCGTCATGGCTGAGCAGTTTTTGAGTTCTAGCCAGCAGTATAGCCAACATCAAACCTCCAAAGGCACCATACTGGAGAGCGACGGAGGACTGGGCGTGGCTCAAGATCTCGTTAATTGACGCGTTAGGACCAGCACCAGATCGCCCGGTGTGATAGATAAAGTAAACCACTAGCAGCACCGTGATGACAATCGGCAAAACGGCGTTGTACCAGGCAGATGACTTGGCAATCGAATCGAGTGAGTTCACAGCCGGATGGCGCGAGTTCACCTGGTCACTGCTCCATCGTTCTCGCTCGGCAACCAACATCGAACCAAAATCTCGGCCCAGGATGGCAATCAGAGGCACCAGCAGCAATGCAGCCCACATATAAAAACGATAGGGAATCGTCTGAATGAACAGGTTGACCGCCTGGGCGTCAAACTGACCGTTAATGTTCAGTAGTCCGCTGCGAATGTACTCGATTTCGACCGCCACCCAAGTTGAAACGATCGCTAGCCCGGCGACCGGTGCAGAAGTTGAATCGACGATATATGCCAATTTTTCACGCGAGATTTTCAGCTTGTCAGTGATAGGTCGCATGGTATTGCCCAGAAGCAGACAATTAGCGTAGTCATCAAAGAAAATCACCATCCCCATGAGCCAAACCAGCAATTGTCCGCCGCGTCTTGAACGAGCCCAAGGCGTAACTATATCGATCAGACCGCGCATCCCTCCACTACGCGAAATCACTCCAATCAGTGCGCCCATCAGCAGCGTGAACGAGAACATGCGCAGGCGAGTCGGATCCACTAGCGGCTTCCACAGATGCACTTCCCAAAAGTCGCTCAGCGCCCAAATCGGATTCCCAGACTGAGTCAACAAGGCCCCAACAAAAATCCCGATCAGCATGCTGGTAACCAACCGCCGTGTCAAAATAGCCAATACAATGGCGATGACAGGTGGTGCTAAGCTAAGTAGCCCGTACGGGTGCGGTTCCATAAAGCGTAAATCCAGGTACTGACAAACAGGATGCGCGCACGGCCGGCTGCCGATTGCAGACTTAGGGGTTGCGACGAGGAATCACTATTGTAACGATTTGTACGACCGCGCGGCCCAAACGTCAAAATTCCTATTTCCAGCCCATTAGTCGATCACTCTAGCGCTCAGAGAACCATCCCTGCGAACCTAGTGAAGCTTTGATTGCAAAATGACCGAAGGAAATAGAGTGGATTTCGGGTTGAAGAAAAGGGTACTTTTGGCCGAGCGCTAAGCCCTTATGCTCAATTGTTAATAAAAACTGGGAGCACTAAACGTGTGGCGAGCTTTCTTCTTTGCCGTGGGCACGATGATGGTGATCGTTGGCGTCGAGTGCCTGATGATCGACAGCGCCACTTTAGTGACCGACCGTGCCGAGACATATCAAGTCAGTAACGGTTGGTTCCAACCACCGCAAACCATGCAGGTTGGAACCCGAGTCGTTCGACCGGCCGAGTGGATCCCGTGGAGCCTGATAGCTTCCGGAACCATCGTCATTCTTTACGCACTAACGCTGCCAAGCCGGTGGGGCAAATCCGGTAATTGATATCCCCACCTTGCGCTGATCGGCGTCTGCAAATCAAATCAAACTAACGATCGCTTGAAGTAATAGAATTTAAAACACAGAGATTAGGAGAGCGCAGGGCAAATGCAGCACGCGTTCCCTCTGCGCTCTTAGCGACTCTCATTGCTTCTCACGAACCCTCCAGCTTTCAGCAGTTCATCAAGCCGTGCCTGTCAAAGGCAACGGCGCTTTACGGGGACACCGCTTTACGGGGACACTGCTCTTTAGCCAGTGCTTTACGGGGACACTGCTCTTTAGCCAGCGGGTGACGAATGTCACATTGGAATCTCGACAGCCTTCAAGATGACATTAAGGCTGTTATTTGCACTTTATGGCCATTCCATCCTTTGACCCAACTCGGCACGTTCTCCGCTGTCTGACTTAAGGTTTTCCAGGCGAAACTTCAGTTCTGCTCGTCAGTCTGGACTAATTTGGCTTTTCCGGATTCTCGACCATTGACGATCGCAGGATGTCCAGTTAAATTTTGAATCGCTGCCAATTATGATAAACCTCAATCGATGACTATTTTTAATAATGCCAGAGCAGTGGTTTTTGGGCGCAGTCGCAGGGTAAATGAATCTAATGCATCTGAAGAGTCTGAAAGTGTTTTGCGATGTCGTCCACCGGCGGAGCTTTTCGCGTGCTGCTGAAGACAACGAGATGACGCAAAGTGGAGTCAGTCAGGCGGTCCAGTTACTGGAAGACTATTTGCAAGTCCAGTTGATCGACCGTAGCAAGCGTCCATTTCTTCTGACGGCTGAAGGAACCAAATTCCATGCCGGCTGCCAGCAACTGCTGCGCCAGTTCGATGCGATGGTCGAAGAGGTTAAGTCGTCAGGAAATCAGTTGGTTGGTCGGGCAGCCGTAGCAGCCATCTACAGCGTGGGCCTGAGCTACCTGCCGCAACTGCAACGCCTGGTCAAGGACCGATATCCCCAGGCCGAAGTGCGGTATCAGTTCGGACACCCCGACGAAGTCTATCGGCTGGTCGAACAGGGAGCGGTCGACTTTGGATTGGTCAGTTACCCCGAGTCATCCAAGACCATCGTCGTCACCGATTGGCGAATAGAGCAGATGCTTTTGGTGGCAACTAGCGGCCATCGGCTTTGCCGCTCCCAAGCGGTTCAACCTTCGGATTTGAACGATGAAAACCTAGTTGCCTTTGCCGCGAACTTACGAATTCGCCATGAGATTGATCGTTATTTGCGCCACCTGGGTTTGACGATGCAGGTCGTGGCAGAGTTCGACAATATCGATTCAGTCAAACATGCGCTTGAGTTCAATTCTGCAGTCTCTTTCCTGCCCGAGCCAACTGTGCGCGCGGAGTTGGCGGCTGGCAGCATGGTTGCCTTGCCCTGCGATTGGCTAAAGCTCAGCCGACCGCTGGGACTGATCCAACGTCGTGGAGGCACGCTGGGTCCCACGGCTCGTGGCATCATTGACTTGATACTCTCGGACGACACTGCGACCACTCCGGCCACCGATCCAACTTCCGCTGAGCAGGACAGCTTGTCTAGCCGCAACAGCGTGCCCTTGCCGGGTCAAACACCGCAAACGGACTCAAGCAAGTCGCTTGAGTCCCAGGCCAGAACCCTAACAGACCTGGATGCCGATGGCTCCGGCAGTCGACATATCGCTTAACCTAACCTCGAAATCTCTTTCAATTCCAATCTGTATTTCCAATCCCTGTCAATCAAGTAGTTCGCCATGTCAAAACTATTTCATCTACCCAAGCGTCAAGGCTTGTACGATCCGGCTCTCGAAAAGGAGAACTGCGGAGTGGGCTTCATCGCTCACATCAAGGGACAGGCCAGCCATCAGTACGTTTTGGATGCTGCCGAAATGCTGGTTGCCATGGACCACCGAGGTGCTTGCGGTTGTGAATCCAACACCGGTGATGGTTCGGGCATGTTAACCGCTTTGCCGCACAAGTTCTTGCGCAAGGTTGCCAAAGACGACCTGAAGATCGATTTACCTGCCGCCGGCCAATACGCTGCCGGACTGATCTTCCTGCCCAAGGATGCCGAAGAGCGTCGCGCGTGTCAGCAAACGGTCGAGCGGATTATCGCCCAGCAGGGACAACGCTGTTTGGGATGGCGCAAAGTACCCACCGATGCCGCAGCGGCCGATGTGGGGCCAACCGCGCTGGATGCCGAGCCTGAGATCCTGCAGTTGTTTGTAGGAGCGGCTTCGGGGCTGGATAGCGAAGCCTTTGAGCGGCAACTGTATATCATTCGCAAATCGGCAAGCCATGCGATTCGCGGCAGTTCTGCTCTGCATCATGCGCTCCAGTTCTATATTTGCAGCCTGTCCACCAAGGTCATCATCTACAAAGGAATGCTGACCAGCGGCCAAGTATTGCCTTACTATCCCGACCTGCGCGACACCGATTTTGAGACTCACCTGGCCATGGTGCATAGCCGGTTCTCGACGAACACGTTTCCCAGTTGGGATCGGGCTCAGCCGCTGCGTTTCATGAGCCACAACGGCGAAATCAATACGCTGCGCGGAAACAAGAACTGGATGGCCGCGCGGCGACGCAAGGCGGCCAGCGCATTGTATGGTGATCAGTTGAACAAGCTGTTCCCGGTCGTGGAGCCTCATTGCAGCGATAGCGGCACCTTTGACAACGTGCTTGAATTTCTGTTGATGACCGGACGCACGTTGCAGGAAGCAATCCTAATGATGGTACCTGAAGCCTGGCAAAAGCATGAATCGATGTCCGAGGATCGGCGAGCATTCTACGAGTACTTCAGTTGCATGATGGAACCGTGGGACGGTCCGGCTTCAATCGCTTTTACCGATGGACACTACATTGGTGCGGTGCTGGATCGAAATGGACTGCGGCCCAGCCGATATTACATCACTCATGATGATCGAGTGATCATGGCTAGTGAGGTAGGTGTTTTGTCGGTACCACCAGAAATGGTTCGCGAAAAGGGCCGATTGCAGCCAGGTCGAATCTTCTTGATCGACTTTGAACAAGGCCGAATGATCCCCGATGAAGAATTGAAGCGAGATTTTGCCGCGCGTCGTCCCTACGGACAATGGTTGCGCGATCAGAGAATTCGATTGCAAGACCTGAAGCCAGCGAAATCTGCCGAGTACTGCTCAGATACTCTATTTTCTCGAATGCAGGCCTTTGGCTACACCAGCGAGACGATGCACTTCATGCTGGTGCCGATGATCGAAGAAGCACGTGACCCCATCGGCTCGATGGGCAACGATTCTGCGTTGGCTTGCCTGAGCGACAAGCCGCGAATGATCTACGATTACTTCAAACAGTTGTTCGCTCAAGTCACCAATCCAGCCATCGATTCGATTCGCGAAGAGGTGATCATGTCGCTGGAATGTTACATCGGCCCAGAACAGAATCTGTTGGAGGTGACACCCGAGCATGCGCATCGCCTTTTGATTCCGCATCCGATCCTGACCAACAGCGAATTGGCTGCGATAGAGAAAATCGATCACCGAGGCTGGAAGACTAAGAAAATCGACATCACTTTCCCACGCAGCCAAGGCAAGCCTGGACTGCATGCAGCCCTACAACGCATCTGCACCGAAGCTGAACAGGCGATCGATGATGGTTATTCCATCGTGATTCTGTCGGATCGCGAAGTGGACTACGACCACGTTGCCGTCAGTTCGCTTCTGGCGATTGGTGCCGTGCATCATCACCTGGTCAAACAAGCCAAACGCACTCAGGTGGGTCTGATCCTGGAAACGGGCGAGGCTCGCGAAGTGCATCATCATTGCCTGCTGATCGGATACGGAGCAGATGCAATCAATCCCTATCTGGCCTTTGAAGCCCTGTGGTACGCTCGACTGGATGCGCAATTGCCTGCCAGCAAGTATGGCGACATGACTAAGATCATGTCCGCCTATCGCAAGGCGGTAGCTAAAGGCATGCTGAAAGTTCTGGCCAAGATGGGGATCAGCACGTTGCAGAGTTACAAAGGCGCGCAGATTTTCGAGGCGCTGGGTCTGAAGGACGAAGTCGTCGATGTCTGTTTTGTGGGCACGCCGAGCCGTATTCAAGGAGTAGGGTTTGACGTCTTGGCCGAAGAGTCTCTGCGTCGCCATGCGTTGGGCTATCCGGAAGACCCAGCTCAACAGCAGCGCACCTTGCCAAATCCAGGCGATTTCCACTGGCGATCCGCTGGTGAACGGCATGGTTGGGACCCGACCGCCATTGCCGATCTACAGGTGGCTGCTCGCGCTGGCGACAAGAACGCCTACTGGCGCTTTGCTAACCACATCAATAACGACAACGAGATGAAGTGTACGCTGCGTGGCCTGCTAGAGCTGAAATCTGGCGTTTTTGGTCCGGAGGTTCCGCTGGAGGAAGTGGAACCTGCAAGTGCGATCGTCAAGCGATTCTGCACTGGAGCGATGAGCTTTGGATCGATCAGTGCGGAAGCCCACGAATCGCTGGCCATCGCCATGAACCGCTTGGGCGGCAAGAGCAACACGGGCGAAGGTGGGGAAGACCCCGAGCGATTCCTGCCTATGCCCAATGGTGATTCACGTCGTTCGGCGATCAAGCAGGTGGCTTCAGGTCGATTCGGAGTGACCATTGAATACCTAACGAATGCGGACGAACTGCAAATCAAGATCTCACAAGGTGCCAAGCCGGGCGAAGGCGGCGAATTGCCAGGACGCAAAGTGGACTGGAACATCGCTCGCATTCGCTACTCGACGCCCGGTGTGGGACTGATCAGCCCGCCGCCTCACCACGATATCTATTCGATCGAGGATCTGGCGCAGTTGATTCACGACCTGAAAAATGCCAATCGTCAAGCTCGCATCAGTGTTAAGCTGGTGAGCGAAGTAGGCGTTGGCGTGGTAGCGGCGGGGGTCAGCAAGGCGCACGCAGAACACATCGTGATCGCTGGCGATGTTGGCGGTACCGGGGCTTCTCCGCTGACCAGTATCAAACATGCGGGATTGCCTTGGGAGCTGGGAATTGCCGAAGCGCATCAAACCTTGGTGCTGAACAATCTGCGCAGTCGCGTGGTCCTTCAAACAGATGGAGGCTTGAAGACAGGACGTGATATCGTGATTGCCGCGCTGCTTGGTGCGGAAGAGTATGGCTTTGCGACCGCACCGCTGATCACCTTGGGATGTATCATGATGCGCAAGTGCCATCTGAATACTTGCCCCGTGGGTGTGGCTACGCAAGATCCCGATCTGAGGAAGAAGTTTAGAGGCAAGCCGGAGCATGTGGTCAATTATTTGTTCATGGTTGCCGAAGACGCCAGACAGATCATGGCCAAACTGGGCTTCCGCAAGATGGATGATATGATTGGCCGCGTTGACTGCCTGGAACCGGCCAAAGCGATACAGCACTGGAAGACTGACGGACTGGATTTGACTTCGATGCTAACGCCAGCCAGCTCGCTGCGCCCCGACGCCGTAACTCGGCAGACCATTGGCCAAGAACATGGATTGGAGAAATCCTTGGACTTGACCGTCATTCTGCCCGCAGCGCAAACAGCCTTGGAAAATCAGAAGCCAGTACGAATCGCAACGCCTGTATGTAACATCCATCGCACGGTTGGCACGATCCTGAGCAACGAAATCGCCAAGCTGTATGGACAGGCCGGTTTGCCAGAGGACACCATCCACATCAAGTTGGAAGGGTCGGCTGGACAGAGCCTGGGGGCGTTCTTGGCTCATGGTGTTACCCTGGAGGTGGAAGGCGACTGCAACGACTATGTGGGCAAAGGATTGTCCGGTGGTCGAGTGATCGTTTATCCGTCCAAGCAAAGCACGTTCAAGCCTGAAGAAAACATCCTGGTTGGCAACGTCTGCTTGTACGGGGCCACAGGCGGCCAAGCCTTTTTCCGAGGTCAGGCGGCTGAACGCTTTTGCGTTCGGAACTCAGGAGCCACGGCCGTTGTTGAAGGCGTGGGTGATCACGGATGTGAGTACATGACGGGAGGTCGCGTGTTGGTTCTGGGACGCACCGGTCGCAATTTCGCCGCAGGCATGTCTGGCGGAATCGCTTACGTTTGGGATCGCACTGGCGATTTCAACTTGCGCTGCAATCTGGAGATGGTGGAACTGGAACGCATCGATTCCCAGGAAGAGCAACAGCAGGTCCATGAACTCATTTCACGCCATGCACAGTACACCGGCAGTTCTGTAGCTCAGTGGGCTCTGGACAACTGGCAGACATTCCTGCAGCAGTGTGTCAAAGTGATGCCGACCGACTACAAACGAGTCCTGCAGGAGCAGGCTAGTCTGCAGCAACCCACGTTGGTTGCAAGAGACTGAGCCGCTCATGTAGTTCTGATGCCCATGCGATCTTGGTGTGGGGAGCAGTCAGCCGCCAGTCAGTGAGATTGGACACAGTGACAAAACCACTTGATTAAATCGTTTAACAATTATTTCGAACAAATTAGTTAGCTTGAGAGAAATCAGCGATGGGAAAACCGACCGGATTTAAGGAATTCGACCGCAAGAAAGTGCCTTGGCGAATGCCCATCGTTCGCTTGCAGGACTATAACGAAGTCTACACGCCGGCCGACGAAACTCAGTTGGCTCAGCAGGGGGCTCGCTGCATGGACTGTGGGGTTCCCTTCTGCCAGTCAGCGACGGGTTGTCCAATCGACAATTTAATCCCTGAGTGGAACGACATGGTTTATCAGGGACGCTGGAAAGATGCCATTGAACGTTTGCACAAGACGAATAACTTTCCCGAATTTACTGGCCGTGTTTGCCCAGCACCGTGCGAAGGAGCCTGCGTACTTGGCATCACCAACCCGCCCGTCACGATCAAGAATATCGAGAATGCGATTATTGATCGAGCCTTTGAGGAAGGCTGGGTCACGCCAGCGCTGCCCAATCAGCGAACCGGCAAGAAAGTAGCCATTGTCGGCAGTGGACCTGCTGGTCTGGCCGCCGCTGATCAATTGAATCAGATTGGCCATCTGGTCACCGTCTACGAACGTGCTGATCGCCTTGGTGGTTTGCTGATGTACGGCATTCCCAATATGAAGTTGGACAAACAGGTGGTCGAGCGTCGGTTGCAGTTGATGCGCGATTCGGGAGTGGAGTTTGTAACTAACGCGGATATCGGTAAGACGATTCCCCTTCAGAAGTTGCGAGATGAATACGACGCAGTTCTTCTAGCGACCGGGGCTACCAAGCCGCGCGACTTGCCGATTCCAGGCCGAAATTTGGCTGGCGTGCATTTTGCAATGGAGTTTCTGACCGCAAACACGAAGAGCCTGTTGGATAGCGGTTTGAAAGATGGCAAACTGATCTCTGCTGAAGGAAAAAAAGTGGTTGTCATCGGTGGTGGCGATACCGGCACGGACTGTATCGCGACCAGCCTGCGACATGGCTGCACCGCTTTGGTGAATTTTGAACTACTGGACCGTCCGCCCGACGATCGGGCAGAAGACAACCCTTGGCCTCAGTGGCCTCGCATCTTTCGAGTCGACTACGGTCACGAGGAGGCCGCTGCCAAGTTCGGAGCCGACCCTCGTGAGTATTGCATTCTGAGCAAAGAATTCTTGGACGATGGTCATGGCCGAGTCCGTGGCATACGAACGGTTCGTGTTCAGTGGAACAAGGACGAAAGTGGACGCATGCAAATGTCGGAAGTACCGGGCTCCGAGCAGGTCATTGAAGCCGACCTGGTCTTGCTGGCCATGGGGTTTTTGGGGCCTGAACATTATTCGGTCGAACCTCTCGGACTCCAGTTGGACGCTCGTAGCAACTATCAAGCCACTCATGGTCAGTTTTTGACTAGCCTGCCCGGTCTTTTTGCTGCCGGAGACTGTCGTCGCGGTCAGTCGCTGGTTGTTTGGGCTATCAACGAAGGTCGCGGAGCAGCTCGAGCGATCGATATCTACTTGCAAGGCTCAAGCAGCTTACCAGCTCCTGGCATAACCCTAGGGTCCGCCACCGCAGTAGCTGTTCCATGAGCCTAGGAACCATCGACTAGAGGCTATCCGTAAACATGAGCCGCTGGCGCGTTAGCGTCCGGTTCCACACAGATAACCGCGTGCTAACTCAATTCGGATTATCGTTGGGTCGTTTTCTGGATAGGCACTGGTTAAAAAGCACCGCTTTGCCATTGTTCAAGTGGCGCTGCCCAACTGTCCGGCTTGAGTGCCCACCCACAGGCCAGCCGACATCCTATTGCTTGGTGGACACTTTGTATGGCAAAGCCCATTTGCGACCTTTGGCGGCGGAATTATCCTGCGGTATGCGACTGGGAAGAACCGAATCTGCATAGGGATTTTCTGGGTCGCCAGGTCTCTACCCTTGGGTCGTTTCCTGCAAGCCTGATCTACACTTCCGGCTCAACCCCTTCAACCCCACCTGCCGCTTGCAATTTTTCGATGCTTGGCTTGACATTTTTCTTGCCGTTTCAATTACAATGGTGCTCAGCGTAACCCCCGGTAGCGAGCCTGCCCGGAACATCCCCTTGGGGAGCGAGTCTGGAATTGCATGCCGTGATTGGAAAAGGGGAATGGATCGAAAGGGCTACCAAACAGACGCGGGATCGTTCCAACGAACTGGCCAGAGGAAGAAGTGTCGTGAATCACAAGCAGATCGCAATTTTCGTTGCCGTGTTGCCTACGCTTCTGCTGGGCTGGGTGCTTTTCCAGCTTCACAAGTTTTCAGAAGTGGACACATCGGTTGCTGAATCAGTTGTCACCTTGGCCACAGCCAGCCTGGAATCCCCTGTCCCAGACTCTCAGCCCGATCAGTCTACTTTTGTGCCTCTTGCATCCGATGAATTCATGCCACCAGTGATGGTGCAAGAGCCCGCCGTGCGATCATCACTTCGACCCTCTTATTTAAGCGGATTGAAAAACTCAAATCAACGAAACAGCTTTTTCATGCTTCAAGCATTCAAAGAAGCGACTGGCGACAGTTGGAAGAGTACGGTTCAGTTGATATGTGATGGTAATCAATGTGCGCTGGGGACGATTGTTGACGCAGATGGCTGGTTGATTACAAAAGCCAGCGAACTGGATCGACAGAAAGAAATTGTTTGTGTGCTGTGTGACAACCGAGAATGTAAGGCTCAGTTCATCAGCAGTATTCAGGATGTCGACCTGGCATTGCTGAAAATACCGGTAGCGGGTCTGGACCCGGTCCAGTGGGATACTTCGATTCCCAATCAAGGCAAATGGCTAGCCACAACCGATGCGATGTCTAGCACCCCAGCGGCAATTGGTGTTGTGAGTGCAGGACCATCAAAAATTACAAATCAAATGGCTCGACTGGGCGTGGAACTCTCCTCGCAAGAACCGGCGACCACACAAGGAGCGCGAGTCAAGCATGTGCTGACTGGCAGCGGTGCCTATCAGGCAGGTCTGCAAAAGGAGGATACCATTTGTGGGCTGGATGGCACTGATGTCAGAAACAAAGATCAGTTGTTGTCTCTGCTGAGAAACGGGCAAGGTGGGCAATTCTTGACAATTACTGTCCGTAGAAACGACGAGACCTTTGAAAAGCGAGTTCGCTTGATGGACTTGTCGGTCGAGATGCTGGATGAAACCGAGATGGAGGTCAACGGCCCCATCAGTGCGCGAGCCACCGGATTCAATCGAGTCTTCATGCACGATTCGGTGATCATACCCAATCAGTGTGGCGGTCCACTGGTCAATTTGGATGGCCGAGCGGTGGGGATTAACATCGCAAGGGCCGGACGAGTCTCCACCTACGCACTGCCTGCCGACACGGTGCAATCGGTGGTCAAAGGATTGTTGGAACAAGCCAAGCTAGTATCGCGCCCCGTGACTCTTCCTGCCATTCAGGTTTCCTCTCCATCGCCAGCAGTGCTTTCTTCTGCACCGTAGTGACCTGAAAGATTTGCATCAGTTTTTCACTGCAGCTATGCACTTCGTTGTTTTAGAGCAAGAGCATCTAAAATTAAGGTTCTACAGGAATTTTAGTGGGCGAACCGTTTGGTCATGGGATTAGCAACTTCGTGCTCGTGCTCAGTGAAACGGTGTTCGTAATCGTAATCGAAAGCGGATGCCGTCTAGATGAATAAGGAACTGGCGATCAAGCTGGTGTGAATTGTCAGGCAGATGCCTCCACTGGCGATGAAATTCGAAATATCTCAGAACTGGAAAATGCATACCATACATCATTCGATTACGAGAACGAGCACCGCACTTGGCTGAGCACGATTCTATGGGAAAAGCTTTAACCCACTAAATTACCTGAAGAGCCAGAAATAGAGATTTCGATACACGTTTTGGGGCTAAGCATATTTCCTTCCACATAGAATGCACAAATACCGCTAGGTTGATAATTCCAAAAATGATGAGCACAGTGGCCAGTGCAGACATGATGGGCCTTCGCATACAGATGGAAGCTAACTGGCTGACGAGATTTCAGGAAGCCAGTTTGCGGTGGAGGAACCGATAACTCGTTCGCAATGGCGACTCATTGGATCGATGTCGTCATTGGCATTCGCGCATTACCTAAAGCGAGTGGCGACCACCGCATCACTTGTTCATTATCGCAAACATACTCGCGGTCCGAACAACCCCCCGCCAAAACGTTGATTCAACGGCACCCGCCACGTAGCCACTCAAAAGTTACTAGACGCACGAAAATGACAGCTTTAAAGGATTGATTGAGGACATTTTTTTACAATACCGTCTTTTCGACAGATTCAGTGAATGGTTACCTTGAATGAGGAATCCCTCGGCATTGATTGTAGCTGACTATGTGGGTACTAGCAATTCAGTCACACCAGGGAGTGTGTCACAGTGGCAACAGTTTCTTTAGTGCATGTTCAAGGCTACGCTCTGTTTGAGACTGTGCCGGTCGAACGCTTTGAGCAACGACTTTTCCGCTCTTGTCCAACAGGTAGGTTGTGGGTACGGAGTCCACCAAGAACATTTCCTGTAACCCCTGATTGCACGCGTCACTAGCCGCCCGGTCGTGGCACAGTTGTACCCACGGCAGTTTCTGCTCAACGGTTAATCGCCGAATCCTTTCAGGCTCCGAGCCTAAGCATATTCCAACGATTTCGAAACCGCGCTCACGGTACAATTGGTACATTCGCCTTAGCGCTGGAAAGTCCTCGATACAAGGCTGGCAGCGCGTGCCCCAGAATTCGATGAGAACTACTTTGCCACGCAGCGATTTTAGATCGAACGCTTCCCCCTGCAATGTTTGAGATGTTAATTCCAGTTCGGTCGAAAGCAATTCTATTACTGCGGCGATGCGTTTAGTCTTATCGGCGAACTCCCTGGACCGCGAATCGACTATGGCTGATTGAGATTCAAGATACGGCTGCAACCAGCGTATGAATTCCAATGCTTCACTATTGCGTTCTGAGTGTCTCATCAGTCGAATCACATTTTCCGCAACGACCCGTTCCTGAAAACCCATTACCTCCGCAGTCGAAAGGAACTGGCGGCTTTCCTGAACCCAAATGTCCAGGTCGGTACTAACTTTGTGTCGGCTGTCCAAAAAACACAACCAGCCAGAATATTTGAGTCGATAGAAATTAGCTTCGCGCTGTTGTTCTTTGGCCAGCGAAGTATATTCTGCGTGGAGACAATCCGAAGCCGATACAACAGCTTGGCAAACGGACATGAGATTGGAATTCTTAATTGTAACCCCAAGAATTTCAGACGGCTGTTCGACCGATCCGTCCATTGTGCGCATAAACTCAAGCAGCGATTGTGGGCTACGATCGACGGGAAGAGAATAGGCAGCTCGCTCTTGATCTCGAAGATACAAACCGTAAAAGGTCAACAGCCCGACAACTAGGATAGTCGCACCAAGGGGTACGACCCACATTCGTTTTCTGTTCATGGTTCGATCCTTTGGGTATACCAAATGCCGGCACAAAAGGTCAGAAGCAAACCGAGCAACGCTGAAATAATGGCGAACGCGGTCCCGTCCATCGGAATGTCCAGTGCATAGCTCGCTAGTTGAATCAAGCTTCTCGTCATCACCGGTGCTAGTAGGCCCGCGAGGATTGGCACACCATTGGATTGCATCCAAGCCGAAACGGCCAAAGCGGCACCCGTCATGTTGAGATTAAGTGCCAGCATCCCAACTAATCCCCGAATGCCACTCTCTCCGGCAGTGCCGAAGATGTTTGTGGCTGGCACATACGGCACAAGCATCAATTCCATCAATACGGCCAGCCAATGCACTCCTGTCATCAGCAGCGCCGCACCAAACACGATTCCCATCTTGCTTGACAAATTCATTAGTCGAGTGGGTGGAAGACAAGCTAAAAACTCGGCGGATCGATCACTGCGTTCCAGCGTAAAGACACTTCCCGCCAAGGCGACAGTGAAGATCACTGTAACCACCATCCCAATCCTACTTCCGACTCCAAGCACCAGGAAACTCCGAGCCCCAATCTGTTGCATTGATTCGTCCTGGTATTCGGTTAGCCAAACGACGAATACGGCTGCAATCGCGTAACAGACAATCGTTGCTACAGCAGCGCTTCGCCAATAGTTCCTCAGCAGACTCAAGTCTTTTTTAAGTACAGCCACAAACATTCTCGTTACTCCGCTGGTTTTTGACTCAGCCCCCGGACGACATCCTTGAAAATCTCTTCCAGATTCAGGTCGATAACATCCATCGAGACCAAATCGTTTTCAGACTGAATTCTGGCTACCAGTTCGTCGGAAAAATCCTTGACCGTCAATAACCATTCGCGCCGAGACGTCTTTTGCAGTATCACTTCGGTGGGTACCAAAGAAGGCAAAGTGCCATCGCGAAGAACCGCGCGGATTCGCTTGAAGCGGCTACGAAGTTCATCTGGACTCCCCTGAACAGCTAAGCGACCCGCTACGATGATGCCGACTTCATCCGAAACTCGTTCCACGTCGTCGACATGATGGCTAGAAAACAGAACGGTCCTGCCGTTGCCCGAGTGGCTTTGCAATATGCTGGCCAAAAAGTCCTCCCGAATGATGGGGTCTAGGCCTGACGTTGGCTCGTCCAGAATCAATATCTCGGGATGGTAGCATAAGGCCAGCAGCAATCCTAACTTGGCGGTCATGCCTTTCGAGAGCGCAGAAACTCGCTTGGACAATGGCAACTCAAATTTATCCAGCAGCAAGTCGGCCAACTCGCTGTCCCAGTGTTCGTATAGTTTACCAACGAAGGCTAGAACTTCTTGAACTGTCATCCAGCGATAGATGAAGTGGAACTAAGGCACATAACCAACTCGCTTTCGCAGATCGGATTGCCGAAGATTCTGTTGTCCCAGGATCTTTGCCTGGCCCGAGTCGCACTGAGTGATTCCCATCAGAATGCGAATCAGCGTACTCTTACCCGCACCGTTAGGCCCAAGAAGCCCGAAGGTCGTACGAGATCGCACGGCCAAGTTAATACGATCACAGGCGATGTTATTCCCATAACGCTTGGTCAGATCAACCGTTTGCAGAGCATAGTCCAGGGAATTCGAGATCATCGCGCGGCTCCCTTAAGGAATTCGTGCATGGCCGACTCGAACAGTCTGCGAATCTTGTCGGGTTGGAGTCCTTCTTTGATTCCTTGACGGATGGATTGCTGAAATTGCAACGATAGTTTCTTTTCGAATGCGCTCCACTGAGACCGTGAGCTGTTGAGTACAAAGACCCCAATCCCGCGTCGAGTTTCGACAACCCCCTCTCGTTCTAGCGCCTCATAAGCTCGTTGAATGGTATTGGGATTGACTTTGATCTCCACCGCGAAATGTCGAAGCGAAGGCAGCATCTCACCGGGCTTGTACACACCGGAGTTGATGGCCTGAATGAGTTGATTGGCGATTTGTCGGAAAATGGGCGTCGGACTTTTAGGATCGATTAACATAAATACTACTCTGACGACTAATTGCATTAGTGTACTAGTGCAGTATAGGCAGTCGATTGTGCGGCGTCAACTATTGATGATCGTTACTTGCCAGAAGTACATAACGCAAAAAACTTTATGTGAAGTTGAAGCGATTGGTTGCCGCCTTAAGAGAATCATTAGACGGAACGATGTCCTGTGTTTAGTTCTGACACCGCGGGTAATGCCATAAAACTGAAAAGTGGAGCTAGTAGCCAAGTAGTAAAGTGCTAGCAAAAACAATAACTTTTTCACTTGCGAGTTTGCTTACCGTGCTTTTCGCACGATCTTTTTTGCCAGCGAGTAGCCAGAGCATCTCGTTTCGAAGTCACCTTGCCATCATGGACCGGCAAGGCGTATAAGCAGTGGTTGGCTGGCAATGTGCCTGAGATTGAGGGTTCAAAATTATGAAAATAGCGATTCTGTCATCTTGCCTCGAACCTGCCAAGCAGGACTGGTTGACGTTCTACCAATCGGCCGAACGGTACTTGATGCCTAGCGTCGAAAAACACTATTTCTTGTTCGCCAACGGTGGCAAGCTGCTGCAGAATTTACCAAACGTTACGGTTGTGCCTCTTGCCGCTCTTCATGAAAACTATGTCCCCGGCAGCACGTTTCAGTATTACCTTGCCGCTGGGTCGCAGTTAGAGAATTTTGATTACCTGTATGCCTTCGATGCCAATTGTCGATTGACCCGAGAGATCGGTACCGATTTTTTGCCGGATGAATCCGATCAATTGGTTGCTGTTCAAGATGCGGGGCAAGTAAATATTCCTGTCAATCGTGTGCCCTACGAACGCAATCCGAAGTCGAACGCATTTATCCGAACTGGTTTGGGACAGTGCTATGTGAGCGGTAAAATTGTAGGCGGATCGACCGCAGCCTTTTTGTTGCTGCTTCGTTCGGTGTACTCCAATATGCTGGACGACTACCACCATGGACTGGCCGCATTCCGCAGCGAAGAGTCCTATTTGAATCGCCACCTCTTGGATCATGCCTACTCGTTGCGGCACGCCGGTTACTGTTATCCAAGTGCCTGGAAATTAGGATTACCGATGATGATTCAGTGGCGACCGACCGCTGAAACACATCCGAATCAGAATCGACGTTCGTGGCCTGGCAAATCGCGGCCCAAGGATCGAGTCACGGTAGCTCTGGCTGGCGATTTGGGACAGCAACTGTTTCAATACTCAATGGGACGTTCGCTTTCGCAGCGCCTTGGCTGTCCGCTGGAACTGGACACTCGCAGCTTTGATTGTCAATGTGAACAGGAATACGGTCTGGGTAATTTTAACATTCGAATCCCTATTGCTGCAAATCGCTACCGCTCCTGTGGTTGGTTAGGTTGGTTGGGTCGCGGAAAGTTGCAGAATCTGCTCGCAGGACAGCGAGTTGTACAGCAATCGCAAGCACAGTTCGATCCAAGCATCCTGAATTATCGAGGCAACATTTTGCTAAAAGGCTACTGGCAAAGCGAGCGCTATTTTAGCTCGATAGCCGACACACTGCGCAGCGACTTAAGACCAACTGCCAAACTTTCCACTCGCAGCATGGCCATGTTGGAGCTGATCAATGGGCAAAGCAGTCTGGCGGTACATTATCCGAGTCAGCAGTCATCGGGCGAAGTTTTGAAGATGCCGTCGAGCAGTGACTTGCCTACAAGCTACTACCGTCGCGCCGTCGAGCGGATTGCTGCAAGAACTAGAAATCAACCTACAATTTTCCTGTTCAGCCAGGACGTTCATCGTGCAGCGTCTGAGTTGGCTACCGATTGCCCAGTGGTCATGGTTCGCGAGAGCGACTTCAGAAGCCAGTATGAATGGATGCTGTTAATGGCAGCCTGCGAACACCAAGTCATCTCTCGCGAGACTACCGCTTGGTGGGCCGCATGGCTGAACAGAAATCCAGAAAAAATCGTGGTCGCCCCCAAAGATGAATCGCCCGAATCGGCATGTAGCATCCATCCGCAGGCGGCTGCTCACTGGATTCAATTGGACTATTCTACGCGAGCAACTACCATGTTAAGGGCCGCGTAAGCAATTAAGCCACAAGTAAAACCCCTTCACCCTACCCTCTCCCCCGCAAAGCCGGTGGAGAGGGGACACGGTGGAGAGGGGACAGTACACACGGCTATTCGCTAACGAGGAAATCGATAACGGCATTACCCTTTACCCAACCAAATTGCCCGTCGATGTGAAAAGGGCTCTGGGATAGGCTTTGATTTCCCGTCCCGCTATTTCCAGTACTTTTTGGAGTTTCGCGAGTCTACATCGGTGCGAATTCTGATTGATGGCTACAACTTGTTGTTTCAAAGTCAGCTTGTAGGCCGTGGTCGAGGCCCCCATTGGCTCAAGGCAGCCCGGCATCGGCTGATCAATCACCTTTCATCCAAGTTGACTCCGGAACTGGCCAGTCAAACTCGCATCATTTTTGATGCTTCGCAAGGAATCGAGCCGACGCATGATGAGACTTTGCCGAGCGGAATGCAGATTGTTTTCGCCAACGATCATCCCGAGGCAGATGATTTGCTGGAGGAACTCATTCGGCGTCACCACACGCCAAAGAGCCTAACGGTTGTCTCCAGCGATATGCGGGTTCGCCGGTGCGCTCGCGCGCGACGAGCGATTTCACTGGATTCAGAATCCTTTCTGAATCGGTTGCAAGCAGGAAGCTTTGGAGTCAAAGTGGTGGTTGACGAGGAAAGCGTTGGAGATGATTCACCAGCGATGACCGACGAACAGGTGAATTTCTGGTTGCGTGAATTCGGAGATTTTTAGACGGTCGAGAAAGAACCGGATGCTAACACATTCGGGCTGATTGGTTTCAGTAGCCAAGTGGCGCTTGCGCTGACTTCAGGAGACAGGCAGCGCATACGCCTTCAAATCTGATGGCACTATGGCCGTACGAAGTGAGCTAGATGTAACGATCGACGTGACGTGGGTCCAGTGGAATGCGGCTTACTTGGATGTCAGCTATCAGGTCTTGATAAAGGGTACAGCTTGGGTCCATTACCTTCTGGCCGATCTCCGCCCACATTCGGTAAAGCTGAGGTGAGGCTGGCCGATGACTGAGCATCAACGTGGCTTCGAGATCCAAGGCTTCAGCCACCAATGCGTACTCGGGCTGCGATTTTTCCATGGCAATCGCGTAGCACAACGACGCTGTGGATACGCTCAACTGATCGAACACTCCGCCTTCGTCCCCCAGCAAGAAACTTTCATCCATGAAGCTCTTTTGGTACTTGGCGATCACAAACAGAATCTTGCGTCCCAAGGCTCGATTACGCTTCAGGCCACGCCTGACCAACCTTTCCTTCTGAGGAGTCAAGTTGCGAACGCCATCCAATGATCCAACTTTAGGGTTAAATGAACCCAGCACTGTCTTGGCGATAAACCAACCGAACTTGACTTTTGGAATTAGACCAAAACTACCCTTGGCTTCAGCCAGTCCGATGGGCTCGAGATACTTAGTACGTACATCGCGAGTCATGGCGTTGGGCGCGCCAACGTCGGCCAGAACCGGATTGGGGCCTTCGTATACTGTTGCAATGGCGAACTCGTGCATATTCTCGCCGATGTAATTTTCAATCAGGCTTTCATCCTGACCAGCCTGTTCGCCATTGCGACGCACCGCTTGGCGTCGTTCATCGACATGCACGGCTCGACCGCCCTGAATCTGATAGGAACGAATCGCTGTCTCCAACAGCGCCTTACTGGCATAAACCTTCGCGATCATGCCCATCGTCTCGTCGCGGACGCCGTTGGCGGCCAAGCGAAAGCACACATCACCTAGGACACGACTTGCCAGTGCATGGCATATCGCGCGTCCCATCCAAGTTTGAATTCTTGGCGATTGGCCAATGGGCTTGCCAAAGGTATTACGGAACGAAGTCCAGCCACCATGTTTGTTACGATTGGAATTCTCGGATTTCTTCTCGACGATTTCTGGATCTTGAATCAACTGAGCCAACAAGCGGAAGATCTTGGCTGCACTATTGACACAGATGCCGCCGCGGCCCTTGGCCAACGAACTAAAGGCTTGCGCTAAACCGCGACCTGCGGGTCCCAAGAGATTCTTGGCTGGTACTGGACAATCGGTCAGCCTGAATCGAGCGTTCCACAAGTAGTCGAAAGCACACAGGCGATTGCGGATCATGCGGAAGTTGGCAGTGTCAGCTTTGGGTGTCTCGAACAGCAGCATTGCTGAATCTCGTCCTTTGCTCAGACCGTCGCCTTCGATCTTCAGAATTAGAACGCACAAGCCGCCGTAGACCACATTGGTAATCGGCCACTTGACGCCAGAGACGAGATACTGATCGCCATCGCGGCGAGCGGTAAGCGACAGACGACTCGGATCAGCTCCCACGCCCGGTTCCGTCAGCGCGAATGATCCCAGCAGCTCACCGCGAGCCATCCTTGGTAGATAGTATTGTTTTTGCTCTTCGGTTCCAAAGTCCAACAGCGGTGTGACGGGGCCCAGGAAGTTATGCACTTCGAACATGACTGCCAAATCGGGATGTACCATCGTGAGCGCTCGCAAGAGCGGCCCCAAGTCGCCCAGCTTGGCACCGCTGCCAGCGTACTGCTTGGGAATGGCCAAGCCGAAGAAGCCACGCTCGGACAATCCAGCCAGCGTGTCGTCGTGAAACAGCATCTTGGAATGATCCAGCAGCGTTCCCGCCTTCTTACGCTGAACGACGAACTCCAAGCACGCAGCCATGGTCGCAGCCACATCGGGCGATGGACTGAATACTCCCGCATCCAGCTCCGTAGCTTTGATGTTTCCAAACAAAGTGGTCAGCGTAGGTGCCTCGCCAGAAAATTGCTGCTCAGCCGCACGGTCCGCGTCGTCTAGAGTTGCCAGCGATGCGATCTCTTCCGCAGTTCGTCCGGCCTGAGCCAGGATCAAGGAGATGGCATCAGAGGCGGCGGCCTCTTCGGTTGACTTACTCTTGGTTTGGGGGCGTTCTTGTGTCGCTTGACTCATTTTGGAGTTCCAGTGTGTAACAGAAAACAGTGTCTTACATCAACTATGCATAGTCACAACGCATCGTCCATCCCTGACAACACGTAAAACAGACCAATATTATAAGTACTCTTCTATTATAAGTACTCGTCGCTATCCTTAGGAGTTCAAAACCCCCTGTTCTGAACTGAATTTAGAGCCTTCTGCAAACGGGACCAGCCCAAAAGCTAGATTTCATGGGTGGGTTTGGTCAGTCCAACCTCAAATCTCGCTTGTGGAGACCTGGATTTGTGGCCAGCAGGAGGGGGCGAGACGGCGGTTCGGCTGCTTACTTGTTTAAACGAGAAGGGGTAAATTGCTTTGGTCCAGCAGATTTTGTTTCACCAGGGAGCGTGCCAAGATGACAGCCCAGTCGTCCATTGAATTTACCATACCAGCGACCCGCAGCCAGCTTCTGGATGCACTGAGTTCCATGTATCAGCAAGCGACAAAGTTTTGGGATAGTCTTTCGAACGAGTATTTCTTCGCTCAGTTCCAGGGGAAATGGTCGCCTGCCGAGAACGTGCTGCACCTGAACAAGTCCACGCGACCGGTAGCTTTGGCCATGCGACTGCCTCGGGTGATTCCCAGGCTGCTGTATGGAGTGCAGTCAGGCTCTTCTCGCAGCTACGACCAGATTCGAAGTCAGTATCAGCAGGTGCTAATTCAGGGTGGGCAGGCGGGCAGCTATGCTCCCAAGCGTCGAGGCTTTCCCAGCGATCCGCAATCGGTTCGCGAAAAGATCATGCTTGATTGGAATTTGATCTGGCAACGACTTATTCGAGTCACCGAAGGGTGGGACGACGGGTCGTTAGATCAAATTCGCCTACCACATCCCCTGCTTGGAAAATTGTCCATGCGTGAAATGCTCTTCTTCACGCTCTATCATCACCAACACCACTTGCAGAATGTCATCCAAAGAAGTTGATATCGGAAAATTCGATTGCTAACCTTGCGTCAACCGCTGTCGGGTGGCAGCGTCGATATCGGTCCGATCGACTATGAGCCGATCGGAATGATGGATATAGGCACTATTTTAGCGACGCAATTTCGATTAGTATGTTGGGTTTGGGCGATAGCTTGTCCACACTTCAGTTTTCAACTTTTGCGTAAGGTTTGTACTTCCATGACGCGGCTTCGACAGTTGATTTTCTTTTGCTGCTTCAGCGCTGTTTGCTTTGTTGTATCTTTGGTTAGTCAGGCGGCAGATCGTCTGGTCTTTACCCCTCCCGATAACTTGCCAACTGCAAAGCACATTGTGCTGGTTGCCGGTGACGAAGAGTATCGAACAGAAGAATCGATGCCGATGTTGGGAAAGATCTTGAGCCAGAAGCATGGCTTTCGATGTACCGTATTGTTTGCCATGGGCCCCGATGGAGCCGAGTACATCGATCCCAATAACAGTGCAGGCATTCGGGGCTGGGAAGTGCTGGCCGATGCAGATCTGATGATCATCGGCACTCGCTTTAGAAAACCTTCAGAAGAGCAAGCTCGTTACGTAACCGATTTCCTGAACGCTGGCAAGCCAGTCATTGGTACTCGAACCGCTACTCACGCTTTCACCGGCCAAGGCAGTTTTGGAGGTCTACCCTACGATCAGTTCGGTCTAAAAATTCTGGGCGAAACCTGGGTTAGTCACCATGGTGTTCATAAGGTCCAAGGCGCACGCAGTGTCACAGAACCAGATAAGACCAACCACCCTATATTGCGAGCAGTGGGTTCCTTCTTCGCCCCTTCCGATGTCTATGGCGTTATCCATTTGACCGAGTCTGATGAAATATTGCTGCGCGGTGCGGTCACACAAACTTTGGAGCCCAGTTCACCCGATGTGGAAGGTGACAAGAACAATCCGATGCAGCCTCTGGCTTGGATTCATCGTTACACCAGTCCCGATGGGCGTAAGGAGGGAGCTGCTTTAGCTACTACGGCGGGTGCTTCTGTGGATTTTGTTGACGAAAATCTGCGCCGCTTGATTGTCAATGCGGCCTATTTTCTTACAGGCCGACAGGTACCTGCTAAAGCCGATGTCGACTATGTTGATCCGTTTTATCCTTCTTTTTATGGGTTTATCAATAACAAAGAGTATTTCAAGAATCTGAATTTGCGACCCGCCGACTTGGATTTGGGCAAGAGCCCAAAGGTACCAGATCCCAAGGGATCGCCAGACTGGAAATTCCGTCCCCAGTTCGCTCAGCCAGAGCCCACAGATGGGGCCGGCATGTTCGAACCTCGGCAATCCGAACGCATCGCTTTGATGGGCGGATCGCTGGCAGAACGCATGAATTTGTTTGGCTATTTTGAATCGCTATTGCATACCCGTTTCCCAGAGAAACAGTTGGTCTTTCGGAATTTTGGCTGGCCAGCAGACCAAGTGGATAACCAACAGCGACCGGACAACTACACTACGATTGATGATCCTTTGGTTCAGTTCAGCCCCGAACTGTTTATCTGCTTCTTCGGTTTCAACGAGCATTTCGCTGGCGACTCGCCAGCGGCGATTCAAAACTTCAAACAGAGTTATCAGCGCTGGATCGACAACAAGCGCACCGAGTACTCCAAGCCAGATCGGCCCGCGCGTTTTATTCTGGTCAGCCCCATCGCTGTCGAAAGCACAGGTAATCCGCTTCTGCCAAATGCTGATCAACAGAATGCGGTTCTTGTCAAATACGTTCAGGCCATCGCCGAACTGGCTGCGGAATTGAAGGTGCCCTACGTGGATCTGTTCACTGCCACCAAGCCCGCTTTCGAACAGCAAGCTGGTATGCAGTTTACCGTGCATGGCATGCACTTGAACGAGGCAGGCGACCGTATTGTAGCTCAGCAGTTGGATCAGCAATTGTTTCCTAGTCCCCACCCAACCGGTACCGACGTATCGTTACTTCAGCAAGTGCGGGCTGTAGTTAATGACAAATCCTGGTTGCACTTGCAGGACTACCGTATGCTCAATGGCTGGTACGTGTATGGCGGCAGGCGCACCTGGGACACCGAAACGTTTCCAGGCGAATATCAAAAGATTCGCAAGATGGTAGCTGTCCGCGATCAGTACATCTGGGACATGGTGCAAGGCAAGCCTGTTCCGCCAGTCCCAGACGATTCTAAGACAGGTGAAGTCTTTATTCCTGAAACCATGTTTGGCACGCGCGACGATGCGTTCCGTGAGAAGCGAGAACCCAAGACGCTGCAGTATCCGACTCCCGAAGAGTCCATCGCTCAAATGAAGGTGCCCGAGGGCTTCGAGGTTCAACTGTTCGCTTCGGAACGCGAATTTCCTGAGCTTGCCAACCCTACACAAATCGCTTTTGACACCAAGGGCAGACTGTGGGTTGCCTGTATGGTCAATTATCCGCAGTGGCTACCTGGTTCGGCCAAACCAGGTGACAAACTGCTGATTTTCGAAGACACCAACCAGGACGGCAAGGCTGACGTTTGCAAGACGTTCTATGACAAGTTGATCTGTCCAACCGGTTTTGAGTTCTACGAAGATGGGGTGCTGGTCGTGGACGAGCCGCGCATCCTGTTTTTGCGCGACACCGATGGTGACGATAAGGCAGACGAGGTCACCCAGTGGATCGATGGCATTGCCACCGATGACACACACCACGCCATGGGGGCCTGGGAATGGTCGCATGGTGGTCTGTTATACATGCTGGAAGGCGTCGCCATGTCCACGACGATGGAGACACCCTGGGGACCGTTCCGCAACAAGGGGCCATCGGGGGCTTACGTATTAGATCCCAAATCCATGCGATTTCATTATTTCCGAACACCGGGTTACGGTAATCCTTGGTGCATGGTCTTTGATCCTTGGGGCATGGGCACTGTGGGAGACGGAACGGGAGCCCAGCAGCATTGGGCCAGCCCGCTGTCCGGATTCGAAGTCGCTCAGCGTCGCACGCTGCGGCCGAATTTTGACAATCAAGGCATGCGGCCAGTTATCGGTAGCGAGTTTTTGCTTTCGCGACACCTGCCTGATGATGTGCAGGGGCAATTTATTTACGCCTGCGTGATCAACATGCATGGCTTGACTCGTTTTCAAGTGGGCGACGATCCAGAGGGTGCAGGCTATGCAGGCAAGCGAATTGAGGATCTGGTGGATTCGCCAGATAATTTTTTCCGCCCTATCGATCCTCAGATTGGTCCCGATGGTGCAGTTTGGTTCGGCGATTGGTGTAACGCGCTGATTGGCCACATGCAGTATTCACAGCGAGACCCCAATCGCGACCATGTTCACGGACGCATGTATCGATTGGTGAACAAGAACAAACCGCTTCTCACACCCGTCTTGCAACACGGCAAAACCAACGATCAACTGTTGCAACAACTGGAAGAGTACGAACCCAGGACTCGTTATCGAGCCAGACGTGAGCTTCGAGCCAGACCGAAGGCGGAAGTCTTAGCGGCCGTCGACCGTTGGCTGGCTACCGGATCGGCATCGCCCAACAAGCTGTGCGAAGCGCTGTGGTTACAAGAGAGCTTTCGACAATTGGACCCTGCGTTGGTCAACCGTGTGATGGCCAGCGAAGATTTGCGGGCTCGTGCCGCTGCAGTCCACTGTGTCTCCAATGAATTCCGGCGTTTCGAGCCGACGCTTGATGTGTTATCCCGCGCCGTCAACGATCCAGCCTCGCGAGTACGACTAGAAGCTGTGCGTGGTCTCAGTTTCCTTCAGACATCACAGGCGGCAGAAATTGCACTTCAAGTGGTGAATCATCCACTGGATTATTGGACACAGTATACTCTGGAGCACACGCTGCAGGCGCTGCGTCCGCATGTGGAAGCAGCTCGAAAAACTGGCAACTTCCTGCCGCAGGGTCCTGAGTCTCTGCGTCAATATTTCGAAGTCTTTGAATTGGAGTCGGGGCCAGGCGGTGAGGCGGTTAAGCCGCTGCGCGACGCTGAAAACCCAGAGCTACCCAAGCACAAACGACGCTCTGCTATACGTCAATTGGCTAGGATCGGTGGCGGTGATAAAGGACGCGGCCAAGTGGTGTTCTCTCGCGTTTGCGCTGGCTGTCACCGAGTGGGAGATCAAGGAAAAGATTTTGGGCCTCGCATGGATATGGTCGGTGCTCAATATCCCAAAGACGATATTATCCAGCACATTCTTTGGCCCAATGATTCAATTGCCAAAGGCTATGAAACGGTTCAGATTTTGACGGTTGACGGGGAAGTGATCACCGGTTTTGTGCTTAAGGAAACGGACGCTCAATTGACACTGGGTGTCGCCACTCAAGATGGCAAGGGCAAGGAGGTTGTCGTCGACAAAGAAAACATCGAGCAGCGGAACGAGATGAAAGCTAGCTCGATGCCCGAAGGTTTGGCCAAGACGATTGCTCCGGCTGAATTCCTGGATCTATTGACCTACTTGACCAGCCTGGATGCTGCGCCTTTAGATGTCCAGGACGGCTGGACACTAACAGCTCTTCAGGATATCGGCAAACTGCGTTCGCGAGACGGATTGATCGAGATCTCGCGTGATGCTCAAGTGGCCTACCCGGCCGATTTCCAGGCTCACTGGATGAAGCATTCCAACCTATTGCTTAGTGGAGCCGATGCTAGTGGACGCGAGTTCGCATTTCATTCCCCAGAGCCGGCTGTGGCTTCACCGGCCATCACGATCCGACTGGCACGACCCAGTCCACTTGCGCTGATCACTGTCCAAAACCGAAGAAACAAACAGTTCTACGACCGAGCCAAGGATCTCGCTGTATGGGTTTCCGAGGATGCCAAGCAGTGGCAGCAGGTGTGGCGTAGCGAAAAACCTGCCGAGAACTACGAAATCAAACTACCAGAGGGTACGCAGGCAAGTTACATCAAGATCGGTTTGGATGGTACTGGCATTTTGCACTTGAATCAGGTGGTTGTATATGCACCGCAGTAAACATGGCGGCTCTAGAACTTGAGAGACCGATGCAATACGCACTGCGATGGATACGTTGAAGGCATGGATATGTCGTGGCAAGATCACCTTCAGCGACGCTTGCATCGCTTGCAAGAGCTAGACCTGCGGCGCAGTCGCGGCGGCTTGCTGCCTCGGGTTCAAGCTACGACCGACTCACGCACGCACGACACGACAGCAACTCGACTAATCGACGCTCCACTGGATTTTGGCAATAACGATTATCTGGGTCTTCGACAACATCCCCATATATACACGGCTGTACAGGAGACATTGCAACTCTACGGCTGGGGCAGTGGGGCCAGTCCCGTATTGAGCGGTCATCAAATGCTTCACAGCCGACTCGAGCAGGCGCTGGCGGAACTCAATCTAGTGGAAGACTCACTTGTATTTTCTTCCGGCTTCGCATGCAATCTTGGCGTCCTGTCTTGTTTGTTAGACCAGGATAGCATCGTGTTCAGTGATCAGCTTAATCATGCAAGTTTGATCGATGGAATTCGACTCGGACGATCAGACCGAGTAATCTACAATCACTGCGACCTGGATCATCTACAAAGTCAACTGATAAGTCGGCGAGCCCAATACCAGCGTAGCCTGATCGTTACTGAGTCCGTCTTTAGCATGGATGGCGACCAGGCTCCACTGATACAATTGGCTGAATTGGCTCGGCAGTACGATAGCGCGCTTATTGTCGACGAAGCACATGCGCTGGGTCTATTTGGAACTCGCGGAGCTGGCTTGCTGGAGGAGATGCATTTGTCAGACCAGGTGCTGCTCAAGTTGGGGACACTCAGTAAATCGCTGGGCGGAGTTGGCGGTTATGTGGCTGGCTGTTCAGTAACAATTGAATATCTGGTCAATAGTTGCCGTAGTTACCTGTTCAGCACGGCACCACCGGTAGCCGCGATGGCAGCCGCGTTGGCTGCAGTCGAACTGCTGCCCTCGCTCGGTGCAATCCGAACACAACTACTGGAACAGGCTAGTGCTTTGCGGACAAGACTGAGTGACATGGGATGGACTGTTCCTTCAGGACGCAGTCCCATCATTCCCTTGGTTATAGGCGAAGCTTCGGATGCCATTGCCCTGTCCAGGCGTTTAAGCCAACAAGGAATCTATGTACCTGCCATCCGGCCCCCGACCGTTCCCAACGGAACCAGCCGACTGAGAATCAGCCTTTCGGCCACTCATTCGACTCAGGATATCGACCGACTATGCTGTGCTCTTGGGCTTGCTGCGGCCAGAGCGGTTTGATGTTACAGTACATTAAGTTAGGACAGAAATATGGCATTCACGAAAAGGTGTTTGACGATGAGAAACCCGTACATTGAATGCAACAAGAGATCCTGGACCATCAATCGACAGTTAATCAGTATTTGGGTTGTCACACTTATTTGTGCTTCTGCGATAAACAGCTATGGTCTGGAGCCCCAGCAAGAGCAAAAAGCTGGCGACGCCACAAACGCCGCCTCTGATCCCGCCAGCAACCTGGCGGAGCTGAAGGCTGTGGTCGATGCAAACCCTGAAGATTTGGCAGCACTTGGTTCCTACGCACAAGCCTTGTACCGATTAGGTAACCTGCCTGCTGCTTGGGAGCAACTTAGTAAAGCATATCAACTGTCGGCCAGTCATGGCGGAGTTCAAACGGGCATCCAAAGTGTGATGAATGCCTTCAAAATTGACGGGCTGTTCACGGTGAATACTCCCGAAGCCACTATCCGCTCTGTGCTAGGTGAACCACACCACAGGGTGCAGATGCCTCAGGGATTTCGATTTGTTTATGGCTTCCTAGCAGTTGATTTTCGCGATGGTCGGGTTCACGAAATAATCGATCTACGAGGCGCTAAGCCTACACTGTTTCAACCGACTGAAATCGTCGAATGCGATTTGGATGGACGTGGCTGGCAGGTAGGACTGCGCGAAAAGTCTGCTGGTTCGTCGAGTGCACATTTTTTCTTGCCTGGAGAATCCATTTCTCAGTGGACTGAAATGTTCACGATTGAGCGCATTCTGGATGGCGCACAGGCTGGGACTATCAAACGATTGATCTCGGTTGCCTTGGAACAAATAAAAAACAAGACGCCAGATGTCCAGTCTTCGACACTGCACGAGGACGACAGTTCAGCCATTGTTGCAGTTGCCTACTCCGGACCCGACGGCGATGCAAAGCACCGGCAATTGGTACGCTACATGCTCGCACTCAAAGATGTTCATCGCTTGGCCTATTCGATCAAAGGCCAGCAGCGACCGTCGGAACAGGTTGTAGATCAATGGGTACGCATACTTTTGGCCGCAAAGCTGAGCAGAGTTGGAGCATCAATCCCCCAGGAACCCCGAATAAACGCGGACGAAGGTCAGAAAACAAAAAAGGCGATTCGCGAAATCGCAAGCCTGCTTCGTCAAGACCTGGGAAAAGCCAGCCAATACCGGCCAGGGGAGCCGCAACTTGCCGCCATTGCCGCTTCCGCTGACGACCTAGCAAGGTTGACGGACTATTGTCAGCAGGTCTATCGGGAGCTTCGGCAAGGTGTGCCCGCCGCCAATACAGAACAATCCGAAGTCGTCGTGTTTGGACTCGATCAGTCTGAATTACCAGGTGGCTATTCCGCTCAAGCCCGGCACTTTCGTCCCGAGACCAAGTTCTACGGATTTAAGTATGTTGCTCCCGGAGAGTCTTCAGGAATGTCGTACGATGGACTGTTTCAAATCGACAACCGGTGGTATTTCTTGCCTAAAGCCTGGCGAGCCTTCCGTGATTAACCGGATATTCCAGCGGACCTGAATCCTTAGCTTTAGGAATCGACCTCGGAATTTTAGCCTATTTCTGGCCAACCTGCTCTCAACAGCCGCTGGGACTATCGGTACGATATCTCCTGCATCGACCAGCGAAGAACGGGCTAGCTGGAATAGTCCAGTCACTAATTGACGCCCTCCAGTATCGTCGATTTGATGTCAACTTAAGCCAAGAATACAAGGAAAGTGATTATGCCTAGAAATAAGCTCTACAGCAACGCAGCTCAGGCCATTGGTGACACCCCCATGATTCAGATCAATCGTCTGGTACCTCAGGGCCATGGGACGGTGTTTGCCAAGTGCGAATTTTTCCAACCGCTTAACAGCGTGAAAGACCGTATTGGCGCAGCCATGATTGAAGCGGGCGAGCGAGACCGCAAGATCACTCAGAATACTCATATCATCGAACCCACCAGCGGCAATACGGGCATCGCTTTGGCCTTTGTTTGTGCAGCCAAAGGTTATCGACTGACTCTGACCATGCCCGAAAGCATGTCGGTCGAGCGGCGTTCGTTGCTGCGAGCCATGGGAGCTAACCTGGTTCTAACCCCTGCAGCAGAAGGCATGCGAGGAGCCATCGCCAGGGCCAATGAACTGGTCAGTCAAGATTCCAATGCGTTCATGCCACAGCAATTCGAGAACCCTGCTAACCCGGCCATTCACGAAAAAACTACCGGGCCTGAAATTTGGGAAGATAGCGGGCATAACATTGATGCCATAGTAGCCGGCGTCGGAACCGGCGGGACAATCACCGGGGTCTCACGCTATATTAAGAAGCTGAATCCTAACTTCAAGACGATTGCAGTAGAGCCTAAGCAGAGTCCAGTTATTAGTGGTGGTTCTCCGGGCAAACACCGAATTCAGGGAATCGGCGCTGGCTTTATCCCGAAGAACCTGGATACTTCACTGGTTGACGAAGTCATTCAAGTTGACGATGAAGATGCATTTGAGTGGGGACGTCGGTTGGCCAAGAGCGAAGGGATCGTAGCCGGCATCAGCAGCGGGGCCAATATGTGGGCGGCCGCACAAGTCGCTGCTCGTCCCGAATTTCATGGAAAGCGCATCGTAACCATAATGTGCAGCCTGGGCGAACGATATCTGTCTACTCCACTGTTCGGCGACCTGGGAACCTAGCTCGTTTCTTAGTTAATAACTTCCACGTCACCCTGAGCTAAGTTCAGATCATAGAAGCTGAACTGTTGGCCTACCACGAGGCGTGAACATACCTGTTCGTTGGAGCGATACTGAAAACCTTCAATGGAAATGCAAATTGCCAGGAGCCGTGTCTTTCAGTCCAGTCCCTACCGACAAGTACGTATTTCTCGCGGCCTACTCGGGTTATCGTCAATCGCTTCCGATAGCAACCAATTCAATGCAACCCCAGCCGTCGATCAAGGACAGCTTTTCCTTCGGTCCGACGAGTACCTATATTGCATCCAACAGCAACCATCGCCATGATAAGCCAACTTAGACAACACCCAGCAGCGGATGTCCGCTCAGCGCTTGAATCAAGACAGCAGTAAAGGTGGCCACGTAGAGTAACGAAAAAAGAGCGGTCAGCATTGCGGCTGACTTGGGACGAAATCGATGGAAGCCCAATGCAAATAGCGGAATGACTTGCAACCCATGCAATCCCAGAAAGTGAGCGACTCGCAAGTCACCCCCTTCAGTCGACCAATTCACCAGCGGCAGTCCTTCTCAACCGTCTTTCACACTTACTGAATGCCCACGTGAGAGTCTGTTGGATCACCTTGCGCGTCGGCAGAAAATGAAAATAGATCGACATCGTCCACAAAAAGGCGGTAATGGACAGAAAGAATCTCATGGGCATGATCCGATTTCCAAATTGGTCTGCGAGCCCGCTGCAAAATTGTTGAGTCAGGGATTACAATCACCTTTTATCCAGCCTATTAGAAGTCACTCGGTAACCGGCGCTCCTGCCTGGATGCGTCGCCCTCAATCAAACTACGGAACGCCTTCATGACCACGCTTGCAACACTCGTCAACCACCAGGTCCGCTTGGCCTCTCGACCGAATGGACTGCCCGCCGATGACAACTGGCAATTTACAGAGGAGCCGGTGGCCGAGCCCGTTGAAGGTGGCTTGCTGATAAAGGTACTGGCTCTGTCGCTCGACCCGGCCATGCGTGGCTGGATGAACGAAGGCAAGAGCTACATCCCACCTGTCGGACTGGGTGAAGTAATGCGAGCTGGCGGTGTTGGCGTCGTTATTGCGTCAAAACACCCTGGATACAAAGTGGGCGACAAGGTGACTGGCGGCCCGGGAGTGCGAGAGTATTGGAACATCGCTCCCAACCAATTCAAGCACTCGGGGTTGGCACGCATCGACACGCGACTGGGTACGGTCACCCAGTGGCTGAACGTGCTCGGCATGCCCGGCATGACAGGTTACTTTGGGCTGACTGAGGTGGGGCAGCCCAAAGCAGGCGAGACGCTATTGGTCTCGGGGGCTGCCGGTGCGGTGGGCCAGACGGTCGGTCAGCTTGCCAAGATCAAGGGCCTGCGCACCGTCGGCATCGCTGGCGGTCCGGCTAAGTGTGAGTGGGTAGTGAAGGAACTGGGTTTCGACGCCTGCATCGACTACAAAGCCCCTGCCCCGGCTGGCGCACAGCGCTGGGATGCAGTGCGAGAAGGATTGAAGCAACATTGCCCTGACGGAGTCGACATCTATTTTGACAACGTCGGTGGCGACATCCTGGACGCAGCATTAACTCGCATCAATCGCAAGGCTCGCATCGTCATCTGCGGTGCTATCAGCCAATACAACAACGTGGGCGGTGCTATGGTGGGACCGAAGAACTACCTGTCGCTGCTGGTCAACCGAGCGCGCATGGAAGGCATGGTCGTGTTCGACTATGCGGATCGCTACCCTCAGGCGATCGCCGAGATGGCCGGGTACCTGAAGGACGGCCGTATGAAGAGCCGTGAGGACGTGGTCGAAGGCGGAGTGCGTGCTTTTCCTGCCACGCTGCTGAAGCTATTCAATGGCGAGAATTTTGGCAAGCTGGTGCTCGAAGTTGCCAAGGAGTAGCCGGACAGCGCCAAGCTGATGTGGCATAGGCTTCCAGCCTGTGGGAACGAACATCATCGCCGACTGCTTCAACAAGTATTGCTCGCGATCCGGTCCATAGCGTTTATTGGTTGGACTCAAAACCTCGATAACAGTCACCAGTTCTCGATCCAATCGATCGCGGATCTCGAGGAAGGCATGTCGTTCAATGTCGGCGTCCTGGAGCGTGGTAATGATAGACTTCACATTGTTGCTCAAGTTTGGGTCGGCGGTTGCGACGATAGGTTGGCTCGTAGGCGAGTTCCCAATCACAGCGATATCCCGCTTGCCGATCCACTTGCGTCGCTCGTCGGCTGAAGGTTCGTGGATATAAACACGTTCTTCTAGCTAGACCAAGAAATTCGGACGAACTTGAGTTGCAAGGGCCTCGCCGGCATAGGCCATGAAACGGTTGTGAAAATCCTCCCAGACAGAGGGCTGTTCCAGATAGGGATTCATTCCTGGAAAAGGGGAAGGCATGGTACGCTCCTAAGCATTGCGATGGACCATTACCATTATCAACAAAGCCGGACCGCTGGGCAATCGCTTTGATCATGGACCGTGCTGCTTTTCAGGACAATCAGCTTCGAGCCACCGCAAGAACGTTGCTGACTATCTTGCCTGCGAAGTCGGATAGTCCAACGCCTGACTCAAAATAGGTTCGAACACATCGGCTTGGCGCATGAATCCCAGGTCGTTGGCGTGCGACGCATCAGTGGCGCCTTCGGTATCGTCGCCATAGAGATGGTCGCCTGAAACGTAGAATAGATTCACTGTTGATTCTGCTAGCAGCGATTCATAGGCGGCTTTGAGGGCTGCGTGATTGGCGGTGTGAAAGGCGTGCTTGGCAGGTGTGATCCAATCGTTGGTGAATCGCCGATCCTCGACCAGCACAATGGGAGTGCTTGGACGCACGCTACGAATTTGCTTGACAAGCGGAATGCACTTCTGACCCACTTCCTCAGGTTTCATATTTGGTAGGCAATCGATCACGTAGACGCTGGCATCGATACGAGTCAAATAGTCTCCAACGGCCAAGTCCATTTTACCATTCCCAGAAAAGCCGAGATTCACCACCGGCACATCAAATCGTCTGCCGAGAATTGCTGTGTGTACGATTCCTGGGCGGCTGGCACACGCTCCATGAGTAATGCTGGTACCGTAAAACACGATCGGCCGCTGGCGCGGTGGCAGCCCCTCAAATTCTGAACCCTTGACCACGCCGATGTTCAGGTACTCGACACCGTTGTATAGCGGCAAGTAGGCAGCGTACTCGCGTATGCCTGGGGCCAACCCGCCAATGACTTCGACGAGTACGTCTTGCGAATCGGGCTTGGCAACTTGCACCCACTTCCATTTTCCCTCTTCGTTGCGAGCATACAAATCAACACCGCTGACGCCGGTGGCAGCCATGTGTGGCATTCCTAATCTAGACTTGGTCAACTTGTACTGTACGTAAATCGACCGTGAATCGGTGCGAAAGCGGACCATCATGCCAGCGCTATCTCGGCTAAGGCTCCAAACGGCATCGGTCACCTTACCTTCCGCCGACTTGGGCATGCGATCAAACCAGCTGACTCTTTCGTCATCCGGCAGTATTCGGCCTTCAGCCCCCCAATTCGACACATCGTGCCAGTCCAAGTCGGCTCGGCCTGCTCTTTGGCTGGCGGCCATTGCCGGATCGAGCTTGGATAGGTCGGGGGACTCCTGCGCCAGTGCTGAAGAACCGATGAAGATCAACCAAATTAAAGCGATGCTATTTGCAGGTTTCAAGGTGACAGCTTTCCATTCATTGCCGTTTTCCGCTCTACGGCGAGACGTTCTATTGATTCCACCAGCATTGCATGATGCTTGGCATGAAACATTGTAGCAGTTCTAATGGAGGGCAGGATTTCTAACGAAGTCCACTACTGTCGAATCACGGAAATTGTCGTGGAATGCGTGTCAAGCGTGGGGCGCACGATCGCTTAAGCAAGTCAACAACAAAACCGTTCACGATTCTCTCAAAGCAACGACGCTCGTCTCCTAAATGGACGCTTTCAAGATGATAATACGAGTTAAATTTGTTAATTGGACCGCGAGGCACGCTTTGCTTCTGACTGCTCTGATAATGTCCGTCAACTCGCTACATGCGACAGAATCAAGTCCGCCCAATATCGTCATCTTGTACGCAGACGACATGGGCTACGGAGATTTGGGGGTGAACAACCCAGCCTCGAAGATTCCTACGCCGAATCTGGATCGGCTGGCTGCGACTGGCATGCGATTTACCGACGGGCATTCTTCGTCGGGCATCTGTTCACCGTCGCGTTATGCGTTGCTGACTGGAAGGCACCATTGGCGAGACTTTCATGACATTGTGGGTGTTCTGGGAGCTTCGGTATTCAAGGAGGGGCAGCTCACCTTGCCACAGATGTTGCGCGAAAAAGGTTATGCCACCGCATGCATCGGCAAGTGGCATTTGGGCTGGGACTGGGATGCCATTCGAAGGCCTGGAACAGAGAAGAATTCTATCCAGCCGCAGGACTTTGACTGGACCAGTTCAGTGCCTGATGGTCCGCTTGACCACGGATTCGACTACTACTTCGGCGACGACGTGATCAATTTTCCCCCTTACGGTTGGATCGAGAATCGCAACTTACTGCGAGCACCGGACACAATCATCGACGGCGACTTCAGTGAGCCGACCAAGGAAGGCAACTGGGAAGCTCGACCCGGTCCGGCGCTTTCTAACTGGGACTTCTATCAGGTGCTGCCCACGCTGACTCAGCGGAGCGTCGACTACGTACTCTCACGCAAAGAGCACAACCAGCCGTTCTTCTTGTATGTCCCTTTTCCTTCGCCTCACGCGCCGATCATTCCGAACGATCAGTTTGTTGGAAAGTCTCAGGCGGGTTCTTTTGGAGATTTTGTCTATCAGACCGACGACGCCTGTGGACGCATCCTGAAGGCCATCGAGCAAATTGGGCAAAGCGAAAACACCGTCGTCATATTTACTTCCGACAATGGCCCTGAATACTACGCTTATGTGCGAGACGAGAAATACGATCATTGGTCGTCTGCTCCGCTGCGTGGCTTGAAGCGTGATATCTACGAAGGCGGGCACCGTGTTCCGATGCTCATCCGCTGGCCGGGCGTCATCAAACCCGGCAGCGTGTCAGATGCATTGATTTCGCAGGTCGATTTGATGGCTACTCTGGCTGCGTTGGTTCACTACGAATTGCCAGATGAATGCGCTGAAGATTCGCACGATTTTCTGCCCTATCTAAGCGGGCAGGTCGACCTGGGACCGCGCAGGTTATTGGTCCACAATACGAAGCCCGATCAGTATGCCTTGCGAGACGGTGACTGGCTGCTGATTCACGCAAAGTCAGGCTATTCATCCCATCGAGCCCCAGACGGTTGGAAGGCCAAGCACAGGCAACCGGTAGATGACGATCTGCCAGTAGAACTCTACCACCTAAAAGATGACATTGGCCAGCGATACAACCTTGCCACCCAGCACCCGCAGCGCGCCGAGTCCATGCAGTCGCTACTGAAGAGAATTCGCGATCAAGGCTATTCTGCTCCGCGGCTTTCGCAACATTAAAAGCGTTACATGCCACCGCGATTCCTGGAAAGCCATTGCCTCCGACTAATTCGCTTGTGGAAATCAGCCACGGTACTCAGACTGACTTCACGTATCATACACGCTGCTTGGGTCGGGTGTTAGCATGCGCACCACAATCGAGCAGGCCTCTAATCAACAAACGAGTTATTTGATGAGGTAGGCGACCTCAAACGGGAAAGCTGGTAGTTCACCGGTGAAGTGATGGCAATTGACATCGAATTGAGGTGGACTATTTTTGACGGATAGGGGAACACCAAAGATGGAGGTTCAAAGGTTTGTGCGAGCTTAAGGTTCTCTACCCCGAAGAAAACGGTAAACCAAGGGCGTCGTTGCACTAGCACAGGATGAAGCCTTCGGGCTATTACTAAGTGGCGGGACCCAAAAAGGTAGCCTTTTCCGATGGTGTTATGCTAACCTATACGCTGAGTTTTTACACTTCCGTAAGAGGCTAGGCAGTTGGCCATTTTTCTGCGAGAATTGCACATATTGAGACTCAAAAGGGTCATTTAATCAGCCATCATCAACCCTTGGCAAACATCAATAGGCATGTTTTCCAAGGGCTTTTTCGTTTCAACTAACAGCGTTAAAAGTATCATTTGCATGACTTCGAATAGACATCAACTCTCGAACAGGCCGATTCGAAAATGGAGGCTATTCAGAAATGTTTTTATGGTCCTGGTGGCGACCTCGATAATTCTAGTTGCGACCGGATATGCCTTATTGCGAGGATCACTGCCACAGACAGGCGGTCGAGTTGAGTTCCACGGCTTGGCTGCGCAGGTGGCAATTCGTTTCGACGATCAGCAGCGCCCATTTGTTCAAGCACGGTCGGTCTACGATGCTCTGGCCGCTCAAGGTTGGCTACACGTTCAGCATCGCTTATGGCAAATGGAAATGTTCCGCCGAGCTGGCCAGGCAAGACTGTCTGAAGTATTGGGCGGCAGCCTGTTGGAGACCGACCAACAGTTGTTGAGAGTTGGAGTGCCTCAGTTGGCTAAGCGGCTTGAAGCGAACGCATCAGAGGAACTGCTGCAATATGTCGACGATTATCTGTCCGGAGTAAACGCGGCCATACAACAAATGTCGATTCGACCCATTGAATTTTTGGTGCTTAGGCATCTTCCGCAGCCGTGGACGCGGTCGGATGTGTTTGCGGTTGGTGCCTTGATGGCCTACCAATCAGCCGGCAACATGCACAACGAACTATTGCGACTGGAGTTAGTACGGGTTCTATCCCCCCAACAACTGGAGTATTTCTCGGGTGACAGAGCCGAAAACGACCCTGACTATCCGTTTGTCATTCCTGGCCCAGCAGCTCAAGGGCAGGCGATTTCGGCAACATTAAGTCAAGCCATCGCTGCAATTGCTGCTGAATCAACTAGCAAGAATTCAGACTTGGCTCGCCTGCCATCAGTCCGCAAGGCAATCGATGCGCTTTCGACGCTGGATGCAGCCGTTAATGCTCAGCTGCCTCGGTTGAGCTTGGGTAGCAACGGCTGGTGCTTGGCTCCAAGTAGAACTGATTCAGGCCACGCTCTATTCGCTTTTGATTCTCACGACGAACTGGGATTGCCGAATTTGTTTTACGAAGTGCATCTCTTTTACGGTGACGGGAAACAGATTCGCGGCTGGTCGGCCGCTGGCTTACCAGGTGTGATCAATGGCTACAATCATCGCATCGCTTGGGGATTCACCAATATCGGCGATACGCAGGATTTATTCATTGAAAAGCGACACCCTAAAAATCCTGATCAGTTTCTGGATGGACAGCATTGGTACGATGCAGAAAAGGAAGAGTACCTGATACCAGTGTCCGGTCGAGAGCGTGCGGAACCATTCACAGTGATCAAAACCAAAAACGGTCCGCTGGTCAGTGATGATCCTCCCATTTCTTTGTGCTGGACCGCTCATCATCTTGGCGGTATGGGCTTGGATGCGCTCTTGGAACTGAATTTCGCTGAAAACTGGCAGCAGTTCACCGACGCACTTGACCGGCTGGCGGCACCCAGTCTAAATGCAACCTACGCGGATGTGGACGGAAACATTGGATTTCGAACAGCCGGGCTGCTTCCCAAAAGGGCTTTCGGAAGTGGCCTTCAAGCTCTTCCCGGCGACGTTTCGAGTAACCGCTGGCTTGGAATGATTCCGCCTGCCGAACTGCCTGGCCGTTTCAATCCGCCATCAGGCTACGTTGCGGCAGCTAACGCGCGGGTCAATGCGGAAGGCCAAGGTCCAATGGTCTCTGCAGACAATGCGGCCAGTTACCGTATCGCCAGAATACATTCGGTTCTGTCCTCGGGCGACAAAATCGGCTTTGACGATATGCGAAAACTACAAATCGACTGGTACGACGGACAAGCAGCAAAGCTGTTGCCATCTTTGCTCGAGGCAGTTGCCTCCCAGGCTCTGTCGGAACCGGCTCGGGAGTCGCTTCAATTACTGAAAGAATGGCTGGCGTCGCCCATCGCCCATCCAGATAGCGCTGCGGCTCTGATATTCCAAGCATGGTATATTCAGCTCGCTGAAGAGGCGTTCAAGCAGCCGTTAGGCGATGAGCTGTTTAACAGTTTGTTGAAGCGCGGATATGTACTCAATCACGCACTAGATCGGCTGCTGCTGGAGGACGTATCACCGTGGTGGCCAAGCGGAAAGTCGCAGCATGTTGCAGCCGCTTTAGAACAAACCGTCGTAGACTTGATCGATCAGTTGGGTCCAGACCCTGGATCGTGGAGGCTGGATCGACTTCAGCAGCTAACCTTGCGACATGAACTGGGAGCCGCCGCTTTGCCGCTGGGGTTATTGTTCAACCAATCGCCACGCAGCCTGGGCGGTGGAACTTCAACGGTAGGCCGAGCCGGTTATCGTTACGATCGACCATTTCAAGTATCGCACGGCGCAACAGTTCGAGTGGTCATCGAAATGTTGGCGACGCCAAGGGCTCAGGCGATTATGCCTGCCGGACAGTCCGGTCATCCGCTCAGTCGCCATTACACGGACCAACTTGATGATTGGCTGGGCGGCAAACTGCAACCAATTGCTGATAGCCCAGACAAAATTAGTCGCGAAACTTTGGAATTGTTTCCATCGGGGACTGTTACGCTGGATGATTAGCAGAGCTGCTACTGAGACATAGCCCCTTTCAATCCATGTCTTGGCATTTCGGAAAGCTGAATGATAAAAAGTTTTACCCGACAGAATGTCCTTCGTTGATCAGTTGATCGGCGGTGGCATTTAACGACTGGCCAAGTGCATCGGTCAAGGTGTCGACTTCAGCTTCCGTGAAGATCAGCGGTGGAGAGATGGCTACAGAATTGGGGATGGGCCGCACTAGGACTCCGCGTTTTTGCATCTCTTTGTAGACTCGTACTTGCACCGCCAACTTTGGATCAAACGACAGCTTGTTTCTCTTATTGGCAACCAGTTCGATCGCAGCTACCATTCCCACTCCACGGATTTCTCCAACCAGCGGGTGGCTTTCCAGTCTTTCGCGCAGTCGCTCTTGCAGGTAATTGCCCGTCTTAGCAGCTCGCTGGACTAGATTTTCGCTTTCATAGATTTCCAAATTGGCCAGAGCAGCGGCGGCTGACACGGGATGAGCCGAATAGGTGAAGCCATGACCAAACGGCGTGGTGCTGCCTTCGAGCACTTGCCAGATAGATTCGCTGACCATCGAAGCAGATAAAGGAACATATCCACTAGTCAGACCTTTGGCCAAGGTCATCATATCTGGCTCAAGATTGTAGGTGTTACTGCCAAACCACTTTCCAAGCCGTCCAAATCCGCAGATGACTTCGTCGGCTACCAGCAAAATATCATACTTGCGAAGAATAGGGACGATGGCCTCAAAGTAGCCCGCTGGTGGTACAAAAACACCGCCTGCGCCCATGATGGGTTCTGCAAAAAATGCGGCGATTGTCTCAGGGCCTTCTCGCAAGATCAACTGCTCTAGCTCCTGTGCTAGTGACGCAGAAAACTCCAGTTCGGTCATGCCGGGCAGGGCAAATCGATAGTGATGTGGCGTGGTTAGATGAAAGAATCGGTTTATATCTAAGGGCACGTCAAATCCACCGTGCAGGTTGGGCAAACCACTCAAGCTGGCAGAAATGACGGTAACGCCATGATAAGCACTGCGACGTGCGAGCAGCTTTTTCTTTTCAGGTTTGCCGCGCAGGTTGTTGTACTGCCAAATAATTTTGACATTGGTATCGTTGGCGTCCGATCCGGACAGGCCGAAGAAGGCGCGAGTGACCGATTTTGGCGTCAACTTGACCAGTTGACTTGCTAAACGAATCGAAGGTTCGTTAGCCATTGCTAAGAACGAATGATAGTAGGGTAGTTGCTTGATCTGATCAGCCACAGCATCGGCAATGGACTGGCGTCCATAGCCAACGTTGACACACCACAGGCCAGCAAAAGCGTCGAGATACTCTCTGCCGGCATGGTCTGTCAAGCGTGTTCCCTGACCGCGCACCATCATCAGTGGTCCGTTTTTTTGATGGTCGGACAACATGGTGAACGGATGTAGGTGAGAACGCTTGTCTAACTCCAACAGTTCCGACATTTCCAGGTGGCACGCAGGATCAATCACGGGTGAGGCCTCTTGGGGACAAGAAAACTTAAATGATGCTGAAGGTGGATGATTTGCAGCTCTTGCATCTCTTGGCGACTCATTTTGCCAAAGAGTGGTGAGGCGTGAAGGGGACCTTGAAAACACTTAAAACGCTCGACCTGTTTTGCAAATTGATCCACTGCGGCCGCATCGGCCAGTTCATCTACCTTCTTGACCGTGGCAGGCATGGTGGGCCCGCCAGATTTCATTTGCCGAGTCCTCAAAATCTTGGCTCGAAGCGATTTGCCAAAACTGATTTTCATCATCCATAGCATGACTCGGATCGGCAGCGCGGCTCGCGGGTATCCGTTCATGGGAAAACTGAGCCAGTCGCTGCAGTGGCCAAGTACTTGAGCCAAATTCCAGTTGCCCGTTGGCAAATAACCATCGGCTAACAACCGCTTTGCTTCTGAAACGGCATCATCCAAGCTGCCAAACTGTAGCTCTCGTCGACTCACTTGATTCATCTGGCACTGCTCCACCAAGAAAATTTGTAGTGGTACACAGGCTGTTTGCTGGCCTGTATACCTCCACAATATGGCACACGGTGCGGCCGATGGCAATCGTAGTCTTCAGTTTCCAGTCGAGTACTGTACTGTCTAGCTGCCAAAGAACATGCGACGAAGTGCTGCGTTCTTGCGTCGTTCTAGTTCGATCAATCGAGCAATCGGTCCCATCTGACCTCTTTGGCTGACTGAGGGTCGTCCGTATCGTCCGCCAGCAGCACTGGCTGTGTTGCAGCCGCTACCAACAAATGTCATCGCGATAAAGGCGATTAGCAAAGCTTTCTTCATCTTAAAATACTCCGTTAAGTGTTGAGGTTTTTGAGGGTAGGGGTGCCTTCCGATAGAATTGCCGCTTCTTGGGACTACGTCGTCCGGAACCGGCCGCTCCAATGCCGCCCGCATTTGCTTGCATTGCTCGTAAGAGATCGGTGAAAGTGCCATGCGACTGAAAAACAGACACCGGAAAAAATGAGACGACTACAAAAGCTGTTTGGTTTCTAGCGAATCTAGCGATTGAGGAGCATTTTCTGGAAGCACTAGTTTTCTGAAAGCATCAGTTTTCTGAAAGCACCAGATGGTTTGAGGGTTGTTAAAACGGGCACTTACCGCAATATTGGCTCGGCACTGCCAGCCCTTTTCATCCAGGTAACGCCTCAAAGTTTCGGCCTTTCCTATCAGCTTTGGCCAGAGGGGCAGTGGTAGGCAATAACTCGTCTTGCAAGGAAATATGATGGAACAGTCGTTTGTAGCTTGGGCGAAAGTACGGGCGGCCAGGTTGCCGCAGGTGAAGTTAGGGATTGGAGATGACGCGGCCGTGCTGGCCGGGAACACTCAGGATTGGGTCATCACCACCGATTGTTTGATGGATGGAGTTCACTTTCGACTTCAGGAGACCAACCCACGTCGCATTGGACGCAAGCTGGTCAATGTCAACTTGAGCGATCTGGCCGCGATGGCTGCGCAGCCTGTCGCTGTATTCCTTACGTTGTGTCTGCCAGACAATGGTGCAGGGGACATGGCTGCCGACGCGCTTGCGGCGGAAATCTATGAAGCCGTCTGTGAGGTATGTCAGCGTCGAGCCATCTCGCTTGCCGGTGGAGATACCAATTGCTGGAGTGGACCGCTGGTTCTAAATATGACGGCGGTTGGCAAGGTAGAGAACAATAACCTCTGGACTCGCTCAGGTGCCAAGCCAGGTGACTACATCGTAGTTACAGGGCCTTTGGGTGGCAGCCTGTTAGGCAAACACCTGGACTTTGAGCCGCGATTGGATGTGGTTGATCGCCTGCAGGGTTTCGATTTGGTCAACGCAGCGATGGACATCAGTGATGGCCTGAGTACCGATCTGCTACGACTGTGTGATGCTTCGCGATGTGGAGCCGTTTTGGAGTTGGGTGACATACCGATCAGTCCCGCCGCCCAGCAAATGGGATTATCCAGTGGCCGGTCGCCGCTGGACCATGCTCTGGGCGATGGTGAAGATTTTGAACTGTTGTTAGCGGTTCCTAGCGAAAGACTTTTGGAACTGCGGCAACGTCTAGAAGGGGTATGCCAGCCTGTGGTCTGTGGACAGTTTACGAGCAGAACCGGTTTGTGGGCTCAGGACGGAGGCAAGTTCGTGCAATTAACCTCCACGGGTTATGTGCATGGGGCATCGCGCATCTGATTTTATGCGGAAGTAGTACATTGGTCGACTTTTTTCGGAACTCGACCGCTGCGACCGCTGTCTACCCCCAGAACACTACAAGATGAGTCTAGGCTTACACATTCTGTATCCGTAAGGGAGAGAGCGATGAAGCGGTTTCTGCGTTGCTTGGTTTTGATTCAGATCGTCTGTTTAGGTTCTACTTGTGTTGGGCAAGGCGTGTTGATTTCCAGCAGCATTCATCCCATCCCGTTGCCTCGCCCCATCGTGCCGCCTTTGCCGATTACGATGTCCTATAAGATCAAAGAGCTTGACATGCAGGCGCGGATCACGGATCAAGTCGCTCGAGTGCAGGTGTCGCAAACTTTCGTAAACACCGGGTCGGCTACGATGGAGGTCAGTTTCTGTTTTCCTCTGCCTTACGACGGCGCTATTGACCAGATGACTCTGCTGGTTGATGGTAAAGAGTACCCCGCGAAACTGCTACCGGCCAAAGAGGCGCGTTCTATCTACGAAGGTTATGTGCGCCGCAATCAAGATCCGGCGCTGCTGGAATGGATCGGTACCGGCATGTTTCAAACCAGTGTCTTTCCAGTGCCTGTTGGTGCTGAGCGTAAGGTGAGCCTATCGTTCACTCAGCTACTGCGCAAGTCGGATCGCCTGACGGATTTTCTTTACCCGCTTTCGACAGCCAAATTCACTTCGCAGCCTATCGAAACGCTCAAATTGACGGCCAGCATCCAGTGCCAGTCAAAAATCAAGAGCGTCTACAGTCCGTCGCACGCTATGCAGATCCAGAGGCCCGATGATCATCAGGCGGTGGTCAGCATCGAAGCTAAAAACGCAATCCCCGGCAATGATTTTCGACTGTTCTTTGATACGGCTGATTCGGAGCTGGGAGCAAGCGTAGTTAGCTATCGCCCCAAATCGACCGAAGACGGCTACTTTTTGTTGTTGGCTAGCCCTGAGGTCAAGCGCACCAACAATTCGATACCACCGCAAACCATTCTGTTTGTTATCGATCGATCGGGCAGTATGTCTGGCAAAAAACTGGAGCAGTCCAAGGAGGCACTCAAATTTGTCCTGAATAATTTGCGCGAGGGAGACCTGTTCAACATCATTGTCTACGACAATACCGTCGAGTCATTTAAACCGGAGCTTCAGAGGTTCGACGAGGCGACTCGGAAATCGGCATTGGGGTATGTCGAAGGGATTTATGCTGGTGGCAGCACCAACATCAGCGATGCACTGACTCGAGCCCTGGACATGATACAAAGTGACGACCGTCCCAGTTACATCGTCTTTCTGACCGACGGACTACCCACCGCCGGCCAGACAAACGAGATGGCGATTGGCGAACTGGTGCGCAAACGCAATGCGTATCGTACTCGTTTGATTAGCTTTGGAGTCGGCTATGATGTCAACAGTAGATTGCTGGATCGGCTCTCGCGGGACAACCATGGACACAACGAACTGGTTCGACCCAACGAAGACATCGAACAGCAGGTCAGTCGGCTGTACCGGCGGATCAGCTCGCCGGTAATGACCGACGTTAGCTTGAAGATTCAGGTCGAAGGGATTGCGACTGAGGTGGGTGATTCTGTCAACCGTCTGTACCCCAAGCAAATGTACGACCTGTTTGAAGGCGATCAAGTGGTCGTCGTGGGTAGGTATCGCGTTCCAGGGCAATCACAGGTTTCCATCTCGGGCAAGATTGGTGATCAATCCGCACGGTTTGACTTCTCAGCGAATTTGGCGGCTGAGAGTTCTGATCAGACTTTTGGGTTTGTCGAAAAGTTGTGGGCGGTTCGACGTGTCGGCGAGATCATCGACGAATTGGATCTAAACGGTCCCAACAAGGAGCTTACTGAAGAACTGGTCGCGCTAGCAACCAAACATGGCTTGTTGACTCCCTACACTTCGTTCCTGGCGGATGAGACGACTTCGATTCGAGAACTTTCCAATGTCAGTGGCAACGCGATTCGAGCTGGAGTGCAATTGCGTGAACTTGAGGCCGCTGGAGGGCAAGTCGCCTTTGAGCAACGCGCCGCGAAAAATTCAATGCGCAACACGGCGCAATCGACTGCCAATGACGGATTCTACTATCAGGTAACTGACAGCCCTGTCCCCGGAATAGCTTCAGCAGCAAATGCAAGCTTGCCGCAGGTCTTTCAATCGGTGCCTGATTCCTCAGCCGCAGCTAGCTCGGGGGCGCAATCCGCAGTGCAAATCGTCGGGAATCAGACGCTTTATAAGCGAGGCAAGATCTGGGTTGCAGAAAACGCGACCGATATCGACATCGACCAAAATGCGGATCGTATCCAGGTTGTTGCTCGCTTTAGCGAACAGTATTTTCAGTTGATCTCAGACAACACCCCATCGGAGAACGCTCTCATGGCTACTCAACGGGACGGCGAAGAGCTGCTAGTTCTGCTGCGCGGCAAGCATTATCGTATCCAGTGATTTGCGGCTGGCAGAGCGATGGTGCATTTCTTGCTGTCTGTCCAATTTTAATCAGTCCTCTGTACTACGATACCAACCAACCAATCGCAAATGAGCATAGGCTGGTGGGATGGGCGGTAATTGAGTGTTTTGGTTGATTTTGAGAAGAGGCGGCTGCGTCTCGCAGGTCGAGCATAGATCTTCGATAACCCATTTGTAGGAGGGTACCTTCTTCGTAATGGTCTGCTTCATCAGCTTTTTCTTGGTAAATGGCGAAGCTGATCCGGGCAGCCATTCAGACCACGCAAACTTCTTGAACTTCGAAGATACCGGGTTCTGCTTAGCATCCGTAGAACAATCGGCACACACCATTTCGCAGTGCTGACACTTGAAACAAGCCGGTCCGGGCACACAGAATTCTTCGCTCTGGCAGCCCCAACAAACCACGTCGATCTTTTTTTCCTCGCATACCAACCGACATACTTTGGTACAGCCAGACGTACATCCACAACACTGGCACTGCTGACCAAAGCAGCCAGATGGCCAGACAATGACTGATAGCAATAGTAGCCCCAAAAGGGATAGGGCGAATGATTTCATAGCGTCGATACCTTTGATGTTACCAGTTAACGTCAAACCTCATTGCCAGCAGATCCGAACTGGTTTCACCGAAGACGGTATCGCGGCTAGTGATCGGATGAATCCAATCGAACATGATGCGAGTGCGATCAGACCAGTACCAGTTAAAACCTACTGTCAAATCGTTGTATTGGCCTCGGTCGATGTCGGTCAGATTCAAATGAGACCAGCGAGCCTTGGCTTCCCAAGCTCCCCAACCACAACCGCCTCGGGTAGCGAAGAAGTTGGTAAACGGTTTGTTGCGGCCAAACTGCGCCCCGTGCTGACCAAAACGCTCGTACACTCGATTCTCGCCAGTAAGAAAATAACTCACATGTGTGTAAGCACCGCCGACGGTAGCGCTGTCGCTGCCCAATCGATTCACCTTAGCCACAAAGGCTTCGTTCTGTACTGTGATCGCTCCCCAAACAACCGCCAGTTCCAGGCCGCCGGTAGTGTACGAATTAGCCGCCACGTTGCCGCTATCGATCAAGATCGGGCCTCGCTGAATCTGTGGCCGTGCGCGAAACCGAACTAAGTCGTTGTAAGTATCCGTATGCAGAACTGCCAGACCCGTATGAATCAAATAGCGACCGTTTGATGGTTCGTCATAGAAGGGCAACCAAACCAATCGACCAGAGACTCGACTGCCCTGCCTGTCGCCAAAACGAGTCTTGATCGTATCGTTGATATCATCAAAGAAGACACCGCTGGCCCAACTGATATTCTGATCCGGCGTGCAATTGTAAAATGCCAATCCAACTTCCCGGTCGGCTGCAAAAACACCCTGAGTTGGAATGGAACGTTCGTTGAAGATGTTCATGGTGTCGTTAGTCACCTGTTCGAGACTGAACGGCACGAAGAAATTGCCTACCCTCATCCTACCGAGCAGTGGAATCTCGTTCATCGTCACATAGGCATCTTTCACATCGGGCGATGCAAATTGATTTTCATGGGAACCCTGACCGGGTTCAAGCGTCATCTGTAAGCGGAAATCAAACACACCATAGCCCGTGCCATCAGCCACCAACCGCAATCGTCGGTAACTGAAATAGTTTTCGGCGTTAGCTATGGCCGGATCTGCGTTTGCCCAATTGATGTAATCCATTTGGATGTGGCCGCCCAGCTTGACATTCCATTTGTCGTTGGACATGTCGACCCATTCAGGCTGCTTGGAGTCCGCTTCCTTTTTCTTTGTCGCATCCTTTTCAGATTCTTGTTTCTCGGGTTTGGATTTGTCAGTGGCCCCCTTTTGCGGATCGCTGGCCTTGGAATCACTTTTTTCAGACAGCGCCTTCTCTAAAGCTTCGATACGCTGCTGAAGCTTCTGGAGTGAATCTTCATTGGTTTCTGAGGGGCATGGTAGCGGAGCGCCGGAGTCACTGGAATTCTGCGCGACTTTAGATTCAACCGGCGACCAAGCTGTTAGCACGCCAGGCGGCGTGGGTAACGGCACCACTTGATAGGCTTCCGATACCGGAACTTGCCCTAAGGCAATCCCCGAACTGCCTATCCTGGATAGAATGGCTATGACAACACCAATTCGCACCAGCTTGGTCATACAATTCGTTTGAGCTGGCATGAGGTGGTCGTCGATGGGTAGTAGGCACATTCCATGTGCCGTGATCTTTAAAATCGCAGTTTTTGAGTTTAAAGCATGTCACCTTTTATCGGCACAATCGTTAGAATCGGTCCACTATGCTTTGGCTGGTAAGTACGATTTGAAAGCTATGGCATTGGCAAAGGCGATGTAATGCCAGCATACGTTCCCAACATTTACTAGAAATACTCTCCAAGCAAGTTTTGCTTACAACTGAGTTGGATTGGGCGCATCTCCGTAGACCTTCACGGGATCAAACACCTTGTGATCTTCCATGAATAGCAAGTCGTCACCTTGGCTGCGTTCTTGGCCAATCGGAACACGACGGTAGAAACAAGAACGGTATCCGACGTGGCAACTTGCACCATTTCCCGCAACGTCTACTCGCAGCCAGACACAATCCTGGTCATCGTCAATTCGTAGTTCCCGAATTTTCTGAACCAAGCCACTGGTCGCACCCTTGTGCCAAAGCGCCTTGCGGCTGCGGCTATAATATACCGCTTCACCCAACTGGATGGATTTTTCTAGTGCTTCCTGGTTCATGTAACCGTGCATTAACAATTCTCCCGACGTGTAATCGGTAGTCACACAGGGGATCAACCCTTGGTTATCAAACTTGGGCGCCAAGTCGTGACCCTCTTCTACCTGGAGTACGGTCAGCCTAGGCTTGAACTGGACGGCAGCCGATTCAAGACTGGCGTTAGAGTTATCTTGATCGGAATTAGGAGCAGTTCTATTGGTCATGAATCTACCAGCCTTGAAGTCAATGCGGTCACAAAGAGTGAAAGAAAGTATTGAAGTTTGAAGTTTTGAAGAATTGGTTTGTAGTTGGGGTGATCGACGGGAATAGACCGGTGCCAGCAATCTAATCGGCAGAAATGACATCGGGACCTTTTCCGGCGCGTTTCTCGTAGTAGCCATCACCGGCTTTTACGTACTTGGTAAAACCCTTTTCATTCAAATTTTTGTCGCTTAGATTGGAGGCCGCCTTCATGTCGCTCCACCGTCCAGCGATCGAAGTACGCGCCACAACTCGGCGTACCGGAGTGCCATTGTCCGGATGAACCGTCAATTCTGGATCAGTGATCTTCTGAAGGACTTCAAAAGTCGGTCCTTCAGTGCCATCTGGCAGTATTTCTTGGTAGACGTAAATGGGCATAATTCTAATTGGCCCTTGGATCTTGGATTTCTCTGGACGGATCTGCCGAAAATAGCGCCGACATGCCAAGTATAAACACCACTGCGGCAATTCCCAGCCATAATGCTGGCAAGTGCGACTGATACATAACATCCTGCATACCCCAACCCGATAATTCATCTCGATATCTGGCCAGAAGTAGCAGAATTGAGTTGTGGACTGAGTGCAGGAAAACACAGGGCAATAGACTTGCGCTTCGCCAGCGAACCCACCCTAGCAAAAAGCCCATCAAAGTACTTGGTATGAACCGCTCGGGCGCAGCACCACCGGCTAGCACTACATGAAAAAGACCAAACAGAAACGCCGTCGCGGCAATCGTGCCCCAGGCTTTTAAGTGCTGCCGAAGTCCGTTATACAGCAGGCCCCGGAAGAAACACTCTTCACACACACCCGGTGCAAGCCCCAGGGCCAGCAAAATCCATAGCAGGGGAACGGTCTGCCAATCGCTCAACAATTTCTTAACTGTTTCGTGTTGCGAAAGATCGATGCCGTGTATTCCTAGTGAATGGCTGGCCACGATCAATTCAAAAATCCAGGGCCAAGCGGATAGCCCCAAAAGTACGGCACCAACAAGAAACCGCCACTTCGGCCATCGCCAAGAAAGCCCTTGAATCAGGCCCACCCCTTCCCAACGCAGGAGGAATGCCGGCAAGGCTAGAAACAGAATCGTAGTCAGCACGCCCGACAAGATCAGTCGCGAACCTACCGAAATCCCATTATCGCGAGAGATGATCCCTGATGCAACAAAATAGGCCGGAAAAAGTATGGCTAGCCCCACCCAAGCCATTGTCGCCGTAGGCATGCTCACTCCAGAACGCTGCGGACGCAACCATTCTCTCCAATCACCGCGACTTCCTACAGCCACCGCATCGGTCGCAAAACGGTTGGAAGCCAGTGCTAGAGCGGCGACCGCATAAAAACAGGTCGATCCAACTGCAACAGCCACTGGAATCGCCGACGAAGTGCCTTCAAGTACATCGCGAGCCAGCAACAAGATATTGATCAGCGGCAATACTGCAGTCGCCTGATTCAACTGCCAACCGGGCAATAGAATCACCAAACCAGGCGCGATGGACAACAGTAGTAGCGGAATCAAATAGGCTTGAGCCTCTTTGAAGCTGCGCGCGGAACTGGTCAACATCAGGAGCAGGCCCGAATAAAACAAAGCGAAAATCCCCAATACGGCAAGCAGTTTGACGCCTAAAAACCAAGTAAATCCGTTCTCGCCCAACAAGACGACATCTAGTTGAAGCGCGTACAAGGTAAGAGCCATGGCCAGCAAATTCATCATGCCTGTCAGCAGGGTGACAGTCACGACGGCTACGTACTTGGCCATCAACAACCAAAACTTGGCAATAGGCAATGAAATCAGTGTCTCAAGCGTGTTTCGCTCTCGCTCGCCAGCCGTCAGGTCGATCGCCGGATACACTCCGCCAGTCACCGTCATCAGTAAAAGGATCAACGGCAGCAGGCCCAGGACTGCGGTCTGTGACTCGGACGCGACCAAACTAACGCGACGCTGTGCAATGGGTTGCTTGAAACCAGGTTGCCTGGCCGCCGCCCAACGCTGGATCTGTGCTAAGTTGCTGGCAGCCAATCGCTCAGCGATCAAGTCTGCCGCGCGGCGACTGCCAGACAGTTCACGATTCTCAAATATTTGCACCTGAGCGGTCATGAGTTCAGGGCGGCCGCTGTCGCGTAACTGCTGCACCAAAATGCCAACATCGACTATGCCTTCGGTCACCATCTGTTTCAAATCAAATGGGCTGCCATCCTGAGGAATGTTGACATGCAGTTCGGGATGCCTACCGGCAGATTCACGCGCCAACGGATTGTCCTGCGGTCGTGAGAGCAGTTCAGCCCCATCGCTTAGCGTAGATCCACTCTGTCCATCGGCCTGCTCAAGAACCGACTTGCCATATTCAAGCTGCTCAAGTAACCAGTTACCTTCTTCAGGCGTGTTGCAGGCCACCATCAAAACGGGCTGACCTTCGGAAAGCTGTTGCAGGGCTAGAAATCGAAAGCCCAAGCCCAAAAGCGGATACAGCAGCAGTGGCATGGCCAAAAGCGTCACAACAGTTCTTCGATCGCGCAGCGTTTCCCGCAACTCCTTCACGACAAGCACTCGCTGCTGCCACCAAGAAAAACTGGCTGCTTTTACCTTCGAATCGCTGGCAGAATCAATGGTCTGGTACTGACCACCAGCAAACTCGTGTCGTTGCTTACTCTGGTCCACACCGGAGGGGGCTCCGCTCATGAGAATTCCCCTACCGAGGAAGCTGTCGCAGGCAAGTCCTCTCGCAAAAGCTTCAGAAACATGTCTACCAAGGAAGCTTGACCGGTCTGCTGCTGGAGTACAGGAAGTGAACCTTGAAACATCAGTTTCCCACGATGCAGTAGTCCATAACAGTCACATAGTCGTTCCGCTTCATCCAATTGGTGCGTACAAACAATGATCGCCTTGCGCAATTCTCGCAGGTATCGCACGTAGTCAAAAACGATTTTTGCCCCAACGACGTCTAAACCGCGAGTTGGTTCGTCCAGCAGCACCACTGGCGGGTCGTGTATCAGGGCTCGAGCCAAATTGACGCGCTGAGCCTGACCGGTACTGAGCGTCGCACAGCGCCGATCCATAAATCGTTCCAGTTCCATGACCTGTGACAACTGGACGACACGTTGCGATGCCAGACTAGCATCCAAACCAAAGCCGGCCGCGAAAAAATGTAGTACTTCGCGCGGTGTCAACCACTGGTACAAACCGGCGCTGGCTGAAACCAGACCGATCAACCGCTTGATCCGCTGCGGCTCCTCAGAGACTCGGCAGCCCCCAATCGTAGCCTCACCCGAAGTCGGCTCCAACAACCCCATGATGATTCGAAGAGTGGTCGTCTTGCCTGCTCCGTTAGGTCCCAGCAGGCCAAAGGTGACCCCAGGTGCAACGCTGAAGGATAGATCGTCGAGCGCCAAAACGTCATGCTGATATGATTTTGTTAGGTGCTCGACGCGTATCATTTCGGGCTATGCCATCTTTCTCTTGGCAACAGTTCCTTCGGCAGTGGATCGCACTTCGTATCCTCGCTGAGTCAGTTCCTTGCGATGCAAATCGGCGGCTGAAAAGTCCTTGCGGCTGCGGGCTTCATCGATCAAGCGGCACAAGAGCGAGATCTCTTGATCTTCTTCGTCAGCTTGAGCGGCCACCGACCCCGACTTGGTCAATTGAACCACTCCCAGCACGCTATCGATAACCTGCATAACGCCAGCCGCTTCAGCCGCATCTTCAATGCGACTTCCAATCCATCCGTGCACAACGGCTAGGGCCGCGCTGATGTTCAAGTTGTCTGCCAGCGCCGACAAGAATTCGTTCACAACCGGATGACTTGTATCTACTGTCGTGTTTGCTGCACCACGTTGACTGTCGATGCGATCAGAAAATTCAACGATCTTGCGCACCGCATTGGCAGAATCGACTAGACCCTTCTTAGTGAAGTTGCACTGAGCGGCAAACTGGGTGCGGATCAATTCATATCGCAGGGCTGCTGGATGTACTTCCGAGCCTGTAGCCTTGCCCGTCAGTACATCGCGTACGGTAAAGAAGTTGCCCTCGCGCTTAGACATCTTGCGGCCTTCCACCATCAGGAACCGAGTGTGCAACCAGAATCTGGCAAAGACCGATTGTCCGGTCGCACAGCAAGATTGAGCGATCTCACATTCGTGGTGAGGGAAAATCAGATCCTCGCCTCCAGTGTGAATATCGATGACATCACTTTGCAATAGTTCCATGGCCATCGGCGAGCACTCGATATGCCAGCCGGGATAGCCAGCACCCCATGGAGAATCCCATCGCATGACGTGACGCGGATCAGGTTTCCATAGCATGAAGTCAGCCGGATGACGCTTGTTTGCCTGATCTCGCACGTCCAATCGCCCGCTGGCACCTTCCTGAAGGTTGTCCAGTTTCGCCAGCGTGTTACCGCTAAGTTTTCCGTAATCAGGAAACGACTGAACGTCAAAGTAGACCACTCCATCGCCACCCACATAGGCATGTCCGCGCTGGATCAGTCGTTCGATCAAACGAATCATCTGCGGAATGTACTGGGTGGCGCAGGGAACGCGTTGAGGGTACTCGGACGCAACCTTTAATCCAAGCTTCTTGCCATCTTCCAAAAAGGCGTCGCGGTAGTATGCGGCTACTTGATAAGGATCGTCCGGATTGGCCACGCAGCCCTCAGGGGCTCGGCCGCTCTTTTTGTCCTCCTTCAATCGACGCGCAGCTACCTGCATCTTGTCCTCGCCCGTCCCATCGGCCGACGCGTCCTCGGTCATGTGGCCAACATCGGTGATATTCATGACGTGCCAGACTTCATAGCCCACGGCTTCTAACAGTCGTCGTACTAGGTCTGCCGCCAGAAAGGATCGAAAGTTACCGATATGTGCAAAGTCGTAAACCGTGGGGCCACAACTATACATCTTTACAACGTTGCCCTGGTAGGGTTCGAATCGGTCGATCGACCTGGTCAACGAATTGTAAAAGCGTATTTCCATGCTTTTGCTTCCTATTTCTGCTCAACGGACCACCGGTGAAACTGTACCAGCGGAATAATTTAGACTTAATGCGGAAACTGCGAAACCTTATCTGGCACATTTAAAGACTCAATTGCCGCTTCCCAACTGTTGATTTAGCAGTTAATATTACATTGACGAAACAATAATGCACCTGCAATTGAAATGCAATAAGCCAGCCGGGAAATGTTCGTTCTTGGGTGACTCTGGCAGCAAATTTTCCGGCTGATGGCAAGTTCGGAAGTCGCTCACGTCCTGATGGATTGAAATATGAAGAATATCAAGCGAATATTGATCGTTGCACTGGGTATGGGATTGTTATTGGGCTGTGAAACCGCCGACAGAACGACGGTCAGCGTTCGTCCTGATCAACCGATCTCTGTAGTTGCAACCTACAGCATTCTAGGCGATTGGGTGCAACGCGTTGGCGGGGATCGGGTCCAGGTTACCACTCTGGTCGGCGTTGGCGGAGATCCCCACACGTACGAGCCTACCCCTCAGGATAGTGCTTCACTGCTAAAAGCTGCGCTGGTCTTTGAGAATGGCCTAGAGTTTGAAGGTTGGTTGGATAGATTGTACCAAAGCAGCGGCTCACAAGCGGGCCGAGTGGCTGTGGCTCGGGATATTCAACCTCGCGAAGAAAAGTGTGCTTGCCACGGCAGCGAAAGTGATCCGCATGTTTGGCAGTCGCTGCGTCATGCGGTTACAATGGTGGAGGTGATAGCCGACGAGCTTTCCCAACTGGACCCGACCTTTGCAGCCGATTATCGGCAGCGGTCTGCGCAGTATATCGATCAGTTGCGCTCGCTGGATTCAGAAATTCGTCAGCAGGTTCAGTCGATTCCTCAGCAGCGTCGCAAGTTGGTGATGACTCATAATTCTTTCGGTTATTTTGCCGACGACTATGGGTTTGAAGTGTTTAGTCTGTTAGATTCATTTACCAGCGAAGCCAGCGATCCATCGGCCATGCGATTGGCCGCCATTATTCGCAAAGTCAAGGAGCAGGCGGTGCCAGCCATTTTTGCTGAATCAACAGTCAATCCTAAGCTTTCCCATCAAGTAGCACGTGAAGCCGGAGTCGGGGTTGTCGCACCTTTGTACACGGATGCGTTAGGTGAGGCAAATTCACCCGCCTCTGATTATCTGAGCATGATGCGATTTAATGCAAAAACCATCGCGGAGTCATTACGTTGACCAACGCTTGCGGCACCACTCATCACGAACTGTCATTCTGCACAGGCACTGCGCATCACGGCTGTCAGCATGCTGAGCCTAAATGGCCTTACGCGGGAAGAGGACACAGCGATCCGGTTGCCGGAAGCTGGGCGCTGCAGGTTCAGGATCTAGTGATCGGTTACGATTTGCAACAAGCACCCGCCGTTGCCGGTGTCTCTATGAATGTCGCCGGCGGACAGCGTGTTGCCTTAGTCGGCCATAATGGAGCAGGCAAAAGCACTTTACTGAAGGCTGCTGCAGGGCTGGTCCAAGTTCGATCGGGTACCTTGCGAGTTTATGGAAATGCGGTGGGTGCATGCCATCATCGCACCGCCTATTTGCCTCAGCGCAGCGATATCGACTGGCATTTTCCGGTCACCGTTGCTGACCTGGTGATGACCGGGCGGTACGTGCATCTAGGCTGGATGCGTAGGCCAAGCCGACAGGATCGCCAACTGGTTGGCCAAGCCATGGACCGTCTGGGAATCGCTAATTTGAGTGGACGGCAGATCTCACGATTGTCCGGTGGTCAGCAGCAACGAGTCCTGATCGCTCGCGCGCTTGTCCAAGAAGCGAGCCTGTTCCTTTTGGATGAACCGCTCAACGGAATTGACGAAGCAACGCGAGATATTGTCGATCAAGTACTCTCCGACCACGCCAGCCGTGGTGGCAGTGTGCTGGTGGCCACGCATGATCTAGGGCGACTGTCCGAGTCCTTTGATGTAGCCATCTATCTTTCGGGCGGTCGAGTGGACAGTGTGCAGACGCTGCCCGGCGGTCGCTTTACCCGAAATGCCTGTGAAGGTCAGCGCGACGCGGCAACCCAGGAGATCGCCGGTCCATGATTAGCTGTTTATCGGAACGTAGCTACGCTCGCCAGAGCGTGGTGGCTCTCCCTATGGAGTTCGCCAGTCCATGATGAGCTGGTTATTGGAGCCGCTCGAATTCGCATTCATGCGTCAAGCGCTGTTGGCCAGTTTGCTGGTAGGCACCACTTGCTCCCTTCTAGGTGTGTACGTCGTTTTAAGACGCATGGCTTTTTTGGGTGAGGCCATAGCGCACACGACGCTTCCCGGCATTGTAATCGCCTACCTGAATCGTTGGAATCTTTTGGTCGGGGCGATTGTGGCCGCAGTTCTGGCGGCTTTGGGTATCGGCTGGCTAAGCCGAGGCACCCGGCTAAAGGAAGACACCGCAATCGGAGTGGTCTTTTCCGGCATGTTTGCGCTGGGCATTGTCTTGATCAATCGGACCAAGAGCTTCCGTGATTTTTCGCACATGCTTTTTGGTGATGTGCTGGGGGTTACTCAGGGTGATCTGATTGGCATCGCAATCGTTTGTGCCGTCGTTTGCATTAGCTTGTGGATACTAAGCAAAGAATTGATGCTGACGACAGTGGACCCTTTGCACGCCCAAACCATCGGACTGTCCGCAGAGAAAATGCGATACGTGTTGCTTGTACTACTTGCCTTGGCCGTAGTTACCGGCATCCAGGCGGTAGGCGTGGTTTTGACAACCGCCCTGATGATCACACCTGCCGCGACCGCGTCCATGGTGACACGCCGCCTGCCTTGGATGTTTGCTTGGGCCGTATGTATTGCCTGTCTGAGCAGCTTGATTGGGTTGTACGCTTCGTACTACTGGTCCGTCTCTAGCGGTGGAGCGATTGTGCTAGCCTGTACAGCGCTGTTTGGAATCGTCTTCACAGGCCAGCAGCTGATGGCTGGTTCGGCAGACAATCCTAATGCCGATGGCGGCCCCGCAAGTACTCAGTCCAATTGATCTCATCGAATGAATCATCGGCTACAATTTCTCCAGATACAGCCCCAAGACCAACTTGCGATCTTCGGGACTGCCCGAGGCCAGCGTGACACCTTCATTGCCCTCCATCACGATCTGGTAGATGGTCTCCAGTTGCTGCTGGCTGATGATTCCTTTGGAATGAAACAGCCTTGCTTCGGCCATCGTTTGCAACACAGGCGCTTCGGAGTGAACCAGAGTGTGCAGATGCTTTAATGCGGATTTGTCGCTCATCTTGGGCACCTCGTCCAAAAGCAGTAGTTGGTCCAGTCGAGCAAAGACCTGGTCAACCTGTGTTTTGACATCATCTGAACTCTTACCCTGCGCGGCAGCTCTCTCGATATCCGTATTTTTTAGAGTCTTCGATGCGGTGGCGATCACCTTTCCGCTGGGCAGCAAAAAACGCATTCTCGTGTCGTTGGTGACAATTCCATTTCTGGCATTTCGTGTGGCTTTCACGTCAAAGATGAAAATACCGTCGACAGCCAGGCCGTTCGACTTTTTCAGCAGTTCGCTCATCGAACCGGTACCGATGTATGTTAGGCCACCGGACAAGGGCTGATCGGCCATTGTCTTATTGGCTCCACCTCCCATAGCACTATCGGCGACGCCCTGAAAAGCACCTTGCCCAAACTGGGCACCACGATCGTCCATCAATCCTGCCGCCGCGTTAGTTGCTGCTGGCTGACTGGCTTTTGTCGGGATCAACTGTTTGAACAATTCGCCATATTTGCCTTCACCTTTTCGAGCGCCGAAGGCAGCGATCAGTGCCGCTCCGTATTCGCCAGTTAGATCTTCAAACGATTCAAGCATAGAAGCACCGCCAGGGACGCCACCGCCAAATCCACCAGCTCCACTTATCTGCTTGACGCCAATCGGCTTCACTTCAGTCACATTGGGCCCTGCGTCCAAATCGATGCCCACTGCAAAGGTCAATTCGGTAACCAACCGAGGCTTAACATCTACGGCAAAATCGTTGGACGCTTTCAGTTCCTCTGGCTTGGCCACTTTGGGACGATACAGGCGAATATTCTTCAAGTACTCGGCGGCCTGGCTATCATCCACCGACAGAACCTGAGCATAAAAGAGCTGCTTGGCTCGCTGAAAGTCGCCGCGTTTGAATTCAGATTCCGCTTGTTCGATAAAACTGGGCTCGGGCAACGTACTGACCGCATTTCGGAGGTACTCAATGGCCAATGCTTTCTGCTGAGGATCTGGTTGACCAGCTTCAGCAGGCGGCATGGCTCCTGATTCCAATTGAGCCAAAACGCTTCGATATAAATCCGCATGTTTGGCCACATTGTCATCCATCTGATCCAAGCGAACTCCGCCCTTGGATTCAAAGTTCGAATGGCAACGGTAGCAGCTCTGCTGAAAGAAGCCATTTAAATTTTGAAACCCACCTGCTGCACCCGAACCCGCAACCCCAACCGCCAAGCCACCGCCCAAAAGCCCTTGTCCGCTGGCATCCAAGTTGTTCTGGGCAAAAGCTTGGTCGGCAGGTAGGGCTCCCTCGCCTTGATCGTTGCTCTGGGACTCGATCCCAGATTCGCTTCCAAAAAGCCCGCGTCGCTCATCGGCCCCTGTGGCTAGTTCGGCTCCGGGATCTTGCACCGGAACAACAGGAGCTGCGTCGGCAGGCGGCTGAGCCCCCAATTGCTGGTTGACTGTTTCGACAGTGGGCACCGCTGCGACGTTAGCTGGCGGTGCCGCTGGAGGCGGTATCACGGTATCGTCCTGTCCACCACAACCAACCAGAGTCAACACCGCAGCTATGCCAAGCAAGCGCGCAGCGCTCAAGGCCGTTGTAGGGCTGGGAAGATTACAAATGGTGCTAGAGAGATTCATGGGTAAAGGATCGCAATTTTCAAGACATGAAAGATGATTTCTAGTTTGAGTACGGACCTAAGTATTATGTATCGAGTGCCGGTCGTTGTCGAGCGATTTGAGATCGCTTGCAGCCTGTCGGGTTTGACTCATGATTTGCCACTTCATACCGGCGATCGGCAAGTAGTGTCCTGATTACAGACAATTCAGGTGGATGCTGGCCACTTTGGCTCGTCCGTGCCAGCCAGCGGCTTGGGCCGATCGAGCCATGCTCTCCAAGATCTTGTGGTAATCAGAAAGCTGCACCACTCCCAGATCCCAACCGGCACGATACCAATATTCGTATGCCGCGTGGTGATCACCCAACGATTCCGCCTGACTGGCCCGATCTTCCCAGTAGCACTGGACCGACTGGATCAACTGGTTTGGGGGGCAGTTCAGAATCAGGTTCAGGTACGGGTCGGCGGCCTGTACTTCCAGAAGCTGAAAATTCTCCGATGCCAATTGAGCAATCGAGAATTTTGCATATCGTTGCTTAAACCGATGAGTTCGAAAACGAACCGACTGATCTGAAAATGCGCTAGCCATGCGGCTTGCAAAAAATGTCTCTCGTGCCGACTCGACCTGCCCTGCATACTGCTGGCTTAATCCGGACAACGCATAGCTCCACCCCAGGTCACTGCGCCGCTCAGTCACACTACGACACAATTCACCAATTGTCTGCCAAATCTCGGCCGGCAACTCGCTTAAAGGAGTAGAAAAATCCGTCAACGCCTGATTCAAGTAATGTTCGATCAAGTCCCCTATGGATGCATCAGCGGCTAATTGACAGTTTACCAAGTGCTCGACGACCGACACGTATCCGCGATCGTGCAGTATCTGCCAAGCGTCTTGGGCTAAGATCGCAGAGTTTGAATCACCTAATCGTTCGGAAAGTAGGCTGGTAAAATCACGAAGCGAAAATCCCTCAGGCGATCGTGACAAATAAGCTTGGGTCGACTCAGCCGCACCGCGAAGCATCTGCTTTTGCTTGGGGCGGAAGCTGTCGATTGCATCATGCACAATGGCTTGCGAAATACTTGAGCCTACTGGAATCCAGTCTCCACCACCATGATACCAGTGGATGAGTTCGCCTAAGCTATTTTGCTGATTGATCCGAACACAAATCCAATCGCCATATCCGTTACCTAGCAGAGGCAGAGTGTCTGGCTGCATTAAGCCAGCCCATATGGAAGTCGGGCAATGATTGCAGAGCAAATCAACCGGTACGGGATGGCAGAAGCTGCCGGGCAGCAGCAAGCTTAGGTCGGTCAGGTCAAACCACCGCTGCCATAGATCGGAAAGCTGCAAGCCGTAGAATTCAGCAAACAACTCGGATGGCCCAGCCATAGTGCGATTGGATAACGTGCAAGAAAGTAAGGTTCTCGGTCATAGAACTTGTCCACAGTCTGACCATACATCGACATTAACTATCTTACCAGCCCAATAATCTGGCCGCTGTTTGAATCGGCAGCCGCGATACAGCAATCAGCCGGAAGCGTCAGCACCCGGATTTACAAGGAAAACCGGAATCCAACTGGCTGTAGCCAAATGCAGAAAGCCAGCGTTTTTCAACGCTGGCTTTCGTAGTAATTGACGACAGTTAGTCAAATTCAATCGTGGAACTCACGACTAGCAACCGCAACTCTTGCGAGCACGGCAACCACGCTTCTTCTTGCCACAACCACTTTCGCAGCAAGCTGGAGCTTCTTCCGCACAGCCGCAAGCTGGAGCTTCTTCTGCACAGCCGCAAGCTGGAGCTTCTTCTGCACATCCACAGCCAGTCGAGACAGTAGCGCCACATGCGCTACCACAAGCGCTTACAGCTCCGCCGCAGCCGCTGCTGCAAGGAACGGTTACTTCTTGTGGAACCATGATGCACTTCTGAACTTGAACTTCCTTTTGAACCTGAACTGGAACGCAGACGGTGTAGTCTTCAGTCTTTGTTTCAGCTACTTGGTCACAAACGGTTACCGTGTAGGACTGCTCTTCTTCGACTTGATCGTATTCAGTTACCGTGTACTCACGAGTCTTTTCTTGAGGAACACAAACGGTTACTTGTCGCTGACGAGTTTCGGTTGTCATGGTGCACTGAGGAACCATGCGAGTACGAGTCTCGTTACGATGCTTGGTAACTTGGTACTCTTGAGTTCGCTCTTCTTGACGGCACTTTTGAACCTGTACTTGACGAGTTTGCTCTTCTTGTCGGCACTTGTGAACTTGTACTTGTCGAGTGCGAGTTTCGTTGACGTGACGAGTTACTGGCACTGAGCGGGTACGAGTTTCACAACGGTACTTAGTGACGTTGTAGGTGTAAGGAACTTCAACTCGCTGAGTGGTATAGGAGGTGTAAGGCACTTGCTCGTGAACGATGTTTGGAACCCAAACACGGCGAGTCACAGTGGTGGTGCAAGGAGCACCACAGCCCGAAGCGGCAACGCCGCAACCACCGCAAGAGCTAGCAGGGGCAGCACAACCGCAAGAGCTGGCGCCACCGCCACATCCACGTCGACGTCCCAGGCAACCATGACCCTTGTCACAGGTTGGAACACTGTAGCAGCTTCCGCAACCGCTTCCACAGCTACTTCCGCAACCGCTTCCACAGCTAGACGCTGGCACTTCGACAGTTTGGCACTGATAGCTGCCCATGTCGCGGCAAACCGTACGATGCTGAGTTACTGGAACTCGTTGGCATTCAACACGTGTCGCATTTACTGTCTCGGTGTATGGAACTGAAACCTGATACGACTGCTCGACGTTCTCGGTTACCGGTACACATACGGTGTATTGCTGATCAACTGTCTCGGTGTAAGGAACGTTAACAGTGTACTTCTGCTCAACAGTTTCGGTGTAAGGAACATTGACAGTGTAAGTACGAGTTTGAGTTTCTTGATAAGGAACGCAAACTGTGTAAGACTGCTCAACTTGAGTAGTCACTGGAACTTGAACTGTGTAGTCCTGAGTCTGAGTGGTTGGAACCATCTCGGTGTAGGTCTGCGTCTTCGTTACTTGACGAGGCACGCTCTTGGTGACCTTGCGGGTACGGGTTTCTTCGCGTGGAACACTCTTCATCACCGTGTAGGATCGTTGACGTGTTTCCTGCTTCATTTCAGTAACCGTTACCGTTTGATTTTCGGTGACGTACTGAGGAACCATAACGGTCTTTGTTGTGTAGGTGGGACCACAGCTGCTCTCAACTGCTGCACCACCACACCCGCCGCAGCTACTGGCAGCAGCCGGTGCTGGCGTGCCGCAGTCGTTACATTGGGCTTGAGCAGAATTAGCAACCAACGCAGCAGCTAATCCTACCAGAGAATAAAACGGGCTAAACTTCATGAGATCTCCTCTCGTGGAAAGAAACGCGGCCGTTGCTGGCCAGGCCCGGGATCCTGGAACAACACATTCCAAGAAAACTAACTTAAGTTCTTTTGACTGCATTTGGGTGCATACACCCAAAATGGCTTGCCGCAAACGATTTCGGATGGCTCCGATCGTTTACTGGCCAAGTGAAGTTAAAGTTTATCTATTCAATCCATGCTTACTAGTGGTCGCTGTAAAAATCCCCCTATTTTCTCTGGATTACTCATTGGCATCTGCGACCTTTGTTCGGAATACCACAAAATGGGGGGCAGGAGACCGGAAAGATGCTAGCATGAGAGTACCTCTTGTGGCTTGCCATTAGGCTCAAGGTTCCAATCGTGCAATTCGTCAACGTTTTGATGTCCTTTTTTGTGCTCTATCTGACGCTGTTGGCATTAGGAGCAGGCGATGGGAATCTGTCTCTTATACACAAGTCGACGGGTGGCACTCCCTGAGGCTTTGCGAAAGGCGTGGAATGGAAAATACGAGCCCTTGGTTCCTCAGAGACGCGCCACTTGACCTGGGGTCTAACGCACTACGGCTGATCATTGGATGGGTTTCCTGATTGTCTTCGACCTTTGTCGCCTCCAGCACGACACTGCTGGGGGTGATCTTTTGCTTTCTATCTTTGCTGTTGCTGCCAATGACCGAGACTTCTATTATTAGTGTGATGTATCATTTCAGTATCACTGCATATTGCGAGCTGTCCCATGTCGACTGGCAATGCGTCAAGTAGCGATTCCACGGTAATGAGCCTAGTCTCAAATTCTGCCGTGCAAGAGACAATCATGTCATCAAAAATATTGTTGCTGAATCTTTCCTCCGAATCGTCCGTACCTGTAGCTTCCGATGGCAATGAACAGCGAGACCTATTAACGGGACCTAATGTCGAAGTTGAGCCGGTTGCTTCGCCCATCGCTGCGCTCAATCGACTGTGCCGTGGCGGGTATTCTGGGGTCCTGTTGCAAGCGGACACTCAAGACGCCACCAACAACATCATCCGATTTCTGCAAAACGCGAAAATTCTTGATGGAATGCCCGAGGGAGTGGCTTTGGTCAATTCCGAGATGCAAATCAGTTGGGCCAATGCCTGTCTCCATGAATGGTCGCCGGCGACAGATATCATTGGCTCCGACTTTTACACGATTCTCGGCAATGCGCAAATCTTAGGCCCTGATTTTTGTCCCTTCCACACAGCTTTGGCTACGGGACAAGCCAGCAACAGCACTCTGCAAACTGAAGACAATCGATTCTACCAAGTGCATGTTGTCCCGTTGGTTGAAGCTTCCACAGAAGACGCAGCGTTGGTCGCAACGATCAGTGACATTACCGCAGAAATTCTTCAGCAACAAAAGTTGGCTGCCATTCATCAGGCGGGTCAAAAGTTAACCGATCTAAAGCCTGACGAAATTTTTGCGATGGATACTCAGGCAAGAATCGACCTGCTGAAAGACAACATCCGTTATTACACTGCGGACTTATTGGATGTCGAGGTGATCGAGATTCGACTGCTTGAACAAAGTAGCGGCAACTTGGTTCCACTGCTTAGCGTAGGCATCGATCAAGAAGCGGCTGACCGCAAACTTTTGGCCCGACCACAGGGGTATGGGGTCACCGGATATGTTGCCGCAACCGGCAAGTGCTACCTGTGTAAGGATGCTAGTCAAGATCCTCTGTATCTTCAGGCCTTTGAAGGTAGCGCCAGTTCCATGACAGCGCCGATCCTTCTTCATGAAATGGTCATTGGAACGATTAACGTCGAAAGCAACAAGATAGGGGCATTTGACGATGCAGACTTGCAATTCTTGCAAATTTTTGCCAAAGACATTGCGGTGGCTCTCAATACTTTGGAACTGCTGGTGGCTCAGAAAAACAATGCCGCTCAGCAGAGCTTCGAAGCCATTCATAGTGCCGTAGCGCTTCCCGTCGATCAGATTCTCAATGACGCGGTCAGCGTTATCGAAAAGGTGCTAGGTTGCGACGATCCGGAAATCGTTGGTAGGTTGCAGAGCATCCTGACCAATGCTCGAGATATTCGGCGAGTCATTCAGAGTATCGGTCAGCGAATGGCCCCTACGGATGCTCAACCAACAGGACAATGCGACCCACCGTATCAGAAACTGGAAGGCAAACGCATTCTGATCGTGGACACGGACAAGCAGGTCGTGCAGGACGCGCATTCCTACCTGGAGAAATATGGGTGCATTGTCGAATCGGCACACAACGGCAACGAAGCGGTTTGCATGTTTCGCAATTGTGGCTCGGGAACGGGCTACGATGTGGTCATCTCGTCGATCCACCTACCGGATTACAGTGGATATCAGTTGATGCTTAGGCTTCAGAAGCTGGTCAATCCGGTGCCGCTGGCTTTGATGCAAGGATTTGGCCACGATCCAGGTCACGTTATTGTCAAAGCCCGCGAAGCAGGCTTGCCCAAGAAGTCGTTGATGTCCAAGCCATTCAAACCTGTTCAGATACTGACCGTGGTTGAATCCATTATCGACAGCAAGAACCTCAGCTAGGCCGACGGCATGCACTTACTATGGCCATGGTTGGCTTTGATGCTCAGTTGGGTTGGCAACTGCGGCTTCTGGCTGTTTTGCTTCAATCGCGTCAACGCGTTTGGATATCCCCGTCCCATCGCCAAGCTGGGCGAAAAAGTTTGTATCAGCTTGTGTTTTCTCATTCCCGGGCTTGTGCTGTGGTGGTGCTGGCCATCCGTTTCGCTGTGGTTGCGAGGCGACCAGTTCTGGCCCGAGGCCGCACCCGTGGCATTCAGGTTTTGGGTGGCATTCAGTTGGGCCGGTTTGATGGTTCTTGGGCCACTTTGGCTTGAGTCTCGGCGCTGGTTGATACCACCAAAACATTTGGTTGACACACATAGCCAGCTCTACAACGTCCACCAGCACCTGCCGAGTGGATCGGCAGCCAATTTGTCGGCTCGATGCTGGTCACTTTTGCCTCTGAACGAATGGGCGCATTTGGAGGTCACTCAAAAGACGATTCAGCTATATCGCGAGATACCGGCTTGCCATGGATTAAAGATTGGCCACCTGTCCGACTTGCATTTCACGGGACAGTACAGCGAGGACCATTATCATTTTGTAGTTGATCGCATGATGGAATTGGATGCAGATCTAATCGCCATCAGCGGAGATATTATCGACTTTGAGGATTTTCTTCCTCTCATTGATTCGGTCCTGGGACGATTGAGCGCTCCGCTAGGTGTCTATTACGTTTTGGGAAACCATGATCGCCGACTGCGTGACATCAATCCATTGGTAACCGCTTTGGAACAGATCGGACTGTATGATTTGGGAACCCGGGACTATCGTCTTCTGCACCGTGGATTGCCGATTCTACTGACCGGGGACGAAACACCGTGGTTCCAGCGTCGCCCCAAGGAATCGGCTGGGGGCGTGGAAAACAAACCTAGCCAGAAAGACGCTTCCTTTGCTGGACTGCGACTAGGTGTGGCCCATACGCCCGACCGCATTGGCTGGGCTCGACAAAGACAGATCGACCTGCTGCTAGCCGGTCACACTCACGGTGGTCAGGCTAGATTCCCGTTGATAGGCCCCTTGGTTGCCCCCAGTCTTTACGGCAGCCAATTCGCCTCGGGCCTTTTTGCCTTGCCGCCAACCGTGATGCACGTTTCTCGAGGCGTAGCTGGCACGCACACGATCCGCTGGCGCTGTCCACCAGAAATTTCGCTTCTGACGCTGGCTAACTGTCATCCCAAAAGAACTCGTTAGAATATCGTGATACTCTTCCGGTTTTAAACGGCAACTCAAGATACTCTATTTTAAATCATCAATATGCAGCAATACTTAGATCTGATGCGCAAAGTCTTAGAACAGGGTTCGATAAAATCGGATCGCACCGGCACCGGAACGCGCAGTCTGTTTGGTTATCAGATGCGATTTGACCTGTCCGAGGGATTTCCAGTAGTAACCACCAAGAAACTGCATCTGCGTAGCATCATCGTCGAACTGCTGTGGTTTCTAAGAGGCGAGACCAACGTTGACTTCTTGCGACAGCACAAGGTTTCGATCTGGGATGAATGGGCTGATGCCAGTGGCGAATTGGGACCGGTTTATGGAAGGCAGTGGCGAAGCTGGCCGACCGCCGATGGCCAGGCGATCGATCAGATCAGTCAAGTGCAGCAGATGATTCGTACCTGCCCCGATTCTCGCCGACTGATTGTGAGCGCCTGGAACGTGGCGGACATTCCTGCGATGGCCTTACCTCCATGTCACCTGCTGTTTCAGTTTTATGTTGCCGAAGGCAGGTTGAGCTGTCAGCTTTATCAGCGCAGCGCAGACCTATTCCTGGGCGTGCCGTTTAATATCGCCTCCTATGCCTTGCTGACTTTGATGATGGCTAAGTCGACAGGGTTGATGCCCGGCGAGTTCATTCATACACTGGGCGATGTGCATTTGTACAACAACCATTTGGAACAAGCTCGACTGCAGTTGACCCGCCAGCCGCGTCCGTTGCCAAAGATGCTGCTGCACGGTCAGCAGTCAAGCGTATTGGACTTCTGTTTGGAAGACTTCGAGCTGACCGGATATGATCCTCACCCCCACATTCCCGCTCCAATAGCCGTATGAACGCTTCGCACATTGGACCAGATGCCGCAGCCGATTGGACGTTGATCGTAGCCATGGATCGCTGTGGTGTCATCGGTCGCAATGGGGATTTGCCCTGGCGATTGAGCAGCGATCTGAAGAGATTCAAGGATCTTACGATGGGCCACTGTCTGTTGATGGGGCGCAAGACTTATCAATCGATTGGTCGTCCCTTGCCAGGCCGGCAGACGATCGTACTTTCGCGCCAGGGCCTGACGATCCAGCATCCCGAAGTCACAGTGGTCGATCGTTTAGATCAGGTCGCCTCACACGTCCAGCCTGATCGACAGGTGATGGTAGTAGGTGGTGCTCAGATCTATCACGATGCCCTTTCTCGTTGCGGGCAACTGTGGATCACACGAGTCCTAGCTCATGTGGGCGGCGATACTTATTTTCCGGACGTCGATTGGCACAACTGGCGTTTGATGTCTCGGGATTCAATCCCATCCGGTCCCAAAGACCAATGGCCCACGGAGTTCGAGAAGTGGAGCCGTCCCTAGTTTCCCAAGAATCCTCGCGCACGCCCGTGGGCCGCTTGGCCCCTTCGCCAACGGGTAAATTGCATTTGGGCAACGCTCGATCATTCCTACTCGCCTGGTTATCGATCCGCCAGCAAAAGGGAATCATGATCCTCAGAATCGAAGATATCGACTTGACGAGAGTCAAGCCCGGAGCGGTTCAGGCGACCATTGACGACTTACGCTGGTTGGGCTTGGACTGGGATTACGGTCCTGACCTGCCTCCAGCGCAGGTTGGCCAAGTGCCTGTGAACCAGTCGCTCAGGCTGGATCGCTATCGACAGGTACTCGAACAACTGATCCAGGACGGTCGGGTCTACACCTGTCGCTGCACGCGAAGCCAAATTGCGCAGGCTGCCTCCAGTGCGCCACATGAATCCGGCTGGACTCAATTGGATGGTCCCATCTATCCCGGAATATGTCGACCAGACCATCTGACGCCGTTTTCTACTGCGCCAAGCAGTTCAGAATCGAGCGATGCAGTGTCCCCGACTGAGCAAAAGTCTCCGCCTGGACGATTGTCGTTGCCGAGGCCGGCATCAAATCTATCGATCTCGCCCGCAAACGAAGTTTCCGGTTTCCCCCTCACCCTGCCCTCTCCCCCGAAGCGGTGGAGAGGGTTCTCGGACAGGATATTAGTTGAAAATGGGCAACTGGCTTTGCGCTGGGCATTTCTTCCTGGTGTTGTACAGTGGCATGATCAACTGCTGGGCCGTCAATCGGCCAATCCGATTAAACAACTGGGAGATTTTGTTATCGGACGGGCTTCAGGTTTGCCGGCCTATCAATTGGCAGTTGTCGTGGACGACTATGATATGGGCGTTACTGAGGTGGTGCGTGGCAGTGATCTATGCCTAAGCACCTTTCGCCAGGTTGATATCCTGCAGCACCTGGGCTGGCCAATCCCCAGTTACTACCATGTGCCCTTGATGTTATCGTCCGACGGTCACCGCATGGCCAAACGGCAAGGCGACTCCATCGCCGAATTTCAGCATCAGCAAGTAGCGCCTGAAAAGATCATTGGCTACTTGGCTTGGAGCGCGGGCCTGATCGATCGAATCGAACCGGTTGCCGCGCGCGATCTGATTGGCAGTCTAAATTGGCAGCGACTAGCCAAACATCCAACAACCTTTACAGGACTGCTTGAGCGGGTCGAATAGCTTTTTTCGGATCGGCTCTAACCCAGATTGATGGTTACGGTCTTGGTCTCGGTATAAGCCCTAAGTCCGTCTTCGCCTAACTCGCGACCTTGGCCGGACATCTTGAAACCACCAAAAGGTGCCGCTGCGTCAAAGACGTCATAGCAGTTGACCCAAATCGTGCCTGCTCGAACTCGCCTGGCAAAATCATGAGCCTTAGTCACATTGCTGGTCCAAACCGCTGCTGCAAGACCATAGAAAGTTCGATTGGCCCGAGTGATCAGATCCTCCCAGTCGCGGAATTTTAGTACGCTCATCACCGGACCAAAGATTTCATCCTGAGCGATCGACATGTTGTCGGTCACGTTTTCAAAAATGGTCGGCTCGATGAAGTAACCACGATCGCCATGCCGCTTTCCTCCTGTCACACAATTGGCACCTTCTTTCTTGCCCTGATCGATATATGACATGATCTTATCAAACTGAGCCTGATCCACCTGGGGGCCTTGCCTAGTATCCTTGTTCAGCGGTGCCCCCAACTTTCTTTGGGCGGCTAGTCGCTTCAGCTTAGCAACAAATTCATCGTGAACGCTTTCTTCGACAAATACTCGACTTCCCGCACAGCAGCACTGGCCTTGATTAAAGAACAGCCCTATGTCGGTACCCGCTGCGGCGGCATCCAGGTCGGCATCAGCCAGAATCACATTGGGGCTCTTTCCACCTAGTTCAAACGTCAGCCGTTTCAGCGATTGGGCCGCTTCTCGCATGATGATCTGAGCGGTTCGGTGCTCGCCGGTGAACGCAATCTTATCCACACCAGGATGTTGGACCAGCGAACCGCCCGCAGTGGGACCATAGCCGGGCACCACGTTGACGACCCCATCGGGAATGCCCGCTTCCTGAGCCAACTGAGCCATCCGCAAGCAGGTTAGCGGTGTCTGCTCGGCTGGCTTCATGACAATCGTACAACCAGCAGCCAGAGCCGGCCCCCACTTCCAAGCCGTCATCAGCATTGGAAAATTCCAGGGAATGATTTGGCCAGCAACACCCACCGGCTCTTTGCGTGTGTAGGTAAAGAAGTTGCCGTTAACTGGGATCGTCGCTCCATGAATCTTGTCTGCAAATCCGGCATAATAACGCAAGCAATCGATCACTAGCGGCAGGTCAGCATTTCGAGCGTCGGTGATCGGCTTGCCGTTGTCCAAGCTTTCAAGTGCTGCCAATTCATCGATCTCTTCTTCGATCAAGTCTGCCAGCCGATAGATCAGCTTGCCACGCTGACGAGCATCCGTACGGCTCCATGGCCCCGATTCAAAAGCGCGACGCGCCGCATCGACAGCCAGATCGATATCCTCCTTGTCACCCTCGGCTACCTCGGCAATCACCTCTTCAGTAGCGGGGTTGATCGTAGGAAACGTCTTGCCGCTGGCCGAAGGCAGCCACTTGCCAGCGATAAAGCAATCCGTATGACGCACTTTGGGAGTTTGCACTGTTTCAACTACTGTAGCCATGAAAAGCTCCTTAAAGGAATGTTGTGGGTGAAGAATCGCTCACTCAGGGGCCAGTCCCGTCCAAGATGTCCAGGCCCATATTGTACAGCCAATTCCTACCAACAATCAACTAGGCAATCAACATGGCCAGCATAACTCAGTCAAAAGCCAAGCTCCAGCGATGGCCGCCAGCTTTCGAGCCCCCCGCTCAGCACGCGGATCGCAGTACTTAGTACTTAGACACTCTAACAAAACTGATTTAAGCGATTCCAGCAAATCATGAGACATCCAATCGCTAGAAAAGCGTCGTGAATGTCATCACGTTTTTCATAGCGGCAGCGCAGTCGACGC
>JBIIJD010000133.1:0-6980 GCA_044234105.1 Aureliella sp. | reverse complement strand
TCCATGCACACACTAGAACAAGTTGACTGCGTTAACGAATCGCAATTACTTCGTTATCTTGGGAAGCAACCGCCACCTCGTAGTGACCTAGTACGCGTGCTTCAGCACTGGGCCAAGGTTCGCCCGGAACAACCAGCGATCTACTTCACCGACGGCGAAAACTTTGACGCCGATCAATGTTTGACTTTTGGTCAACTGGACGAGGCCGCTCGCAATTTGGCTGGATACCTCCAGGGATTCAACGTTGCTGGCCAGCGCGTTTTGCTATTGTATCCTCCGACGATCGATTTTGTCATTGGTTTCTTTGGATGCTTGTATGCGGGTGCCACCGCTGTGCCCGCGTTTCCCCCTCGCAGAAATCGCAAGGGACAAAGAATACATGGTATCGCACAAGATTGCCAAGCGCAAGTTGCTTTGACCAACGAACAGGTTCGACAGCAGATCGAAGGCGATGACAACTGGGTCGAGTGGGAATCGGTAGCGATCATTGCTTCGGACTCGCTGGCACAAGACTATACTCAGCAGTGGAAGTCGCCGCAGATTGCACCCAGCGATCTGGCCGTATTGCAGTATACGTCCGGATCAACCGGACAGCCCAAGGGCGTCATGCTGACCCACGCAAATCTGATGCGCAATACGGAGATGATTACGTGCGCATTTGAAACCGGGCAAGACGTCTGTGGAGTCAGTTGGTTGCCGACCTATCATGACATGGGGTTGGTCGGTGGTCTTTTGGTTCCTATCTTTATTGGGCGCCCGATGGTTCTCATGAGCCCGATGACGTTTTTGCAGCGCCCAGTGCGCTGGCTGAGTACCATCTCTCGATATCGAGCGACCACTAGCGGTGGTCCCAACTTTGCCTATCAGTTGTGCGTCGATAAAGTCACTGACCAGGAACTCAAGGGGATTGACCTAAGCAGTTGGAAAACGGCCTTCAACGGAGCCGAGCCGGTGCGGGCGGCAACACTTCGGCAATTTAGCGAAAGGTTCGCCCAATGTGGCTTTAAGCATGCCGCTTTCTTGCCTTGCTACGGAATGGCAGAGACCACTTTGCTTGTAACCGGTGGCCCCCACGCAGAGCCTCCTGTAATCCGAGCTTTTGATGGCCGTCAGTTGGACGCTGGACAAGTTGTCGTCTGTCCGGCCGATGCTTCCGAAGCTCGTGAATTGGTCGGTAGCGGACAAATCTTGCCCGGCGAGGAAGTGATCATCGTGGACGAACAGGATTGCCGACCACTTGCCAACGATGAAATCGGCGAGATTTGGGTGCGTAGCCCCAGTGTTGGGCAGGGATACTGGGAACGCGAAGAGGCAACTTTGGAAACCTTTGGTGCCAGGACTTTGGACGGTGCAGGCCCCTATCTGCGAACTGGAGACCTAGGATTCTTGCATGATCAGCAGTTGTATGTGGCTGGCCGTTTGAAAGATATCATTATCGTTCGCGGGGTCAATCGATATCCACAAGACATTGAACAAACCGTAGAGCAGGCCCATTCACTGATCCAAAGTGGGCTGACGGCAGCCTTTGCAGATCAGAGTTCAAAACGTGAACGATTGATCATTTGTGCTGAGGTCCAAAAGCGAAGTGAAGCGACTGAATGGGATGATGTTATCAAAGCCATTCGCCGCAGTGTGACTGAACAGCATGAATTGCCACCCGACGCTGTGGTCCTTGTGCGATTCGGCACCTTGCCAAGAACATCCAGCGGTAAAATTCAGCGGCATGCCTGTCGTGATTTGTTTGTACGCGATGCGCTGAAAGTGGTTGGACAATGGCGATCTTGGGAACTAGATCTACCCACCAGCGAACCGATGATCGCTGCTTCGTCAGGCAAAGCAGGAACCGACGGGGCGTCATCAGCAACTTCGGTACTACAGACCTCTACGGCAAGTGCCACTGGCCAGCCCGATCGCGAGATCCTGCAGATCGTCATGGATGCTATCCGCGCGGTTGCGCAGGAACGCGCTAAGGAACTGGAACTGGACACGAATATCGTCGTCGACCTGGGGCTCGATAGCTTGGAGCGAATGCAGATCGCTCATTCGTTGGAGCAGACCTTTGATGGTAGGTTTCCTGAGAATACGCTGCAAGAGATTGAAACGGTGCGCGAAGTAGCACTGGCGATCGAGCGATACATGGGCAAAAACCGTATTCGCCGCGAACTTGCTCCCAACGAAAGCGGTGTCAAACCGGCCGACAAGCGAGAGATTCTGCCCGAAGACTATTGCTTTGATCAGTTGCCCGAATATCGACGGCTGAAGCGCACGATGTCCAAGTTCGAGATGACAGGCTTGCCCAATCCCTACTTCTCCGTTCACGAAGGCATCGTGCGCGATACGACTCGTATTGCCGGTCGAGAACTGATCAGTTTTTCATCTTACAACTATTTAGGCATGTCCGGAGATCCGGCGGTCACGGCTGCCGTTAAGCAAGCAGTCGATCAATACGGAACTAGCGTCAGTGCTTCGCGACTGGTCAGTGGTGAAAAGCCGCTACACCGACAACTGGAAACCGCTCTGGCCCAATGGATTGGCGTGGACGATGCCGTAGCCATGGTGGGTGGACATGCCACTAACGAAACCACGATTGGCCTTCTGGTTGGCCAAGGTGACCTAATTCTGCATGATGCTCTGTCCCACAATAGCATTATCCAAGGTGCCATTCTGTCTGGGGCGCGGCGGCGTCCGTTTCCGCACAACGACTGGCAAGCTCTAGCCAGCATTTTGGCCGACGTGCGCAATAACTTTCGCCGAGTCTTGGTAGTGGTCGAAGGCGTTTACAGCATGGATGGCGATTTCCCCAATTTGCCGCACTTCATCGAAGTGAAGCGACAGCACAACGCCTGGCTGATGGTGGACGAAGCGCACTCGGCAGGCACCATGGGGGCAACCGGTCGCGGCATTGCCGAACACTTCAGTGTCAACCCGCGTGATGTGGACATCTGGATGGGGACGTTAAGTAAATCTTATGGCAGTTGCGGAGGCTACATCGCTGGATGCAATCCCTTGATTGAACTTCTCAAATACACGGCACCAGGTTTTGTCTTTAGTGTTGGATTGTCCCCAACGAATACTGCAGCCGCATTGGCCTCTCTGCAAGTTTTGCAGGCGGAGCCACAGCGAGTGCGCACGCTCCATCAGCGAGCTGAGCTGTTTTTGAAATTGGCCAAACAGCAGCGCCTAAACACAGGGGATTCACAATCCACGCCGGTCATTCCTGTGATCACTGGCAACTCGCTGCATGCCTTGATGGTGTCGCGAAAGATGTTCGAAGCTGGCATCAACGTTCAGCCCATTCTCTATCCCGCCGTCGAAGAATCGGCGGCTCGGTTGAGGTTCTTTATCAATAGCACTCACAGCCAGAAGCAGATCGAATATGCTGTCCAGCAAGTATCCGCCGCGATGCGCGAAGTGAATCCCAGCTACTTTGCTGATTAGACTTGTGATGACGCGGCAGGTGATGCTATCAATTGATTTGCTTGCATCCGATATTCTCCCTAGCACTGACGGTCGACTATGCACTATAAGCAACGTAATCACGTTGACTTTCAGGGCAGAGTGCTTGTGCTTAGGGAGAATCAGAAATGCGTTCGATCGCAGTCATCAATCAAAAAGGCGGAGTGGGAAAGACCACGACAGCGGTTAATCTTTCGGCAGCTTTGGCCGAATTGGGCAATCGAGTCTGTCTGATCGATCTGGATCCACAGGCACACGCTTCCCTGCACCTTGGCCTTACACCTGAAGGTCAGCAGCAAAGTGTTTACCAAGTCTTGTGCGGCCAGGCGTCCATTGCCGATGTTCGCTGCTGGGTCAATCCACAACTGGCCGTCGTGCCAGCGCATTTGGATTTGGCGGCTGCTGAACTAGAATTAGCGGGCGAAGTAGGTCGCGAGCTGATTCTTCGAGATAAGCTGGCTGAAGATGAAGAAAGTTTTGACTATATCATCTTGGATTGTCCCCCGTCGCTTGGCGTACTGACACTGAACGCCTTAACCGCTGTGGATGAGGTTCTGCTTCCCCTACAGCCACATTATTTGGCGCTTCACGGTCTCAGTAAACTGCTAAAGACCATCGAAATAGTTGCCCATCGCTTGAATCCCGTATTGCATCTGACAGGCATAGTGCTGTGCATGTACGAGTCTGGGACTCGGTTGGCTGCGGAGGTAACACGGGATGTCGAAGAGTTCCTGACGCTTCGCTCTCAGGGAAGAGGCGCCTGGGCGGGAGCAAAATTCTTCCAGACACACATTCGACGCAACATTCGCCTGGCGGAAGCTCCCAGTTTTGGGCAGACCATTTTTCAATACGCTCCTACGTCCAATGGAGCCGAAGACTATCGAAACTTGGCCGCCGAGGTTTCGGGGGTTCCTTTGTCAGAAAGTTCTCATCGCGAAGTAGTTGTTGCTGGGAGTTCTGCAGTCGCAAGCCGAACCGGTGCCTGACCAACCTGCCCAAGGATGAATTTGTGTTGCGAAAACTTCTGTCGAAGCACGACCATCGACCAGCTTCACCAGCGGTGCTGCCAAGTAACGTGGTAGCGCGCTTGCGGTACCCAGTAAGTACGATCCAATTGATCGCAATTCTAGTGGCTAGCACGACTGGGGCGACCGGATGTCAGAGATTCCAGGCAGCCTGCCAGGAAGCGATGCCCACCATGTTCAACCGACCGATTGAAGTTCCTGTAGCCAATCCAACGCGAGTCGGTCCCATCGACCCAGAATTCTTATGGTTCCAAGTCGTGGACGCCGTCGATGACTACTTTCGAATTCAAAACGAACAATGGGTGCGGCGCGACAATGTCCAGTGGCTAGAAGGACGATTGACCACTTACCCCGAAGTCAGCGGCACCTCGTTGGAACCATGGCGACGTGATCCGGCTGGTGGATTTGAACGCCTGCAGAGCACCTTTCAGACGATTCGCCGAACCGCAACCGTGCGAGTGATGCCTGAAGAGTCGGGATATCTGATCGAAGTCCAGGTGCTGAAAGAACAAGAAGACGTAGATCAGGCACAAGCCTCTACCGCTGGCTCCACGGCTCAGCGGCATGATGGCACTATCGTACGAAACGAAAACCAACAGCGTCAGCTTCCGGTAACGCTGGGCTGGTTTGAAATTGGGCGTGATACTCAGCTTGAAAATCGTATCATGTCCGGAATCCTAGGTCGCTTAGCGGACGTCGAACCGCCCAAGAAGCGTTTATTGGATCACCACTAAGCTTGTCTCTTGCCTCGACCTTTGGATTTGCCCCTTCGGCCACTTGATTTGCCTCCTGATGAGGCGTGAACTTCGTAGCTTTCGACCGTCTCTCCCACTCGGTCACGCAGGGATGTCAGTCGATCTCGCAGCGCCGCAGCTCGTTCAAATTCCAGGTCTTCAGCCGCCTGCAGCATTTCATTTTCCAGTAAGCTCAAATAGGCTTCAGTCACCACCTGACCTTTGGCTTCCGAGTGAACCATGGCTCTGGCTCGCTGATGTGCGGCCACGGCACCTTGGATACCAGCCGAAATATTGCGTCGAACAGTCTCGGGCGTGATTCCATGCTGCTGATTGTAGTCCATTTGTATCTGCCGACGCCGCAAGGTTTCATCGATTGCCGCACGCATCGACGGAGTAATCCGATCGGCGTATAAGATGACTTTCGAATTAACATTTCGGGCTGCTCGACCAATGGTCTGAATCAAACTGGTTTCACTCCTTAAAAAACCCTCTTTGTCCGCATCCAGGATGGCCACCAATGAAACTTCGGGCAGGTCCAGGCCTTCACGAAGCAAGTTGACGCCCACCAGACAGTCGAACTTGCCTTGGCGCAGGTCGTGCAGTAATTCAACGCGTTCAAACGCATCCAGTTCGCTGTGCAGCCAGCGGCAGCGCGTATTCTGTTCACTCAAGTATCCCGCCAAGTCTTCGGCAAGACGCTTGGTCAATGCGGTCACCAAAGTACGCTCATCACGCTGGGCTCTCAGTCGGATTTCAGCCAACAGATGAGCAACCTGTCCTCGTGCTGGAATCACTTCAATTTCGGGATCTAACAAGCCGGTGGGGCGAATCACCTGCTGGACTACTTCTCCGCCCGTCTTCTGCAATTCGTAGTCGCTGGGTGTTGCTGAAACGAAGATAACCTGAGGTGTCTTTGCTTCCCACTCGGCGAATTGCAATGGTCGATTATCCAAGGCACTTGGCAAGCGAAATCCGTGTTCGACCAAGGTCTTTTTTCGACTTTGATCGCCCGCATACATGGCTCGCACCTGAGGCACCGTTACGTGCGATTCGTCAACGATCAACAGGAAGTCTCGCGGAAAGAAATCGTACAGAGTATCAGGCGTTGCGCCGGCCTGCTTGCCGGCCAGAATTCTTGAGTAGTTTTCAATGCCTGGACAGTGTCCCACCTCCTGGAGCATTTCCAAATCAAAACGCGTGCGAGCGTTCAGGCGTTGAGCTTCCAATAGCTTGCCCTGGCTCTCAAACGTGGCTAACTGCTCGCGCAATTCGCGTCGGATTTCGACAATCGCGCTCTCGATTCGCTCCTCGGGTGTCACAAAGTGTTTTGCAGGGTAGATAAAGACCTCACCCAAGCGCTCCAGCACTTCACCTGTCAGCGGATTAGTAATGCTGATCTGTTCAATTTCGTCTCCCCACAGTTCGATTCGGTAGGCGAACTCTTCATAAGAAGGCCAGACCTCCAGCGAATCTCCTCGCACGCGAAACTTGCTGCGTTCAAACTCGACATCATTGCGTTCGTATTGAATATCGACCAACTGCAGCAGCACATCGTCTCGCACGATGGTCTGACCTACCTTCAGTGCAACTACCATGTTTCGATAGTCTTCTGGATTGCCTAAACCATAGATACTCGACACGCTGGCTACGATCACCACATCCTGACGGCTAACCAGCGCACTGGTGGTTGCCAGTCGCAAACGATCGATCTCCTCGTTGATGGACGAATCTTTTTCGATGTAAACGTCGCGCTGCGGGATGT
>JBIIJD010000077.1:0-23143 GCA_044234105.1 Aureliella sp. | reverse complement strand
GAGCGACACAACAGCAAGCACACAATCGTCGCTGGAAGAATCACCTGCGCCGGTCCTAAAACGGTCAAGACAGGTCCCATCCAGGGAGCTGAATCCAATGTCTTGCCCTGCGCAAACGGAATAAGTATCAAGGCGGTAAGAAACACGGTAAGCAGAATGGAGCCTAGTGCGGTCGCCGGCCCGCCGAAGGCATACGCTAACCAGGGATGGCGACCCGCCCAAGTTGAACTGCGAACACTGGCTGCCTGCATCGCCAGTATTTCAGGTGAACCCAGTCGCTCCAATTCGTCGTTTGTTTTGCTGTGCGGTCCGTTGCTCATAGCATTCTGCTCCTTCATTTCTAAATAGTGAAACCACAATTCAGATATCAATCGATCTGAGTATTTCTTGTTCACGCCCGCTTTCTTCAAAGCGTCACGAAGCTGCTGGAACCATGGGTGACTGTCCATAGTCGGCTCCTTCAATGAGTGTCTGGATTGATTGAGCCACACTGCGCCAACGTGTGCAGCTTTCGCTCAGTTGTTTGGAACCACGCTTTGACAGTCGATAGACTATTCGCTGGCGACCGTCAGCAATTTCGCGTTTGGAGTTGAGAAGCCCTTGCTGTTCTAGTTTGTGTAAAACAGGGTAGATGGAACCTTCGCCAAATTGCAAAGTACCACCGCTACGCTGAACAATACTTTGAACGATGGCGTAACCATGCTGAGGCCCATCCGATAAGACTCTCAATACGGCTAACTCAGGTACCCCGTTGAGGAAATCGGGATTGGTGCTTCCTCTGGTCATGGTTTCTCCTGTATCAGATCAAAGAATGACATGCTCAATCAGGTCGTTGCCTGGAACTACAAGGTATATCGACTCAGTGAGCTACGCCGCAAGAGCGAAAATGCCTGGAAGTTCCAGGTATAGTACGGTCAATTCTAGCAATCCAATAATCGGATGGACCATCATGATTCTGCCGCTTTACTTGGTAGGCAGCCTCTAGCGCGTGTGTCACACGGTTTACGACGGCTTGCCACTTAGCGGTCCTATTTGAATTGGCCAACCAAAGCTACCGTTGGCTAACCTTACTTCCACGCGGGAATTGGACTGGGTAGACTGATGCCATGAAAGTCATCACTTTACAATTAGGAAATTCCGGTAACTGCATATTCGTTCCTAGTGGTGACGCGTGCATATTCTGTGACCCGGGCAATCATCCACGCAACCGGCGGCTTTTGGTAATTCAAGCTAGATATTCACGCATAATCACAATCAGGAGAACCAGATGCCAGCCTACATGATATTCATTCGCGAGCAAACGCTCGATCGCGCTGAGCTCGAAGCGTATTGGGCCAAAGTTGCTTCCACGCTCGAAGGTGTGCCGATCAAAGTGCTTTCTGGTTATGGTCCCCATGTGACACTTGAGGGACCAGAAGTTGAAGGTGTAGTGATCGCAGAATTTCCAAGCGTGGAAGCTGCTCGCCAGTGGTACGACAGCCCTGCCTACCAGGCAGCAGCCAATCACCGACATCGTGGCGCGGTCTATCGCGGTCTGATTGTCGAAGGAACTTGATTGGTGGCTCCGAAGAGTATTCGTGGTGGGATTGTGGCTTCAGTGACTCCGTGTTCAACGTGATCAGTGCGTTCCTCGCCGACAACAACCAGCGATTCGTCGCTGAAGTTGAAGCGATCGAACTGTAAACGCGTGTTGGACTACGGTCCAACTGCGGTATACTTGAAACTCAACACCCGCGGGTCGTATTTCCGGCTCGCGGGTGTTCTTATTTGAGGAATAGAAGCAAAGCGGAGAAACAGTCAATGGAGGAATCGCAAGTCCCAAATATAAAGCAGGTCATCGTCATGCGACACGACCTGAAGATGCGAAGAGGAAAGCAGATCGCTCAAGGGGCTCATGCGTCCATGTCGTTTCTAACACGTCGGATGCAGAGTTCCAAATCGATGAGTTTGGATGAATTCTCGCCCAATGCACAAGCTTGGATAACTGGGACCTTTGCGAAAGTCTGCGTTCGCTGCAATAGCGAAGAGGAATTGTTGGCCATTCACGACAAGGCCATCGAAATGGGGCTTGAGGTTCATCTGATTACCGATAGCGGTCGTACCGAATTCCACGGTCAGCCTACGCGAACTTGCCTCGCTATTGGGCCTGACGATGCTTCGATGATCGACCAAGTAACCGGGCACCTTGAATTATTATGACCCTACTTTTCATTCGGCGCGGTCGTCCAGGACTTTAGTAAACAAAGGGACTTCCTTATTTCGATTCTGCCTTTAGCTTTACATCTACCTTCGTGATTTTGCCTTCGAATTGATAGGGGCGTCGCTCGAAGTAATCTCTCGAAACTGGCGAGCCAAGGTCAACACCAACGTCGAAACTTTCACTTGCGGTAAAAGCTGCCGGCACAGTCATCTTTGGACTTGTTCTCGCTATTTCCTTTCCATCGACACTCAGCATTATGTCAGCAGGCGCGCCCGGGCGTGGTACCTTTAAGTTTGTCTCCACAACGATAGTATGCTTACCAGCAGCGATCTTCTCTTGCGACTTGGCAATCGAGCGATCGATGATCATCAGGTTGTACTCGAATACGAGCTGCCCCTTATCCATGTAACATGTGAGTCCACCGCCAGCTCCACCAAGTGCATACAGGACTCCGCTGGCGTTCTCGCCACACTCAAGTTCAATCGTGACGGTATTGTTGCTGTTTCCTACTGCCGGTGCGGTGAATTCAGGCATACGCGTGGTGGTGCCGTCGAAGCTCCAACTGGTATACGGTGACCTGATTCGGTCTTCGGGATGAATGCGAAGCCAAATGCCAGCGCCGATTGGGAATACTTTATTTTCCTTTGCTTGTGCAAGAAAAAGCTTCTTCATTTCCTGAAGCTTTTCCGGATGCTCTTTAGCAAGGTCATTCCTTTGCGAAAAGTCCTTTGTAAGATCGTAGAGCTCCCAGACGTCTTTCGATGAATCCCACTCCGCGAGCCCTTTCTGCGCATTCAACCAAGGAGTTAGCGGGCCGAACGTACACGCGTACCAGCCGTCCTTGTAGATGCCATCGCTACCATTGTTGTCAAAGTACTGAATATGTTTGTTGTCCGGTGCCTTGGCGTCATTGAATGACGGCAACATGCTTACGCCATCGATCGGATCTTGCTCGAAACCATTTACTATCTTTGGAGCTTTGATGCCGAGAACTTCGTAAAGCGTTGGAGCGATATCGTTGACGTGATAAAACTGCGATCGAGGCGTGCTGTCGGGCTTGATCTTTTTAGGCCATGAAATCACAAGCGGGTTCCGTGTTCCGCCGAAATGCGAGGCGACAAGTTTGGTCGCTTTGAACGGTGTACTCCCCGCCCACGCCCAGCCGGCATGATAGATATTGTCGGTCAATGAACCACCGAGCGCATTGAGACCGCCGAGTTCATCGAGTGCCTTGATTTGCTGAGCGATTGTGTTGGGGATTTGGTTCTGTGCAAGCAACTCGCTGATAGAACCATTCTGTCCTTCAGCAGATGACCCGTTATCGCCCCAAATGTAGAAAATGATTGTATTGTCTCGCTGTCCTGTTTTGTCGAGATGTTCTATCAGTTTTCCAACTTGATGATCCGTGTGCTCGACGAAGCCAGAATAGATTTCCATCAAACGAGTCTGAAAAGCTCGTTCTGATTCGGGAATATCGGCCCAGGCAGGCATGGTTTTGTCGCGAGCCGTAAGTTCGGTATCCGCTGGAATCCACCCCAACTTCTTTTGTCGAGCAAAGATTTCTTCGCGAAGCTTATCCCAGCCTTGATCAAACTTACCCTTGTACTTGTCAGCCCAATCTTGTGCGACGTGATGTGGACCATGCACGCCACCCGGAGCCCAGTACATGAAGAACGGCTTGTCAGGCGTGAATGCACGGTGTTTTTTCAGCCACGTGATTCCTTTGTCTGCCATGTCTTCGGTCAAGTGATACGATTCATCGTGGGGCGGTTCGATCGCGGTTGTGTTCTCTACGAGCCGAGGTTCCCACTGAGACGTTTCGCCCGCAAGGAAACCATAAAAATGCTCGAATCCGTAGCTGGTTGGCCAATAGGTGAACGGCCCCATCGCCGTTGTCTGATCCGCTGGCGTGTTATGCCATTTGCCAAATGCAGAAGTTTTGTAACCGTAGTTCTTCAGAACCTCGGCTACCGTTGCCGAAGTCTTTGGCATGACGCCCGTGTATCCATCCCAATCTACGGCGCGTTCAGCGATCGTACCATTGCCGACACGTTGATGATTGCGACCTGTTAGGAGTGAAGCTCGTGTGGGTGAGCAAATAGATGTCGTGTGAAAGCGATTGTAACTAATGCCTTCGTTCTTCAATCGCGTGAGTGTCGGAGTGTGAGCAAAGCCACCAAAAGTATCCGGTACGCCGAATCCAGCGTCATCGATTAGCACAATCAGAACGTTGGGAGAATCCTTTGCTAACCGATTTGGTTCAACACGCCGCTTGTGAACGGATTCCTGTAAAGTTTGCCCCGCCTTGCTCGCAGAGGGCGTCATCGGGAAAGGCAGCACGGAACCGTCGTCCTGCTGTGCGTTCGCAAATGCCCCAAAATGGAAGAGTACGCTGGTCATCAAGAGGCTAATGTATTTCACGATGTGCTTACTTATCTAAATAGAGATTATTTCAAAGCATGGATTACGACTATTGTCAAACATCGTCTCGGACAGTGCTAAGGCGATCTGTAATGCGCCGAAGCCTTGTTGCCACAAAGATCAGTACGCAACCAATTACCAATGCAACGACGGCGATTAGCCACGAAATTGCGACGACACCTGTGCTGGGCCAAACAATGAGAATCAGTCCAATGACCGCTAATACAGCTCCGACGGTTCCGAACAGCCGGCGAGACTCGGCATCAGAATCACTGCTTCGGTTTGACAGAAACATTCCGCTCCCTTGAAGCAATGCCCATACCCCCATCAGCGTCAGGAAGAGTCGCACACTGATACCTGTCCAGAAAATCAAGATCGCACCGACAACGATACTGACGATCGCGAACACAGGAAATCCGCTTTTGCCATCGGACCGAACAGCTCCAATAGCACCGACCACTCCATCGAACAGCAAGTAAGCACCAAGCAGGTTGACCAGAATTCCAATTGTCTTATCAGGCCAGAATAGAGCGACGACTGCTAAGCACAGGGCCATGATGCCACGAATCATAAACCACCACCAAATGTCGTCGAGCTTGTTGCTGACGCGTTGCTTGGCTGCGGTCACAACTTGCTGCAATTTCTCTCGTTCGTCAGGCATTTATTTATCTTTTATGATGCAAAATTGAACAGAAATTCACGGACGAAACAGAGTCTAAGGGAAGGCTCTCTGTTTTCTTCGTCCCACTTGTCGTCATTGCTTACTTCTTTAAATACTTGATCGTCGTTGTGCCAATGGTTCCATTGAAAGCGAACGGTGCCTCATCGTAGTAATCGAGCGACACCGGCGAATCGAGGTCAGTCCCGATATCGAACGTCGCATTGGATGTGAAGTGGAGCGACATGGCTGCTGGTACTTGGCCTTGCGCCACTTCCTTGCCGTTCACTTTGAGCGAGACATCCATTGGTCCGCCGATCTTGGCTGCAAGTTTCGATTCAATCTCAATTTTCGCCTTGCCGGTTGGCAGTTTTTCTTTGGACTTGAGCTTCGTCCTCTGGACCTCGAACAAGTTAAACTCGTAACAAAGGAAACCGTCCTTCACATAGCAGGTTAATCCACCAGAAAAACCTGCAAGCGCGTATAGAACTCCGTTAGCATTTGCGGGCACATCGACTTCCATCGTGACCAAGCTATCGACCTTGCCAAGTTTCGGGGCTGCCGATTCTGGCATACGCGTTATTGGGCTGTCGAACGTCCATTCGGTAAGTGATGATGCGGGCGCGTCCTCTGGATGGAACATTGATGTGGACCATAAGCCACCCCCGATCGGCAAGTTCTTGTTCTTCGTCGATTCGAGTAAGAAAAGCATCTTCATCTCTTCAAGCTTCTTCGGGCTGGTAGCTGCAAGATCGTTCGCTTGGCTCCAGTCTTCGTCGATGTTATAGAGCTCCCACTTGTCCGTAAGTGGCGACCACTCTTTGATTCCTTTGGGCATCCCTCCCACCCAAGGCTCGCGAGGACCTGGAGCACTTGCAAACCAACCATCGTGATAAATCCCACGGCTGGCCATGATGTCAAAGAACTGAGTCTTGCGATTACCTGGTGCCTTTGCATCGCCAAAGGCGTAAATCATGCTAACGCCATCAATCGAATCTTGCTCGAAACCATTCACTACTTTGGGTGGTGTGATTTTCGTAAGTTCGTAAATGGTGGGAACAATATCAATAACATGATGGAACTGAGGCCTTGCCGTCGGATCCGCTTTGATATGTTTAGGCCAAGCGACAGCCATAGGTTGGCGAGTACCTCCGAAATGAGCACCGACTAACTTTGTCGATTTGTAGGGAGTGCTTCCCGCCCAGGCCCAAGCAGCATGATACATGTTGTCGGTCTTCGGTCCACCGAGTGCATCAAGGCCGCCAAGTTCATCCAATGCTTTGAGGTGCTGCGAGATCTTGGTCGGAATACCGTTCTGTGCGAGTTGCTCGCTGATAGTTCCATAGAGTCCTTCTGCGGAAGAGCCGTTATCGCCCCAGATGTAGAATATGAGTGTGTTGTCGAGCTTGCCTTGCTTTTCGATTTCGTCGATGACACGGCCCGCATTGTAGTCAGCATGCTCAGTGAAGCCGGCGAAGACTTCCATCAGACGACGCTGAAACGGCTTTTCATCGTCTGGGATCGAATCCCAAGATGCCATTGAAGCTGGCCGTGGAGTAAGTTGTGCGTTTTGTGGAATCCAACCTTTTGCTTTTGCCTTTACGAATACACGCTCGCGATACTTATCCCAGCCATCATCAAACTTTCCCTTGTATTTGTCCGCCCATTCCTTCATGACTTGATGTGGACCGTGCGACGCGCCTGGAGCCCAGTACATTAAAAATGGTTTGTCTGGTGCATAAGCCTTCTGCTCGCGCAACCACTTGATTGCGTCGGTGGCAATGTCATCGGTAAGGTGATAGCCCTTGGGAAGATGTTCGGTGACTGGGTTGGTATTGCGAGTCAGAGTTGGCTCGTATTGCGAGGCCTCACCTGCGAGGAAGCCATAAAAATATTCAAAGCCGTAACCGGTTGGCCAGTAATCGAACGGCCCCTTCGATGTAATCTGCTCTTCTGGTGTGTTGTGCCATTTGCCCCAAGCACCCGTATTGTATCCATAGTTCTTCAGAACCTCGGCAACAGTTGCAGACGACTTTGGAATAGTCCCACTGAACCCATCAAAATCGTTCGCGATCGCAGCGATCTGTCCATTACCGACTCGCGTATGATTGCGACCTGTAAGAAGTGCGGCTCTCGTAGGCGAACACATCGCCGTGGAGTGAAAGCGATTGAAGGAGATCCCCATCTTCGATACGCGATCTAGCGTCGGCGTATTGATCTCACCGCCGTAGGTCGATGGCGTACCTGGTCCGAGATCATCCATCAGAATCACCAGAATATTAGGTGCACCCTCGGCAAGATGCCTTGGCTCAACGCGTTTCTTGTAGACGGAATCCTGGATCGTCAGTCCAGCAGTCGAACCAGAAGGTGCCGGCGGGAATGGAAGGATCTCTTGCGCAACAACATTTGTGGCGGACAGTATGCTACATACGAGAAGTAAGCCGAGGAATGTATTTCGTATCATGATGCGATTTTGCTTCTGCTGCTTTTTTGCGTTTGATTGTGGAATTGAAAAGGAATCAAGTCTTGTTCTTTCACTTACTTGCCGGGCCAACCGCGATGATCACTTTTACTAAGTCGCCGGTGAAGTTGAACGGCGCCTCGTATTGGTGACTAACCGGTGTGCCTGTGTTTCGACCGAACAAGAGGCCATAACCAGTTACTGCGCTATACTGGCCGGCCATCTTGATTTCCTTTTTCTCGGCAACTGGTTTGCCATCGACAGACAAAACAACATTGCCGAGGAAGTAATCGGGCTTGAGGTTCTTTTTCGTCGGCGTGAAATGCACGCTCAAAGTGTGCTTGCCTTCGGGGATAACGGCTGGGGAAACAACATCGACCTCACCAAGCTTGAGGTAGTTGTGAACGTAATGAAACTTTCCATCCTTGAGGAATAAACTCCAACCGCCAAATTCGCCGCCAGTACAGGCAAGCACGCCTTCGGCTCCCTTTTGGGGAATGTTGACATGTGCAGTGATGGTGTGCTCAACACCTAGCAACTGTGGCGCAGCGAGTGGATGCACGATCGAAGTGTTCGGATAGTACGTGTATTCATCACGAGGCTGTGCGGCGACCGGGCGAGTAGGATCTGCGACTCGCTCGTAGCGGCGATCGTCGAGCGGGAAAACGCCGTTCGTGTCTGCTTCCTTGCGCCATAGCTCTTGGAGTTCCTTAAGCTTGGACGGATTGGCTGAGGCGATGTCGTTAGACTCGGTGGGGTCTTCGTCGGTGTGATAAAGTTCCCATGTGTCTTCGGTATAAGGCGTATCCTTTTTGTGCCAGACTACAGCCTTCCAGCCGTTCGACCAAATCGCTCGACTGCCGAGCATCTCGTAATACTGCGATTGTTTACGAGTCTTAGCGGAGCCATCGTTGAACGTATATGCCATGCTAACGCCAGGCATTGGCTGTTGCTTCACACCATTGACTGATGTGGGCGCCGGCAAGTCGGTGACTTCGAGAATCGTTGGAACGACATCCACAAGATGGTGATACTGGCTCCTGATCGATCCGTGTTCTTTGATCTTGGCTGGCCACGAAACAATGAACGGATCCGTATTGCCGCCAGAGTGAGTATCTTGTTTCCAACGTTTGAAAGGTGAATTGCCAGCCATGGACCAACCCATGGGATAGTGTGGGTCAGTGGATGCGCTACCAGCGGCATCTAAGTTCTTTACCATCTCCTCAACAGTATCGGGGAAGTAGTTTCGGAAACGATCGGTATTAAGCGTACCGTCGCGTAGGCCTTCCTGCGAAGCGCCGTTGTCGGAGGTAAGAATGATAAGTGTGTTGTCGGTAATACCCATTTCATCGAGCGCTGCGAAGAGCCGGCCGATCTCATGGTCTGCATGATCAAGGAAACCAGCAAACACTTCCTGCAAACGTGCATAGACTTTGCGCTGGTCGGCGTTTAAATCCGACCACGCTTGCACACCCGGATTCGATGGTGGTAGCTTGGCGTTCGGCGGCATAATGCCGAGCTTCTTCTGTTTCTCAAACGATTGTTCGCGGACCTTGTCCCAACCTTGATCGAACTGCCCCTTATACTTCTCGATGTATTCTTTGGGCGCGTGCAATGGCGCGTGGCATGCCCCGAGAGCAAGATAGGTGAAGAAAGGCCGACCGGTGCTAGTTTGCTGAAGATCGCGAATGTAAGAAATCGTATGATCGACGAGATCAGTTGTAAGATGATAACCTTGTCGCTTCGGTGTCTCGATCATCGTATTGTCTTGAATTAACAGCGGCGCCCACTGATCGGTTTCGCCACCGAGAAAACCATAGTAGCGTTCGAATCCCATTCCAAGTGGCCAACGGTCATATGGCCCCGCTGCAGTGTACGCAGTGTAAGGCGTGAGGTGCCATTTGCCGAAAGCGAGTGTATTGTATCCGTTCTGCTTGAGCGTCTCGGCAATGGTTGCGGCGCTCTTGGGGATAGAGCCGTAGTTGCCTGGAAAACCGGTAGCAGCTTCTGTAATCGCTGCCATGCTGACGGCCTGATGATTTCGACCGGTCAGCAATGCAGCACGCGATGGAGAGCACAACGCAGTGGTATGAAAGTTGTTATATCGCAATCCGCGGGATGCTAGCTTGTCGATGTTGGGCGTGGCGATCGGCCCCCCATAACACCCCAGTTGCCCGAAGCCAACGTCATCCAAAAGGACGATCAATACATTGGGTGCACCCTTAGGCGAAGTAAGCGGCAATGCGGGCGAGAAGTCTGGTGTCGAGTCCTTATAGGTTTCCCCAATCTTACCCTTGAACTCAGGTGCAGGTGGCGGGAGGATGGTGCGGTCCTGAGCTTGCAAAGAAGCTATCGGAAAAAGAAGTACAACGACTTGGATGAACACTCTGGCTTTCATGGTACTGGACCCTTTTGATCACTTGAGGGTGACGGTAGCTTCTGGGAACTTCCATGTGCCGTCTAGGATTTCCTTCCGAGGCCGGTAAAGACGGACGATGTAGTTCCAGCCCGGGGCGATAGGCAGGTAGTTGGCTGCGGTATTCGGTGCGCCGCCGAACTGGATGTTCACGGTGCCATCGGCATCTGCTTTGGCGGTGACGTTGTTTACGGAGTAGGCCTTTTGTTCGTTCTCGAACATAAAGCCCTTGGAATCATACATCGTGATGGACCAAAATCCGTCAACAGGCACGTCCTTCACCTTCAGATTGTATGCGGTCTTGCCGTCATTATCTTTTGGGAAAAACGGCACATATTCAGCATCGCGGCGGGGATTGCCGCCCCAGCCGGCGGCAGTGCTGACCAGCCAACTGATCGGCTCAACCTCGTCTTTGCGTCCGAAGCGGGGTTCCTTGAGTCCTTCCAGTGCGAACAACGCTTGCAGCGCCTCGCGGGCTTTTTTAAGAGTGACCGGGTCCCATTGCGGCACGTCGAATGTTCCAATCTTCGCTTGATCGATCTTAATTGCGTCCTGCGCGGCATTGGCGACTTTAACATCCGCGGGATCGTTGGCATTCACAAATGTGCGGACAAGAGCCACGAAGTAACGTGTACCTGCCTGCTCGCGAGTAATGGTGACGCTTGAGGGTGAATAGACAGTATCGATGACGTAGTGATCTTCGTTAATTAGCAACAACGACATGAAACGCTTCCCAGATTCCGGCAGTTTTATGGTGACCGGCGCGGCATCGAGGTCGAACACTGCGGCACTATAGAGCGTATCACGGTTCATACGGACAACGTCCTGCTTGTCGATGGGCGTAGGCGTCCGGTTGTGGTCGAACTTACCGAATCCACCCCTAGCGACGAACCGCGAGAAATACATATTCGTCTCTGCACGAGCAAAGTTGCTCACGTTGACGAGAGTTGGATCATCTGCAAACGCGGGGATAGTCAATACGAGGCCGATAAATGCAGCGAGGATGAAACGTTCGGCTTTCATTTTTGTTGCGATTCTATTCTAAAGGTGTGGCATCAGGAAACTTCCACGAACCGTCGAGGATTTCCTTGCGGGGCCGATAGAGGCGTGCCGTGTAGTTCCAGCCCTTTGTGATTGGGATATAGTTCGACTGCTTTGGATCGCCACCAAAATGAATGGTGATGATGCCTTCACTGTCCTTCTTGGCAGTAATGTTGTTGTACGAATAGGCGTTGGCCGCATTCTTCTCAAAGAAGCCTTCCGCGTTGTAAACGCTAACGGACCAGAATCCATCCACTGGTACATCTTTCACCTTGAGAACATAGGGCGTGGTTCCATCATTCTTTTCAGGGTTCACATTTAAGTAGATCGCATCACTTTCTGGGTTTCCGCCAAAGCCGCCCGCTGTACCGATAAGATGTCGAACGGGGTCGACGTCGCCCACGTCTCCGAACATACGCTTGCTATCACGCAGTGTGCGGCCCATGAGTTTTAACCCGTTACCGACTTGCTCTCGCGAGGCCGCGTCCCATTCGGGGATTTCAAAGATACCGGGAGAAGTTTGCTTGACTACAATCTGGTCCTGGATCGCGTTGGCCGCCTTCAAGTCTTCAGGATTCCCCGGATCCACAAGCGTGCGAAAAGCTACCTGAACGTAGCGGGTGCCGATCTTCTCACGGGTCAGCACATACTCGCCCGGATCATAGGCAGTAAGCTTGATATAGTGGTCCTCGTTGATGACGAGCATAGATTGGAATCGCTTTCCAGTATCTGGCTTGACGATCGTCACCGGCTGCGTGAGATCGAAAACTCCAAACGAGTAGAGCGTGTCGCGGTTCATGCGTACGACCAACTGATTGTCAATAGAAATAGTCCCGCGAACATGCCCGATTTTCCCGAAGAATCCGTCGTCGACTTTCTTCTTAAACATAAAGTCGGTTTCGGCTCTCCGGAAATTGTCGGGCGTAACCGGATTCTGTGCGATGGCGCTCGCAAGGAATAGACCACAAAAGGCGATGGCAAGAATGATAGGCTTGGCCTTCATACGTCAGTCTCTTTCTAATTTATCAGTTCAACGAAGATACTCTTGATCTTGCCGGAAAATGCGAACGGGCGATTTGCACGTTTATTTGCTTCCTGGCGAAGTACTGCGAGTAAGTGCTTCCATCGCTTGATCAATCGTGAAACTCGCAGGCTTCTGACGGGGAGGGAACTCCTTGAAGGTCATTAGCGTCTTGCCAACGATGTTTTGAATCGGCACTGCCATGTAGGATCGGCGGTACCACCAATCGTTGTAACCCATGCCCTCTTGGCCTCGCTCAAACGGGTCAACTTCGAGATCGAAGAAGATCGGCGCACGTAGTGTGGTGAATGGTCGGCGCCAGACATCGATGCCGGTGGCTTCCTGGATCATGAAGTGGATTTTTAATCGCTGGTAACGTAAGGCAAGAAGGTCCCCATCGTCGCTGAAATAGAAAAACTCGTCGCGTTTTCCTTTCGTACTCTTGCCAGACAGGTAATCAATCTGGTTATATCCGTCGAGATGAACCTTGAAGTTCTTGTCACCAGCCTTATGGCCCTTTAGGAGTTCTTCCTTGATCTTGGAATCGCCGGCCGCTGCTAAAATGGTAGGAAGCCAATCTTCACCCGCAACGATATCAGTGAACTTGGTTCCCGGTTTGACCACACCTGGCCAACGGATCATTGCAGGTACACGCCAACCACCTTCCCAATTAGTGTTCTTTTCGCCTCGGAACGGTGTCGTACCAGCGTCAGGGTATAGGCACACCATAGGGCCGTTGTCCGTTGTGTAGATGACAATGGTATTCTTATCCAAACCTAGATCATCGACGGTCTTGAGCAGCTTACCAACAAGAGCATCGTGCTCGACCATGCCATCCGCGTAGAAACCAAGTCCTGTCTTGCCGAGATTCTCTTCTTTCACATGAGTGAAGTTGTGCATCCGCGTAGTGTTGAACCAGCAGAAGAATGGTTTGTCAGATTTCTTCGCACGACCAAGAAAATCTTGCGTGGCTGAAAGTACTTCCTCGTCGATCGTTTCCATACGCTTCTTGGTCAATGGGCCGGTATCCTCGATCCTGCCATCCGCATAACTATGAATTACACCACGGGGACCGAACTTCTTTTTGAATTCAGGACTCTTCGGATAGTCCTCGTTCTCTGGCTCTTCCTCAGCATTGAGGTGATAGAGGTTTCCGAAGAACTCATCGAAGCCGTGATTGGATGGAAGGAACTCATCCTTGTCGCCAAGGTGATTCTTTCCGAACTGCCCCGTGATATAACCCAGCGGCTTGAGCAACTCAGCGATGGTTGGATCTTCCTTGCGCAGACCAAGGTCGGCACCTGGCAATCCAACTTTGCTTAGCCCCGTGCGGAACGGAAGCTGACCAGTAATAAACGCCGAACGCCCAGCCGTGCAACTCTGCTGCGCGTAGTAGTTCATGAACTTGCCGCCTTCGTTGGCAATCCTGTCGATATTCGGCGTACTGTACCCCATCATCCCTTGATGGTAAGTACTTAGATTGTAGATGCCGACGTCGTCACCCATGATGACAAGTATGTTGGGTTTCGAGGTCTGCGCGTTCAATTGACCTGAACAAAAGACAACTAATAATGCAAAGAGAAGAAAATGCTCGAATCGTTTCACTGCTGATACCTCGTTGTTGATTGACCAATTCAATTAAGGTACTTAGACCCAATAGGAATTAGTTGGGATGTGTATTGATTGCGGAAATGCGATATCTACACGTAATCGTTCAAAGTCCCTACAGTCTATCCGCAAATCGGCGAGCCGGCTGTAAAGCGTCTGATTTCCGAAAATGAGTTTCCTGGTTTTCACAGTCGCGACCGTAGTTCTGCCAAGCAAAAGCTTGGGTAATCTGTGTTTGCTATCCAGAATTGATGCGACAGGATGCATTGATCGAATTCACTAGTTCTTCACTCAGCGACTCTCCTGCTTCAGTTATTGGTGTTTGTGGAAGTTGTCACGTTCTGCTTGGATGCCACTGTCTCACGGTTTTGGTCGAGAAACGGATTGTTTGCTGCCGCTGATTGCTGCCAACCAGAAGCATGCGAAGCGCAAGTTCGCCGGCATCGTTCTCGTTAGCGATAACGAGAGCTGGGTCGGAACAGGACGGCACGGTTCAACCGGTGTGATGACGGCTTGGGAAGCCTTCGTTGCCAACCAGCGCAAGCTGGCAGGTAAGGAAGCCAACCCAAAGCTGGTTTGCATCGATCTGCAACCGTACCAGACGGTTCAGGCTTGTGAGCGGACTGATATCATGAACATCGGTGGCTTCAGTGACGCCGTGTTCAACGTGATCAGTGCGTTCCTGGAGGATAACAACCAGCGATTCGTCGCTGAAGTTGAAGCGATTGAACTGTAACGCGATTTGGACTCCGGTCCAAACCGCTGTATACTTAACCTCAACACCCACGGGTTGCATTTCCGGCTCGTGGGTGTTTGATGCTATCGGCAATTTCCCTTTCACTTCGAATAACTAATGAAGCCCATCACAAACTTGAGTTTGATCGGAACGGCCGCTAACATCTATGCCTTAATTGATTGGATGTAGATCATTAGCTGATTAGGATTCACCGTTGACGATCGCGGTTTGCTATCTATCCCCCGAAGGCGTTGTACACCGAGACTTTTGTCTCCGAACGGCGCCTGTACGGACTACAGTGTGGCGAAGGGTGGTAAACTGGTCGCGTATCGCTGGGACGGCAAGCCAAACCTAAGTGAGGAAAAATTTTACTGGGTGGGAGACTAACTGACCACCGCGACAAATTCCCCGATGATGCGTATGTCAGTGGCATTTTCTGGGTCAAGAAGAATAGGGTCATAATCTGGATTGAGCGGTTGAAGTTCGATTGTGTCGTGATGCCAGCCGTCTTCCGCTGAGGTCTTCGTCGAGTGATATCGCTTGACTGTGTAACGACCGCCGTCGATGGGGTCGATGTGTGTGTTGAGCTGAACTAGTACCAGTTTATTCTGTCGCGACCCACTTGCTAACGGCTTGAACAGGCACCAGGAGCCGCTCGGGATCTTAGGCTCCATGGACTGGCCAACGACCTGAGCAACGAACATTCCACGCGTCAGTTGCTGGTTGCGAATCGGTGCCCAACCCACTGGCTCCGGCACGCCTTCTTCGCCCCAAGATCCGGCTGCTGCAACTAAGTCGTAAACCGGAACGTGAGTTTTGTACTTTGCAGTTTCCTTTACAGTCGCGGCAATCTCTGGTTGCTGAGTTTGTTTGATGCTTTCGGTTGCTGGCGTGTTTGATGTCGGAACAGACGGCAAGTTGCTTGGTGCGATATGCCATTGGTCGCCTGATTTCCAAAACTTGACGCGAAAATCTGTACCGGGCACGCCAGCATTCGGACCAAACCAGCCGCGCAGTAACTCCGCCAGTTGGTTTTCGTTGCTGCCCATGGGTCTACCAACATTGCAGGCTACCTTGACGAACTTAAACTCCCACTTCGAACCATCAGGCAATACAACTTCGGTTGGGCCTATGGGTCTTTCTGGTGTCTCGGCTGTGCTCGGCAAAAACAATATTGGTCGTCCGCTTGCGTGAGATACCTTGCCTTCGAAGGTTAGATTCCCTTCGATTGTTGAGTCGATCAGTCCGCGAGATTTGGCATAAGCTGCTAAGCGCCAATCAACCAATTCTGAGGTCATTGCTTCCAGCGACTCTTGCAATTCAGGTGGACACTCTATCAACGACTCGAATCGCTCGCCGCTACGACGAAACCAACGATGTCCACTCTGTTGATCGGTCCAACGATCGATAGGCCATTTTGTCCACCACTTGGCCCACTGTTCGTCAGATGCGTTTTGATGGTCTAGTTCGTGTTTGCCCTCTCGCAGGTCAGCTTGAAGCACCGGATGCCTCATCAAGGTACTGCGACAGTGCTTGGAGAATTCAGATAACTGCACGTGTCCAAATAGTTGCTGCTGATCCAACAGGACTCGCAAAACGATCATTTTGTAAGACTTGTTGAGGTTCGTTGTTTGTACTGTTCTAAGCCACTGACCGAATTGCTCAAGCACATTCTTTTCCGTGCTGGAAAGATCAACATTCTTGTCAACAAAATCGAACCATGATCCATCCGCCTGGCAAACTACATTTGGCAAGTACCCTCGGGCGAAGAGTTCGGAAGGTGACGGTCGACGACCAAGCTCGTCTCGCAAAGCTCTGTAGGCTTCGATGCCAGCGTTGGAGCCGCTAGGTATAAACTGCTTGAGCAGGTCTCGCGCCGCCAACTCAATGTCGAGCAAGCAGCCGGGCGGCAGTTCTGGAGCTTGTCCTTCGAGAACACGCTTTAGGTTGTTCCAATTCGCGTCCTTGCCGGTCAGTGACAAAAGATGCAGTATTCGCTGAGCGAATATGCGGTGGTTGCCGACAAAGTCAATGACCAGCAAGCGCGACTTGCCCTCCGCAGCCCGCAAGCCGCGCCCCAGTTGTTGCAGAAAAATAACTTTTGATTCGGTTGGCCGCAGGAAAATGACGCGGTCTACTGTGGGAATGTCCAGCCCTTCGTTGAACATATCCACCACGCACAGTGCTTGTATCGCTCCAGAGCGGAGGTCCTCCAGCGCCTGTCCACAGCTATCGCTTCCAGTACCGGAGAAGATCGCTGCGGCAGTAATTAGATTATTTCGAAGCCAATTGCGCGTAAAAATTGCATGGCGACGGGATACACAGAATACGATCGATCGCTGGGCAGGATGCTCATGCATTACCTTCAACAGTCGCTGCATACGCTGGCTGTCCTCGACGCGTTTTTCCAGTTCTTCAATTTCGAAGCGGCCATTTCGCCAGGGAACCTGTCGAAAGTCAACAGTATCCTTAACACCGATATAGTGGAATGGAACCAATGACTCCTCATGAATTCCGTCGCCAATTGAGGCATGGTGGGCAAGGTTGTCATCAAAGATACTGGCAACATCAACGCCGTCGGTGCGCTCGGGGGTTGCAGTAAGCCCAAGAATGAAGCCACAATTCAGGTGCAACATTACTCGTCGATAGCTCGGTGCTTCAGCATGATGCACTTCGTCGATCACAACGTAGTCAAAACGTTCCGAAGCGATTCGTGTCAGGCCCTCTGGACGAGCTAACTTTTGTATCGATGCGATAACCAACTCGCCAGAAAAATCGCTTCGGTCCCCTAGATACCAACTCGACTTGCCATCGCCGAAAGCCTCATCTAGTAGAAGTGATAGAGCTGATTCTGCTTGAGCCAAGATCTGAGCGCGGTGCGCGATGATAAGTACTCTTGGGCGACGACCCAAACCTTTGCCGACCTGGCAGGCATCAAAAGCGGCGAGCCAGGTTTTTCCCATTCCAGTAGCTACGGCAACCAGCGCACGGCTGTACCCACTTTCGCGTAGTCGAATTAGTGATTCTAGGGCGGCTCGCTGCCAAGGTCTGGGCTCTGGAATGAACGGTATGTCTTGAGACTCTGGCTCAAACTGAGACTCTCGGTACTTTGCTGCTTGCTCTTCGTACTGTGCAACGATTTCTTGAGTGAGGTCGGCGCTCATCTGCCACAGCGAATTGAACTCGCGTTCAAAATCGTTCGGTATTCCGGAGTGTTCATGGCTGCTATAGAGTAAATTCCATTCGACCCCGGTTTCGAGTGCTGGCCGAGACAAATTGCTGCTGCCAACAGCAACGAAGGCTCCCAACTGATCCACGATGCGCCATGCTTTGGGATGGAATGATTGGGGCTTCGAAACGAGTTGATCACACTGCACTAACCGAACACTCAAACTGCCGCAGCAATCTGAATCTTGCTTGATCCAGTCTTGCCATGCCAGTAGCCGTCGCAATGCTCTTGGGTCGGAGACGTAAAGGTAATCACTAACCAATATCCGCAATGTTGCCTGATTTCTGACTGCCTCGAACAGACGAGCTTCAATAACCTGCAGTCCACTTGGCTGAACGAATGACGCCAAGATATCAACCAATTTTGCCCCAATTAGTCGATTCGATAGATGGTCCCAGAGTTTTGAGTTCGGATGACCGGTGGCCAATTGCAGGCTGCTACTTTTCGAACCGGCCCCAGAAGCTCGCAATTCTGAAGTGGAAAGGTAGTTGCCTTTCTCCGGAATGACATGTCGAACGCCTCCACGCGGATCAGCCATATCACCATCGTATCGAGGTATGACATGGACATGCAAATGCATCACAGTCTGTCCTGCTGAGTATCCCGAATTGAATCCGACGTTATAACCAGTGGGCTTGGGCTGCAAATTTTGATCAAGGTATTGCTTGACCTCATTCACCAGAGCCATTACTGCCGCTTGCTCAGAGGATGATGCTTCGAACCAAGTTGCGACCAGCCGTCTAGTTATGACAAGTGTGTGGCCTGGGTTTACCGGGAATCCATCTAAAACAGCAAATGCAAGCTCGTTGGAGAGTATCCACTCGGAATGCTTAATCTCTAGAAAAGGGCTATTGGGCATGCTGAGCGTGGCAACTTAGACGTAAGAAAATACTGAAAGTAACTATTGTAACATCTGTGAGCCTTCAGCCAATGAAGCGAAAGAGTCAAAGCATGCTCGTCCCCATCTGTGACAAAGTCTTCGAAACCTTAAATCAGATGTGACCTAGCCACTAAAGACCTGTTAGTGGCTTTCCGTAACTGTTGTGTTCTATCGCGACCGTGTGGTTCATCTCATTCATCGAACACAATTGTTACGAGACTTCTACAGATGGATTATTGGTGGGAGACTGGACTGTCAGACGAGTAGGGTCTGGAGTCGCTTCGGCTAGGCATTGCCTTTGTTCCATAGGCTTACTTCCAAGCCAAGTTATGGTTCGATACACTAGTGCCATGGAAGTCATCACATTGCAATCAGGAAGTTCTGGCAACTGCGTATTTGTTCGAAGCGGCGATACGTGTATATTGTTTGACGCTGGTATCAGTGGCAGCAAAGCTGAGTCCCGTTTGGCTGAATTTGGTTACGACATTCGTGACTGCCAAGCGCTGGTACTCTCACACGAACACAGTGATCACATCAGCGGAGCAGGGGCGTTTCATCGTAAGTTTGGTTTGCCGGTCTACGCAAATTTGCGAACGTGGAATGCGACTCGTGCTAAGCCTTCTACCGGCTACATGGGATGTCCGAACCATTTTGAGTCAAGCAAGCCGTTTCAAATTGGTTCGCTGCGAATTGAGCCATTGCGAACGCCTCATGATGCCGTCGAGAGTGTGTGTTTTGTCATCGAGGATAATGACAGTGGACAACGTTTCGGATTGCTGACCGACTTGGGGCATGTTTTTAGTGGTCTCCAAGCGGTTATCAATAGCCTGGACGCGGTACTTATCGAAAGCAACTACGATGATGAAATGCTCCTTCAAGGACCTTACCCACAGCACTTGAAGAATCGTATTGCTGGCAAGCGTGGGCATATCTCGAATGAGGATGCTGCACAGCTTCTGGATAAGTGCCAGGCGAGCCAGTTGCAGTGGGTTTGCTTGGGGCACCTGTCAGGGCAGAATAATTCCCCTGAGGTCGCTTTGGCCACTCACCGTGAGCGTCTTGGAGACCGCTTCCCTATCTTTTGTGCCGAACGAGACGGTGCTACCCAATTACCGAGAATCAAACAGTTTCAATTTTCGCTCCAGGCGAAGGCTGTGCCAGGTTAAATCATGAAAAATCCGAGTCATGGGCCGCACAGTGTTTGCTGCGTTTGCCGTAAGGTTTGGGACCACGAGGGGCGGGCCGGACGCCCAAAATTGAATGATTCAGAGACTCTCTGAATCCTGTTTCCCAGGTTATTCGCCTCCGAGGCCCGAGAGACATAACCCCAACGCGAGAAACCAAGGTGATTTCGTGAGAGGTGAGAACCACTCAACTACTCTGATTGGTTACGAAACTAACCGTCAGTGGGTTAACACCAAAAGCCGACGTCTTGCAACCTCGCAAAACGTCGGCTTTTTTCGTATTTCCTCGGCTTTTTCACATTCTTGCCAGCTCTCTGAAATGTCGCGCGCTGCCGGTATCTCACGCCAAAATGCCCCCTCATCTGGGCCAGGAGACAGAGATATACTCTCCTAGTCTCTGGGTTATGAAAAACGTCGGTTTTACGCCTGAGGGTTATCTCTAGTAGGAGATACTCGGGTTTCTCTTATTTCAGCCAGTATGCCTCACTAAGAAGCACCCAGCTACGAACATCGTTGCTGGGTTATGGGAAGCGCGATAATTTGGCTGAAATGGTGTTTGAACTTGTCAGATCGTGTAGTCAAAACAGAGGCGAAGTGATGAAACACGACTTGCAACGGCAAAGAACATCGAGGTGGGACTTTTCACCCAGGTCACGCCCTACTGAGTGAGCAAGCGAAAAGTAGTTGCTGTCAGATTGTCCGCTCTACTACATGGGCTCGTTGTGTTCCTGTCGGTTGTTTTCATTTCTGCGGTTTCCATAGTTTTATTCATTCTTTGGTTGCTTGCTTCACTGGTGAAGTCGCGGGTCGTCCGCTGGGACAGCCCGCGTGTTTTACAATCGAATCAGTTCATCTTGGAATGATCGCGGTTCATTTTTTATAGGGGTTGAAATCCAGCGGGGCACCGAAGGGCATGCTGTCCTTTTGCAGCGATAGCTGCAGTTCCCTGGCTTTGGGCATGAACACTTTGTAGAGCACCCACGACGACGGCTCATCATAGTTGTAAGCGGTGTCTTCATCCGGGTTGACGGTCAGGTTAAAGATGTTTGGGATCGCAAGTTTTTGTATGGGGGCAGCGCCGTCCTCCACCTTGTGGGTCAGAACCTTGAAGTTCTTGTAGCGCATGCCGACCAGTTGAGTATCAAAGAACATCATGAACCCGTCCCGGTTGGAAGTCGCCTGCTTGCCCGTGATGAAGGCTGATTGATCGACACCGTCGAGCACCCGATCCACGGGCACTTTTTCCGGGCGGCCGACCAGGTTCATCAACGTCGGGAACCAGTCGGTGATGTGCATCATCTCATCCGACGTGCGGGGCTGAATCTTTCCCGGCCAGCGAACGATGCCGGCGGTTCGATTGTTGCCCTCCGAAGTCGAAAAATACCCGCCATTCCAAGGGCCTGCGGCCCCACGATTGCCGGGGCCATGGAACGAAGTGTCTCGCCCGTTATCGCCCGCGAAGATCACGATCGTGTTATCGCGCAACCCAAGCGCATCGAGCTTATCCAGCAGGACCTTGAAGTCGCCGTCAATCATCTGGACGCAGTCCGCCACGGCACCGCCGTTCGAGGAGTGCTCATATTCTCTCCGCGGCAGCACGGGGAAGTGAATATTCGAGTGGTTGAAGTAGATGAAGAAGGGTTTGTCCTTGGCCTTCGAGTCCTCCATCCAGCGCCCGGCTTTTTCCAGGAATTCGAGATCAATGTTCCGCCGGACCTCTTTGTCCAAGACCTTCATGTGCCGCAAGTCGCCCTTGGCTTTGGATTCCAACATATGCTCGGGCTCGATTTTTTCCTTTTTGAACCAAGGGTCATCAGGCCAAGCGGCGACGTCCCACGTGCCAGCGAGGCCATACCAGTATTCAAAACCCTTGTCTGTAGGCAGTCGGCCGACGTCCTCGCCCATGTGCCATTTGCCGTAGCATGCACTGCTGTAGCCCAGTTCCTTCAGCTTGTCGGCAATGGTCACCTCCCACGCCACCAAGCCTGCACCGGGCAGCGCCGTGGTGCAACCGGTGCGAACCGAATACCGTCCGGTCATCAAGGCCGCGCGACTCGGCGTGCATTGCGACTCGACGTTGTAGTTGGTCAGCTTCAGGCCTTCCGCGGCGAAGCGGTCCACGTTCGGCGTCTTCGCACCCAGCGCATAAGCACCGCCATAACAGCCCCAATCACCGACCGAGGTGTTGTCCACGTGGAAGTAAAGGATGTTGGGTTGCTTGTCCGACTTCGCAGCGAGCGCGGCCGCTGGCTGAGCGCGCCCCGGCGATGTCGTGAAGCACCCGACCAGCGCGGCGGCGAGGAGTTGTGTTTTCATGTTCACGGTTTGGTTCTCTCTTTGGTTGATTGATTGGTTCACTTCACTTGCTCGATGTCCGGCAGCCTCCACGACTTGTCGTAGTAGGCCTCGGTCGGGCCATACCAGCGGAAGTAGGCAAACCAGGCGCGGCCGGGAATGGTCTGAATCCAGTTCGACTCCCTGCCAGCTGTCGCTCTGGGGCCGAAGAAAAGGTCAACCGATCCGTCCGTGCTTTGTGGAGAACGGCCCGCGTCTTTCACAATCGAATGCACGATTACACCCACGCACATTTTGTGATTTTAGCTTAACAGCAGCCAATAGGTGGGCTAGCACTAAGAGTTTGGCTGCCACTTCTAACGGTTTTTTTCCGCTTGGATTTTGGCTCGGCGTACCCGATTGTGGCTTGGCTATGCTGGGTACCCAATCTATTGGTCGCGAGATGGATCGTAGCGTACCAATAACAAGACGACAGTCGATGAGTTACGGATTATGTTGCGCAGTTGCTTTCCACGACTGGCCATTTGCTGAAAAAATGCTGTGCGAAATGGCGAAAAAGATGATTGATAAAAAGTACTTTCCCATTTTATTCGATTGTTGCTTCAATGGTTTCACCTGGTTTAATCTCTTCAGTAATAAGGCTAACTTTTGCACCATTCAATAATATATGCTGAGCCGGTTTTGCTTCTCCATTAACCTTAATTACTGCGTATTCGCCATAAAAACGGACTTCCCATGTAAAGCTTTTCTGTCCTGATTGATAAGTCAAAACAGAGTTTTTACTTCCTGAATGGCTGACTGTAAAAAAGGAATTGCCAATATTTACGCTTTTGACTTTCAAATCGGGAACCGCTGCCGGTAAACGCGAAATGCTGGCCAGTTTTTGTTCAGCCGCATTTGGTTCAACACCCATCAAACCCTCAACCACATTGCTTACAAGCACAAATGATATTTCGGGATAATTGCCATCACCGGTGGTTTTGCTAACCGGGA
>JBIIJD010000076.1:0-23352 GCA_044234105.1 Aureliella sp. | reverse complement strand
ACCGCTTTTGAAGCTTACGAACAGTGGAGCGAAAACTCTAGCTGGCTGACGCTTATTGAACTGCTGAAAGACAGATTGCACCAGGGAGACTTGGTCACGCGACGATATCCAGTGGACCTGCCCAGCTCGCGCGAGCGGCTGTATCAAGACTTACAAATGGGCTTTGACACGGTTTTGCATTTGGGGCAAAGCCCGGGCAGCCCGAATATCAAGCTGGAGATGTTGGCCGTCAACTTCGCAGGACGTGTTGAAAATGACGGTCAGGAGCTGGGGGTTATCGTCCAAGATGGCCCCCTAGCCTATCGCACCCAGTTGCCCATGGGACGCTGGGCTGACATGCTTCGCCAACAGGACATTCCGGCCTGTGTGTCCTATCACGCGGGGACCTTTCTGTGCAACGCCACCATGTATCTAAGCCTTCATTATGGACACAGCTTGACTAAGTGTCCACACGTTGGCTTTATTCACTTGCCGTTGACCACACACCAGGTTGTGCAAAACACTAATACTCTCCCTTGCCTGCCGGTACAGACGTTAGCCAGAGCCGTTCGACTGCTATTAGACGATTTAAGCCAATCCGAACCCGAATCGATGAACCTGCCTGCCGACTGGGCAACTTTTGGCGATCCCACAACAAATTCTTCAACGATCGCGTAGCTTGATGGATCAACTTGCATTTGGGGTTGAGCTGCTGCCCGATGAAAGGCATAGTGGTTCGCACCGACTGCTTCAACGGTCGTCTTCAGAAACCAGCCAACACACTCCCTGAATCGAACACCAACAAGAAATGTCTGCAGAAGACCCCAAAGTAGTTTGGCACCAACACAGCGTCCAACGAACTAGCCGCGAACAATTGGCTGGCCATCGCGGCTGTGTCGTATGGTTTACTGGTCTGAGTGGATCAGGGAAAAGTACTATTGCGAATTTAGTGGACTTGCAGTTGAATCAGCGCGGCGTACATACTTTTCTACTGGACGGCGATAATATTCGGCATGGACTGTGTGCCAGCGCCAATTTACTAGAACCAACTCATGGTAGCGATTTTGCAAAACGCTTTGGCTTGGGTTTTGGTCCGGCAGATCGCGAAGAGAATATCCGCCGCATCGGCTCGGTGGCTCAGTTGTTTGTTTCGGCTGCCGTTGTGACGCTAACCGCATTTGTCAGTCCCTATCGAATCGACCGGCAGCGGGTTAGAGAATGGGTAGAACTGCACGGTCAGCAAGGTGACTTTATCGAAGTCTTTGTCGACACGCCACTAGAAGTTTGCGAATCACGCGATCCCAAAGGCTTATACAAGCTGGCTCGTCAAGGCAAAATTGCAAGTTTCACTGGCATCAGCGATCCCTACGAAGCGCCTGAACATCCAGAAATCCATCTGCATGCTGGTCATCGTCCGGGCGATGAACTGGCAAGTGAAGTGGTTCAGTGGCTTGTGCAACAAGGAATCGTCTAATCGACCACTTTCAGCACGGCAAATCGCTTCTTGCCCACGCGAATTACCAGCGCTGATTGACTTGCTAGATCAGCAGGTGTCAGCAGTCTGTCGATTGAGTCGACTCGGCGGTTGTTGATATAGATCCCACCCTGTTCCAAACTGCGGCGCGATTCACTCTTGCTCTTGCACAAGCCCACTCGAACCGGCGCGTCGATGATCGGTAGCCCAGCAGACAGTTCGTCGCTGGTCACCGTGCCGCTGGGTACATCATGGAAGATCTCTAAGAGTTGTTGATCGCTTAGGTCCGATATCTCCGCACCAAACAGATACTCGGTTGCGCGAATAGCCGACTGCAAGCCACTGCTGCCATGAATAAACTCTGTCAGCCAGCCAGCCAATCGCCGCTGAGCCGCACGTTGCCCAGGGTCTTCGTTAACCGCTTTCTCAAGCTCGCTATATTCGCTTTGGTCGATCTCGGTCAAAAATCTCAAGCACAACAAAACGTCAGCATCAGAAACATTGAACCAGTATTGATAGAACGTATACGGGCTGGTCCGTGATGCATCCAGCCAGATAGCCCCGTTTTCTGTCTTACCCATCTTTCGACCATCGCTGGTCAACAGCAATGGACAAGTCAGGGCAAAGAGCTGGGATCCGTGCATGCGTCTGGCCAGATCAATTCCAGCGGTAATATTTCCCCATTGATCGCTGCCTCCGATCTGGACTGTGCATTGATGGCTGCGGCTCAGGTAAACAAAGTCGTAAGCCTGCAATAACATGTAGCTGAACTCGGTGTAGCTCAGACCGCCATCGTCTCGTTCCAAACGACTTTTGACGCTGTCTTTGGCTAGCATCACGTTGACAGGAAAATTCTTCCCGACATCTCGCAGGAACTGTATGTAAGACCATCCCTGCATCCAGTCCAAATTATTGACCAGTCGCGCCGGATTAGTACCGCCGAAATCTAAAAAACGCTGCATCTGCTGCTGCATTCCAGCTACGTTCTCGGCAAGCGCATCTGCCGACAGCAGGTTTCGCTCTTCGCTTTTGCCGCTGGGATCACCGATCATTCCAGTGGCACCACCTACCAGTGCGATCGGTGTATGACCGGCTCGCTGAAACCTACGCAACATCATCAGCGGCAAAAGGCTCCCACAATGCAAACTGGGCGCGGTGGGATCAAATCCAGCATAAACTACACGTGGCTGCGATAAGTGCTCTCGCAATTGTGCTTCACCAGCACTTTGGTGAATTAGCTTTCGCCAAGTAAGTTCATCAAGTATGTGGGCGGTTGCCATGCTAGTTCTATCTAAATCTAAAAAGGGAATGCGGCGTTTCGCGGAAGCGACTTGAGAGCTAGTTCAGCAAATTTTAGATCGCTCTTGGTCGTTACCTTGATATTGAGTGGACTACCCTCTACAACGCTCACTGGATGCCCACAGGCTTCTATCAAACTGGATTCGTCGGTTGCCGCGCTGGGATTGGGGTGTTCATTGTAGCACTGTCGTAATAACTCAGTTTCAAAACACTGCGGAGTTTGGGCTAGCCACAAACCGCTGCGCGGGACTGTTTCTTGAATTTGTTGATCAGCGTCGACTCGTTTCACTGTGCTATGGCAGGCGATCGCCAAAATAGCTGCCCGTGTTTGGCGAGCAGTGGCAAAAACAGAATCGACACAAGCGCTTGGCACACAGGGCCGTGCCGCATCATGCACGGCCACCCATCGACAGCTTGTTTTGACTGCAGCCAGGGCGTTACGCACACTATCGGATCGCTGTTGTCCGCCAACTACAGTTTCTATCCCTAGCATGGCAGCGTGACCTGCGAATTTTTCGTTAAACAACTCGCGATCTTCCGCAGCGATCACCAAAATCAACTGCCCTACGTCTGGACGGTTAGAAAAAAGCTCTGCCGAATACATCCACATCGGTTTGCCAGCCAGTGGGGCAAATACCTTCTTTTGGAATGGATCGCCATACCGGCTACTCTGGCCGGCTGCTGCCAAGATGACCGCAAACTCGCTCACATCTACCTCATCGACTCAGGAAAGGCCCTACAACCGGCATGATTGTCACTTAGTCCAGGGAAAGGTCAATCGCAACACGCCGCAGAAGGCTGATCGCTATATCGTAAGCTACCCTTTGTATGCCTTACTGTTTGCAAACGAGACAGGTTTTCTGACCTATCGCCTAGTTTTTCACCATGACCGATCTGACTACCCCGGTTGAAACCCTTGAAAGCCATGCAGCGCTGGCTTGTCGTATTATTCGGACCAGCCGCATACCACATGCCTATTGGCATTGGCTCTCCGACACTAAAACAACCGGTGTTCCGCCAGTGGCACCATCGCCTGATATACTTGCATCCATTGAATCGATCCTGAAGCCTCTGCGTGCCGATGGTCACAGCAGTCATCGTGAACATGCCAGCGCTGGTACTTGGCTTGCCTCCATTAGCCAATATCTCTTCGATCCGCTTCAGTCGCACGATTTTAGTCATCTATCCCAGCTTCTAGCCACCAGTCTATTGCCACTATACCGCTCTTTGGCAACCGGTCGACTTCACGAGGGACTAACCCAAACACGTCGACGACTAGGAGAATCGCTGACTTTGATCGGACTGCTGGAGTGCCTAGACTTGCATGATTTTATGGAACTGAACGTAAACTCTCAGGTTTCTCCACACCAATCGTTAGGGCTACAACTGAAGTTAGATCTAAATCGCATGGATTATTTGATTGCTACCGCTCTACCGGGATTCAGCCGATCCAAAGCGGGTTTCGATCACAGCCGCACTCAGACGCTCACCAAATACAGCGCAGGCGACAAGACTTCGGCCGCCTTTCAAACCCCAGACTGGGCTGGTCCGCAACTTCTATGGACATTATCCAATGAATTGATTTCTTCCAAACCCAATCTGATGCTGCCGCGTTGCTGGCTGGACACGCCAGTACCATGGGGGAAAATTTCTGAGCACTGGCATGCGCTCGCCGGAGTGCTGTCGCAAAGCAAGCGACACTCGCCTTCAGCTAAAAAAACGGCAACAAAAACCGATGCAGTGCGGTTCGATTCCAAGATCGATCCCCGGCAGGGGCCGGCTGCTGACACGAAAGGTGAATCCAAGAATGAACATGGCGTCGGGCTTAACGCTTTGGAATCGATCGAATCGGCGGTCAATTCCGAGCTAGAATACGAAACAAATCCACGATTCCTGAAGTTGACAGATGCTTCGCGGTCTGAGAAATCCGAGCCGCAGCAACCCCTATCTACGGTCGCCGCGCCTGTGGTCGTTCCTAAAGTGCTGATCGGTGAAATCACCAACTCCAAAGATTCAACTTTTGTAAGTGTCACACGTAGGCAGATCGCTATTGGACGCAGTGAAGAACGCAGTGTTTGCCTGTCGATGGTTTCGGTCGTGGCCGACTCGGACAGTGAATCTCAATCACTGGCAGCAACTCATGAAGGTGGCTTGTGTCAATGGCAGCAGCGCCTGGTCAATTGGCTTTCCGAACAGCCCACGGTCCATGAGCCTATAGCCTTTCTGACTCGTGATCAACAACTGGTACTGATCGTACTGGACAACGACCGTAATGAAATGGCGAAAATATTGCGTGACGGATTGGTCGAAGCATTAACCGGCAAAAAAACCCATGGCACCGGTGACTTAAGTCAAGTCAACATTCCTGCCAGATTCCACGTCGGTATCGCCAGTGCAACGTCGCCAAGTGCCAGCCTTGATCCCGAAGAATTCATCACATCGGCCGAGCGCTGCCTTGGCGTAGCACAACGCCTTGGTAAAGCCTCGATCAAAAGTATCGAAGTATTCTAGTTCGAAGCTGATTCACCAGTGCGCCATAACCAGCGCATCGAATCGGGGAATATCGAACCGCCGTGCCGACCGTTATGCTTACCTTCGCCATAGACAAAGTCAAAGTCATATCCCTTGAAGGCCAGCGCTTTAGCCATCTGTTGGTTTGCCAGCGGCCAGTTTCCATGCGAATTGTCCAAATCACCACTTCCATCTTGTAAGAAGACTCGTATCGGCTTCTTCTCTGTCTTGCGAACCATCGAAGGGTATTTGTCGCCCCCACGGATATCCACAAAGCTGCCAATGTGACTCATCACCTTGGTGAATTGGTCAGGCCGTTGCCAGGCTACGGTAAATGCGCAGATTCCTCCGGAACTCATCCCTGCAATGGCTCGCATTTGTGCATCTTCGGTCAGTCGATAGCGTGAGCCCACCTCAGGCAAGATTTCTTCTAGCAGAAAACGTGCATATTGGTCAGACAGCGTGTCGTATTCAAAACTGCGATTCGAAGGAGTTGGCACCCAACCTCGCTTGGGCGGCAAATCTCCTTCGTGACCCGGATCAATAAAAATTCCGATCGTCACCGGCATTTGTCCTGCATGAATCAAGTTATCCATTACCACTCCGGCTCGAAAGTCACCTTCAGGATTCACGTAAGCGTGACCGTCCTGAAACACCATCACTGCGGCAGGTACAGCTTGGTAATATTGAGCTGGCACATAGACCGAATAGCGGCGTTTGGTGCCAGGAAAAACCTGACTTGTCCACTCGAACTCATGAATCTGCCCTTGCGGTACACCTTCTTTAACCAGTGAATCGGGATGTGCGGGGTACCTTTCGATCTGCGACCATGACGTTCCGGGAACTAACAAAATTAGAAATAGCCCAATTAAACTTCGACCACTCATTTTTTATCCACCTGCCAGCGCTGGTACTATTAAGATTGTTTGATTCTCGGCGACCAAGGTTTTCAGTTGATCCAAGTCTCGAATATTTCGACCATCCACAAACAAATTGAGGAACGAATGTAACTGCTGAGACTCGTTCATCAAACTGGGTAACAAAGCTGGGTATTGCTGGACTAAATGAGCCAACAACTCCCCAACCGTCTGGCCTGAGCAGTTGACCACCGACTGACCATCTGCCTGAGTACGTAAAATGGCGGGAATATGAATTTGAGGCATGACTGAGATCCGCTACCCGATTTAAAAACATCGACGACTGTCGCCATTGACACGTAAGAACTGAATTAAACAACCAGGGCACTTTGAATGTCAGCGAATTTCCGCAAAATATTCAACTTCAAACTGCTGGAATGCTTTCCAGTTCAAGCAACTCATCCAGGCTTTCTCGGCGACGAATCTGCTTTGCTTGCCCCTCTTCCAACAATACTTCACAAGCTCGAAAGCGACTGTTGTAGTTGCTAGACATGGCAAACCCATATGCTCCAGCAACTTCCAAGACCAGCAGATCACCCACTTGAGCTACAGGCAGACTGCGCCGACTGACAAAGCCACCCTCTTCTTGCGTAAAGATGTCTCCTGATTCGCACAGTGGGCCTCCAACAACAACTTCCACCTGCCGATCGCTGGCTGGCGGGTTACGATGACAGATTGAAATAGGATGGTACGCCCCGTAGAGAATTGGCCGAGCCAAATCGCTGAAACCGGCATCAACCATGTAAAAAAGATTCTCTCCCATCGTCTTGATCGCGCAAATTTCTGTTACGAGATAGCCAGATTCGGCGACGAGATATCGGCCGGGTTCAATCTCTAAATGGATGGAGTGGCCTAACTGTTCTGCGATTCGATCTCGCGCTGCATTCCAAAGCTGATAGTACTGATCCAAGTCAATATAAGACTGTCCCTCACGATACGGAACTGGCAAGCCACCACCTGTGCTGATGGTCGTCACAGTGCGACCAACTCGCAGGCATGCCTGCTCCATGGCACCGCAAACCTGCGACAAGTGCTCAAAATCGGTTCCACTTCCAATATGAATATGTAGACCCGTAACTACCAAGCCATGCCGATCGGCTCGCAGCAAGCAGTCGTCAATCTGCTGATACCAGATTCCGTGCTTGGACTGCGGCCCACCAGTATTTGTCTTCTGACTATGACCGTGCCCAAAGCCCGGATTGATTCGCAGCGTGATGTTGCGACCCGGAGCTCGCTGCCCCAGTTGATCGATCATGTCGGGTGAGCCAACGTTGACAGGCACATTCTTCTGAATAACCAACTCCAGCGCATCGCGGTCAAATACATCTGCTGTGTAGACGATCTGGCTGGGCTGGTAACCAGCTCGTAACGCACGACCAATTTCGCCAGTACTTACCGCGTCCACCAACACATCAGCGCGTCGCAGCCGATCCAAGATGGCAATGTTACTACAAGCCTTTTGAGCGTATCGAATGGTGTCAAAGGCCTGCAGGTCTGCGACACGCTGCAATATCTTTGATAAATCATAGACATAGCTGGGTGTGCCAAACCGATCCGCCAGCTCAACCAAGCTGTGTCCGGCTATGTCCTGTCGAAGCTGAGAAAACTGAGTTGTCACTGACATGTTGTTCCTACCGAACTACGAAAAACGATGGATGATCCACCAAACTACGGCTGATTCGGTCTGGCCGAATTCGTAAGACATTATAATACGCTCTAACAGACTGACGAGAACACCTAATCCGTCAAAAGCTGGCTACCCAACCAATGAAACAACCATCCTGCGACTGCCGGCCCAACGTGCTAAAACGAATAGAATAGACACAGATAGCCACTGAGTTCGCCGAGTCAACCGAGGGGTTAAGCCGAATATTCGACTTCGTACTCTCAGTGGACTCTGTGGCCACTGAGTTTTCAAATCCTCATCGTTTCGCGTTAGATTACTTCTCGCAGATTCAAGGGAGCCCTCTGATTGTTGACTAGAACCCAGTAGAATAAGCTTAGCTGTTGGCCTTCCGGAAACTGTGGGGACCTAAAATGTCGATCAACAATATCAATTCAAAGCTGGACATTCGACCTGTTTCCCAAATTGGAGAATCTTACCGTTGGTCTGCAGTTCTGCTGATCCTTGTCATTTTGATTTTAGAGTTGAACACTAGTCAAGCTTCCGGCGACGATGTGCAACGAATGCGGCCTACTTTGTTAATCGGCTACTCCGAATGCCGCAATGATTTGCCTGACGGACAGTATGCAAATTGGTTAACAAAACGTTCTTACGTGGTATGTGCCGATGGTACCAAGCGGCGTGAAATTGGCGGGGAAATAATCCAAGATCAATACTCCTGGACTCAGTTTGGCGGCTGGTCGCCTGACGGATCAAAAGCCGTACTGCTCAGCGCTCGGGAAACCCCTGAGAACGCGGCCTGGGAGCGTAAAAACAAGACCTTCCGGATGACCCAGGGCTGGCTGATGGATGCTTGTCTGTTGGATCTAGCATCCGGACAGCTCACTAATGTATCGGCTGTCGATCGCGTGAGCAATTACAACAGCGTCAGCTTCACGCCAGACGGTCGGAAACTACTGATGACTTCTTTGATCGATGGCGTCTCCAGGCCGTTTATCATGGAGCTAGATGGACATAGCAAGCGTGACATCTCTGCGGGCGGCGCAGGATTCGCTTATGGACTCAGCTCTTCACCGGATGGACAGTTGGTGGCTTACCACGAAGACTACCAGATCTATGTATCCAAAGCTGATGGATCGCAAAGGCAACACATAGAAACAGGCAATCCATTCAACTTTGTGCCGCAGTGGTCGCCCGACGGACAGTGGCTGCTGTTCTTGTCAGGCGAGCACTATAACTGTCATCCGCACTTGTCACGCAAAGACGGTAGCGAAATACACAAATTAGCTGATCGCGGTGGTTATAGTGGGGTGGTAGAGGTTCTCAGGCACCCCGACTTTCACAGTGCGAGCAGTGATATCCCAAGTTGGTCGATCGATGGTCAATCGATCTATTTTACAGCCCAAGTCGGCGAGAGCGTGGAACTGATGCGAGCCGAATTGAATGGCAATCTGACTCAGTTGACCTTCTCGCAGCCGGGCACCCGGCACTATCATCCAGCCGTGTCGCCCGATGGAAAATGGGTTTTGTTCGGATCGGATCGCAGCGGAACCATGCAGCTTTATGTCGCCTCTACAACGGGTCAAGAATGCTGGCCCATCACCAATGTCCCGGCCAGTCACTGTGCCATGCATGGTCATTGGGAACCAGCGGCTACAAACCAAGCTAATACCAGTGAGAAACAAGTTCAGCCGCCGCAAACAGAATCGCCAACAATAGTCACAGCCGCACAGAGTTCAAAAGACTATACTCGAAAGAGCGAAGGCGATGTGATTGAACTGGAAGAGGGTCGATTGCTGTTGGTCTATATGGAGTTTTCCGGTGATGGCAGCGACTTTGCGAAGACTCGATTGGTTGCTCAAGAATCATCTGACGGGGGCCTCACTTGGCAAGGCCATCGAGTCATCACGGAAACTGCTCGGGGTGACATGAATGTCTATTCTCCGAATCTAATCCGAGCCCAGGACGGTGGAATACTGCTAATTTTTATGAGGCAACACGGGCACGATGCGAGAACCTGTTACGTTTGGAAATCGAACGACGAGGGGATTTCCTTTTCGCCACTGAGTGAATTCTTCCCAAAGCAAGATTTTTCGCTGTGCAACGCAACGATCAAGCGATTGGATTCAGGGCGATTGCTACTTCCCGCCAGTCCGCCCGTTGCCGGTCAGCCTACAGCAACAGGCCCCTACAGCGCGGTGGTTCTCTATAGCGACGACGACGGGCAGAGTTGGCAGGTTTCTCGATCACGAATAACGCTGCCCAAGCGAGGCGCGATGGAACCACATGTTGAGCAGGCCGCAGATGGTCGCGTACTGATGGTCATGCGCAATCAATTGGGCAAGTTGTATTTTTCGCAATCCAATGACGAAGGTGTCTCGTGGAGCGACCCCTTCGCCAGTGACTTAGATACACCCGAGTCCTGTCCTGAGATAACGCGAATTCCGGGCAGCCAGGATCTGCTGATGGTTTGGAACAATACGTTCGATGCAGACTTTCGATCGCACTATGGAAAACGCAGTCCGCTAGCGGCAGCGATTTCAAAAGACCATGGTCGCTCCTGGCAGTCTATTCGCGATATCGAGACCGACCCAACCCGCGCCTTCTCCAACCCCGGCTGCCGATTTACCCGAAGCGGTAAAGCCATCATCAACTACTGGACCTGTCAGTACTTACCCGACTGGAGAATGCAAGACGCCATCGACCTGCGCGTAGCCATCATCGATAAGTCGTGGTTCTACGGAGCAGCTTCGCCACTTGACAAAGATCGCGATGATGCGTCCGGATCAAAGGTCACGCCTCGATAGATTTCGCTGATCGGAAGTGATACGTCTAGTGATTCCAACCGAATTTGATCCTGCAGGCTACGTGCATCGCGCAGAAGCCACGCATCATCTGCTTGCCGCAGATAGACCTCAATGCAAGCTTCTTTCTGTGAAATCAAAATCAACTCTCGTAGACTAGAAATGCGACGATAATGACTGGCTTTGGTGCCACGATCATACGACTCGGTTGAATCAGATAGCACTTCGATTAACACGATGGGATTCGTGACGGTTTGGCTGACATCCGCGTCGTACTCCAATGGCCCGCAGACTACGGTTACGTCGGGATAGGTATACAAACCGCTCTCTTCGACTTTGATTCGTAAATCGCTGTTGAAGACACGGCAAGGGCGTTCTTTAAGAGCCTGTCGAAGCTCACTAGCCACATTAGTTGAAATCAAACTATGATTAGCCGAACCGCCAGCCATCGCAAATATTTCGCCGCGATAATATTCGCTTTTAACCTCTGACGTTCGTTCGCGTTCTTCGTATTCTGAAAGCGTGATTCCCTTGAGCACCGTCGACATGGCACACCCCGCAATGACTCAACCTGGTTATTACCTTATACTATTATCGTTGAACCAGTACCGAGCAGCAACACCTGATATCGCCCTGGACCAAGATCGTTCCTTCACTTAGTAGCTGGAAACTACTATGTTAAGTCGTTTTTAGTTGGCTACTTCTTTCAACTTTTTCCAGTCTAATACGACTCTTTCAACCTAGAGAACTTAATGACATCTGCCGAAATCATCGCAATTGGTTCGGAACTTCTCACGCCCTCGCGAATCGACACGAACAGCTTGTGGTTGACTGAGCGGTTAAACGAAATCGGAATTGAAGTGCGTCAAAAGACGATCGTTGGCGACGAACCTTTGCGGCTTCAAGCCGCCATTGAGCAGGGGCTGACGCGATCGCAGCTTGTTATCACCACGGGAGGTCTAGGGCCGACCGAAGACGATATGACTCGGCAGTGCGCAGCAAATGCTTTGAAACGAGAGTTGGTATTTCGTGAAGACCTGCTGGAGGCCATAAGCCAGCGTTTTAGCTCGATGGGATATGACATGCCAGCCAAGAATCGCGTGCAAGCTTATCTCATTGATCAAGCCGAAGTGCTACCCAACAACCATGGCACCGCTCCAGGTCAATGGGTTCGCTTGCAAGATCGCCAATTGATCATTCTGCCAGGACCACCCAAAGAACTACAACCGATGTTCAACGCTCATGTACTACCTCGGCTAGCTCAAATAGCTGGCCAGATGAGTGTACGTCGAAAAATACTGCGAGTCTCAGGAATGGGCGAGTCGTTTATGGATGAACTGATCGCACCGATTTACACGCAATATCAAAATCCACAAACAGCTACGCTATTTAACAAGACCGAAGTTGAAGTTCAACTAACAGCTCAAGGTCGTGACCCAGCCGAGGCAGATCGCCTGAATGATGAACTTGCCGCGCGCATCGCTGAGAAATTGGGCGTGGCTGTATTCGCCTTGAATGGAGAGAGCATGGAGGAGGTGGTTGGCAAGCTACTGACAATGACTGGCAAGACCGTGGCTGTGGCCGAAAGCTGCACGGGAGGATTGGTGGCCGAGCGACTGACAGAAGTCTCTGGAGCTTCCGCATACTTTATGCAGGGTGTCGTGACCTATCATAATGCTGCCAAGGTGCAGTTGTTGGACGTGCCTGCCGAATTAATCGAAGCTCACGGAGCCGTTTCTGCTGAAGTCGCGGAAGCGATGGCCAGTGGCATGCGAACGCGCGCAGGCACCGATTACGCCTTGTCCACCACGGGCATTGCCGGTCCATCAGGCGGAAGTCAGCAGAAGCCTGTTGGCACAGTTTACATTGGATATTGCGATGACCGACAAACCAAATCACTTCATTTAAGACTGCCAGGTGACCGCAATTTGATTCGTTGGCGAGCCTCTCAAGCCGCACTGGATTACTTGCGCCGACAAATGCTCAAACAGGCTCCAAAGTAGGCGGTTAACGCAATTCCTGCTTCTGGATGTCATAAATTCTGCCCATTTTGACCAAACTATCTGAAATATTTTGCCTTCAATGTAGACTGCTAGTCTTGCATCCCCTATACTGCCCTAATCGCCTGGGTCTCTGGGAAGTCCCGAGAACTTATGAATTGGCGAACAGAGTGGTTCCATTTGGATTTGCAAAAAGCTGTTTCAGACAAGCTGTTAAAACGATTGAGTTGGATTTGTTTTCTGGTCGAGCTTGTCTAAGTTCTTCTGAGTTTTGGATCCTGTTCGGTTGCTCTAGCGCCTGCGGCTGAAAACACGGTAAACAACACGGACCATTGGGGTCAGTTGCAACTGTGCTGGCAACGCTCTTCGGTTGGAACCCCTGTATTTCTCCCGAGTCATTCGGGTCGAGTTTTTTATGGAGTTCAGTACATGAACATCTACGTTGGTAACCTGAGTTTCAATACTACCGAAAGCGAACTGGAAGAGGTATTCGGTGCGTACGGTCAGGTTAAGTCGGTCAACATTGTTAAAGATCGTGATACCGGACGGTCGCGAGGTTTTGCGTTTGTCGAGATGGCAGACGGCAAAGCAGGCAAAGAGGCCATTGAAGGAGTCAATTTGAAGAACATCGGTGGCCGCTCAGTAACGGTCAACGAAGCAAGGCCACGCGAAGAGCGTCGTGGTGGCGGTGGTGGCGGTGGTGGCGGTGGTGGTCGCAATCGCTGGTAAGCTGCGATTGATCCCCACGGGCTGATCACTTTTTCGCATTTTGCTGTTCTGTTTCATAATCTCCCCTGGTGACACTCTGGGGGAGATCGGCCGGTCAGGGGGACATAGTTTTATGTGCCCTTGATCATGAGTTGCCATCTTCCTTGCTATTGCCAGCCTTACCTTTAGGTTCAAGGTGAACAAGTTCTCCTGGACGTTGGGTCTATCATGATCAATCTTCCCAGTTACGTCGCCGGTGTTGCCTTCACTACAGATCGCTGGCTGACCGTGACCAATCCCTGGAATGATCAAGTGGTAGGGCGAGTCTCCAAGCTTAGCTTGGACCATTTGAATGATTTGATCGCAGCTCATCAAGTGTCGCGTCCGAGGTTGTCGCGTTATGAGCGCAGTCAAATTTTACTGCGAACTCGGCAATTGCTTGAAGAGCACCGCGATTCACTGGCTAGGCTGATCACAGCAGAATCAGGTCTTTGCCTGCGTGATACTCGCCTGGAAGTTCAACGCGCATGTGATGTATTTTCGTTTTCTGCAATGGAAGCGCTGCGAGACGACGGTCAGATTTTTGATTGTGATATCTCGCAGCTTGGCAAGGCTCGCAAGATTTTTACGGTCCGCGAGCCGCTTTCGTTAGGACTGGCTATCACGCCATTTAATTTTCCACTCAATCAAGTTGCCCACAAAGTAGCACCCGCGATCGCCGCCGGAACGCCCTTGATCTTAAAGCCCTCGGAAAAGACTCCGCTGACTGCCGTGCGATTGACGGAGTTGCTATATGAAGCCGGTCTGCCTGGCTGGATGCTAAGCTGTGTGCATGGCGATCTGGATCAAGTCACTCATCCGTTGATCACAGACCAACGCATCGAAATGATTACCTTTACTGGCAGTGTACCGGTAGGCAAGCAGATCGCTGCCAAGGCTGGTTACAAGAAGCTGTGTCTTGAGCTGGGTGGTCATTCGCCGATGATCGTGATGGCCGATGCGGATTTGGAATTGGCAGCCAAACTGGCCTGTGAAGGCAGCTTCCGGCAGAGCGGACAGCGCTGCACAGCCATTCGTCGCCTGTTGGTAGAGCGCCCGGTCATCCAGCCGTTCACCAAGCTGCTACTGGAAACGGCCAGAAGCTACACGTGCGGCGATCCAGCAGACGAATCGACGATCGTCGGAACTGTCATCAACCGCTCAGCCGCTGAAGCCCTTGAAGCGGCTGTTCAAACCACACTGGCCCAGGGAGCAAAATTGCTGTTGGGTGGAGAGCGTCAGGGTGCTCAATTCACACCCACGATTTTGACCGACGTTCCGCGCCAAGCAACTTTATGTCGACAAGAGTGTTTCGGCCCTATCGTGCCCATCATCGCTGTAGAGAATCTGGATGAAGCGCTGCAACTGGCCAATGATACCAGTTACGGACTGGCGGCAGCGATCGTTACCCAGAACCTTCAGGCCGCCTTGAGGGCCGTACGTGAAATCAAAGCGGGCGCGATCCATGTCAACGAAATACCAGCCTATCGTCTAGAAACAAGTCCCTTTGGTGGCATCAAAGATAGCGGGCTAGGCGTTAAAGAAGGCGTCATTGAAGCCATCAAATTCATGACCAACGTCAAAACATTCTCGCTGCCTTGGTAGAAGGAGCACTCGGATGCCAACCGTTCTGCGCACACCGGACGGGCGATTTGCGAATTTGCCAGGTTTTCCCTATCAGCCGCATTATGTTCAAGTGGGCGATACGCGCATGCACTACGTTGATCAGGGTCAGGGTCAAACGATTTTGTGCCTGCATGGCGAACCTACTTGGTGTTACCTCTATCGCAAGATGATTCCTGACTTGTCCTCGGAACATCGCGTGGTCGCGCCTGATTTGATTGGATTTGGCCGCTCAGACAAATACGCCTATCAAAGCGATTACTCCTTTCAAATGCACGTCGATAAACTGACGGCGTTCATACAACTAATGGATCTGCGTGATATCACTTTAGTTTGCCAGGATTGGGGTGGCCTGATTGGCCTGCGCGTCGCAGCCGAAAACCAAGAGCAGTTTGCCAGACTGGTTATCATGAACACATGGCTACCGACAGGTGACGACCCTCCCAGCCAAGCATTCATGAAGTGGCGAGACTTTGCCGCACGACAACCGGACATGCCAGTTGGCTTTGTGATGCAGCGCACGCTTGTAGGAGGTTCGACAGTTGACGCAGCCGTGATCGCTGCATACGAAGCTCCCTTTCCCGACGCAAGTTACAAATCGGGTGCAGCTCAGTTCCCACTGCTGGTACCCATCACGCCTGACGATCCCGGATCGGACGGCATGCGACGTACTCGACAAGCGATGGCCCAGTGGACTGGGCCTGTGCAGATCCTATTTTCCGATTCAGATCCCATCACAGCAGGTGGCGATCGCTTCTTTCGAAAATTGATGCCAGCCGCCAGCTCCCAACCAGAAATCACCATTCATGGAGCCAGCCATTTCCTGCAAGAGGACTCCGGTGAAGAGATAGCCGGGCATATTCTGGATTTTATCAAACGTACCCCGATATAACTGGCTTAAGGCATTGCGCCCAAAATAAATTACCGGATCGGTTTTGAGCGGTGGTCGAGGGCTTAGCGTTCTGGCTTCATGCCGGGCATCAATCAGAGGGAATGGCTCCAAGTCAACTATTGTCGAGTTGAATCCAACGAAAAAACTACCTCGTCGGTTCGTAACACACTCTGGCCGCGCGGTAGCTGAGCCACAATCCGCCCTCTAGGATCGATAATGGCGCTGCTGGCATGATAGGAGCATACAAGTTGCCAAGTACGTGATTCAATCGCCCTGAGTCGAATCGATTGCAACATGCGCTGGTTGACTAATGGAAATTTGACATACGAGCCATCGTAGACCAGATGGCATATGGCGTCGAGATTTTCTTGACTGTGGTACTGTGGCAACCAGGAAAGCCAGGATTCATAGCAGATGGCGACCGCTATCCTGTGTCGCTTGCCAAGGCGATCAGTCAGCGAGAGCGGCCTAAAATTTTTTCCCGCTTCAAATCGCGATTGGGTATTAGGTGTTGAATTGAAGCCTGCGGTCGCTTCCCATAGAAAACGCAACCAACTGGGCGATTCTTCGTGAAACGGCATCAGTGCTAATTTCTCATGACATCCGACCACGCCAGTCGGCGATGTCAAACACCCACAATTGTACTGGTAGTTGATCACTTTTGCTGAATCCGACGCATCGGTGACAACTCGCTTGAGCATGGTGCATCCCACAAGGCACTGCGTTTTATACTCTGCCGCCAATTCTCGTTGAAACCGCCCCAGGTCTAATGCCGGACTCGCATCGGCGGGATGCTCAGTATCCAATTCGCCAACGGCTTTGGTTTCATTCGTGTGTTTGTAAGGTTCGTCCATTGCCCAGTGAACATCCGAGTAGTTACTGACTCCCAGAGAGCCTTCTGGCCAAAGAATCAAATCAGCAGGACCATCCTGCTGTAAGCTTGATCGTGTTAGTTCATTCAAGATTTTCCAAGATGGCCTTGAATCGTCTTTGGATCGAGAAGCTTGAACCATCATGGCACTAAACGGCATTGGCCGCACTGATACATTCTTCTCTAACACTCGACCACCATGCCAAAGTACGGTCGTCAATACTAAAGCTAGGAATGTACTTGACCAGCGAACCAACCCAGCTTTATTCCAATCTGGGAACCAACAACAGCCTGTTAAAGTCAAAGCAAACGATAGTCCAAAAGGTGAAAGCTGACTGACCCATTGCACTATGGGTGTTTCCGCGACTGCTAGCGACGGATACGTTCCTACCCACGTTATTCCAAGTACTTTGCAGTGCGCAAATTCAAAGAAAACCGCAGCCAACGCCGCAACTGGTGCCGCCATGATCAATGCCCACTTGTGAGTCCAGTGCAAGGTCACGGCTATTCCAACCAGTGGTAGACTGTTCACCAAACAACATATCAGGTGCAGCCATTTGCCGTATGAAGCTGACATCTCAGCAAAGTATCCCGTGATCATCCAACTCGAAATAGTACCGATCAAAACGGCCTCAAGCGCGGCCAACTCGAACAACCGAGGGGCCAGTTTTCCCCGCCACAGCGGAACCAGAGGTACCAAGTAGAACAGGTAGGTAGACCAACAGAATGGTGTAAACGCCCTGGTGAATAGAAAGATGCTTATCCCCGCTAGCATCATTCGTAGGGTAAGTTTCGCAATGTGGGTCGAATCTAGCTTCAAGATATCAACTCTACCCTCACTCGTTGTTTCAAAGGTTCGCCATACAATTGAAGAATTATTGGATGACACAAGCGAAAAAACTTCTCACTTGGGCGAGCGGCAGTTGAAAACTTACAGGTCGCTACCGTCGCCAGACGGTGGTATCCCTGCTGGCCCACCGTCTGGCGATGGTAGCTACTGGTAGATTCATTTAAGCCGCTCGCCTTGCAGTCGAGTACAAGAATTTGCGTATTCCAAAAGTTAGAACTGCAGTCGGTCGATTAACGAACTATCATTTGAATGTTGCATCAACCATTCCTTCAAGTCGACAGATTCGGACACTCCATGGACCGAACCATCTAGTCTTAAAACATGAACCAACTTACTGTGTAGACTTCGGGCTGTAGCGGCAAAACTGGCCGGTATCTGAAAGCTCCAGCAGGCCATTCCCTGCCGCTCAAGCTCTTCCCAGCCCACGGTCTCTATCAGATGATTGCAGGCAGTCACTCCGTCACCTGGCTCACGGCTGTTTGGGCCACCACGATGTGCGCCGGTCAAACTGCTGCCGCCCATTCCTAACGCCCAAACACCACGCGAGTCGATTGGATACATGCCCGCTCGAATCTCCTCGACCGCGATCATGTTCGATAGCCCCCCAGGAAAGTCGCTCAGCTTGAAGGAGACGTTAAAACCAGCCACTCCATTGCCCCATACTTTGCTTGCGGTATGCTGCAAATCCTTGGTGTCGGCACTGAAACCACCTTTGCAATTGGGCTCAAAATTAAAACAGTTGTTGTTTGGACCCATGTTCAGCGCATAGTTGCCCCGAGCATAGGTGTGCCCTGCTACGCCTGAAAGTTGGCCCCGTTCGAACGGTTGATCGTTATAACCATCACTTGGGCAATTGAGCGTTGGGATTTCGGCGGTGCGATATGGTTTGTTCTTTGAATCATTAATTGTTAGATCGCGACGAAACGATTCAAAGAGCGTAGCTTGATCCAGGTGCGGCAGCAGCAAGATCAGCCAATTCATTTTAAGGCGATCTTTGGCCGGATCAGAGCCGATGCCGATGTGGTCGACGGTACCGATGGGCAATCGTCCGCCACCCAGCGACTCGCCGCGACCGTCCCAAAACATGCTGGGAGGCAGTCGATGATGAGCGGAGTCATAATTGTGGAGCGCTAAACCGATTTGCTTCAAATTGTTTTGACACTGCGTTCGTCTGGTCGCCTCGCGTGCCGCTAAAACTGCCGGAAGCAACAATCCAATCAGCAATCCGACGATTGCGATCACAACCAGCAGCTCTATCAGCGTGAAACCTGACAGTCGTTTGATCATGGCAGTCAACTTTGGCACTTCAATTGTGTCTGGTACCTTGAAACCCATTGCAAAAAATTATTCCATCAAGGCAGTTTGACCAAACCACCGCCACTCATTAAACCGCAGACGCATTGTCTATCTACTTCGCCAACGCACCCAACCGAATACTCCTCCCACGATTACCGCTAACAATGACACCAACATTGACCACTGAAAAAATGAAAGTCCATCTTGCTGGCGCTCGTTAACACCTTCTCGGACAAGAATTGGTCGAGATCGATTGGAAACATCAACTATATGCACCGACTCCTTCGCACCAAACGATTCGTGAGAAAATAACGACTTGTCGATCTCTTCGTTTACATTGGACCATTGCAAATTCCATGAGATCTCTTTGATTGGTTCTCGCGTAGCCGACAGGGCGGCATTTGCATCTAACTGAATCGCTTTGAACTCTACCGGTAACCAAACTCCATTGATCAATTCCCAGCTAACGTTGATATCTTCCTTGTGCAGCCATTCACTACTATTGTCGCCATATTTCTTCCTAATCAAACTGCGAGTAGCTGAAAAGCCTCGATCTACAGCTATATCAAATAGCCACTCAGAATTCATTGGATTGTCGTGTTGCAAAATCACTTGATACACGTTAGCACTAGTCGAATGGACTTGCACTGCACCTTCTTGCGATCTCTTTTTCAGTGTGCTTAGCTTGTCCCGTAAATAGTCCTCTAGACGAACGCTTTTCGCCGTTAAAGTATGCATTGAGCACAACCCCAAGCAACGTATATCAAAAAAGCCATGGGTATATCCAAGTTGAACTGAAGCCGGGTGCATCAAATCGATACTTCTACTTTCCGAATTCCACCATGCTGCTTTTTCAGGATTTGTAGCGAATTTCGTCGTTTTCTGTCCTCTTTTGAAAGATACGAGACCATCAAGGGGTCTTAGCCCCTCTATAGGTTTTAGTGTTCGATCTGGTTCGTTGCTTGCTAAAGCATTCTCCGATGTCGCCACTGAAACTGAACGATCTCTAATCAATCCTGGTTGGGAACGATCAAAACGATAGTATTCGGCCCCATCAAATGCTATGAAATAGCTGCATCGTTCTGACAATTCTTCGGATGAATCATCTGATTCTCCCTGAACAGATGCCCTCTTAGACCCGGAATTTCGTAGCGATCGAGTTGTAGCTGTTCCCTCAATCTTACAAATACCGCTTTTTAGTCGGGCTCTTTCTTCGCGAACGCCACCGAACAAGAAGTCTAGCGTCGGCTGCGGCTGAGCGTTGGCAAATTGCCCAACGGTAGCTGATAGGACCAAACAAAGTGCTGCTCCAGGCAAAATATGTATTCGCATAACCCCTCTATTTTGAATCTTGTTCGTGAAATGGTTCGTCTGCTCTGCTTGCTGCAATTTGGAGCCGCTCATGCGGCGCATTTTAGTCGCGCGGTAATTCGGTAAAATGAGGCAAGTTAGCCCTAAGGGCAAATGTTGCCATCCAAAGATCTCAGTCGGTAGGTCCAACCGTCTAATGCAACATCGCTGACTCCTGGACACCAAAATCTTCCATCTTCATCCTCATTGTTATTGCAAATGCTTTCGCACTTGAACATTCCCCAGCAAACGTCCACCTGTCCTGGTGGGCAAAGTCTCCGACCTGACCCGGGAGGCTGCTCAGTAGTATCACAAATTTGATATGTTGTCTCGAATTCTTCAACTTCGTATGCCGATTCGGGACAAACGATCAACGTAAATCCTGGCTGAGGATAAAAATCTGTGCACTCTGTCTGCGCGCATGGAGGATTGTAAGGGGTCGGGAAACAAGGGACAGTCTCCAATTTATAACAAGTGTTACCTCCCCGAAGAGATAACATTTCGTCAGTTGTCAAAACAGTTTCGCGGCTTATCAACAACATGCAGACTAATGCTCCAGAAATCAAAAGAACGTGACCTGTCAGACCAAGTCTCGACCTAAACATAACGTACTCCTTCAAATAGAGGGTAAAAGTTTTGGCTTCATGCCGCGAAACAACCATCCTAAATTGAACCTCCTAAGCGTGCCTATAGCTGCAATCGCTAAGACCAAAACTACCACATAACGCGGCCAGTAAGACCAAGGAACAACGCCTGCTTCTATTGGATTTTTTGGATGTTATAAGATACGCCCCGGTCGACCGCATTCGTATTTTCCAAAATGGTTGCCAGTTCGGCGGTTGGGGACCGTCCGATACTGTCCAACCGAACCTACTGGGAGAATCGATCACAATGAAATGATCGCCATCTACGTGCATGATGATCGGTTCGTTCCACCCAATCCAGTCCCATTGCCGTATCGCAACCAGCCTAGAATGCACTCCACGACGTTCCAAGGCGGAAACGATATCTGAAAAGGTGCAGCCACTGGTATAAGACTCCTGCATCTCGCTGACAAGAGCTGCTAAATCAGGAACCTTTAGACCAAGTCTGGAACAAACTTCTCTTACACAACGCGGACCACAAATTGCAGTATCAGAAAAAACCAATGATGTGTGGGATGCACTCAAACCAAAGACAATTAGAGCTAACCAATGAAATTGCCGAACCTGGGGATTTTTCATTGTGACAACCCTTCCACTGTCACTGGAAACTCAATGTCATTGTTGAATTTCAATGTTAACGAACCTGAAAGCGACTCAGCATCTTTGGGCTTCCAGACTACACCTAAGTTTTCGCTGATTCTGACCGGCCCCAGGTATCTCCGAAATCTGAATCTTGCCCTCTACGTCGTGCGACCACTTCTCTAGTTGAATATCAGCCAAGGCAGACTGAATGATCAAGTCCTTCTGTACCGAAGAACCAGCGGTCACCAGTCCAAAGAAAAGTTGGCTTGGCTGGACTGCCACACACGGTCGCTCATGCACGCGGCATGGAATTTTGTAATCCACACCATCGCTCTTGCGAACCAAGGTAAGGAATCCCTCTTCACGCCCAGATTTCAATACAAAAGGTGATTTGCGACTGACGCGCACCGTAACCTGTGACGGCAAAGAATTCGACGAGCTTGATTGGCCGGAGGAAACGGACGGGATCACTTCGTAGCGTGCGCCTTCGAGAGAAAGCTCGGTGCGTTCCCAGTCGATCTCGTGTCCACCTAAGAGTTGAATTTCACAACTACGCTCAACGACCGATCCTGGCAACGCTAGGTCGTCGAACTCCAATGCGTCTGGTTTGACAGTAACCCAATTAGCCACATCCACCTTGACCACGATCAGCACGCTGGGATTTTCTTGACTATCCGTTTTTATGAATACTCTTCGGGTTAATTGACCAGATGAAGTCGGCAATTGCAAACTAATCTTTAACAGAGCAGATTGCCCTGGAGGTACAGACCCACGATCGAGTGTTTGCGTCAAGCACCCGCAGTCACTACGAATGTCCAAAATGTTCCACTGACTCGAAGTATTTTTTTCAACTTGAATTTCTCGACTGATTCTCCCGCCTGCCTCACAAGTCCCCAGATCCATCAAGATCTCGCGGACCAAAAGCTTATCTTCTGAATCACCTTTACTAGATTTCGATCGCGAATCAGCAGATTTGGCCTGGAGAAACCACCAAACGGTACTGCTCATCCCAACGAAAAAGACGGCAATTACCAACAGAACCCTGACGGAACCTGCACGCAGCCAATGACGATACTCAGTGTTTGCAGGATTTGCTGATGTCACTTTCAAAACTCCACTAAAACACTGCTCAACTGCATCAACTCTACTCAAAGTTAGCTATTCTTGAATTACAGTATGCAGGAAGTTAACTGTAGAATGCACCCGCCGCCCACTTTCCAAATCAATCGTTACATCAACACCCAGATTGACCGGAGTGACGGCTAAGGAATCTAGGCCCGATTCAAGTTTCCCATGGACTTCTTGCCCTCCGTTCAGCTCATCGGATTCACCTTCTTGCGTGACCGATTCCTGTCGAAAACGCAACAATAAGGCGGGGCACCTGCTGCCCGCAGGATCAAGATAATGAACGACTGTTGCTTCAACACAATCACAAGACGATTCTACGCGGCTTGTCGATAAATATTCTTCTATGCCCAACTGCTTTAATGGAAAGCAAAGATAGCTTTCTTGATCGGCAAATACCACACCTGCATCAATTGCAAACCTACCATCTGCAATTCGGGTAATTTTTGCGATGGAAGAAAGACCACTCGACTCAGCATCCACCGAAGCAGCGCTGACAGTAGCTTTTTCAACAGAGGCTGTTGCAACCGGACCGCCACAGCCGAGGCTGACAAACATCATGGCGACGATCAAAAAGAATACAACGAAAACTGCGATGCTAGATGACGCAGTCTGAGCTTTGGAGCTTTGGAGCTTTGGAGCTTTGGAGCTTTGGAGCTTTGGAGCTTTGGAGCTTTGGAGCTTTGGAGCTTTGGAGCTTTGGAGCTTTGGAGCTTTTTCACGTCCCACCTCCAAATACATGCCGCCAATCCGGCTGGTCGTAA
>JBIIJD010000132.1:0-7061 GCA_044234105.1 Aureliella sp. | reverse complement strand
AGCTTGGTTGCTTCAGGCGGATGGTAGCTTATGCCAAGTCGATTCCAATCTGCGGATCTCGCAGTCGATGCAGACCGACTGGCAAGTCAAACACGGAATGCCGCTAACCGTGATCGCAAGTCAAGACAGTCGCTATTTTGCCTGTGTGTCAGCGGCTAGCACTGGACGAATCGACCTGTACGATGCCAAGATGTCGCATTCGACACATTTTCAATTACCTGACAATACGACGGCGGTTGACATTCAATGGTTGTCACTGATCGGTTCCAAGACTCCGCGATTGGCCGTGATCACAACCGGTCGTCAAATGCTTTTGCTGGACCCAGACAATCGACAACAATTATCTGGCAACTGTCCTGATGAACCTTTGGCTATCTTATTCGGACAAGTTTCCAAAGAGGAAGTACAAGGACTAGTGGCGCTGAAAGATGGAACCATCCAGCCTATCCAATTGGCAGATAAACCAGTATCTTCCTCTAGTGCAGTTGGTGTAAAGCCTGCCACTGCCACGCGACCTTTTGTCAGCAAGCTAAGCTTCACACCCAACATCGGACCGTGGTTTGGCACTGCTACAAATGACGGTTACATGACGCTAGCCAATGGCTGGATTGAAGATCAACAACCCGGGCTTTTCATGTTAGATGACCATTTGCATACTCAGTGGCACTATCGATTGCCGCAGTCGACTAATGGCCGACAGCAACAACATCAGATCGTCGCAGCGCGTTGGCCACGAAACGGGGACTTAATCTGGGCAATCCTTGATTCAGATGCAGTGGTGCATTTGCTGAAGGGCGATGCACTTTGGACTGACCATTGTCGAATCTCGCACGAAACTCGCGGCATTGCGCTGGTACCTGCCGGGGATCATTTGGTGCTACTGTCAGCCGATGACGTTCACTTGTCCGCTCACAGGCTGGAATAGATGCTACTTTGGATCTGTCGACTGCGAGCTTCTTCAAGTGTTTGTTAATTTTCAAGTGTGCTGTTTTGTCATAAGTTGCGCAAAAGTAGGTTTTATAAGCAAATATAGAACGCATCCCACCCGTATTGGGGGTGGTTGGCTTGGCCAATTCACGTTTCAACCTGGACGTTTTGATCGCGATTGGAAACAATGATACAGGGCCAAGGTATGAGACCTTAGCCCGTTTAGTAACTTTAGTACAAGAGAACAGGAAAATGACCAAGAAGAATCGACGAAGCTTGCGTCGACATTACCGGCAGGCCGTTGGGCCAGCCTTGAAGCCAGTTAGCGATCAGGATGTGTCCGAATTATTGTCCGGCGGTTCCCCTTCCGAGGCTTCCAAGTCGCTCCGATGGACATCTGGCAGACCGCATACGGTTCGCAGCAACAATATCAATTGGGAAGCAGCGATCTGGTTGACCGTCGTACATCTAGGAGCGGTGTTCGCACCCTGGACATTCACTTGGTCTGCCCTTGTCCTAGTTATAGTGCTGCATTGGCTGTGTGGCGGAGTGGGAATCTGCTTGGGGTTCCATCGTCTGTTGACGCATGCCAGCTTTCACACTCAAAAGTGGACTCAGCGAGCTATTGCAACGATAGGCTGTTTGGCTGGTGAGGGTCCACCGCTGCAGTGGGTTGCCAACCACCGGCTGCACCATGCACGCAGTGATCAAGAGGGAGACCCACACTCGCCGCACGACGGTGGATGGTGGAGCCACGTATTTTGGCTTGCCTATCGTGTGGGCGGCAAGGATTCCAATGAGTTCTACCGCAAGTGGGCACCGGACCTGTATCAAGACTGGTACATGCGAGCACTCAACTACCTTTTCTTGCCACTGAACGTTGCCGTATCTGCAGTCATTATGGCCCTGGGTTACGCATGGGGCGGATGGCCAATTGCGATCAGTTGGCTGGTATGGGGTGTGGCCGTGCGAATGGTGTTTGTGCTGCATTCGACATGGCTGGTCAATAGCGCTAGCCACATGTGGGGCTATCGCAACTATCAGACTCGCGACGACAGCCGCAATAACTGGTGGGTGGCTTTAATTACCTACGGCGAAGGTTGGCACAACAATCATCACGCTCATCCAAGAATGGCTAAACATGGCCACAAGTGGTGGGAGTTTGACGTCACCTTCTTGACGATACGCCTGATGCGATTCGTGAAATTGGCCTGGGACGTAGTTGACTATCGCAGCAAAGCCGATTTGAAATAGTCGATTGCGTTTTTTCGGCGTCCTTTCTGCATTGCGCGATCGCGTGGTAAGAAATAGATTGGCGTGGCTGGGGGCTCAAGCTCCAGTCTCGCTCGCGGGATCAGCCTAAGAGCATTGAGCTATGGCTGGCCTGATGCTTGGTCAGTCTCCTGTAAGTTTTCTAGACCATCGGCGTCGGCCGGTGGTAATTGGCCAGCGTCTCCCAGCAACTGCCGGATGAAGACAACTTTGGGATCGCGTTTGCCCACAACTTTCTTGGAGGTCAAGTAGTCGGCCAAGTATCGCTGAATCTCATTTCTTTCAGGAACTTTGAAGCGATCCCCTTTTTGCAGGATTGGCATGTAATCGGGCATGTTGCCAAAGTTGCGAGTTCCAGCAACTTGGCATGGAAACCAGTGCCCTTTGCCATCTTTGTCTTCTAAATAGAATTCGGGGTAGCAGTGGCCTGGAACCCAGACGCACCGCGCGGGTACTCGTGCGGCTCGGCACAGAGCGACAAAAATGCTGGTCATCTCCTCACAGTCACCTTTGAGATCACGAAGTGCCTGCTGCACATTTTTTAGTTCGCCCTTGGTATAAACGATGTTATCTCGAACCCAATCGTAAAGCAATTCAACTCGTTTCCAAGCGTCGGGTGGCTCAGAGGCGTCGATTTGCTTGACGATTCTTTTGATCTCAGCGTTATTGGAATCGATGTAAGGGCTTGGGCTTAGATATTGCTTGATCGTCGAGCTAGGCCGGCGCGGAGCCACAAACTGAGATGTTTCGGTAGGACCTACGATGTGACTTTTTTCGATTCGCACTTTTAGTTGAGCTACTATAGGATCGCCGGGAGAGATCAGCGGCATAAAGAATAGAAGCTGACGGTTGTTACCCGGCAAGTCTCGAAATTTGTATTGAACTGCCGCTGGGATATTCGCTTCGACGACCTCAACCGTCTGTTCGGGCCACTGAGTTGGAAAGACCGTCTGCGCAGATGTCTCGATTACGTTGCCATCACCGGGTGTGATTTGAACACCTATCAGCATCTCGACCGTCTTGGGCGCAACATAGTTGAGTGGTGAAATTAAGTCAGGCTGATCCTCTTGAGCAACGACGTTGGCTGGAAGGATTACGGACAGCAGCAGAAGGCCAGCGCAGGCAAATTGGCAATGAAAGATGAAAATCTTCATCGGGACCTCTAGTTCAGTTGTCGCAGGTCAGGTGAGCCGCATTTCGGCCCACCAGCATGCTTCATCCTAGTTGCCGTCGCCGACGAACTCAAACTAATTGGTTCTTAGATTTCCCATGGAAGGTGGAGGCAAAGTATTTCCGCCTGGGGTTACAGTTGTACCGCCCACGGAACCTCCGCTGACCGATCCTCCATAAGTGGCACCGTCGTGGATGATTCCGCCGTCCAGGTAGCCCGAGCCGCCGACCATTTCGCCGTTTTCATAATCCGAGTAGCCAGTTCCGTGTGGACAGGTATTGCAGCCTGCATTCGCAGGAGCTGCAAGTGGTCCAGCGCCGCAGATACCTGCTCGACATGGCGCACCTCGCAGCGCTCGAAATGGCATCCAGCCCTCGAAACAACCGCATCCGGTCGAGGTTACCACCAGTAACCCAAGGCAAGCAAGTTTCTTCATCGCGTTCTCCTTTGCATTCTCAAAACAATCGTTAGGCTCGCTGTGGAACCGAAGAAACTTACCCTCTAGCAAACGATGTGCAAACGAAACATGATGAAAATTTGCAACATTTTCCCCGATCGATACGACGTCACAGCGGTAAAACCGGAATTTGACGCAGTTTTCTAGCGCCAGATTCTTTGTGGGCCGCGCGAAAGCCAGGATTGTCAGGGCAAATTACTTAATCCTACCAGCCCGTAATATCCTCCCTAGCCTTCCATTTTGCCCTGTCGGATAGAATAATTGTTAAGTTGCGGGCCAGCTTGGAACGCGTATTGCTAATCGCAACCCAGAATCGATATGTGGGATTCTCTCGATCTGGTGGGGGCCAAGAGCTTTGGTTTTTGAAGTGCTCTACGCAATTGGTCTGACTGGCGTCTGATTTCCTGGGTTCAACACTAATACCACTGATAGGCAAGAAAATGAGAATGTTTCACCTTCTGCGATTCGCCTGGGTTTCTGTACTAGTGGCAACCGTGCTGCAGTCGTCGGTAAGGGCCGAGTATCCGCCGTTTGACAAAGTTACTGAAGGCTTCAAAAAAATTGAACCGCCCTCCAGCGATTCGTCGTCCATGTACAGTGTTTACGTCAAGGCGGATACCGGCGACGTATTGCTGGAACTGCCCAAGAACTTTGCTTCCAAAAAATACTTTATTGGATTGACTGTTGCCAGCGGTCAGATGTTTGCTGGATTGCAGGCGGGTGATTTCTACGTTCAGTGGCGAGAATACAACAAGCGTTTGGCATTGATTGAACCAAACACCAGCATCCGCTCAGGTGGGGACAATGAATCCAAAGATTCTGTTAGTCGGCTGTTCACCGGAAACGTTCTGCTAGATGTTCCCATCCTGACCCTATCACCAACCGGCGGACCGGTGATCGATGGACGCAACGTACTTGTCAACAACGCAAGTGTCTTTTTTGGTCCCAGCGGACGCAGCAAGAATCCTGCGCTCGCCAAGCTGGTCAAAAGCAAAGTCTTTAAGCAGAACATTGAACTGGCATTTGAATTGCCCAATCCAATGGGCAGCCTACAGACATTGTACTATTCAATTAGTGAAATCCCTGAAGCTACCGACTATCAACCACGCATTGCAGACCAACGAGTGGGTTACTTCACCACGAATTACTCGGACTATGGAAAATACAAGCGGGACGAAGTGGTGGTTAACTACATCAATCGCTGGCACTTGAAAAAGCGAGATCCGTCACTGAAGGTTTCGCCTCCAGTCGAGCCCATCATGTTCTACATCGAACACACCACGCCAGTCCGCTATCGCCGCTGGGTCAAGCAAGGTATCGAGCACTGGAATGCAGCCTTCGAAAAAATCGGTCTTTCCGATGCCATCGTTGTCCATTACCAGGACAAGACAACAGGAGCGCACATGGAAAAAGATCCCGAGGACGTGCGATACAACTTTGTGCGGTGGCTTAACAACAACGTTGGCATGGCGATTGGTCCCAGCCGAGTGCACCCGGAATCGGGCCAGATCCTGGACGCAGACATCATTTTGACCGATGGCTGGATTCGTCATTACAACAACAATTTTACCGACTTTATCCCACTGCTTTCGATGGAAGGTATGGATGCGGAAGCTCTTTCCTGGTTGGCCGATCATCCGAATTGGGACCCACGAATTCGATTCGCTCAGGCGACTCGACGCCGGCAACTACAGGCCGAGATCCAAGCCAAGGCTTCTCGCGATCCATTCCAAGGTCGTTCGCGATTGATGGGAGCCGATGAACTGGACGGGCTGGTTGGCCGCACAAGCCAAGTCAACGGTTATTGCATGGCCCCAGAGAGCAAGCGCATCGATACCGCTCTAATGCAAATGTACCTCGAGATCGGTTCGCAGGCTCTGCTTGCCGATGACCCACAAGACGGTGCTTCCGACGATGGAATGAGCGGTACTTGGGATCTGACGATAGCTGGAATTCCTGAAGTGGGCGAGGCCGAAGCTACAGCTACCTTGCAATTGGAAGCTGATGGCAGTGTAACAGGAAGCATCACCGTAATGAGCGAGCAGGTCGCAATCAGCAATGGTCGCTGGGACGCAAAGACTCGCCAGTTGGAAATCGAATTCTCCCCCCCAGGCGTACCCGATGGCAGTAAGGGAGTTTTGAGCGGCAAGGTGGATAACGATACGATAGAAGGGCAGTGGTCCATCGATATTGGTGGTGCAAAGATTACTGGTTCGTTCAAAGGTAGCAGAACTTTAAAAGCAGCAGCCAAGGCCCAGGAAACCAAGACCGAAAAATCGGAAGCAATGACCGATGTAGACTCAGACGAAAAGCCTAAGAATGGTGAAGCAGAATCCCCCAAGAAGGATGAAGCCACCAAAGACGATGCGAAGAAAGATTCTTCTCCTGCGTCTGATGAAAGCCTGCTAGACGGGATGCCAGAAAGCTTTGTAGGTCCGCTGTTAGCTGATCTGGTAGCGCACGAAGTTGGTCACACTTTGGGACTTCGGCATAATTTCAAAGCCAGTAGCTTGTACACGCTGGCGGAAGTCAACAGCGAAAGCATCAAGGGTAAGAAACCGCTAGCTGCGTCGGTTATGGACTATCTACCGATCAACTTGCGTATGCAGACGGGCGAACTGCAGGGTGACTACAGCATGATCGGTATCGGTCCCTATGATTTTTGGGCTATCGAATATGGATACACCTTCGAGAAAAACCTAGATGCCATTCTGGCTCGATCCATCGAACCCGAACTGCAGTTTGCGACCGACGAGGATACGCTTGGTCCTGACCCGCTGGCCAGACGGTATGACTTTAGCAGCAATCCATTGGAATACGCTAAGGAACAATCGCTGTTGATCGAAAAATTCCGAAAGCGCATCATGGATCACTATGTCAAAAAGGGAGATAGCTGGACCAAGGCTCGCGAAGGATATGAACTGACGTTGGGATTGCAGTCACGCAATTCAAGCATGATGAGCAATTGGTTGGGCGGTACCTTTGTCAATCGCGATAAGAAGGGCGATGCCAACGAACGGTTGCCTATCGCCGTGGTACCGGCTCAAGACCAGCGGAACGCGCTGAATTTTGTGCTTGAGTCTACTTTCCGCGATTCGTCTTACGAACTTTCGCCTGAACTGCTTTCACGTTTGACTAAAGATTTTATGGATGGCAGCTTTGGACGCGATCCAACCTGGCCGGTACATGATCGCATTCTTTCGATGCAATCTGCCACGCTGACTCAACTGATGA
>JBIIJD010000018.1:0-71345 GCA_044234105.1 Aureliella sp. | reverse complement strand
CCTGGTGAACTCGCCTTCGCCCCTAGGACATGAACAACGATTTAGGTGAGGAGGCCGACGAAAAATGTGGTGCCCCCCTGCGATTTTTGCGTCAGGTTCAGTAGAATTACCTGCCTGCGTTAAAGGCAAATTAACAACCCCTCAATTTTCTCGGAGAACTCTTGTGGCAGTTCGTTTAGGCATCAATGGGTTTGGTCGCATCGGTCGAATGGTGTTCCGTGCGGCGTTTCAGAACTTCTCTGGCAATATCGAAATCGTTGGCATTAACGATTTGCTTGAGCCCGATTACTTGGCTTACATGCTCAAGTACGACAGCGTTCACGGTCGTTTTAAGGGCGAGGTTGCAGTAGATGGATCCAGCCTGATTGTCAACGGCAAGAAGATCCGCCTGAGCGCCGAAAAGGATCCTTCCGCGCTGAAGTGGGGCGATGTGGGAGCTGATGTAGTTGTCGATTGCACCGGACTGTTCTTGACTTTGGATACCTGCCAGAAGCACCTGGATGCAGGTGCCAAAAAGGTGATTCAAAGCGCACCGTCCAAGGATGAAACGCCAATGTTCGTCTTCGGAGTAAACCACCAGAAATATGCTGGCGAAAAGATCATCAGCAACGCATCCTGCACGACCAATTGCTTGGCTCCGTTGGCTAAAGTCGTCAACGATAACTTTGGTATCAAGCGCGGCCTGATGACCACGGTTCACGCTGCCACGGCCACTCAAAAGACTGTGGATGGTCCTAGCAACAAGGACTGGCGCGGCGGACGCGGTATCCTAGAGAACATCATCCCTAGCTCGACGGGTGCAGCCAAGGCGGTCGGCAAGGTGATTCCAGAGCTAAATAAGAAGCTGACCGGGATGGCTTTCCGAGTGCCCACATCGGATGTGTCCGTAGTCGATTTGACCGTGGAATTGAACAAGGAGACCACCTATGAAGCGATTTGTCAGGCGATGAAGTCGGCCAGCCAAGGCGCCCTGAAGGGTGTGCTGGGCTATACCGAGGACAAGGTGGTGGCGACCGATTTCCGTGGCGAGTCATGCACCAGTGTTTTTGATAGTGAAGCTGGCATCATGCTGGATCCAACCTTTGCCAAGCTGGTTGCCTGGTACGACAACGAATGGGGTTATTCCTGCAAGATCTGCGAAATGGCACAGGTCGTATCGAAGTAGTTTCGATGCCATTCTTCGTAGCTGCGTGCGCCAGAAGGCGGAACGCCTTTTGGAATTCGCACGTTCGGGCGAACGTAGCTACCTATTTTGCTTAACGCCTTTGGGTGTGGCCCGCTTTCGTAGGCAAGGCAAGTTGCCGAGCTGACTGCACCCGAATAACCGTCTTAAACGGACTTCCAGCCGGTTTTGCCTATTTTCCGGCCCTTTCCGCTATGGGAGAGCGCAGAATCTGACTAAACTGGGAGTTTTAGGGCTGGGTCCTTTTACTGCCCAAAATTCGTAAGTCACGCTCCCTACCGATCGTTCATTCGAGTTGCAGATTTATGTCGGCATTGGCGAAACTTGTTGCTTCGGCTTATCCAACCGCTGCTTGCCTATTGGTGATTGCACTTTGGCCTACCCTTCTAACAGCGCAGGCTCTGCCAACCTCTGTGGGCCGTCAGTTGGCCCCTGACGCGCTGAACATCATTGCACCGGCCATGGAACCAGGTGAAACCTACCAGGGATCGATGGATTTGCCGCTGCCTGGCGGCGAGGCGGAACTTAGCTGGAAACCGTACGAAGACCCCGATTCTCAGACGTTGCCTCAAATGGTGCGAGCCGTCGATTTTCGAAGCACGATCCATTGCCTGGAGTTCGCCTTTAAGCCGGTGCGAATGATCCAGGTTAGCTTGTCTACTCCTGAAGGCGTCCAGTCGAAACTGGTTTGGTACTTGGTTTACCGAGTGCGATATCTGGGCAACGATTTCCATCCCACGGTGCAGCCAGACGATTTTGACAACAAGATCTATGGCATACCCAAGACGGTCTCAACCAGTTGGGTTCGTTTTATGCCGTCGCTAACTTTGCAAACCAAAGGCAAAATCAATCAGCGACTGCTGGATCAAGTTCTGCCAGCGGCGCTACCGGCGATCGAGGCTAAAGAAAGGATTGGGCGGCCTCTGTTCGATTCGCTGTCCATGCAGACTCAAAAGATTCAGGTCTCGATGGAAGCCAACGATCAGGCGGTTTGGGGCGTTGCTACCTGGGTAGACGTCGATCCCGGAACCGACTTTTTTACCGTCGAAGTGAAGGGACTGACCAACGCTCAGCAGATCGTTCAGAAGCAGGAGAAAGTTTCTTATCTGCAAAAAACTCTGGTGCTGAACTTCTTCAGGCCAGGAGACATTCAGAACGAACAGGATGATATCATCCGCTACGGAGTGCCAGCCGTTAACCGAGTTGCCGGGCTGCGTGAAGAGCTGCGAAAGGCCATCGCCAACAAGGAGTATGAGCTAACGATCGTTGGTGGCCTGGCCGGTGGAGCGTCCGTTGGGCAATTGATGAAGGATTTGGCTCAAACCGTCAGCTCTTTGGGTGGCCAGCAGATAAAGACCTATTCCCGCACAGGCCATGTCGTCTTTTCTAATCAAACCGGTGGACAGGAAAGCAAGATCCAGCAGGCGATCGAAAGGCAGCTTGGGGTCCAAGTTAAAGTCGTGGATCGCACGATTCCTCTGGGGGATGTGATCCGCAAGGCCGAACTGGCCAAAGACGAACAGGAACAAAGCTACATTCTCCAGCAATATGGCCTACAAGAACGGCTTGATCATTACTGGGTCTACCGCTAAAATCCGGTTTCCACAGACAAAGGCCATGCCCCCCACTTGGGTTATTTTGAGCAAGCTGTGCATCGACAGATTTACGATGCTCAGACCCTCGAAGGCGGTCAGGCTTTGGCACATTCACAGCAGAAATTTTTGGTAGGTCATCATGGCACATAAAAAAGGTCAAGGTTCAACTCGCAACGGTCGTGACAGTAACGCTCAACGTCGTGGAGTCAAATTGTTTGGGGGCCAGGCAGCTCAACCCGGCGCTATTCTGATTCGTCAAGTGGGAACTAAGTTCTTGCCAGGTCGCAACGTTGGCATGGGCAAGGACTACACGATCTATTCTTTGATCGATGGCCACGTCTACTTCGACCAACAAGGCAAGCGAGTTAACGTTCGCGCGCTAGCCTAATCAAAACTGCCAACTGAATGTTCGTTGATCGAGCTGAAATTGAGATTGAAGCGGGACGTGGGGGCGATGGCTGCGTGGCGTTCCGCCGCGAAAAATATGTGCCTCAGGGCGGTCCCAATGGCGGTGATGGCGGAGACGGTGGCAGCGTTGTTATTCGCGCCTTGGATGGCGTCAACAGTCTGGTCCAGTTCGCTCATCGCAAGCACTGGCGAGCTGACAATGGAACTCCAGGTCTAGGTTCAGACAAGCACGGTCGCAATGGTGCCGATCTAATTGTGGATGTACCTCCGGGGACAGTCATTATCGACGTGGCGAGCGGCATGACGGTTCGAGATCTAGTCAGTGCCGGCCAGCAAGTTGTCATCGCTCGCGGAGGACGCGGCGGCAAGGGCAACGCGCATTTCAAGAGCTCCACCAATCAAGCGCCCCGTGAGGCAACCAAGGGGGCCGACGGGGAGCAGCGCCGAGTGATTTTGGAACTGAAAGTGATTGCCGATGTGGGTTTGGTAGGCATGCCCAACGCCGGTAAAAGCACTTTGCTGAGTCGCCTTTCTAGGGCTCGGCCGCAAATCGCCGACTATCCGTTCACGACCAAGTTCCCCAATCTAGGCCTGGTGTCCGCCGGCATGGATCACAGCTTTGTGATGGCAGATATTCCGGGGCTGATCGAAGGCGCGTCAGGCGGAGCCGGGTTGGGGCATGATTTTCTGAGGCATATCATGCGAGCCGGCATCTTAGTTCACTTGGTAGAGCCCGCTCCGACCGATGGCAGCAATCCAACAGAAAACTATGCCATCATCCGAAAAGAATTGAGCGACTACAGCGATGATCTGGCAAGTCGACCCGAAATCGTGGTCGTCAGCAAAGCGGAACTGCCCGGTGCTAGTCAAGTGCGTGACGAACTGCAGCAACAGATCTCAAGAGAAGTGCTGCTGATCAGCGGAGTGACGGGACAAGGGCTAAACGAATTGATCTACCGCATCGCTGATCAATTGTCCGCGCGAGCCACTGGCTAGCTAGTCCAACGAAGACCCATGGCAACTCAGCGGTGTGCTCATTTGATTCCGCTGGTTGCAGCTTAAGGCTGTTGTCGGTGTTTGCCCAGAAAATCGACTAGTTCCGATTTGAACTGGGCATGGGTAAAGGCTGTATCGTGGTCCGCCCCAGGGATGACGACGACTTCCAATTCCGGTAACACGCCCACTAGAGCGTCAACGCTATCCTTGAGCGGGTCCAATTGTCCGACCAATCCCAGCACCGGCACTTTGTTTTTTTCTAGGCTAGTTTTGTTCACAAGCAACTGCCTGTTGCTTCGAGCGACTGCCGCCAAAGCCAGCGGATCGTTGACCAGCAAGGCAAGCCGGCTCATGCTTTGAAGCTGTTCATCGGTGGGCTGAGGTCGCTGGGGCGGTGCCAAGGCGCGAAGCAGCGGTACGATGCCATTACCAGATTCCAGCGACTGGGCCAAATCCGTCATCAGGTTCAATCGAGGATCGTTTTCTCGTGGCCAGCCAGCACCACCCAGTGTGGCGGAAATCATTCGATCTGGAGCCACCGTCAGCAACTTGCATGTGAGAAATGCACCCATCGAGTAACCCACGACATGAGCTTTGGAAATTCGTAGGTGGTCTAACAATCTTGTCAGATCACCGACCATTTCCACTCCGTACTTTTCTGGGTCATGCGGTTTTTCGCTTTGGCCGTGACCGCGATTATCGATCGAGATCACTCGATAATCTTGCTTGCGCAGCGATTGGATGATTCCAGGCAGAGACCAATTGAGTACGCCTGATGCCGCGAAGCCATGAACCAACAGCACCGGTTCGCCCTGTCCCTGATCCAGGTAATGGATTTTCACTCCGTTGGAATCAAATTGGTTACCAGGTTCAGCGTGGCCTGTATTGGGTAAGAAGGTCAGCCATATCGACAACTGCAGGCAACAGATCATGAACGCACTTCGAAACCGATTCATGGCAATTCTCCACTAGTTCGCTAGGAAACGCCTGTCGGGGGAATTCTGGCGAATCCCACTACTGGCATCTTAGAAGACCCTATTGTAACCATTCAAGGCGGCTACGCGATACGCTTCGGCCATCGTTGGGTAATTGAAGGTCGTATTGATAAAGTACTCAAGCGTGTTGTGCGGTGGAGGTTGCTTCATGATCGCCTGGCCGATGTGGATGATCTCAGAGGCATTGGGTCCAAAGCAGTGTACCCCGAGGATTTCCAATGTTTCACGATGAAACAATAGCTTAAGCATCCCAACGGCTCGACCGGTGATCTGTGCGTAGGCCAGACTCTTAAAATGGGATTGCCCGACTTCATAGGGCACCTTGGCCTCGGTTAACTCTCGTTCGCTACGACCGATTGAACTGATCTCGGGGATCGTGTAGATGCCTGTGGGCGTATCAGACAGCTTCATGGCCGTGCTGTTGCCCAGTAGGTGCTGCGCAGCGGCGCGTCCCTGCATGTAGGCAGCGCTGGCCAGTGATGGATAACCGATCACATCGCCAACTGCGTAAACGTTGTGGCAATGGGTGCGATAGTTTTCATCGACTTCAATCTGGCCTCGCTGATTGGCCTGCACTCCGATGGCCGGTAGATCCAGAGCTTCGGTGTTACCAGATCGACCATTGGCAAACAGCAGGATATCTGTGCGAAGCTGCTTGCCGCTATCCATGTGCAGTACCACCTGATCATCCTGCGCATCCACGTGGCTGAATACTTCGTTGTGTCGAATGACGATACCCGATTCACGCATTTTGTAGCTGAGCGCGTCGATAATTTCGTCATCAAGGAATTCCAGCAACTTGGAACGCGTGTTGACTAGATTCACTTTGATGTGCAAATTTCGGAACATCGAAGCGTACTCACATCCAATTACGCCAGCTCCATAGACGGTGATCGACTGAGGATCAAAGTTCAGGCTCAAGATCGTATCACTGTCAAAAACTCGCGGATGTTTAAAGTCGATATTGCTGGGTCGGTAGGGCCTTGATCCGGTAGCGATCACAGCATGCTGGAACTGCAACTGAACTTTGCTATCCACATCGATGGTGTGAGCATCGACAAATTTTGCAGTGCCATGATAGATCGGCACATCGTTGCGCTCGTAAAACGAGTGGCGTAATGAGACCTGCTTTTCGATAATGGACCGACTGCTGGCTCGCAGTTGAGCGAATGAAGGATGCAGTTGAACGCCCAGTTCCCGGAGCATCGGATTTTCCATGGCTTCCATCACGCTGTAGATCGAATGCCTAAGCGCCTTGCTGGGAATGGTGCCCCAGTGCGTGCAGCCGCCGCCGATGCGTTGGTAAGACTCTACGACGGCTACTCGCATTCCGCCTTTAGCCGCCTGCATGGCTGCTCCCTCGCCACCAGGTCCAGAACCAATCACCACCAAATCAAAGTCAGGCATAGTGTGCATCCGTTGCTTGAGAGTTGACATATCTTGCAACGATATCTTAAGGCACCGGCTAAAGTCAGCCTACTGGGGTAACCGTTCACTTAGGTTTGTAGGGTGAACTAGAATTCACTGTCGCTTAAGATAGGAAACGGTTGGCCTGCCCGAACGGACTGGGCATAACCCAAATCGCAGTTCAATGGCACCGAATCTTTCGCTAAGGCGGATAGATACTAGACATTCCCAGGCCTCTAGCTGCGTGAGTATTCAACGCCCATCAAGATGCAGGCGATCAACATGAACAAAGTCGATGCGATCAGCATGACAGTGTAGACGTCCAGTGGTCGCTTCAAATTCATATCAGAATCGCCTGGAAAAAGTTTGATAAACTGGCAAGAGTAGAAATGGTGTGGTTGGCTATGCTAAATGTCTAAAACAACTTGCTGTGGACTCGGTCACCGGTTTGGATATAGCCCTTTTGATAACCGGTTAATGTCTCTGCTACCGACTTGTCATCTTTGACGGTTTTGACTTTGACTCGGCCTACGTATTGTCCAGAACGATGGATGTCCAGCGTAAACCCTTCTCGAATACCATCATCGCGACCCAGGGAGACAACGACAAGGCCGTTGGAGGCAACATCCAGGACTTCGCCTTGAACTTCAGGCGGCGCATCGATCAGCGTGTCAGGTTTCAAACCCAGCACTTGTAACTTCTGTGAGACCAAATCGTTTTCCAACCGCAACTGAACAGCTCGCTCTTGAAGCGATTGATAGGAACCTTGCAGACGATTAAATTCGTCCTTGGCAGCTACCAACTTCTGCACCAGTTGATCACGATTGTCCCGAGTCGTCTTAATCTGATTGCGAAGTTGCTCGTTTTCGGTCGTGCGGGCCGACAACTGTTCGGTGGTTGCTCTTTCGGCCGAAGTTAGCTGCGTGTGAGCCGTTTGAAGGTCACGAAGAATTTTTTCTTTTTCCGAAAGCTCTTTGTCCAGGTTACTCACTTGTGTCTGTAGCGCGGCCAAAGCGGTTCGTCGAGCCATCTGCTCGATGGACAGTTCCCGTTTCAAGCTCTCTAACAACCGTTGCAGTTGCTCCTTCTCGCGAGTAGCAGTGTCGGCGATGCCCCGCTGTTTTTCGGCTTCCTGCTTCTGGTTGATGTGTGTTGAATTGACCGCCACAGAAATGGCGAAGAATATAACGCTCAGCACAAGAATGATGCCAGTGAATACTTTTCCCAGTAGTGTCATACGACAATCCTTGACGAATTTTTAGCGACCCTGTGGCCGCTCACAAACAGAGTTGTAAACGAGGAGTTTCTTGCCAAACATAGAACAGGTCGGAAGCCACAAACCCCACCTCTGGAATTTTTAGGCGGTAGATACCATGCTTGCAATATAGTTGCGACCGCTCTGGATTGTCAATGAATTTAGCAAAATAAGGCGATTGAGTAAGCTGGGCGATAAGGATTGTAGGGAGCGGAGTGAATCTGGCCACTGGAAATGCTGCTGCAAAATTCCCGTCGATTCTTGCCAGTAGCCCTCGCCTGACATGCCAAAAGGCAGTTATGATCAGGCAAATAACGGGCAGTCGCGAACTATTGTAAGCAGCCGGTGAAAAGAAAAGTACCGTCAAGCACCGTGTTTGCCAAAAGAAATGGGATTGGTGATCTGGTATGGAATCTGACGAATCGGCTCCCCCCCCTATCGAGGAGCCTGGCCACCTTTTGCGCCTTTATCGGGAATTGGCCGAATTGGCAGGGTCGCTGGCTCATGAAATCAAGAATCCGATCTCGGTCATCCACATGAATGCGGATTTGCTGAGTGAAGAACTGACGGATGTCCAGTGGCCTGGGCGCCGCAGGGCGGAGGCCAAGGTGGACATCATTCGCCAGCAGTGCCAACGAATGGAAAATCTACTTCGCGACTTCCTAAAATTCTCAAGATTGCGCGACTTGCAAATGACGCCGGGCAGCTTGAACGAACAGGTGGAGAAGGTGCTGCGGATGTTTCAGCCACAGGCCGATCGTCAGAATGTCGAAGTGTTAAGCTACTTAGATCCCGATCTACCCAGCCTGCTACTGCACAGCGATTCATTGCAGGCTTCGCTGATCAATTTGGTCAAGAATGCACTAGAGGCGATGGAAGATGGCGGGCAGTTAATCGTCCGCACCTACGTGTCACCGCGCGGAGTGGCCTTGGACCTGATCGATACAGGTTGCGGCATGGAAGACAACACGGCCATTCACATGTTCGAGCCCTTTTACTCGACCAAGTCCGGCGGCTCCGGCTTGGGACTGCCAACCGCTCGCAAGATCATCGAAGCTCATGGCGGTCGCATCAGCGTCCAAAGCGAACTAGGGCGAGGCACCAAGTTTGTCATCGAATTTCCCATGCCGGCTCGACTGGTTTAAGTTGGATTTTAGAGACTCCTGTTTCAGTGGCACTGTCCTGCGGTTATGATGACTTTGCCGCCCAGTGGTGTCGGCTGCGGATATTTGTGTTTGCGCCTAATACAGGAGACTGCCAAGTGGAACGCATCGTTCGTGGAGCACTCATTCAGACCAAGCTGTGTTCTGGATCAAACGACATATTCGAGGTCAAGCAGGCGATGATCGATCGCGCTGTGGCTCAGTTGGAACTTGCGGCAAGCCAAGGGGCACAGGTTGTTTGCCTACAGGAACTATTCTATGGGCCCTATTTTTGTGCCGAGCAGAATAAAAAATGGTACGATCTGACTGAAAGGATTCCTGATGGTCCCACCGTCCGATTGATGCAGAATCTGGCGGCCAAACACGAGATGGTGATCGTCGTTCCTATCTACGAGGAGGAGATGACCGGAGTCTATTACAACACGGCAGCCGTCATCGATGCGGATGGAAAGTACTTGGGCAAGTTCCGCAAGCTGCATCTTCCCCACTGCGAACCCGGCTTTTGGGAAAAGTTCTACTTTCGGCCAGGCAATCTGGGGTTGCCAGTGTTTGATACTCGAATCGGCCGAATCGGCGTCTACATCTGTTACGATCGGCACTTTCCCGAGGGCTGGCGAGCGTTGGGTTTGGCCGGGGCCGAGATCGTGTTCAATCCTTCTGCAACTGTGGCTGGCCTAAGCGAGTATCTATGGAAACTGGAGCAGCCCGCAGCCGCTGCTAACAACATCTACTACGTTGGGGCGATCAATCGACCTGGCGTCGAAGAGCCTTGGAGCATCGGGCAATTCTACGGGCAGTCCTATTTTGCCAATCCGCGCGGCCAAATCATAGCTGAAGGCAAGCGGCTGGAGGACGATGTGGTGGTTGCTGACCTGAATTTAGATTTGATCCGTGAGGTTCGCAACGTATGGCAGTTCTATCGCGATCGACGCCCCGATACCTACAGCAGCTTAGTCGCGCCTTAGCAGGCTGTAGGCTAAACACCTCATACCTTCTGCGTCGGCGTGACACTTTTTGAAATAGAAGCATCCAGTGACAGATTCAGGCAGTTACACTCATTCTCCGCTTTACAACCCTGACCTGGCTCCCGTTCCGCGATCGGAGAGAACGTGGAACAAGTGGAATATCGCCTCGCTTTGGGTCGGGCTGTCTGTCTGTATACCGACCTACATGTTGGCATCGGGACTTGTGTCGCAAGGCATGTCGCTGTGGCAGTCGCTGATGACCATTGCGCTGGGCAATTTGATTGTCCTGGTACCCATGGTGTTGAATGCTCACGCGGGTACCGAGTACGGGATCCCTTTTCCCGTCCTGCTGCGGGCATCGTTTGGGACGTTGGGTGCCAATATTCCAGCGATGTTGCGAGCGCTAGTGGCCTGTGGTTGGTTTGGTATACAAACTTGGATTGGTGGTTTTGCGATTTATACGCTACATGCAGTGATATTTGGGTTTCAGCCAGCGGATGTGGGAAGCGGACCTTGGCTGGGTCTAACGCTGGGGCACTGGGGCTGCTTTTTGTTGTTTTGGGCGATCAATATGGCGATCGTGATCATGGGCATCGAAAGTATCAAATGGCTTGAAAATTTAGCGGCTCCCTTCCTACTGATCTCAGGTTTGGTGCTACTAGCCTGGGCGGTGACTCAAGCCGGCGGGTGGAATGTGGTGCTGTCGGAACAGGTTTTTCAACAGGTACGAGGCGGCAGCGGTCAAGATTTCCAGTTCTGGAAGGTCTTTTGGCCAAATCTGACCGCTATGGTTGGCTTCTGGGCAACGCTGTCGCTGAACATTCCTGATTTCACTCGCTACGCGCGCTCGCAAACCGATCAAGTCATGGGACAAATCATGGGACTGCCAACCACGATGGCTTTGTTCAGTTTTATTGGCATCACCGTCACCTGTGCATCGGTGGTCATTTATGGTCAGCCAATCTGGGATCCAGTCGTTTTGATTGGCAAATTTAGCAATCCCGTGGTAGTTGGCATCGCCCTGTTTGCGTTGACGATTGCCACTCTGTCGACAAACATCGCAGCCAACATCGTTTCGCCTGCCAACGACTTCTCAAACCTATGGCCGCGCGTGATCCGCTTCAAGACGGGCGGTATTATGGCGGGCAGCATTGGAATTGCTATGATGCCTTGGAAGCTGATTTCCGATCCCAGCGGCTACATTTTCACCTGGTTGATCGGCTACAGCGGCTTGTTAGGATCGATCGCCGGGGTAATGATCGCAGATTATTTCGTAATTCGTCGCCGTCGTTTGAGCGTAACAGACCTGTATCAACCGGACGGGTGTTATCGTTATTCCAGCGGCTTTCATTGGCAGGCACTGCTGGCCTTGGCAATCGGCATCGCTGCCAACGTGCCCGGTTTTTTGGACCAGGTCTTGGGTGATCGGTACTTTATTGTTCCAGCACTGCTGAAGTCATTTTACTCGTATGCATGGTTCGTAGGCTTATTGGTCGCGGGGCTGGTTTATCTGTTTCTGACACGTTGTTTTCCAGGTCGTAACACAGCATTCTCTCAGGAGCGTTGATGATGTCGGTCGTGAGTCAATTTGCAGGGGTCCTGCCCGATTGTGATCATCGGCCACGCCCTTACAGCGGTCCATCGCGTCAGGAGGTCTTGGCCCTCCGACAGCGACACCTGAACCCTGGACTGATCACCTACTATCAACAGCCGCTGATGTTGGTGGAAGGCCATAAGCAGTATCTCTATGATGAAACCGGGCGCCGCTACTTGGATCTGTTTGCCGGAATCGTCAGTGTTTCCTGTGGGCATTGCCACCCCAAGATCGTTCAACGAGTCCAGCAGCAGGTCGAGCAACTGCAGCACACGACAACGATCTACCTGAATCCGAACGTCGCTCAACTGGCCGCTGAATTGGCCAAACGATTGCCTGAAGGCTTAGATGTGGCCTACTTCACCAACAGTGGCAGCGAAGCCAACGATCTTGCGATTTTGATGGCTCGACTTTACACCGGCAATCGTGATGTGATCGCTCTGCGCAATTGTTACCACGGCGGTTCCGGGATCACCTTTGCAATGACTTCGCACCATACATGGAAGTATGAAGCCGCCCCAACGTCCAATGTCTTTCACGCGGCCGCCCCCGACCCGTATCGCAGTCTTTTCAGTGGTGACCCGGACGAAATCGCTCGTCAAAGCGTAGCCGACTTGCGCCAAGTGATTCAGTACAGTACGACCGGCAAACTGGCCGCCTTTATTGCCGAGCCCATTCAAGGAGTGGGAGGAACCACTTATGGGGCCACCAGTTACCTGCCTCTGGCCTATGCAGCGGTACGCGAGCATGGTGGATTGTGCATTGCCGACGAAGTTCAGACGGGCTTTGGTCGCACGGGTGAAAATTACTGGGGCTTCCAGAACTACTCAGTGGTCCCCGATATCGTGACCATGGCCAAGAGCCTGGGCAACGGTGCTCCGATCGCTGCCGTGGTGACCCGACGAGAGATCGCTGAAACGATGCGACAGAAGCTGCACGTCAATACCTTTGGCGGCAACCCCGTTAGTACGGCTGCCGCGCTGGCTGTTCTGGAAGTGATCGACCAGGATCGGCTACAGGAGAATGCTCGCCAAGTAGGCTCCTACTTCAAGCAGCAGCTTGTGAAGCTCCAGTTCAAACACCCACTGATTGGCGACGTGCGCGGACTCGGGTTGATGCTGGGAGTAGAATTGGTTCGCGATCGTCAGACCAAGGAACCGGCACGCGAGGAAACCGCGCGTTTGCACGAAGCTCTGCGTGAATGCAGGGTTTTGGTAGGCAAAGGCGGACTCTTTGGCAACGTGCTAAGGATCAAGCCACCGCTGTGCATCACGGCCGCCGATGTCGACTACGCAATCGAAGCGATTGACTTCTGCTTGAGCGACTTGTAACCGTTCATCAACACAGGAAACGAATATGAAATACGACAAGATCATTACAGGTGGCTTGGTGGTAACACCAGGCGGTACGGTTCAAGCCGACGTGGCGATCGCCGGCGAGAAGATCGTGGCGATTGGTGCTGAGCTGGCCCAGGATTCGCAGGCTCCGCAGATTGACGCTCGGGATCACTACGTTATTCCTGGCGTTTTGGACGTGCATGTGCATCTGGAACTTCCTTTCTGCGGAACCACTTCGTCGGACGACTATCGAAGCGGAACTCGCGCGGCGGCTCGCGGAGGCGTCACGACTCTGATCGATTTTGCCATCCCATACCGCAAAGATGGCAAGTACGAATCGCTGTCCCAGGCGGTCGACAACTGGCACAAGAAAGCTGAAGGGAGGGCTTTAATCGACTACACTTTCCATGTATGTATCACGCACTGGGACCAACATCACGAACAAATCAAGGGGATGGTCGAGCGTGGATTTTCAACCTTTAAAGAATTCATGATTTACGAAAGCGAAGGTTGGCAGTCGGATGACCGAGCCATGTTTGGCACGTTAGAGAAAATGGCAGAACTCAATAGCATGTTACTGGTTCATGCAGAGTCGGCAAGGGTTCTAGATGAACTGATCACCAGGTCGCACACCCCAGCGTTAATGAAACAGTATGGCGCTCAACTGCACGCGATGACTCGGCCTAATTATATCGAAGCCGAGGCCATTCAGCGGGCCGTGACCTGGTGCGAGATCACCAAAGGTTCACTGTACATCGTCCACATGTCGACTGGCGAAGGGGCTGACATCATCAAGGCCGCTCAGGCTCGAGGTGTGCCCGTGATTGCGGAAACTTGTGCGCAGTATCTTGTGTTGGATGATTCAGTATTTGATGGTCCCGATGGCCATTTGTTTGCCTGCTGTCCACAACTGAAAAAGCCCAAGGATGTACAGCGACTATGGGAAGGATTGCGCAGCGGCGAAGTGTCTGTTGTGTCGACCGACACCTGTACTTTCACTCGCCAACAGAAGGCTATGTGGCAAGGGGATTGGACTAAGATTCCAATGGGCCTACCGGGCTTGGAAACGTTAATGCCGGTTGTCTACACCACGGGCGTGCTTGGTCATCGATTGACTCTGGAGCAAATGGTTGACAAGCTGTGCCATAATCCGGCTAGAATCATGGGCCTGTCGCCTCGCAAAGGTGCCATTCAAGTTGGCGCAGATGCTGACATCGCGATCATCCATCCCACTCGGAAATTCACCGTTGACCCGGCCAAGATGGAAACCAATGCCGACTGGAATCCGTTTGAAGGCATGGAATTGGCCGGTTTTTCGCGAACAACTCTGTCGCGAGGTGACGTCATCGTAGACAATTACCAAGTCGTCGGAAGCGAAGGTCGCGGCCAGTGGCTTCCTCGCTCGTCGGCTGGTGGCCGGTAGTCGATCAATTAATTTCAAGCCATCTGGAGCTGTCATGCTGGAAACGTTTCTTGATCGATCGCCGATTCCCAATCTCATTGGCGGTCGACTGGTCGAAAGCGATTCGCCGGAGCGGATCGACCTGCGCTCACCTGTGGATGGTTCGCCGCTAGGTCAAGTCGCCATGTCGACTGGCCCCGAACTTGACTCGTTGGTCGCTCAGGCTCGCAATGCGCAAGTTGCCTGGGGGCGCACCGCGCTGAAGGATCGCGTGCAAGTGTTTTTCCGACTCAAGTCTTTGATGGAAAAACACTCGGACGAACTGGCCGCTCTGATCACTCGCGAGAACGGAAAACTGGCCATTGAAGCGCGAGGGGAAATCGCCAGGGGCATCGAGTGCGTTGAGTTTGCAACCAGCCTGCCTCAGCTTGCTGCCGGTCCGGTCATGGAGGTTAGTAGTGGCGTCGAGTGTAAGTTGTTGCGATATCCTATGGGTGTGGTTGCTGCTATCACGCCCTTTAACTTCCCGCTGATGGTGCCGCTGTGGATGGTTCCAACGGCGATTGCGCTGGGCAATGCTCTGGTGCTCAAGCCGTCTGAACAAACACCGCTCAGTCCGCTGGCCTTGGGACGATTGTTGGATGAAGCTGGCTTGCCGCCGAGCATCTATTCAGTGATTCACGGCGGTCAGGAAATCGTTCAAGCCATCTGTGATCATCCCGACATTGCTGCGATCGGTTTTGTAGGTTCCACCAAGGTCGCTCAGGCAGTCTATCAGCGCGGTTCCAGTCACGGCAAGCGAGTCAAAGCCTTGGGTGGAGCCAAGAATCATCTGATCGTGATGCCCGACGCAGATCCTTCAATGACAATCGACAATGTTGTTGCTTCGGCCACGGGCTGCGCGGGCCAGCGATGCATGGCTGCCAGTGTGGTACTGGCTGTGGGAGAAACTGATTCGATCATCGATGGGATTCGAGACCGTTTCGCAGCCATGCAGGCCGGTCGCGATATTGGAGCAATCATCAGCCAGTCGGCCTGCAATCGCATTCAAGGTTATGTCCAGCGAGTCGCCCAGCAGGATGGCGCTCGGTTGCTGGTCGATGGACGCAGTAGCGTAAGTCCTCAAGCTCCAACGGGAGGCAACTATTTGGGGCCGACGCTTTTTGATCATGTGCATGCCGATCACGAGGTGGCTTGTGACGAGATCTTTGGCCCCACTCTCACGATCATTCGCTGCGCCACTCTGGACCAAGCACTAGCGATTGAAAACGCCAACCCTTATGGCAACGCGGCGGCCATCTACACATCGTCGGGTGAAGTGGCCGAATACTTCTGCCAACGAGCCAGCGCCGGTATGATTGGCGTGAACATCGGCGTGCCGGTGCCTCGCGAGCCATTTCCGTTTGGAGGTTGGAATGCCAGTTCCTTTGGGCAAGGCGATTTGACGGGCCATGGTTCGTTTGATTTTTGGAGCAGGACCAAGAAGATCACAACCAAGTGGTCCGACAAAAATCGGTCTAATTGGATGAGCTAGGTGCCATAGTGAAAGAACCGATAAACAGCAAGTCGCCGCTCAGCCAACAACAACTGGAACAAAATTTTGCGGACCTGCATCCAGCATTGACCAATGATCAAGCGCCAGTCGAAGCGGCTCGATGCCTTTATTGTTACGATGCTCCATGCACTCGAGCCTGTCCGACGCAGATTGACGTTCCCAAATTCATCCGCCAGATCTTGCATCAAAACGTGGCGGGGGCTGCTCAGACGATTCTAGAGTCTAATATCCTAGGTGGTTCCTGTGCTCGTGCTTGCCCAACTCAAGTGCTGTGTGAAGGTGCCTGCGTGGACCGACTGCGCAGCGGTGCTCCAGTGCAGATTGGCCGACTGCAACGTTATGCAACCGATTACGCTCAAGACCATGGGCTAGTGTTCTTTCAGCCTGGTAAACCTTCTGGTCGCCGAGTGGCCATCGTGGGCTCGGGGCCTGCAGGGCTGGCCTGTGCGCACCAGTTGCGGTGCTTAGGACATCAGGTGACCATGTACGAAGCCAGCGATGTGCCCGGTGGTCTGAATACGGTTGGTATTGCCGTCTACAAGATCACTCGCGAATTTTCGCTGACCGAAGTGAAAAACGTTTTGAGCATGGGCGTCGACTTGCGACTGAATCATCCTGTGGACAAAGCTGGGTTGGCCGAGCTACTTGCGCACAACGATGCAGTCTTCCTGGGAGTGGGGCTGGGAGGGACTAAGCGACTGAATATTCCAGGCGAGGACAGCGCTGGTGTCTGGGACGCTTTGCATTTCATCTATCAGTTGCATCGTACCGAGTCGCTGCAGCATTGCCCAGTGGGCCGCAGCGTCGTCGTGTTGGGCTGCGGCAACACTGCGATCGATGCTGCCACAGCGGCTAAGCGTCTGGGGGCTGATCAGGTGACTATCGTCTACCGCCGGACGGCTGCCGACATTGCTGCGTACAGCCACGAATACGAACTGGCCAAGTCGGATGGCGTGCAGTTCGAATGGTCGCTAGAACCTCAGGAGTTTATCATTCGGGAGGGGCAGCTTACGGGAATTCGTTTTATGCCAGGTGGACAGCGCATCATCGCATGCGATATGGCCATCAAAGCGGTTGGGCAATCCCCTGTGATAGAGTTGCTAAGTGACCTGCATCCGGAAGCGGTGCAGCAAGGTCGTGTGATTGTCGATCCGGTGACTCAGGCAACCAAGATCCCATCACTTTATGCCGGAGGCGACTGCTCGCGAGGTGGATCGGAAATCGTTTATGCAGTTCAGGATGGCAAGCTGGCCGCGCGATCGATCGACCGATATCTGGCTGCCAAGGAGTAAAATTGGAATGCAGAGCAAACCCGATATTTCATGTTCTTGTGCTGGCATCCGATCCCCTAACCCTTTTTGGCTAGCTAGCGGACCACCGACCAATACCGCCTACCAGTGCTGCCGCGCGTTTGAAGCCGGCTGGGGAGGCGTTGTTTGGAAGACGATCACTCACGACCCCATTGTGAACGTATCATCGCGTTACGGCAGCTTGGACTATGATGGTCGCAAGATGATGGGTTTTAACAACATTGAACTGATTAGTGACCGACCGCTGTCAGAAAACCTGCGTGAAATAGCCGAAACAAAACGCAGGTTCCCGCAACACGCTGTGATCGTTTCATTGATGGTCGAGTCCAAGCGCGAAGTCTGGCATGACATCGTCAAAAGAACGGAAGACACGGGTTGCGATGGACTGGAACTGAATTTTGGATGCCCTCATGGAATGAGTGAACGGGGGATGGGCAGTTCGGTGGGGCAGGTTCCAGAGTACACCGAGATGATCACTTCTTGGGTCAAGGAGGTGGCTCGCACGCCTGTGCTGGTCAAACTAACTCCTAATATCACCGATGTACGCAGTGTTGGTCGTGCGGCGCGGCGCGGCGGAGCAGATGGAATTTCGCTTATCAACACTATCAATTCCATCATCGGACTGAATTTGGATACGCTAGAGCCCATTCCTCACGTGGACGGTCGCGGATCACACGGGGGCTACTGCGGGCCGGCTGTCAAGCCAATCGCACTGAACATGGTGCATGCTGTTGCCAGTGATTCCCAGATCGCACTGCCAGTCTCTGGTATCGGCGGTATCCAGGCATGGCAGGACGCGGTCGAGCACATTCTTCTGGGGGCAAGCAGTGTGCAAGTATGCACGGCTGCAATGCATTACGGATTTAGGATCGTGGAGCAGATGATTTCGGGCCTTGAGCATTGGATGTCCAGCAAAGGATTTGATCGTCTGGAAGATTTTGTTGGAGCCAGTGTGCCACGCATCGGCGACTGGAGCGATCTGAATTTAGGCTATAAGGTTGTAGCACGAATCAATCCATCTAAATGCATTCACTGCGGGCTGTGCTACGCGGCCTGCGAGGATGGGGCTCATCAATCCATCAAGCAGCAATCGACTCCGGTAACCCAATACCTTGAATCTCATCGCGACCTGCACGCAAGGCGTTTAGAGCACAGTGGCAAAAGCCAATTTATGGCCGGCATGGGCGATGATCAAATCAACGTCTACAGCGTCGATGAAACGACCTGCGTTGGCTGTAACCTATGCAGCTTTGTCTGCCCCGTTGCTGGCTGTATCGATATGGTTTCAGTAGCGTCAGAGATACCCGACATGACCTGGCGACAATATCAACAAAAGCTTTCAGCCGGTCAGCTACAGCCGTTGCCTCCTCCCTCCCACGTCAAGCAGCCATAGCCTACAAACGTCGCGGCGACGGAACGCCGGATTTGACTCATGATTCGCCACTAGCGACGTTTTTTGTTTCTGCCCAACACATCGGTGAATAGATCTTCCCCAGCACCGCCAAAAAGCCAGTCGTTACCTGCTTCACCATCGAGCGTATCGTTACCTAGTTCCCCAAACAGCCAATCATCTCCAGCGCCTCCCTTAAGCGAATCGTTGCCGCGTCCCCCGTAGAGATAGTCATTTCCGTCGCCACCGAAAAGCATATCATTGCCAGCCATTCCAAAGAGGAAATCGTTGCCGGCGCCTCCGTCAATAAAATCACTACCTCCAGCCCCAAACAGTACGTCATTTCCTACTCCGCCGCGAATCGTCACACCGGCAGTCAACAAGGGATCGACATAAACTCGATCGTTTCCTGCGTGTGCGTCAATCACAATTGAGGAAATTTGGGTTAGCCAATAGCGCTGAGTGGCCCCCGCCCCCAGAACCAAGATCCGTTTTCCTTGTTTAAGAACGCTGATATTGTCAGACCTGCTAGATCCGCTCACGACCAGTGTGCTTCCTTGCAAGCTGGACCCCGATTCTATCGCCACGGCTTGAAACAACTGTCTTGCAACCAAGCCGCCGATTGACCGTCCAGCAACCAAACCATCGTCATTATCGAACTTGAAGTGTATTCCACCGTACAGTCGGCTGACAGCGGATTCATCTGCCGCTTGTGTGAAACTGGTGAAGGAACGATTTGGCACCGAGCCATCTTCAGAATCAAGCGTGAAGCTAACGTTATCAGTGCCAAAAAACGTCTTCAATACCTCTGCGGCTGCTCCACTAAATGTCGAGTGGCCTGAGGTGTAGCCTGGAAATGGAGGGGTGGTCAATAATGGCTCCCACTGTGCATCCGATAAAGTCGCCGAGTTGCCATCGGTATCGGCGGCTCTGATTGCCGTAATCGGTCGCCAATAGTCAAAGTCAAATTTTGCATCCCAGCAAGCGATTGCAGCATCGGCTAGAGCCACGTTAAGCATCGCAAACAGTCTAGCGTTTTCGGCCAAAGATTTGTTCTGAGCTATCGAAACTGTCTGAGCTAACAAATTCAAATGCCCAGGAGGTGTAGCCGTCCCTGCTCCGTTAGACCAGAACTTCGCGATGTTAGTTTGATCAGTTGTTCGTGTCGTACTATTCAGAGCGCCAAGTTGTTTGACCTCGTCAAAGGCCGCTGCATACAAAACACTCGATAGGGCTGGTGGACCACTTACTGGAAATTGCGATGCCGTCGCGATTCCAAATGTCTTTACCGATCCCCAATGGGGCAGAAGTGGCGCGGCCAGAGCTGGCGGTGTCCTCTGCCAGTCACCAGGCTCAGTTCCGTTAGCATAGTTGATCGTCGCATTCGACCCGTCGTTGGCTCGCAATGCAAGCATTTGATCTGCGACTTGTCGGCCAAGAGCAACACCGCTGGATTCAGCAATTCCATCTGGGATGCTAGACAGGGAACTGGCCAGAGCGGCGTCAACCGTTGACTTCTGACTTGGGAAAATGCTTTCAAGTACTCGGTGGGCTGCCGAAGCAATTGCCGCTTCCCGCGATGTATTGCCCGAAGCAACCAGGTTCACTGCATACGGCTTGTAAGCTCGATCGATCGCGTTCAAGGCGTCGTACACCGACGTTTGAAGAATAGCCAGGGCGCGCGACGCGATCGGTGGAGCGGTTGATGACGCACGAATTGCATTCAGAGCTACGTTATTCCAGTCGATCACCATGTCTGCGGCCAAAAGTTCTCGCCGCTCGAGTGTTTCGAGGAAAAGCGGTATCGTTGTTTTGGAATTAAATCTACTCGGCTTACGGAGTTTAATCTTCATTTGCATGCCCTACACTTTCTTGCAAGATCTTACTACTAAGCTAAACCAACTTCCGGCTACCAGCCCCCGATCAAGGTATCTATTGTAGTCCGGTATTTCTGCGCATGGGCTATAATTTACTAATGTCTATTAGCTGCAGCGCGATTTGAATTAGTCTTCAATATCAAATTTGTGATAGGTCCTCTACCGATCCTTAACGCGCCAGGGGTATAATGAACGTATGCGTCTTCGATCTTATGGCCTGTCTTCAAGGCTTGTCGATCGCTTTAGCCAATCATCCAAAGTTGCAAAACATGTCAAGCCCAGGACGAGATCCGCTTAATGGCATTCTTCGCGAAGGCCAAAGGATCGTAGGTGCTATCAGCCTGCCGGACGTTGATGTGAGCGACTTTGTCGAGCAGTTTAACCATTGTTATGGCCCCCTGAAGTTGAATATTGATCTTCCCAGTGGAGCTAAGCGACCAGATGCAGTTCAAACACGAATGCCCGTTGGAGCGGTCCGCTCTGTTCAACCTGGACTTCGCCCGACGGTAGACGAGCACCAGCCAGCTTGCTCGGAACTTGAGCACGACTAGCATCAGACGCATTGCCTGTCTTGTGACAGGTCTTGGCAGCCATCGTTACCAGTCTATTCGATAGAACCGGTATTGCTGGTAGTTGCCGCGCAACCGCAATTAGCCACATATCATTGTGGATATTACCAAGAGCGGAAATCAAATTTGTCGGCATTCGAAGGGCCGGGTGGGGCGTTGTGACCTAGTTTTGGGTACGCTTTTATAAGAAGTAATTAACTTTTACCAAGTCGAACAGGACTGCAAGCATGTCGGATCAAGCCCCATCGGACCTATATGAATTGCTGGAACTGAGCCCCAATGCGAGTTTCGAGACCATCGAACGCATGTTTCGATTCCATGCCAAACGTTATCACCCTGATGCGGGCGCGTCTGGTAACGTGGACAGGTTTAAGCGGTTAGTTCATGCCTACGAAATCCTCCGCGATCCAGCCAAGCGTACCGCTTACGACGCAGCTTACCAGAAACAGCAACGCGACAATCATGCGCTGGTTATGAATGCAGATGCCACGGCAGACGACTACGCCATTCGGTACCGCCTGCTCTCTCTGTTCTACGCTCAACGCCGTCGCAATATGAAACAACCTGGTATGGGAATTGCCAAACTGGAAGAGCTTACCCAATTACCAAGCGAGATTTTGGAGTTGCATCTGTGGTATTTTCGCGAAAAGGGTTGGGTGCAGCGCGAAGTATCTGGCCTGCTTTCCATCACCGTGGTAGGTGTTGACGAGATCGAAGCTAGAGAACGCAGTCGAGCGGCAGCTAGTACCGACACGCGACTCGGTTATAACCCGTCGGCTTCCGCAATCAGTGTAAAATCTGGCTATTCGAACAATCCAGTCGCCATGTGACTAGTTGCACCAGTTCTGTTGGATTGCATCGGCTACCATTTGTTCTATTGAGGATTGTGAAAGCAACGAGCTTGGAATCTGATCTTCCAAAGCAAGGACTACCAATCCATGTATTTGTGCCCAGAGCGCAATAGCTGTCAGTTGTGCGTTGTTACCGATAATGAGCCGTGCCTGTTGGCCAGCAGCAACGCGACTGACTAGCGTTTCTAACATGCCGCGAGTCACCTCTTCAAGCTCCGGGTAACTTTTCTGTTGCTGGAGTACTCCCGAGAACATTAGCTTGAAAAGTTCTCGATGCTTCATGGCGAAGCGAACATAACCCTGAGCAGCCGCAATCATTTGCAAACGGATCGATCTTGGGTGGCATTCTATTGCAGATACGAGCTGTTCGTGCAGCATCTGGAATCCGTAAGCACATACCGCCGCAAGAAGGCTCTGTTTGTCCGCAAAATGAGCGTATGGAGCGGAATGACTGACCCCAGCCTGCTTGGCGGCTTGACGCAGCGTCAGTCCCGACACGCCTTGTTTGGCCAAGAGTGCAACTCCGGCAGCGGTCAGCGCATTTTTTAAGTCTCGATGATGGTAGGCAGCTTTATCAGTCACGGTGCCAGATTTTACTATCCAATCTTGACAGTGTCAAGATTGGAGGATAAGCTCGTCATTTCCGACGCGAGGGGAGAGTAGCACTATGAGTCAGTATTTGAAGCAAAAGCAGTTGGTCGTCGAAACCGCTCAGTCGCTGGTCCAAAAGGGATACCTAATGGCCACCGGTGGCAATCTGTCGGTGCGCATTGCTGGTCAGGATGCATTTGCAGTGACACCGTCGAACTACGACTACATGCAGATGACTCCTGAGGACGTTTGCGTTTTGGACTTGGAGTCCAACGTATTGGAAGGACATCTCAAGCCTTCCGTGGAAGCGTCCATGCATGCGGCCATTTATCAAGTGCGATCTGACACGCACGCCATCATTCATACGCACCAAGTCTTCACGAGCGCCTTGACTTTGGTGGATGCGCCAATCCCTGCGCTGTTTGACGAGCAAGCAAGGTTCTTGGGACGAAGCGTCGAGATTATCCCTTATGCTCCCTCGGGGACAGGCTTTTTGAAGAACAAAGTGGCCAAGCACGTAAAAAATCGCAACAACGCCTTCATGATGAAAAACCACGGGGCGCTGGTTTTAGGGCACGATATGCAGCGTGCCGTCCACAATGTGGAGATATTGGAGAAATGCGCCCAGGCCTACCTGTTGGCTTTATGCACCGAAAGGAAAGTTAGCAAGATTCCGCTAGTTGTCCGCGAAGTTGCGTTTGCCAAGCTGAAAGGCGACCAAAAGAAGTCAGCTCGTGGCGAAGTCGTCACTGGCGGCGAGTAAACAATACCTGCCACATGTACTCAACCGTTTCTACTCTGAAGTATCCATTTAGCACGCGATATGAATCAACAATACGCCATTAGCAAGTACCACGATACCGAACTGATCTACAGTCAGTTAAACCGCCTGCTGAGCCAACCCATTAGGCCAGTCAAAGCCGAGAAGATGCAGGAGTTCATGAAGCACTTCGACCAGCGCTGCCAGCGATCAAGAGCTTTGACCGATCAGGCCAAGAAAGTCATACCGGGTGGCGTGCAACATAATCTAGCTTTTAACTACCCGTTTCCCATAGCGGTTAACAAAGCCGATGGAGCCTATCTGTGGGATGTCGATGACAATCGATATATCGACTTTTTGCAGGCCGGCGGCCCAACGCTTTTGGGGAGCAATTACGCTCCGGTTCGAGAGAAAATTATTGAACTGCTGCATCAGTGTGGGCCTGTGACCGGTCTATTTCACGAATACGAAATGAAGCTGGCTGAATTGGTGCAGCGCTTTATGCCGGCCGTCGAAATGTTCCGAATGCTGGGTTCTGGGACAGAGAGCGCGATGGCCGCCATACGTGCTGCTCGCGCGTTCACGGGTAAGCGACAAGTGATCAAGGTAGGTGGCGCTTATCATGGCTGGAGCGATCAAATGGTGTATGGCTTGCGAATTCCAGGCACTCGGCGACATGAAGCCACGGGCATACCGCGAGCTGCGACAAAATCGACTGCCGAGTTCTTCCCGAACAACCTTGGAGCCTTGAAGCGAAAACTGTGGCTCAATCGTTTGCGTGGAGGTACAGCGGCTGTCTTGGTTGAACCGTTAGGACCCGAGTCGGGTACACGTCCAGTCCCGTTTGATTTTAATCGTCAAGTTCGTCAGTTGTGCGATGAATTTGGTGCCTTGCTGATCTTTGACGAAGTGGTGACTGGCTTTCGGTTGGGATTGGGTGGGGCGCAGGGGTACTTTGGAGTGAAGCCCGATCTGACTGTCTTTGGCAAGTGCATTGCCGGGGGCTATCCAATGGCTGGAGGGGTGGGCGGTCGAGCGGACGTGATCATGCGTTTTGCGGCCGGCATCGGTGGTTCGGGTCCGCGAGCGCTGGTTGGTGGAACGCTGAGCGCCAATCCATTATCTTGTGCCGCTGGTTATTACTCGTTGTTGGAGATGGAACGCACTGGCGCGCCAATCATCGCCGGACAAGCTGGTGATCGATTGACTGCTGGCCTACAGAAGATCATCGACAAATACAGCTTGCCTTTTGTAGTTTACAACCAGGGTTCAATAGTTCACCTGGAGACATCTGGGACGCTCTTGTTGGATCTGCGAAATCCGATACGTCTATTTCGGGAACTCAAGCCACGCAAACACATGATGGAAGAGATGGGTGCCGCCTATATGTCACAAGGCATCATCACTTTGGCTGGTTCTCGAATGTACACTTCGATGGCCGACACGGACGCGGTAATCGACGATGCTTTGGGACGCTTTGAAACCGTTTTGGCAGCCTGTGCTTGATGGATGCAGCCAAGCGGACTGGCAGTCGACCAATTTTTCATAATTGTAAGTGACGGTAACACAATGGAATCTCAGCCACTGATCATCGCTATCGATTTGGGGACTTCAGGCCTGAAGGCAGCGCTGATCACGGCCGGCGGGCAAGTGTTGGGTTGGGAGAGTCAGCCGGTGAAGTTGATATTGACTGACGATGGCGGCACAGAACAATCGCCCGATGATTGGTGGCAAGCGCTGCTGTTGGCTACTGGCCGACTGCTGGACCGTGTCCCCCAGGCTCGCTCGCGAACCATTGCAATTTGCTGCTCGACTCAGGGCGAGGGCACCATTGCCGTCGATAGCAGCGGGAAAGCACTTAGCAACGCAATCTTATGGATGGACATGCGCGGCGCGGTGCCTCTTAAGGAACAGTTGCGAGGCTTGGTCAATTTGGAAGGCGTCAGCCTTCGGAAGCTATTGCGATTTGTGCGGCTGACTGGCGGTGCCCCGTCGATGACTGGCAAGGACCCGGCTGGTCATATCTTGTGGATACGACAGCAGCGGCCCGAGATCTACCGGAAGACTTTCAAGTTCCTAAACGTTCTGGACTATTTAAACCTTCGCCTTTCCGGGCGATTTGTGGCTACCTTTGATTCGATCCTTACCAATTGGGTAACCGACAATAGAAACCCCAACGACATTCGCTACGAAGCCGGGTTGATTGCCAGTCTTGGGATGGACCAGAAACAGTTGCCCGATATCGTTCCTTGCACGTCAGTCATTGGTCAATTGAAGTCCGAAGTAGCCAATGAATTGGGGCTATCCCCGGAAGTTAGAGTGGTTGCAGGTGCGATCGATACGACTGCCGCCGCGATCGGTTCGGGCGCAGTCGCCGATTTTCAGCCGCATTTGTATATTGGTACATCTTCATGGATTTGCGCTCACGTGCCGTTCAAGAAGACGAATCTCTTTAGCAAGCTAGCGTCCGTCCCATGTGCAGTACCGGATCGCTATCTGTTGATTGCTCTACAGGCCACGGCCGGAGGTAATTTGACTTTCTTGCGAGACAATATCATTTACCACAAAGACGAACTGCTCCAAGAGGCGGATCAGCCTGATATCTTCAAAGTGCTGGATCAAATTGCCGGAAGAGTTCCGGCTGGAGCCAACGGGTTGATGTTCACTCCTTGGCTATGGGGCGAACGCGCTCCCATCGAAGATAGGCACGTGCGTGGAGGTTTGTACAACCTGTCGCTTAGCAACAATCGCGCGGATATCTTGCGTGCTGTGCTGGAGGGCATAGCCATGAATACTCGCTGGCTGATGAAGCCCATAGAAAACTTTCTTGGCCAGCGCGTACCCTCGATCAACTTTGTAGGTGGCGGAGCACAATCCGACTTGTGGTGTCAAATTTTTGCGGACGTGATGAATCTTCAGGTCAATCAAGTGGCTGATCCGATTTGCGCCAACGCGCGCGGGGCTGCATGGATAGCCGCTGTGGGGCTGGATCTGATTAAGTTTCACGAGATTCCCAGCCTAGTACAAGTCAAACAGTCCTATCATCCTGATGCGGCAAATCGAACGTTGTATGACGAGAAATTTGAGATCTTCCAACAAATATATCGTCAAATGAAGGGCATCCACCAGAGACTCAATCGCCACGAGTGAACTGGTTGTTGGCTAAAGAAGAAGTAAGGTAACCGTTGATTGACAATTTGTTATGGCACGTGTAGCCTGCTGTTGCTAGGAGCAATCGTCCAACCGATTTTTCAAATCTCTATTATCCGAAATCTGATGCCAGACTACTCGTACTATCGGAATCAGTTGCGTGGATTGAAGTTGCCTGCGGCATTTGTTGATCTAGACCTGCTGGATCACAATATTCAGCAGATATTGCAGCGGGCCGGTGAGCTTCCAATTCGGATTGCAAGCAAGTCGGTGCGATGTTGCCACGTGTTGCGACATATTTTGTCAGCCTCCAAACAGTTTCGCGGATTGATGACATTCAGTGTCGACGAGGCCCTGTATTTGGTCGAACAAGGGTTTGATGATTTGTTGATGGGTTACCCCGAGACACACCCTGACCGCCTGGCTGCACTGGTATCGGCAAACCGCCGCGGCGCAACAATTGTGCCTATGGTGGACTGCGAGAAGCACATGGAACTGCTCAATGCCCAAGCGATCAAGCAACAGTATGTGCAGCCGATTTGCGTCGACGTCGACATGTCGTCTGAGTTTCCGATGGTCTATTTCGGCACGTATCGTTCATCGATCAACAGTGTTGCCAAGTTTAAGGAATTTCTAGAGCATCTGAAGCGATATCCCGGACTGAAACTAGAGGGCATCATGGGCTACGAAGCGCAAATTGCCGGAGTGGGCGAGCAAAATCCTTTCAGTGGCAAGTTGATGGGCGCAGTAATCCGTCAGCTCAAGAATCGCTCAATTCCAGAATTGACCTCTCGTCGTCAGCAGTGCGTACAATTGGCCAAAGAAGCCGGTCACGATCTGCGGCTGGTCAATGGTGGTGGCACAGGCAGCATCCGTTCTACGAAGCAAGATAGCAGCGTCACCGAAATCACTGTGGGTTCTGGTTTCTATTGCCCAGGACTGTTCGACTATTATCGCGACTTCCGGTTTCAACCAGCCGCAGGTTTTGCGTTAGAGATCACTCGACAACCGCGAGCAGGCATGTTTACGCTGGCCGGTGGAGGCTATATTGCTTCGGGTAGCATCAGCCTGGATAAACGACCACTTCCCTATTTGCCAAACGGAATTCAACTGATTGCCAACGAGGGAACTGGTGAAGTGCAGACGCCGATCAAGTTTTCAGGCTCAGAAGAGCTGGCGATTGGAGATCCGGTCCTGTTTCGCCACGCAAAGGCAGGCGAATTGTGCGAGCGATTCAACGAACTCCACCTAATACGCTTGGGACACGTCGTGCAGTCGGTACCAACCTATCGCGGCCATGGCCGCTGTTTCCTTTAATAGTCGCGGAGCGAGACAGGCTATAGGCTTTAGACTGTAGCCTAATGCCTACAGCCTACATCCTAACTTGGGGTTTCCAACAAATGACATCCAATATTGCAGTTCGCAATCCAATTCTTGATCGCGAAATCTACAGCGTCGAATCTCCGGACCAGAGCCAAATATTGCAAGTCATGCAACGTGCTCAGAAGGCCGCCGCCAACTGCGCGGCAATGACTTTGCAGCAACGCATCCAACAGGTTCATCGCTTAAAGTACTGGATTTTAGACAACAGTGAATTCATTCTAGACTCGATCATAGCCGAAACGGGCAAGTCGCGTTTTGATGCACTTTCGGCCGAAGTGTTTAGTACCTGTGACGTGCTGGAGACCTATACCAAATTGGCTCCACAAGTATTGCGTGACCGCAAAGTGAAGACTCCACTTTTTCTGATGGGAAAAAAATCGCAAATCTTTCATGAGCCGCTTGGCACGGTACTAGTGATTGCCCCGTGGAATTACCCTTTTACACAAGGCATCGTACCTACGGTGATTGCGTTTTTGGCGGGCAATTCCATCGTCCTAAAGCCTTCGGAGGTGACTCCGCTGAAACCTTTGTGGGACAAGCTGATTGCCGAAAGTGGCTTATTGAGCAACGCGTTACAGGTAGTTTACGGAGGGCGTGAAACCGGGGCTCAGTTGATTGACGCCAAGCCAGACAAAGTCCATTTTACGGGCAGTGTCCCCACCGGCAAAAAAGTGATGGCCAGTTGCGCCAAACATCTGATTCCAGTCGACTTAGAACTAGGGGGGAAAGATCCGGGAATTGTCTTCGATGATGTTGATATGGAGCGCACCGTCAATGGTGTTTTGTGGGGGGCTTTTACAACGACAGGACAGTCATGCACCTCACTGGAACGCTTGTATGTGCAGGAATCTATCTACGATTCGTTTGTAAGCCTGCTGGCGCAAAGGGCTCAGCAGCTTCGCTGTTCGACGCCACAGAGCGATCCGAGGCAACCGGACGGGTTTGACATGGGAACTATCACAGCTCCCTATCAGATCGCTACGATCGAACAACACATTCAAGAGGCCGTCGATCAGGGTGCTAAAGTGTTGTGCGGTGGAATTCGACAGCCGGGGTCAGCGCACTGCGTGCCCACAGTTGTGGTCAATGTAACGCATGACATGAAGCTTGGCAGTCAAGAGACTTTCGGACCGGTGATCGCTGTCATGAAGTTTAAGTCGGAGCAAGAGGCAATTGCAATGGCAAATGCATCGGAATATGGCTTGGGGGCGTCGGTCTGGTCGAAAGATCTTAGCCGCGCCGAGCGGGTAGCCCGAGCGCTAAAAGTTGGCAACGTCTCGATCAATAACCACATGATCACCGAAGCCAACGCCTACCTTCCTTTTGGAGGAGTCAAGCAAAGTGGATTTGGCCGCATCAAAGGTGAAGAGGGACTGTTGACGTTCTGCAATATCAAGTCGGTTGTGATGGAGAAGCAGAGTAGCAAAATCGATCCGCATTGGTATCCCTTCACCAAAGAGAAATATCGGCTGATGAACAACATGATGCACAGCTACTTTGGCAGGCGACGCAATTGGGTAAAATTCTTGATCAACGCCATGCAGCTGGATTCGATTGGTAAGAAACAGAAGCTAAAGTAGCCGTCGCAATTGCAAACGTCGGAAAGTGTCCAAAATTTTAGTAGCTTATCAGCCATTGTGTGATGGATCGAACGCCTTCGGATGTTAAGCTATAGGTTGCAAAAACTCGCTTTCCCCCTCAGGCAAGTTCTCTATTTTCGCTAGGAAACCTCGAAATGAATGCTGTCACCACCACTCAGACAATCGATCATGCCGTCGGTGAACTCCTGAAAGGTGCGCAGACACTGGCAAGCAGTTCCATTGAGCAGCGCATTGAAGCAGCCAAAGCCTGCATCCAAGGAGTTGCTCGGATTGCCCAACGATGGCAAGCTGCTGGTTGCCAAGCCAAACGCACCAGCGACTCAGTTGTTGGGCGAGCCGAGGAAATATTGACTGGGCCCGTTGCCTCGCTGCGCTACCTTCATTTGATCATCAAGACGATGCAGGACTTGCAGTCCAAGGGCATGCCGCAGTTGCCTGGAACGGCCAAGTTAGTCGAAGGTCAATTGCGAGTTCCCGTTTTTCCCACTCAATTGTTGTTCGATTCCGTCGCATTCCGAGGCATGCGAGGCGAGACATGGCTAGAACCCGGTGTCAGTGCCCAGAACATGTTTGGAGATACCCCCGAGCGACTATTACGGCGAAAGTCGGTTCAGCCTCGAGTGGAGCTAGTATTGGGCGCTGGCAACGTTTCGTCGATTGCCATGACCGATTCGCTCACGAAGATCTTTCAAGATGACAGCGCCGTGTTGCTGAAAATGAATCCAGTGAATCAGTATTTGGGTCCTCTGTTTGAAGAAGCGTTGCAACCTCTGGTCAAGTTGGGTTGGCTGCGTATTGTTTATGGTGCGGCCGTCGAAGGCGCCTATGCAATCAGTCACCCTCATGTGCATGGCGTCCATATTACAGGTTCCACGGATACTCACGAAGCGATCGTTTGGGGATGCGATGCAGCCCAGCGGCAACAGAGAAAAGCGGCCGGAACTCCACTGCTAGACAAGCCCATTTCCAGCGAACTTGGCAACGTAACGCCTTGGATCATCGTCCCGGGCGATTACACCAATAAGCAACTGGCCGCGCAAGCAGAAACGATTGCTGCTTCGATCACCAACAATGCATCATTCAATTGTGTTGCAACCAAAATGGTGATTACTTGGAATCAATGGGCACAACGAGAGCAGTTTCTTGGGCTGCTTAATGCAGCCATTGCTCGCACTGAGAATCGGTACGCATATTATCCTGGAGCCGAAGAGCGATTTGCTCAGTTCAGCGGCGGCGCCAACGTTGCTCCTGGCTGCAATGGTGTTTTGCCTTGGAAGCTGCGATCCAATCTAAATTACGACGAGCATGCATTGCTGTTTCAGCGCGAGTCATTTGTTTGTGTAGCCGGCGAAACGATGCTTGAGGGCAGTTCGCCTGCTGACTACTTGAGTCGTGCGGTCGAGTTTGTCAACGAGCGGATGACAGGAACGTTGGCCGTCGAGTTGACTGTGCCTACCGAATTTCAGAAGCGAAGTGCTGCGGAATTTGATACAGCCCTACGTCGACTACGATACGGCACCATAGGAATTAACCAGTGGGCCGGTCTTAGCTTTGCATGGATGTCGCCACCGTGGGGTGGTTATCCAGGCGCTAGTCTGGCCGATGTCCAAAGCGGGATAGGATCCGTTCACAACACATACTTGCTGGATCGCCCTCAGAAATCCATCGTATTTGCACCGCTGTGCATGTCGCCAAAACCGGTTTGGTTTTCAACTCATCGCTGCCCAGAAATTGTAGCTCAGCGACTTTTGTCGCTCTGTGCAAGCCCGTCGATCCTTAAGCTGCCCGCACTATTTGCAGCCGCTTTAAGAGGATAAGGGACGGTTCAAGAATAAGATACCGGACTTTTTCCCATCAGCCGGAGTGCGTTAGCACCCGGTTTACCCCTAGCACCTGATTCGCGCAGAACACCCGGGCGCAAACCCGATTGCGGCTAGTGAGGCGACTTATCTGCAAACGGTCACCCGAAAACGCAAGCATTTCCATCTTGGTTTCTGAGTCTCCTGGACTGACAGAGAAGTCAACTGCTCAACTCACATTCACGCTATTCAGGAATTCGTCAAGTATCTCAAACGAGCAGGCGTATGTCTGTGTTGGTTGTTCGTAGCCCTTCAGCGCGACTTCGTGTTGTTGAAACGGTGACGGCGTTTCAGTAAAAATGGTTTGAAACCACTGATGAGTGACTTCGCCTAGCGCGATATCTTGGTGTATTTCTTTGGTACAACTCTCCAATCGAAAGGCTGCATTAACTGTGTCCCCGAGCGGCGTATAGTCGGGTCGATCGGATGTGCCTTTGTTGCCAACTACTGCGTAGCCTGTATTGACTCCAACGCCTACCCGCAGAGGGAAAGGAACTGTAAATCGCGTCTGAAGGGCCTGAGTCATCTGCCAAAGCTCACGCAGCGCCAAGCAGATATGCACGATGTCGCGTCCTTCGGGCAGGTTCGTTGGGTGGATCCAAACCGCCATGACAGCGTCGCCAATGTACTTATCTACCTTACTACCATGTTTTTGAATAATGGAACCAGCGTCGCGAAACCAGGAACCAATCATCTTGGACAAAAGACCTTCATCCATCTCCCGAGTCAATTTGGTGAAGTTTCGGATATCCATCACCAGAACTGAGATCAGTCGCTGCTCGCTCAGTTCAATCGTTGCACTTTGATCCACGTCGCCTGAATAGACAGCAAGATCCAGTTTGTTGCGTTGAGGGCTTTGGGGGCAAGTGAACTCAAGGAGCGTCTGATTGGGTGCTGAAGCTGTTTGGCCAAAACCAATCGTATCGCCGTTGTGCAGCATGACAGGAATGGTCACGCGCCTGCCATTGACAAAGGTGCCATTGCGACTGCCCAAATCGATCAAGTAATACTCGGAATTCTCAGTGCGCTGGATCATCGCATGGTTGCGAGAAATCCAGCGTTCCTTGATGAACACCGCACAATCGTCGTTGCGACCGATGTTCCAATTCACTCGGCCAGTCAGCGGAACGCGTCGCTGCTTCTGGCCGCAGTGAATTGTCAGGTGCGCAATCATCGGATTGTTCATAGGGGTCACAGAAGGCTGCAAAGTCGAAACAGGATCAAAAAAGCGGAACCTAAGCCGCCAAATGGGCGACAGGTTACCGGCTTAACAGTATAGACAGACAACTTCTTAGATAAAATGGCCTGCGAGTCGATGTAAGGTTCTAAAATCCCGGGTTACTCAATCTTTTGAGGTTGTTACGCAAATTTACGGGTTAAAATGGTGCGATTCAGGATCTAGGCAAAGCCATACGCTTGCTAAGCGGAATGGATTCAACAAACTAAATCCCCGAAGAACCAACTATCCAAGTTCCAGATACCGATCAACGATCATGTCCAGCGATAACGAGGAAATCTACGACTACTTGGTCATCGGCTCCGGATTCGGCGGAAGCGTGTCTGCTATGCGACTTGGCGAAAAGGGCTATCGCGTGGCTGTTATCGAGAAGGGAAAGGAGTACCGTCCTGAAGATTTCCCCAAATCGAACTGGAACCTTCGCAAATTTTTATGGGCTCCACTGATCAAATGTTTTGGTTTTCAGAAGCTGACGTTCTTTAAGCAGGTATTTATTCTTAGCGGTGTGGGTGTGGGAGGTGGTAGTTTAGTTTATGCCAACACTCACATGGTGCCACCTGATGAGTTCTTCGGCAATTCAGCTTGGGCTCGCTTCGGCGACTGGAAGAGTCGTCTTATGCCGTTTTATGCTTTGGCCAAGTTCATGCTAGGAACAACCAAGAACCAGCGACTGCATGAGGAGGACTTTCGACTACAAGAGGTCGCACGTGACATGGGGAGAGAGTCAACGTTTGATTCTGTCAATGTCGGCGTTTACTTCGGAGATCCCAAGATCGCCCAAGATCCGTATTTTGGTGGTCTCGGGCCGCTCAGACGAGGTTGTGTCGAATGTGCAGCATGCATGGTGGGTTGTCGTTATGACGCAAAAAATACTTTAGACAAGAACTATCTTTGGTTTGCGCGACGCTTTGGAGCGAGCCTATTTCCTGAGACCCTGGTCACTCGGGTCGAATATCGTGAGGGCATTTATCATGTACACACGCAGCGCAGCACGGCGTGGCGAACTCGGAACCGAAGAGTCTTTCGCAGTCGAGGCTTAGTGGTCAGTGGTGGTGTGCTTGGGACCATGGAATTGTTGCTACGACAAAAGTACGAACTAAAAACGATGCCTGAGATTTCAAATGAACTGGGCAGTCAACTTCGCACCAATTCTGAGATGCTATGTGGAGTTCAGTCGTACCATCACAAGCTGAATCATGGTATCGCCATATCGTCGGTATTTAATCCAGACGATCACACTCATGTGGAGATCGTCAAGTACTCGGATGGTTCGGACGCCATGGGAGTCTTTGGCGGCTACCCGGTTGGAGCTGGAGATAAGACCACGCGAATCGTGAAACTGCTGGGCTTGATGCTGACGCGCCCCGATATTTTATTGCGGTCCTATTTTCGAATGCTGACCAGAACGTGGGCGAGATATACAGTTATTTTTTTGGTGATGCAAACGCTGGAAAGTTCCATGCGCATGGTGTGGCGACCAGGATGGTTCAAAGGCGGAATGCAGATTCACAATCAGGGCTGCCAGCGCGTGCCAGCTCATATACCCATTGGGCAGGAGGTGATCACGCGGTATGCAGCCAAGGTGGAAGGGGAACCTGCCAATTCGATCCCCGAAGTACTCTTCAATATGTCAACCACCGCTCATATCTTGGGAGGGTGTCCGATGGGTGACTCGGCAGACAACGGTGTGGTCGACTCAACTTTTCATGTATTCAACTATCCCAACATGCTTGTCCTTGACGGATCGATCATCCAAGGAAACCTAGGGGTAAATCCCAGTCTAACCATCACCGCGCTAAGTGAATACGCCATGTCCCTGATACCTGCGAAACCGGGAAATCAGCAGATCGCTTTGCAAGAACAATTGCAGAAGGCAGATTTGTTCACCGCCCAGCCGTAGGCGACGGAAGAAGTATTTTTTCGATTTTTCAAAAATGTCGTTTGCCCAAGAACAATTCTTGAGCTAGGGTCGCTATTAGGCATTAAGTCCTCTGTTTTCAGTTAGTCTTGTTAGGTCGCCAGCAGCCACTGGCGGCTGGTTAGGCGATGCCCGAGGAGCTGATCGAAATGTTGCGCACTTCTACCCCAAGCGCCAACGCGGAAGTGGAGATCGCTGTACGGCACCTTCTGACCGAGGATGCACGATTTGATGACCTTGAGCGACGAACCTCGCATCGAGACCAACTGGTAAGGCCTGTTAGGATTGAACTGCCTGAGGCTAGCCAGCCGCTGGTAGCTGTTACTCGAAATATTTCGACGCACGGAATCTGCGTACTAACCGATCGAGTGATTTCCGAGGGGATCACTGCCCGAATCAGCGTTCACTGCCTGGAAAACGGCCCTACGCAATTCTTGGCCGAATGTCGATGGGGGCGGCCTTACGGGATTGGTTGGTATATTTCTGGATGGCATTTTGTCAACGTCCTTCCCAGTAGCCGGTAGCTTCCGAAGGCTCGACTATCCACCCGTCTGATCTCGAAAACCACGGAATCGCTCGCCCCCCTCCAATGACTGGGTTATATTCTCGGATTGCCTAGACGAAATCTTCAAGATCCTGTAAATTAACTCGGTTTCGGGTTCTGCTGCAGGTTAGGCCAGCGTAGCTTCAATTGGCAGAGCACCGCATTCGTAATGCGGGGGTTATGGGTTCGACTCCCATCGCTGGCTCTGGTAGCAGTGTTTGTTTGATGATTCCAGGAGTCAAATCAGGATGTCTATCGCTTCGACAGTTGACGTACACGACATGGTAATTTCGAACCAATCTTTTGGTCCCAACGAGATTCGGCAACTTTGTAAGACGATATCTGAGGACTACAGCCAGCTTGGCATTTTGCGTGACTCGATTGGCGAGCTGAGTCAATTGCCCGAGCGCACTCCGGCCCAGGCGGTACGACTAGGGGTTTGCCAGTACCTTGTCGGTCGTTTTGCGGAAGCCAAGGAGACGTTGCAGCATTCCGATGGCGGCGCACTGACGCAATATTATCTTGCAAAGTCGCACTTCCAGATGGACGAATTTGATCTGGCTATCGCTCACTTCGAAAAGGCCAAGACGGCTGGCTACGACGCGGATCAGTGTCAAATTGCCATTGCTGAAGTCAAGCGTTACGAAGGCAAACTGCAAGAGGCCATGGACATTTTGGACAACATCTTTGGACCTGCCGAGCAGACTGCCGAGTACAACTATCAGCGCGGCGCGACGGTTGCCTCGCGCGATAGCAGTTCCGACGAGGTTTCTCGCCTTTACAACCGAGCGCTTCAGTATGACGACCAGCATCCGGGAGCACTATTTGGCTTGGCCTTCGAGAACGATCGAAAGGGAAATGAAGTCGAGGCGTTTCGATTGTACGAGCGAGCCGCTTCCAGTTTCCCAGCTCATGTAGGCACGCTGATCAACCTTGGAGTGCTGTATGAGGACCGCAACGATTTTGGTAAGGCACAGGCATGTTATAAGCGAATCCTAGATGTCTACCCAGCTCACGATCGAGCCCGACTGTACATGAAGGATGCGGCTGCCAGCGGAAACATCTACTACGACGAAGATGCTGCTCGCCAGACCGAACGCATGAGTCAACTATTGAGCGTTTCGGTAAATGATTTTGAACTGTCGGTTCGTAGCCGAAACTGCCTAAGCAAGATGGGTATCCAAACACTTGGCGATTTGGTGCGAATCAGCGAGCCGCAGTTGTTGGCCAGCAAGAATTTCGGCGAAACCAGTCTGGTTGAAATACGCGAAATGCTGGCCATCAAAGGACTTTATCTTGGCATGTTAGCCGATCAAGTTCGCGAGCCCGATCCGCCACTGGACTTGTCAGGCATGACCCCAGATCAGCAAGCCGTTTTGGAGCGACCTATCAGCGAACTGAATCTGTCGGTGCGTGCTCGAAAGTGTATGGTTCGACTTGGAATCAACTCAATTGGTGAACTGATCCGCAAGTCGGCAGATGACCTGTTGGAGTCTAAGAACTTTGGCGTGACTAGCCTGAACGAAGTTCGCGAGAAGCTTGAGCGACACACCTTGAAGTTACGCGGCGACTGATCGAATCGCCGATGGCCCAAGGATTTGGTTTTGAACTGCTGAAATCCAGCCATCCTGCTGGTGCCCGTTTGGGTTTGTTGCGAACGCCTCGTGGGCAGATTCCTACTCCAGTGTTCATGCCTGTTGGTACGGTCGGGTCGGTAAAGGGCCTAACCGTAGATCAGGTGCGATGCAGTTGTGAAGGCCTGATCCTGGGAAACACCTATCATTTGGCGCTACGACCTGGCAAGGAGCGGATCAAGCGGCTTGGCGGACTGCATCGCTTCATGGGGTGGGATGGTCCGATTTTGACCGACAGCGGTGGATTCCAAATCTTCAGTCTGGCAGATCGTGCGAAGATCACCGAGCATGGGGCCGTCTTTCATTCCCACTTGGACGGTTCGCGTTTAGAGCTGACACCGGAGGAATCCATCGCGATTCAGGAAGCCCTGGGAAGTGATATCGCCATGGTGCTGGATCATGTGGTCGCCCTGCCCGCGTCGCGTCAAGCGGTAACCGATGCCATGGAGCGTTCCACGCGCTGGGCCGCTCGCTGCTTGGATGCGGCACGATTACCCGAGCAAGCTAAATTTGCTATCGTCCAGGGTGGACTTGAGATGGATCTGCGTCAGGCCAGCGCGCAGGCGCTGACAGCATTGCCTTTCGATGGCTATGCTGTCGGTGGGCTGAGCGTCGGTGAGACACCCAGCGAAATGTACCGCATCATCGATGCAACCACACCTCATCTGCCGCTTGACAAGCCCAGGTATTTGATGGGAGTGGGCCGACCTATTGATATTCTGGAGGGGATCGCTCGAGGCATCGACATGTTCGACTGCGTGATGCCAACTCGAAACGGTCGCAATGCAATGGCTTTCACTTGGAATGGCAGTGTGCGGATGCGCAATGCCTTTCATGCCGACGACCAGCGACCGCTTGATCCCAATTGCCCGTGTTTGGCCTGTCGACATTCAAAAGCCTACTTGAGGCATTTGTTCATCGCCAATGAAATGTTAGGGCCCATTCTGTTAAGCCACCACAACCTGACTTTTTACCAGCAACTGGTGGCTGTAGCCCGACAGCAGATCGCCCAGGGGACGTTTCCGCAGTGGCTACAGGAACATCGATCGCGTCTAAGCGGTTCCGCCTCAACTGACGGTCCAGACAGTGGTGAAGAATGAACAATCGATCAGAAGTACCGGGTGATAGCGACTCTGTCGTTGGGGCTGATTCCTCTCGACTTGCTCGATTTCTGCAATTTTTTTTGCTTTGTGCTGGCAGCCTGATATTGCTTGTTGCGGTTGCTCTTCTCCTCTACTGGCCAATTGCGGTAATCGTTTTGTTGATCGCCGTGGTCTGTCTGCCAGGTGTGCTGACGATGCCCAGCATGCTTCAAATGGCTCGCGCTAATCGGCACGACAGCGTCAGAATACCGAGTTTCGGGGAATTTCTGGCGGCCTGGTGGTCGGAAAGCGTAGCGGTGGCCAAAGTGTATTTGTGGCGTCAGAGTTTTGGTTGGCACAGACGCACGGACAGTCGCTCGCCATCAGCCTGCTCAGAATCAGCGTCAGGATCTGCAATCGTCTTTGTGCATGGATTCGTCTGTAATCGAGGGCTTTGGAACCCATGGATGGCGAGGCTTGACCAACTTGGAGTTCCCTATGTGAGCGTCAATCTTGAGCCGCTATTTGGGTCCATCTCCGATTACGCGGCCATCATCGAATCGGCCGTACGGAAGGCTCAGCAGTTGGCACCAGGGAAGCCTCTGTTGGTAGGGCATAGTATGGGAGGCTTGGCGTCTCGCGCCTGGCTATTGACACATACTGGCGCGAACCAACGAGTCTGTGCGGTTGTCACAATTGGAAGCCCCCACCGTGGAACATTGTTAGCAAACGGTTCCAAAACCACTAACGGACGGCAAATGATGGTCGGAAGCAGATGGCTGGCTGAGCTTGAACAGCAGGAGCGGCAGCAAAGGCCATCCGGAACGTACCAGCAATTCTTGTGTTGGTATACCAATACCGACAACATTGTTTTTCCGGCTTCGACAGCCCTGCTGGAAGGCGCAGACAACAGGATGATTCCAGGCATAGGCCATTTAGCGCTCAACTACCATTCACGGGTCATGCAAGAGACTATCGCCTTGGCCCGGTCGACAGAATAAACCGATGAAATCGAATCTTAATCACAGACGGCCTTGATAGGCCGATGCTGAGGCAATGCGCTGACATAAAAGGTAACAGAGTTACAAAAAAATTTTTCCAGAAGAACCATCGGTTAATCCGCTCCCCTTGACTGCGGTTAGTGTACAATTAGGCACCTGTATGGCGAGGGCTTTTTTGTATTTTTCGGGCAGCTCTTTTCGTTTTACTTTTCCTCCAGGCAATATCGCTCGATTTGCGACATACGCCGCTTTCCTGAAAGTTCGTGACAGTAATGGCATTGTTGGCTTCCGATTGTGAGACCGATCTTCCGTTTAGGATTCGGGCAGGGGTTCAGCAGCGGTTCTCGGATGTTTACACGCCAGAAGCGATTGAAGCGATCGCGAAGCTATCTCATTTGACTGCCAAGCGTTTTGACCTGATGACCAGTCGCACCGTCAGGCGATTGGAGAGAATTGCCAATCGGCAACCCATAGGATTCCTGGATCCTGACAGTAGGATCGCGGGGACAGACATTTTAGTCAGCGATGCCAGAGCAGGGCGGTTTGTGGGCAGCACTATTCCGGCCGACTTGCAGCAGCAATGGATTCAGGGAACAGGCCCGGCCGCTAAACCTTCGGTTTCACTAGAAAAAAGCATTCGGAATGTGGCCTATGCTCTGCTGTCAGGCGCTGATGGATGGATGTTTGACGGTGAAGACGCCCTGGGTCAAATCGATACTATGTCGCTGGACAACCAGCGCAACTTGAAGCTTGCCATTGCCAAAGATCCAATGTTTCTGAAGGTTGCACAGGAAGTAGCCGACGAGATGAACCGGTGGGCCTCAGGATTCTTGGGGCGTGAAATCATTTCTGACTGGCGCAAGCAGCTTAATTCGACCACAAAAATCTTCCGCGCACGCGGCATGCACTTGGACGACCGCCATATCCAATTGACGGATGGCAACGGCTTTCCGGCCTCGATCGTGGATGCCAGTCTGTACGTTGTAAACAATTACAAGAATCTAATTCAAGCTGGCAGCAGTGTAGTCCTTTATTTGCCCAAGATTCAAACCGCCCAGGAAGCCGCTTGGTGGAATGAAATGATCACAGCTCTCGAGCAGCACCTTGGCTTATCTGTCGGAACAGTCAAAACTTATGTCTTGGTGGAACAATTGGAAGCCGCATATCAATTGATGGAGATTCGCGCTGCCCTTGGCTTGCACTTTGTCGGATTTAATACTGGTCGTTGGGATTATATTAATGCGGTCTCAGATGCCATGTGTTGGGATCGGTCGTTTATCAATCCCAATATCGACGTGATCACCATGACCTACGGATACATGCGCAATTATGAAGACCGAGTGCGCCGAGCGGTGAACACTCCGGATCTTCGCGGTCAGTGTGCTCTATGGCAGGGCGGCATGGAACCCAACATTCCAGTAGGTTCCGAAGCGGGAGTGGCCGCCAGTATGAAACGCGCGGTGGCCGGTGCCGAGCGAGAGCAGAGGGAAGGAGCCAGCGGCAAATGGGTGGCGCACTGGAAGATGGTGCACATCGTTCGACCGGTTTGGGAAAAAGTCGGTCAAGCAAATCAACTGGGCCGCAGCTTCCCGCCACTGACCTACACGGCAGAGGATGCCGCCGTCTTGTATGCTCTGGAGGGTGGGCCAAGAACCGTGCGAGGCGCTCGCGACTTGATCAGTGTTGCCGTTCAGTACGGCAACGCCTTTGGACGTGGCTACCAAGCTGCTGCGCTCAAGCCGGCGGACTACTTTGGCAACGATAGCGTTCTGTATCTGATGGAAGACATGGCGACTGGCGAGATCCGTTTGAGCATTCTGTGGGAGTGGCTGCACAAGAATGCTCAATTGACCGAAGACGACTCATTGGCCGGTGTGAAAGCCGGAGATACTTTTACGGTCGATCTTTTCCAGCGATTATTGGACGAAGAGTATGCAAAACTTTTGGTGGCCAATAATCGCGATGTCCACGAAGATTCAAAAACTTCCAGTCTGCCTATAGCCAGAGAGATCGTAAGCACCTACGTCTTGAACGATCGAAAGTTGCCTTGGTACGTCGATCTTTTGAATTTGAACCTGAATCAACCTAGCCTAAATACGGCTCGGCAGCGAATTGAAAACTACATTCAGCAGTACCAGTCAACGGGCCAGCGCATCACTGGCAATCTAGATTTCATGTAACTGCGTCGATCCCGCCGCATAATCTCTTAATCGTTTTTATAATTCAAGGAACTGTCTAACGTGAATAGTCTTGCCGAACAAATTGCTCAAACGCAATCTTATATTGATAGCCCTCGATTTCAGGGAATTACGCGACTTTATTCAGCCAGGCAGGTCGTCGAACAGCGTGGAACCATCGCCAACTCGTACACGGTCGCTCAGCAGGCTGCGGAAGGCTTTTATGCCAGGTTGCGAGAGCTATTCAAGGCGAAGAAGTGCATCACTACGTTTGGTCCGTACTCTCCGGGCCAAGCAGTGGCCATGAAGCGAATGGGAATCGAAGGCATTTACTTAGGCGGTTGGGCCACTTCTGCCAAAGGCAGCAGTCACGAAGATCCGGGGCCGGACTTGGCCAGTTATCCACTCAGCCAGGTACCTGACGAAGCGGCGGGCCTGGTTCGCGCGTTGTTGATTGCGGACAAGAATCAGTTTTTTATGCGTCAGAAGATGACGGAAGAAAAGCGAGCGTCCTCACCCGAAGTTGACTTTCGCCCTTTTATCATCGCCGATGCGGATACCGGACACGGAGGTGACGCGCACGTTCGCAACTTAATTCGCCGCTTTGTTGAAGTGGGAGTACCCGGATATCACATCGAAGATCAAAGACCAGGCTCAAAGAAGTGTGGGCATCAAGGGGGCAAGGTGTTGGTGGCTCAAGACGAACAGATCAAGCGTCTGAATGCCGCGAGGTTTCAATTGGACATCATGCAAGTCCCAGGACTGATCGTAGCTCGCACCGATGCTGAATCAGCGACGTTGCTTGAAAGCTGCTCGGACGAACGTGATCAGCCTTTCATTCTTGGGGCGACCAATATCGAAGTTCCGCCGTTCAAAATAGTTTTCCTGGCGATACTAAGAAGGTTTGAGTCGGCTGGTGTCGCTGAACTGAACGGTCACAAGTTGTACAGCGTTTCCGATCAGGAATTCACCGAGGCGAATGCGTGGTTGGAACGCTCTGGAATCTTCCAATTGGTAGACGAAGCCGCTGCAAACTACAGGCAGAACCCCAATATCAACGTTGATGGGCTATTGGAACGCACTGCAGGGCGAATGACTGAACTTTGGCAAGCAGAAGCCGGCGTGAAGACTTATGCCCAGGCCGTGGCAGATGTCATGGAGTTTCGAGCGGCAGAGGGCGAAGAGTTTTCCATGACGAAACAACAGTGGTTGGATTTTGCCCAAAACGCGTCCTTCAATCTGGCCAAATCGAAAGCCAAGAGCTTGGGGATTCATATCATTTGGGATTATGAACGGCTCAGGTCTCCAGAAGGCTATTACCAGGTTCAGGGCGGTATCGAATATGCGATCGCCAAGTCGCTCGCAGCAGCTCCCTTTGCAGACCTGTTGTGGATGGAAACAAAGACTGCTGATCTGAAAGACGCACTGCATTATGCCAAGGCGATTCACGAGCGGTTTCCCGGCAAAATGCTAGCTTACAATTTGTCGCCCTCGTTCAATTGGGATACTACGGGCATGACAGAAGAACAGATGCGCTCATTCCCCGAGGAGCTAGGGAAGCTGGGATTTGTGTTTAACTTCATCACTTATGGCGGGCACCAGATCGACGGATTGGCCAGTGAAGAGTTCGCGCTGGCTCTGCGTCAAGACGGCATGTTGGCCCTGGCTCGACTGCAACGCAAGTTGCGATTGGTTGAATCCCCCTATTCAACGCCACAAACCTTGGTTGGCGGTCCTCGCATGGACGGTGCCCTGGGGGCTTGTTCTGGACGCACGGCAACCACCGCCGCCATGGGCAAGGGAAGCACTCAGTTTCAGCATCTTGTTCAGACTGAAGTTCCTACCAGCCTACTGGCTGAATGGCTCGCGCAGTGGAATCAGCACTACAAACATGGTCAAAAGCTTCGAGTCAGGCTGCGGCCCAATCGTTCCGGTTCGGATCTGCTTGAACTGCAGGTTTTGGGCGACGAAGATAAAAAAGTTGCCAACGTGATTTTTGCAACGATCCAGGACCGTCGTGGACGTACCATCCTGTCCGTTCGAGATCAAAACACGTTTGAACTATCCATGCGTCAAAAGCGACTGATGACTTTACTGCATCTATTCTTGATCCATCGGTACAAGGCGGTAGCCATTCATTACGTGACTCCTACTGACGATAATCAATATCAAACCGCCAAGATGCAATCGCAAGGCATCTATTCTCAGGTCAACAATGAAGTAGGCGAGATCATCGTTGCGGATGTAAACAGCGAAGGTGTTGCCAAGTTGCTAAGTGCCGATGGAGTCGCACTTGGTAATCTGATTCGTAAGTCTGCTTAAGAGTCTTTGCTTGAGAGTTGGGAACCGTTCGCAAAGAAACTACGGAACTTGTCATCAGCCGGAGTGCGTTAGCACCCGGACGCTTACGCGCTTGCCGCTGATTACGCAACTTATCTACGAACAGTTACTTGGTGTCATTGGATACCACAGCGATAATTCGAGATCGATCGATCAGCCCAAGACCATTGCGGCTGTCGATCGATATCGGCAAGTTATCACCGATCACGTAGTAATGATTCTCCGGTAGCCTGACCGGAGCGTGGAAACCGTTGCGAGGGTCTCGCTGGTCCACTTGCAGGTACAGGTCACGATGAACCATTAAGCGATCGATTGACAATTTGCCGGACAATAACTCAATCGAAAATCTTGTAACATGGTCCGATTGATCTTCCGATGGGTCAGAGTCAGTCGTAGGCCGCAATTCTACAGGCGTTAACCCATTCATTTGCAACCAGACTCTTCCATCCCAACCGCCCATGGAGATCTGATTTGGCGATTCATTCGCGTTGACCAACTCACCCTTGGCGAACTCTGCTAACTTCAGTGGAGCATCATTGGACGCTCCTATCACCAAATCGGCAGTGTACTGTGCTCCAAGATATCGGCACTGAAGCCGCAAATGCGTTTCCCGGCGTGGGGCGTGGTCGGCATGCGGTTGGTCTGCAAGTCGGCCTAAATCGTCACTCAACTGAATCGTCATCAATAAATCACTCACCGGGACCAGATTCATGGAGGTGGAATGATTCATGCAGTTGTCGTTCAGCACCGCCGAATAGACTTGTGGGCCAGTAGAGCTAACGGGACCGGTTATATCCAGCCAATTGCGATGCCGCCACTCTAGCCGGGTTGGTTCACTTAACAGCAACCGCTTCTTCGGCTCAGCAGGTCCTGGTACCAAACGAGGACATCCAGAAGCAACAGCAGGCGATGAGCCACTGGCTAGTTCGCTGAACTGGCCTAGCGTTTCAACGGCTACAAGCGAGTCCACTGGCGAGCTGATGTCCACTTGATACCAATCACTCCGCACATCGCTGGGAAATCGGCTGACAGGCACTGCCAAATGCCGCAGTTGATCAATGCTTTTTTGCAACTTCTGCTGGTTGATCCAGACTTCGCCATCACGCAGTTCTATGGTTTCGCCTGGCAGCCCCCAGACACGTTTTACTTGCAACTCTGACTGACCTGTCGAGGCAGTTTGTTCATCGTTCTGCTGTGTACCGCCAAAGACAACGCATTGCCAGCGTTTGATGGGCTGATCTGGCGTTACGGCTCTTGCCAGCACGCTTTGACCAGCCACTGGATGGTTGACCTGGCATTCGGATGTGCCGCAACTGGGGCACTTGAGCGGCAACTGCGAGCTAAACGTCTCCCGAGCGACCAGCCAAGTTTGGCTACAATTGAGGCAGATGCCTGTCGATCTTGGGCCCCATAGGCTTGGTGCCATGGAATTGGATTGAAGCTGAAACGCGAGATCGGCGGGCGCATCACCAGAGCTGTGTGGTCTGAAGCATCCTGAAATTGCCGCCAGCATCAGTGCTATTGATAATAGTCTATTCCGAGAACGTTCCCAAACGCTTGTCACACCAGATTGGGACGGTTCGAGCGGCGAGGTTCCTTTGGGGATTTTCATCGGAATGCTTTTTGCTATGGGCATTGGCCTTTGACTGCATCGATCTAGCGATACAATTGAGGGGTCCACTCGGTTTCTAAACTTTCGGTACAGCTTCAGGCGTTTTTTATGAGTCAGCCAGACGGTTCGCCAAGAACCCTTTTTCGTAAAATTTGGGATCAGCATGTCGTTCATGCGGAACCCAAACAACAGACAATTCTGTACATCGACTTGCACTTAGTACACGAAGTCACCAGTCCGCAGGCTTTTGAGGGGCTTAGATTAGCCGGTCGACCTGTGCGTCGTCCCGAACGAACCATTGCAACGCCCGATCACAACGTGCCGACGACCAATCGCAGTTTGCCGATTGCCGATCCAATTTCCAAGCAGCAAGTGGACACTCTGCGAAATAATTGTGCTCAGTTTGGAGTCAAGCTGTACGACTTGAACGACGTTCATCAAGGCATTGTACACATCATTGGCCCTGAGTTGGGTTACACACAGCCTGGCATGACCATAGTTTGTGGGGATAGTCACACTGCGACTCACGGTGCGTTTGGCGCACTGGCCTTTGGGATTGGAACCAGCGAGGTCGAACATGTTCTGGCAACTCAGACCTTGCTACAGTATCAGCCGCAAACGTATGAGCTTCGCGTCGATGGACAACTGGCACCTGGGGTGACGGCAAAAGATTTGATTCTGTATTTGATCGGCCAGATATCCACTGACGGTGGCACCGGCTATGTGCTGGAGTATACAGGCTCTGCCATTCGACAGTTATCAATGGAAGAACGCATGACGGTCTGTAATATGTCCATCGAAGCCGGTGCGCGAGCTGGAATGATTGCTCCTGACGAAATCACGTTCGAGTACCTGCGCGGGCGACCGTACGCACCAAAGGACTTTGAAGCTGCGGTCAGCCGTTGGCGCAGCTTGCCCAGCGATCCAGGGGCCGCCTATGACAAGGTAAGCCAATTCCGTGGTCAGGACATCGAGCCGCAGATCACTTGGGGGACTAATCCTGGTCAGGTCTGTTCGATCTCCGGCCAAGTTCCAAGTCCGGCGGATTTTAAGGACGAAACGGAACAGAAGACTACGGCCGCTTCGCTTGACTACATGGGACTTAAGTCCGGCACACCGATCAGCGCGATCGGAATCAACCGAGTCTTCATCGGATCCTGTACAAACGCTCGCATCGAGGACCTTCGAGCGGCGGCTAAAGTTGTCAAAGGCTATCGAGTCCATACTAACGTTCACGCAATGGTTGTGCCCGGCAGTGGATTGGTCAAGCGTCAGGCAGAGGCCGAGGGGCTGGACGCAGTTTTTCGTGAAGCCGGATTCGAGTGGCGTGAAGCCGGTTGCAGCATGTGTCTAGCGATGAATCCCGATCGCTTGGAACCCGGCGAGCGATGTGCTTCAACAAGCAATCGAAACTTCGAGGGCCGACAAGGCAAAGGTGGTCGGACGCATTTGGTGTCACCCGCCATGGCAGCGGCTGCGGCGATCAAAGGACATTTCAACGACATTCGTCAGTGGGATTACAAGGCTTAGGGCCTGGAGGTAATTTTTCGTGCGCGCTTTTACAATTCATGAAGGTCTGGTGGCCGCGTTAGATCGCGCTAACGTGGACACGGATCAGATTATCCCCAAACAGTTTCTGAAGCGTATCGAACGCACAGGATTCGGGCAGTATCTGTTCTTTGATTGGCGTTTTCGTGATGATGGTTCAGACAATCCGGATTTTGAATTAAACCAGCCAGCAGTGCGGGGAGCGTCGATCTTGCTGGCACGCCGGAATTTCGGCAGTGGTTCTAGCCGGGAACATGCCGTTTGGGCACTGGATGACTTTGGGTTCCGCGTGGTTCTGGCTCCTTCGTTTGCCGACATATTCTTTAACAACTGCTTTAAGAACGGCGTCTTGCCGATCAAACTGTCTGAAGATCAAATTGAAGAGCTATTTCAGCGCTTTGCGCAGAATCCAGGCTATCGCCTTAGCGTCGACTTGAACGCCTGCACCGTCAGGGACGCAAAAGGTCTGAAATTTGATTTTCAGGTTCAAGAGTTCCGACGTCACTGCTTGCTCAACGGACTTGACGATATCGCTTTGACTTTGCAACATGCCGATAAGATCTCCAAATATGAGGCGATGCATGGCTTGGTAGCGTCAGCCAACTGAGCCAGATTACTCAATCCCAGCGTCCTAGAAACACTTGCTTAGCCGGTTGCACTTCCCAAATCACCCTCCTTCGCATGCGACTGTTTGCGTGCTTCCTAGTCGAGAGTACCCATGACCTTTACGTTAACCCTTCAGTGTTCCTTCTGGCACACACTTTCGTCCGCACAGCCGTTCTTGGTGACACAGGAATCAACGCCAGCTAGCACACCGTGGATTCGTGCCTGGGATGATGATGACGATGATGATGATGACCTGAACGATGAAGAAGAGGAACTTGACCCGGCCGATCCCGAAGGTGATAACGTCGACCCATCACGCCCGATCATCGAAGAGGAGGAAGAGGAGGAAGATCCATTTGCCGATTTTGATGACGATGATTTTGACGATGACTTTGATGACGACTTCGAGGAAGAGCTAGAGGACGACTACGAAATTGAGCCAGACGACAGCGATATGTTCCCGCTGGAAAAGGATGGTGATGAAGACTTAGATGACCTGGATCTATTGGATGAGGAGCCGTAGGGTGGGGAGTGGGCGTTAGGCTGTAGGCATTAGGCAGAAATGAGTGCTTAAGCCTAAGGCCTAAGGCCTCTAACAAATCGGAAAAACAGATGAACCAGATAGAGCATGATGTGCTGGTGGTGGGCGGTGGACCCGGTGGATATGTGGCTGCTATTCGAGCTGCTCAACTGGGCATGAATACCGCCTGTGTGGACGAAAACCCTGTGTTCGGAGGAACCTGCTTGCGAGTTGGCTGCATTCCCAGCAAGGCGCTGCTGGAGTCTAGTCATCTCTATCATGTCGCTCAGCATGAACTGTCCGCGCATGGTATTCAAGCTTCGGGTACGCAGTTGAACTTGGCCGCCATGTTAGCTCGCAAGGACAAGGTGGTCTCGCAATTGACCTCGGGCATCGCCATGCTGTTTAAGCGAAAGCAAGTCCAAGGTTACAATGGCAGGGCAAAGCTGGTCGGTCCTAACACAGTGCAGATTCTCACCAGCAGCGGATCGCTGACGGTCAAGGCCAAGCACATCATTCTGGCAACTGGCAGTCGGCCAGCCACCATGCGAACGGTTCAGTCAGACGGAAAATATATCGGTGATAGCACGATGGCCCTGAACTTGACTCAGGTCCCCAAGCACTTGGTGGTCATTGGCGGCGGCTACATCGGACTAGAACTGGGCAGTGTCTGGAAGCGACTGGGCAGTCAAGTTACAGTGCTGGAGGCGCTGGATCGTATCTTGCCAGGCCTGGATCAAGAAATAGGTCAGCTCGCGCATCGCACCTTTGAAAAACAGGGTATCCAGATTCGTACCGGCAGTTGGGTAACCAGCGCTCGGGTCGACGGAGGCCAGTGCGTTGTCGAGTGCAAGGAGGCTCAGCCAATTCACTGTGATCGAGTCCTTTTGTCTACAGGCCGCACTCCCTGCTCGGATAACTTGGGACTGGAGACCGTTGGCATCCAGCCTGACAATCGCGGATTTGTATCCGTTGATGGGAACTTTCGCACTTCGGTCGCAGGCGTTTATGCCATCGGCGACTTGATCGGTGGTGTCATGCTGGCGCACAAGGCCAGCGAAGAGGGGATAGTCTGTGTGGAACGAATCGCAGGCATGAAAAGCCACGTGAATTATGCAGCAATTCCCGCTGTGGTTTACACACACCCAGAAATCGCCAGCGTGGGTCAGACCGAGGAGCAGCTTAAGGAATCAGGCACCCCCTACAAGAAAGGTGTGTGTCCCTACGGAGCCAGCGGTCGCGCACTTGCGCTTGGGGATACTCAGGGCCGAGTCAAAATACTGGCACATGCCGAAACGGATCGCGTTCTGGGAGTCCATATCCTGGGTGCCCATGCCGGCGATTTAATCGCCGAAGCGGTGGCGGCGATTGAGTTCGGAGCCAGCAGTGAAGATATCGCAAGAACCTGTCACGCGCATCCTACACTTTCTGAACTACTGCACGAAGCTGCCCTGGCAGTGGACAATCGCGCGATCCATACCACCTAGATCAAATTTTGTTACGGCGCTCCGTGGCTCCGCCGGGAGGGCGAGGCTCCTGCCGAGCTTAGTGTGGCTCGGAAGGAGCCTCGCTCTCCCAATCCCGAAAATCCTGTTCTTAGGATCTTTCGACAAGTTGGTGGCCTTCAGCGAGAAACGACAGATTTTGTGCTATTTTTTACAGGTGTTCGGCGGGCTTTTCACTTCTATCATTTGGAACGGCAAGCCCTTGATGGCGGCGCCTGGATTGTGAAAGTGCATGCCTGCATAGGGTATTGAAATCAGCTTGCGGTGAGTGTGACCGAAATAGACATGATGGATACCCGTTTCGGCTCCCGCGCCTTGCGATTCCAGATAATCGGTCAGTCGTTGGAGTACTTGATCGCGTCGCTTGGCCATCTTGACGACTAGACGATGCACATTGGCCTGTACAGCCATGTCGTAAATCGTATGAGAGATCTTAGCCGGCGGGCGTCGCAATTCACCAGCCAGTCGCTTGGCATCCAAGCTGGTATGATGCGTTTGGCCAGGCAGAATCCTGGTGTCGACGATGTCGCCATGCAGAAAAATATTGTGGTCCAGTCGAAGAAGATGGCGGTGCCATGACAGGTGTGATGCTGATTCACTTAACCGTTCAAGTGCCTGTACAAATTCGGGATGGCAATCATGATTGCCCAGCAAGTAGTGAAACTGGCAATCGCTGTTTTGGTCCAATAAACGCTTTAGCCACTGGATGCTATCATTCACCGCGTCGCCGCGCGACAGTTGTGTGCTCCATCGAAAATCAAAGATGTCACCACCCAACACAAAAGCATGCGACCGCTTGACCGCCATGCGTATCGCCGATTCCAGAAGCGGTGCCGACGAACGACGGCTGAACAGATGCAGGTCCGAGACGAACCAAGCTGTATTATCTTCGTTCATGCCAATGAATTGCCAATCATCAGAATCAACCGTTTTCTATCTCTGAATCATCTATTGCTATACAGAGTTTCGTCCCTATTTCCAGTGTTTACAGTTTTGCACCCTGCATTCTGAAGATCCACTCTAGCGATGTATTCATCAACTGCTCACCGGCCCCCACCGCCGCTGGGGCCACTTGCCGATCGGCTCCGTATCCTCCTTCGGCAGCCCCTTGGATGGTCGGGAAATACTGGTGATATCCGTTACAGTATCCAAAGAAAAAGAGTTGATCGACGTTTGCCCGTTGTCGCAGGTCGATGGCATGCTGGCAGAAGAATTCCCCTGATGCACCCACCATCGCGATGCTTCCGTTTAGGACAGCCACAGTGATGCGGGGTCGAACACCATCCACGTACTCGGCTACAAAGCAGTTGACCAGTTCTGGAAAGAACGCAGCCGTGTAGGCCGCTCGGACCAGTGGATTGTTTAGGTCGGTGCGAGGAGCAAAAGTGAATCGATCCTCACGCACTTTCAGCGAAGGTCGCTCGACCGGTTCGCACTTCAGCGTCTGGGCTAGCTTAACAACCTCTTTGCCCAGCGCTCGGCCGTACTGGTTGTGGTCTCCATGGGGTCCTCGATTGGTGGACAGGTCGCCGGCCGCACCCTGCATAAATACGGCTACACCTCCCAGGGTGGCTTCAACTTCGGCTCGCATCGCTCCAACAAAATCCGATGAAAATTCATTTAACTTGTCCGGCAGGCTAGTCGGGTGTGCAGCGAAATTAACCAGCGTAGCAATGGACTTGCCCGTCGCAGCATCCTGCAGTCGAAGCACGGCCAAGCTGCAATCCAGTGGAGGTGGCTGCTTTTTCGAGTGCCTATTGCGGTTAAAACCGTCTAGATCCAAGGAACCTGTACCTAGAGTGGCCGGTACCAGATTCTTGTCAGCCTGCACAATTGCGTTGATAATGGCATCTTCCATCAGTGTATAATATCGAAGTGCGGCATCGAATTTACCTGGGCCTTGACCGGCTTGATCGGTAAACTCCAGCACAGGTCCGTGATGCGTGTGCGATCCGGCCATCAACGAATATTCAATACCTGCTTGCTGCTTGATGCGTTGGCGTATCCGCTCCATGGATTTTTCGCCAGGCGAACGCCCCAAGTCCAATCCAACGATCGCCAGCTTGTCTTGTCCAGCCTTTAGCACGATGACCTGAGCTTTTAGCGGGTCCAGAGTTCCAGTCGACAACGAATCTTTGCGTGACCCGTATCCCCACATCGGAACGGATTCCTGAGGCGTCACGTCCGCAGTCGCCGCGCCAGCTTGGAACACGGCCTGATCTTCTGCCGAAAGTTGTGCAGCAGCAAAACAGAAGACCGTACCTATCAACAATCCAGCAGCTTTAGTTTTCATGTGTCTTTCCACTAAACGTTTAACCTTAAGAGTAACTTGAAATGTTACGTAGTATCATATTCAATCGGCGATCGATTTATAGCCCTTCGGGCAACATTTCGTCGTTTGTGGTCTGCGACGGCTTTTAATTGGCGATTGTGCTATTGGCTTGGAAGCTGAAAGGATTCCAGAATCGCTCGAATGTCTCCGATAAAACGGGCAGCGCCAACACCGTTAATAATTCGATGATCAAAAGTCATCGTAGCCGAGACAGTTGGCTGGAACATAACCCCCGAATCGGCGGGCACCGCTTGTTGATAGGCTTCACCAAAGGCTAATGTGGCAACGGCTGGCGCGACGATAGCGGGAATGCCTACCCGGATGCCAACTTTGCCGATATTGGAAATGGTCAGCGTAGTCGACTCATCGGCCTGATCGTGACCATTCTGAGCCTCCAAAACCTGCCGCTCGTAGGCTTGAAAAAATTCGCCGGCCGTCATCGCGTCGGCCTGTCGAATGACAGCGGTTACCAGTTCGTCGTTGGGCAAGGCAACAGCCACTCCAAGGTTGATGTGCCGGAAAATCTTTAATGATAGTCCGTCCGGTGTCAGCGAACTGCGAAACTTGGGATGCTGCTTCATCGCCTGGACCACCGCCCAACATGCGATGGCAAAACCGGTCGGCCCGTTTTGATCTCGCATTTCGTGTCGCGCGGCCTGGACTCGCGTCCAATCGATCTCGGTCACTACCGTCACGGGCACACAGATGGCGGCTCCGCGACTAAGTCGGAAGTTCAGCGCCAGTTGCGATTTGGGTAGTCGTTCCAGAGTGTACCAATCATCGTCAACGGGTTTGCCACCCAGCATGGCCAAATAGGCGTCCACGTCTTCAGGCATCATCTTGTCGCCGCGTGTAGGAATGCGATGTGACTGGTCGATCAGATTTCTGTCGCGCAGGTACTTGCGAGTTCGTGGAGGAATCAAAATACCGCTGCGAGATTCGGCTGGATGAAGCGAAGCAGCAAGCTGAACTGCTGGCTGTTTTGTGGGCTCTTCCGAATTCACGCTGCCGGATTCGCTGGGGACTTGGCTTGAAGATTGTGCGAACTGAGCTGTTGGCGATGTCCCGATAACCTCGGCACCATCAGCAAGCTCGGTCACTTCGATGAGCCCAATTTCGGCACCGATAGCCAAAACACTTCCGGGCTCGGCCATCCACTGAACCAGCACCCCCTTGCAAGGCGATTCAACTTCGGTTGTCGCCTTGTCGGTTTCCATGGTGTAGATCGGTTCATCGCGCTGGATAGCGTCACCTGGCCGCTTCAACTGGTCGACAAGCAATGCTTCGTGAAGACCTTCGCCAAGTTGAGGTACGCGTAATGAAATGATGGGCATAGTGATTTAGTACTCCATGACTGCATGCAAAGCTGCCACAACGCGCTGCTGGTCAGGCAGAGCTGTGAATTCGTAGATTGGATTGTAGCCGATAGGAACATCGCACTTGGAAACCAATTGTGGCGGACTGAGCAACTGATAGAAACTGCCGGGATCGGAGAGGATTTCGCTGATGATCATTTGACCCACGCTGCAGGATCGACCGTCTTCCTGAACGACTACCAACCTGCCCGAATCTTGTAGGGACCTGGCGATCATCTGTCGATCCCAGGGCTGTATACATCGCAAATCGATAATTTCAACTGAAATTTCATCGCGCAGGAGATCGGCTGCCGCTTCGGCAATTTCGACACAGTTACCCCAGGTCACCAAGGTCACATCTTTGCCTGATCGCCGGATCTTAGCGCTGCCCATCTCGATGGCACTCCATGGCTCGGGTGACTGCATCGGCTGTCGCAGCAGATGTTTGGGGATCAAAAATAGTGTTGGATTGTGACTGTGCATAGCTGTCCACATCAAACCGGCGGAATCTTCAGGCGTACTGGGAACGACTACCTGAATGCCTGGAGCGTGAGCAAATAGCGATTCGTTAGCCTGCGAGTGCCACAAAGCGCCTCCAGGAAGATAGGCTCCATAGGGCGCGTAGAATACGGCTGGACAGGACCACTGACCATGGCTGCGCCAACGCAGCGTTGCCAGGTTCTGCAGAATTTGATTCAAGGCCGGTCCAACAAAATCGATAAACTGGAACTCGAAGATCGGACGCATCCCGTAGCAGGCCATTCCAATACCCACTCCGGCAATCGTGGCCTCAGCAAGCGGTGAATTGAAGACTCTATCCGGAAATTCCTCAGACAGCCCAGCCGTAAGTCCAAAGACGCCGCCCTTAGGTGCCTGGATATCCTCGCCGAACATGACGAAGCGGTCGCTACTGACCAGCCCCAGTCGGAAGATTTCGTTTAAAGCATCGACCATCCGAGGCTTTCCGCCTATTGAAAGCGATGGAACACAATGGCTATCGGAGTCAGCGACAAGCTGATCCAACAAGTTCTCTGGCTCGGGATCGGCCTCCTGCTGCGCCGCCCAGTAGTCTTGATCCACCTGCAAGCTGATGTCTGATTGGATCTGCTGCCACTGATCGACCGTCAATTGGCCTGCTGCGATCAATTCCCGAGCATAGACATCCAGCGGATCACGCGACTGCATAGCTTCGATTTCGTCCATCGAACGATAGATACGCTGGTCGTCGCTGCTGGTATGCGAACACAGGCGATCAAGCTGAGCCACTACGACAGTCGGACCGCCTCCGCTTCTAGCTTTTTGAAACACAGGTCGCAATGAATCGTAGACCAGGTCCGGGTGACGACCATCCAAATTCAGCACAAAATCTTTGCCAAAGATCCCCAGCTTAAACGGGTTCAGCTTTTCGGTATTCGTACTGATTCCGTAGTTGTTATCTTCGACGATAAAAACGATGGGCAATTGCCGTTCGACGGCAAAGCTGACCGCTTCAGCGAATTCCCCCTGGCGGGAAGCTGCGTCGCCGATGGTTGCTAGAACGACGTTAGGCCGTCGGTCCAGTTGCATCGCCCAAGCGACGCCACAGGCGGGCAGGCAATTGGCACCAGTTGGCGTGGGGACACTCCAAATATTTTTTTCACGATCCGAGAAATGCGCCGGCATCTGTCGTCCAGCGCTGGATGACCCAAGTTTCGCAAAGTAGGCGCTGGCCAGTTGAGCGTTTGACACGCCGCGTGCCATAACCAACGCACGATCGCGGTAATAGGGAAACAGGTAGTCGTCCGATTCCAGCAACCAGCCAGCGGCCGCAAGAGCCTCGTGCCCCCAACCAGAAACCTGAAACCAACCTTTGCCCTGCCTGAGCAGAATTCCCTCGCGACGATCCCCTTGGCGGCTCGAAAACATCAACTTCAGCAGTTCCAGCCTACCATAGGGTCGCGTTGCAGTTTGTGCAGTCATCCGTGGTTACCCTCCTGTTGAACCCTGTTCTATTTTGGACGCATTGCCTTTAGATTTCAACCAGACTGCTAATCCGCCAGCCAGTTGGTCAAACGCTGCTGAGCAGTCAATCGCGTAAAAGCGCTGCGTATTCAGCCGCAATCGATAGCGCAGTGGACGATCTATTTTACACTTCGCTGCGAAGAAGGGGACGAAGATGACGGGGCAAGAAACTGCAACTCGCCGCCCGAGAGCAACTGGCGGTGTGAGATCTGCGTACCTTGTAGTATTTGACCGTTGAGTTCTGCATGCAACGCTGGCAACACACTTGGTGTTATGCCTACAGAAGCTTCTGAACCCTCCATGCTACCTTGCTGCGATGACGAGTTGGTTTCTTGAGTGATCACTAGCGGGCGATCGCCCAACTGAATCTCAGCACGTTGCCACAAAGGGCGAGTCAATTCATAGCGATCGGTGCCGGCGACCGGGTAGATGCCCAGCGATGCCAATACATACCAGGCGGATAGCGTGCCACCGTCATCGTTGCCATCCAAGCCTACTTCATCAGAGCTGTATTTGTGTTTGAGTATCCATCGGGTCCAAAACTGAGTCAGGTCGGGGCGTCCTGCTGAGTTGAACAGAAATGCCGCGAACAGGTCTGGCTGGTTTCCCTGCCAGTAGTATGCGTTGGGTATCCTTCCAACTTCACGCGTCGATTTGGCGAAGAACTCTTGAAGCTGCTCGACGAACCGCTCCCGGCCACCCATCAGTTCCACTAGCCCATCTGAATCATGAGGTACTGCCCAACGCCACTGCATGGCACTGCCTTCTACATACGCGTTAGTGTATTTGCCGGTGACGTCGGTATAAGTCAACATCAGCGGACGAAAGTCTTTTAGGAAATTTCTTTGTGAGTCACGTGGATGAAAAAATTGCGTCTGCGGATTCCAAAGATTCTTGTAAGATTGAGCACGCTTCAGGAAAAGTTCTGCATCCTGCTTGTGCCCCAAAGCTTCTGCCAATTTTCCAATTGCATAATCCGCGTAACAATATTCCAGCGTGCGAGACACCGATTCTTTCATCAGGTCGCTGGGGCAGTAGCCGAAGCGGATGTAATGATCGATGCCCTCGCGGCCCGAGAACGGAGCACCCGCAGGGGTTGGTCGCAGGCCGGTCTCGAGCATTTTTTTATAAGCGGTTTCAACATCAAAATCACGGATGCCTTTCAGGTAGGTCTCCGCAATCACTAAATCCGCTGGTGTTCCGAACATCGAATTGGTATAGCCGCTGCCTGACGGCCATCTGGGCAAGTATCCGCCTTGACGAGACATTTCAACCAGTGAGACTACCATATCGCGTTGATAGCTGGGCAACAACAAAGTGTACAATGGATGTGTGGTTCGAAACGTGTCCCACAAAGACATGTCGGTGTAGTAGACAAAATCGCTTGCCTGGTGAACCTGTTTGTCAAACCCAAGGTACTGACCATTCACGTCACTAAACGTGGTGGGCATATTCATGCTGCGGTAAAGCGCTGTGTAGAAACATGTTCGCTCGGACGCATCACCGCCTTCAATAGAAACCAGTTCCAGTTTGCTTTCCCAATCCGCTATGGCCTGCTGCAAGACTTGATCAAAACTCTTATCGGCCACTTCAGTATTCAAGTTTTCGTAGGCGTTTTCTATACTCACGTAGGAAATAGCCAATTGCAATTGAACGGACTGTGATTGATCTGCCTGAGCAAACTGCAATTCAACGCCAATCGTATCACCGGAGGTAGATTGGTTATTGTCCAACAGTTGATCGGCTGACCAAAGACGGCGTTGCACCACGGGACGATCCAGTCGTGCCGCAAAATAGACTTTGGATCCACCAAATCGCGACGAGAAGCTACCGAAGGTCCGGGCACAGCCGTGCAGCTCGCGACCGTCTTTCGAGATAGCAACTTGCCCTTCAGTACACCGTCCCTTACCCAGCGCACTACAAATGTTCAAACGCAGAAAAGGTGTTTGTCCTGAAGTGAAGGTATAGCGATGCACGCCAACCCGCATGCTGGCGGTAAGTTCGGCCAAGACCTGCGTTTCAGGTAACCATACTGCATAGTAGCCCGGAAAAGCAGTTTCTTGTTCGTGGGAAAACTGGTAAGCTGTGTTTGACGTCAGATCGGCCTGCTTCAAAGCGGCAGTCGCGGGTACCACTAGAAAGTTCCCGCCATCGATGGCCCCGGTGCCAACCAATCGCGTGTGGCTGAATCCCAAAATCTTTTGGTCACCATAGAAGTAACCTGACATGTTAGACGCCTTGCCGCCGCGATCCGTGATCGTATCTGGGCTCAGCCGAACCATACCAAAAGGCGCGGTGGCTCCTGGAAAATTATTCCCACACAAAAATGTGATTCCGCCCGTACCTATCTTCGGATTAACCAGAGCGCCCAACGGTCCTGGCTGAGCGGCAGGAGGCCAAAGGGCAGGCGTCTGTGCTTGGGACCGTTGATCAAACAACGCGGCCAGTACTAGCAAAAAGATCGCTTGGTGATTCCAACTTCGAATGCGACTAATTAAACAAATCTTGAGTGACTTAAAGACTAACTGCTGCATGAATCGCATTAGCTTGTTCATTCTTTCCTTGTGTCATCGATCAACCAGAGCAATCAGTAGAATTTGCAACAGCAGAGTTATCTTGTCGGATTGCACGATGGTTTTTCCCTAAATCCATTCCAGTGACTTAGAGTCTATCCCAAAGCCTTTCGCCCCCTTCACCCTACCCTCTCCCCCGAAGCGGTGTAGAGGATTCTGGCTTAGGCTCTTATACAATCCCATGATTTAGCATACCCGCCCGCAGTGTGAACTCAAGTGCCAATGCGACAGGCGCATAAGAAAACCGACCAACTCCCAGTCGCTCACGACTAGCGCCGCAAACAATACGGCAACCATTATTGTGATCAGTTGTCGATGCTGCTATGTCGGCTAAGGCTGTAAGCCCGCTCCGTACTGGGCCTGAGGCGAGGCGGTGATGGGTAGCTTGCCACAAAAGGGAATTGCTCCGCACAGCGCTTGAGCAGCCAACCGCTGCGCATCATCGCTATCATCGTAGGCTTGCACCACAGTTGTCAGGCCGTCGTAGTGCTTCAGTCCGTAAGGATTGCCAAAGTGTACCACTGCGACCGGAAGTGACCTTCCAATCCGCTGGACGTTTTCAATGTCCCGTTGAGAGATCCCAAAGTTCGCCTTTGCCGATCGACTTAGATCGTGAAAACAGACCACGATCAGTTTGGCATCTGCCAGCCGGGCTTCCAATTCCTCCCAACTCTCCCTAGTCGCGTCTTTGGGTAAATTGAAATGATTTGCCTTGATTAGATGCGAGACGGCGCGTTGGAAACTAGTTAAAGCCCGGACCGACTGCGGTGAAGTACCACCTGTGTCCTGATCCACTGGCGACTCTTGATTTGACTGACGAGCAATTGAAGTCTGGTCTTTGGCATTTTCTGTTTTGTCCGCCGGGACTTTTTCAGGTACAGTCGTTGCTCCTATGGCCAGTGTGACAACAACAGACGAAGCCGCACCGGAGGATGAGCCGCTTGTTTCGCTGGGGGTCCTCACAATCGCCAGTCGATTGCCATCGTCACGAACCAACACCAATGACTCTCTAAGCAAATCGCGACGCAGTTCTAGCGATTCAGGACGATTCAGATCCTCAGGCAGTCCATCAACTTCAACATGGACTCCTTCGTTCAGCCCCAGGCGGTATTTGACTTGCAAGATCCTCTTGACTGAGTCTTCAAGTCGCTGCGCCGGGATAACGCCCTCGCGGATCGTTTGGCTTAAAGCGTCGACTGACGCCTGAACGTTCTCTGGAAGCAACAGCACATCGTTGCCAGCCTTGAACGCTTCGACCTCGGCCCTTCCGGAACCAAAATGCTTGGTGACGCCTTTCATCTCCAAGGCATCTGTGAAGATCAGGCCATTAAATTTTAATTCGGAGCGAAGGATTCCTTCCACCACATTCCGGCTTAGCGTCGTAGGTCGGTTCAGAGTGTTGTCCAAGGAGGGGACACTCAAATGAGCGATCATGATCGAACCCAGACCGCGATCGATCAGTGCCTGAAAAGGTGAAATTTCGATGGCATCCAGCCTTTGGCGGTCGTGGCGAATCACTGGCAAGTCGTGATGAGAATCGACATCTGTGTCGCCATGACCCGGAAAATGTTTCCCGCAGGCCAACACCCGCTCGTCCTGCAATCCACGAACGTAGGCGGACGCTTTTCTAGCGACATTCTGCGGGTCTTCTCCGAACGATCGATCGTTGATCACTGGATTGTTCGGATTGTTGTTCACATCCAGCACCGGCGCGAAATTGACATGCACCCCCAATCGCCGACATTGCCTGCCGATATCTCGCCCCATTTGGTAGATCAGGTCTTCGCCGGATATCGCTCCCAGAGTTAGCGCTCTTGGGTACGACAACGTGTCGTGAGTCAGTCGCATGCCTAGCCCCCACTCCGCATCCATGGCGATTAATAACGGTACTTTGGGTGAAAGTCGTTGGTACTGGCCCGTTAATTCAGCTTGTCGCATGGCAGTGCCTTGAAAAAAGCACAGACCACCAACTTGATATTTCTCGACAGCCTGACAGACCTGACGCTCGTGATCTTCGCCGCGATTCGAGTGAGCGCGAATCATCAACAACTGGCCGATACGCTGTTCAAGGCTCATTGCTTCGTAGAGTCGATCGACCCATGCCGTTTCAGCCGGATCACTGGGCAAGGCAACTAAATAATCTGCAGAACGTTCATCCGTTGGCGTATCAGAACTGAGTAAAAGCGCGGGTACCGCCCCATGCACACAGCATACGGCGATAACGGTCAGGCATTGGCGACTGATTTGAAACCAGATTTTAGATACTTTGAAATTAGACGCAAAAAGGGGCGAGCAACTAATGCGATGGAGAATCATCAGACACCTCGGAATTCTTAGTGGTCCTGTCACTGGACTCAAGCAATCGTGTAGAAATATAGAACACGGCAAACGATCTGTTATCGACCAGCAGTGGATACTTGCTCTCGAGAAGCGGCGGCTGATCCTGATAGGTGCGATCGACCAATATCCATTGGAATCGATACTCTCGTGCCAATTCGATCAGTTCATCGGCATTCCAACCACGCGGCTTTCCGTTGGAATGTCTGGGCAGTTTGCATTGCTGCAGCCGGCGATACCACTGAATGATCGCAGCATTATCTTGTGGTACGTCTTTCCAGCAGACCACTTCGGCGCGACCAGCATACCACTTAAATGTCTGTTGATAGGGTGGAGTCAACCATAGTGAATCGGCAGGAGTATTTTCTTGAATCCACTGGCAAACGGCCAACCAGTCTACGTACCTTTGTGGGAGCAATGTGTCAGAAGGCAGCCATGAAGCAGCGGCAGAGCCTTCGAGGTCGTTGGATACTTCCGAGAGATCATCCCAAGACACCGAATAAGGCCCCAAAGATTGCATCATCAGTTGGTCTGCTGGTGGAATGTGTGTGTCCCCGCGACGCCTCCAATGTCCAAAAACGAATCCACCCGTCATGATCCAAGCAAGAGCCAGGTAGACCGTGCCACGAAGCGTAATGTCGTGCATGTTCGACTTGCCGGCAGGGCCAAGAGTGCTTCCAAGCCAACTAAAGCCAATCACGGAAATGGCCAGCGGAACGATCACGTCTGCCCAACGGAACCAGTAAAATCTTAGCAGCTTGGCTGCCAGAATTTGCGGAAAACCAATTCTCATAGCCAAATCGATCAGTACCCCCATCAGGCTCAGGCCCACGGCCCCCCATGCCACGATCAGCAAACCGCCTGTTGCCTTGGAGTGATCCTGGGACTGACCGTATCGTCGATATGCCGCCGTGGCAACAGCAAGAAGCCCAAGCAACACGGCTCCGGTCAGGTGATGCTGCATAGAGAAGCTGCGAGGCAACAAGTGATGCGACAATCGCAAAAAAACATGTACTTGAGCTGCCGACACCGAGTCCTGAATGTCGCTTCCCCCTAGGCCGCCCAGCGCAGGCAAGACGCCCACTAGGCTGATCGCCACTGCAATCGCTATCGCCAAACCCTGCTGCCTGAGACGCAACCAACGGTTGGAATCGATTAACCAAAGCCCCGCTGCGGTGACACCCACCCACACGCCAACCACTGGGTGCCAAGCTACGGACGCACCCAGCCACACCCAACCCAAGTTCCACCGATTTTCTAGAATTGCCGCTAGGCCCAGGATCGCCAGCGGGTAAGCCATCACTTTGGCTTCGAATCCACCAAGAAACCACTCACCGGCCCAATTCCCATAGTGATTGATCAAGAACCATCCAGCAAAAGCTACAGGGCGAACCAGCCCAGGCAGGCCGAGTACTTTTGCCAGCCTGAGCCAGGCGAATGCCATAAAAGTCCAAGCCAAAACTCGCCCAAGCCATGCGACCGCTGGCAAGCTGAGATAGGAACTTGCCGCTCCGGCCAATGTAGTCGCTAGGAAATGGGAGTCGTGGGAACTGAGGAACAGGTCCCCGCCCCCAGCGAAGGTCGGGTCTGCAAGGTATTTTGCTTTGGGTAAGTAGTGGGATTCGTTGATTCCTGGCGGCGTGCTGCCCACGCAGACGAAGGCTAGCACGACGCAGACGACCACTTCGACTAGTGTATGCTGAAATTTCCCCGTTCCCTGGAGAGCTGATGTAGATTGGGTCTGCGACATCGTCAGCCAGTTTCGATTCAGAAGTAGCAGGTGCCAAAGTCGGAACCTCCCATGCTGGTAATTGGCGAAAGGTGTTCCGAAAACGCCGAATTTAATGGAATCTTGGTCGATTGTGGAGCGCGATTTGCAAAATATGTGCAAAAAGTGGGGATAGAGCCCCTTGATTTCTTGACTCGGCCAACATTGTGCGTAGAGTGAATATATCAGAAAGCCAGGATAGTAGTCTGGCTAGGAAACCGCAATCACCCAGGTTGCGGCTTGATATCCCCCACCAGGCGTGCCGGATATCGCAGGATCAAACCAAAGGAAGGGTCACTCATGTTAGTACTCTCAAGAAAGAAAAACGAGAGCATCGTCATCAACAATGATATCACTATCGTTGTTGTGGAGATTCGCGGCGACAAAGTTCGCCTTGGCGTCGAAGCTCCTCGGGAAGTGCCCGTGCATCGACGCGAGGTTTACGACGCAATTCAGCGAAATCACCATGAGGATGACTCGAACGCAAGCACCGCACAGGAATAGAGCATAGCTTTTCGTTTCATGCAATGCGACCCGGTGGTGGTCCAGGCATGAACGTTGGCAGCATCTGTATCAAAGTCAACATTTTGAGCCTGTATCGGATCGTTTCGCCCTAGAAACCATCCGATATGGGCTCAGCGTTTTTCTGGATTTCGCATCGATCGTAACCCTCTGAGCGTTCTCTGGTCGGCCCCTGAGTCGCCAAAACATCGGCCAGCGACTCTTGAACCGGTCGACTGCGCAGGCAAACAGGAGTGAGCCTATAAAAATTTGGTGGCTCAACGTATAGAATCGGGTTGACCGCAAGGCAGATGGCTGATAAAAACGTCAACTCTTGCGGCGGCTCAATGGCAGCTAAGTCAAGCAAGAAAAGCGGCCCCTTCGTCTAGTGGTCTAGGACATCGCCCTTTCACGGCGGCAACATGGGTTCGAACCCCATAGGGGTCACTTGACCAGCCATCACCAACCCTTGGGAAGCATCAATAGCTATGTTTTCCAAGGGTTTTTTTGTGTCTTGATTTTTAGTGATGGGATCGGGACCGTTAGTGATATGGGGACGTACATGGGGACGGGATTCGATCGCCACTTTCCAATGGTCATCAGTGACTTGTAGGTAATGACGCTCGGCCACCGCTGTTGATTGTCCTAGCCATTGATTGATCACATGGCTTGGGAATTGTTCCTGCAATTCAGTCCTCCGGGATGCTCTCAAATTATTAAACGGTTTGGGCCATGGGATCAATCCGGCCGCCTTGATTATTCGCCCAAATTGAGTTCTAAGATTTTGCCCATCTCGATACCGGGCCACCACGTGAACCGCACCATCAGAGGCTAGGCCGAATGCCTCGGACAGCACCGCCCGCAGCTCGGGGAACAGTGGGCAGAGCCTCAGGCCGGTTTTCGGGGAATCGATCCGCAATCGGCCAGCATCCCAATCGATATCGGTCCATTTCAGGCCCAGAACTTCAGACGGGCAACGCAGCCCACCGAACCTGGCCAGGGAAAAAATACAACGCCAATCGGAATCAGGGCACGCCATCAAAACACGATCCGCCGTCTTGGGATCGATAAATCGCTTACGCTCTGGATTAGAATCATCGCCGGCTTTCACCGATGCAAATGGGCTCTCGGCCAACAGTCGATCAGCAACGGCCTCAGCAAATAGAGTTTTCGCCCGCTTCACATGTTTACTAACCGATGCTTGGGCCATAGGACGGGCCAACATCCAACGCCGCCATCGTTCGCAATCGGCCGCAGTGATAGAACTGATCAGCTTGCTTTCCTTAAAATACTCAGTCAACAGTCGCTGAGTTTGTTTGTAGTTCACGATCGTTGATCGCTTTACATCAGAACGCCCCTCAATAGTCGCATCCAGGAACGCACCTAGCAAACGCCCTTCATCAGTCATCAGTTTAGGATTGATCGGCTCGGCAAGACCCCAAGCCACTAGATTCTCACGCAGCTTGCCATTAGTACCATTTGCCCACGCCAGCGACTCACGGGCCGGGGGCATATTCTTACTATTTGCACAAGCCAGCTCATCCAAATGATTCGCTATAGTGTTAGCACGCTTTTGGGCAGCCTTGCTACCACCGGCCACATACAGCTCGTGCGATCGCCCGTTAACATAGAAACGAATGCGCCAGCCATCACGCCCCGTTTTTGTCTCACGCTTTACACTTGCCATCACAAAACTCCAATATAAGTAGTTGGTCTAATTAGTCGAACATGACACAGAACTAGTTGGTTCCTGAACCGACTAGTTAACTAACAAAAATCTACAGCTACAAAAAACGTGCGCAAAATACACAAAACCCCCTCGGTCGGCGTTAACGTGTATTTTGCGCACCGGACAGACTATCGCGGAATGGCTACTTGTCGCTGTGGACCAGCGGATGTACCTCAAACGATGGCGACGCCGGGCGACCTGGACCGACTTGCTCGTGCTGGTCAGAAAAACGTATCCAGCCTTTTGTTTCCAATAGCTTGATCGCTTTTATTTTTCGCTCTTTTTGACCGTCAAAGCGGCGGCGATGTTGCTCTTGGATTTCTCGCTCCGATACCGTCCTGAGCTTCAGCGTACTCAACTTTTGCTTAATCGCAATGGCGTCATTTAGGACTTCTGACATTTCTGCGTTCGACGCCAGGTTAAGGGCCGCTGAGGCATGTGGTATCGCGAATCGACTAATCTCGATCGCGCTTTCTAGCGTCCTGGCAGTAACCGGGACGAGCCAGGGTTCCGCTAATTCATACTCGATACAGTGCATGATGGCAGCTAGACGCCGTCAGGCCCGGTAGCTTGCCACCCCAATCACGCATTACTTCCAGTTCGCCGTCAGGGGCAAGCATCCGCTCTACTTCTTCGCGCCAGCCAATCATCATCTCCTGCGCGTCACGCGCGAGGATCAAGACTTGTGGCTTAGCGGCATGCGGAATACCGTAGAGCCGACGGATGAGATCAAGGTACTCGGATTTTACATGATCCGGTACGGCTGGCACGTCGCGGACCCGTCGACTGCCCAATGGACTGATCGGCATAGCATAAAGAAACCTCGCAAGCATACCACGACCTCGGAATTCTGGTCGCGCCAGCATGGCGGACAGAACGTCGGGCTGGACCGCGTAGGCCATGGTCAGTATAGGCCGATCAGCAATGGCTACCCGGCTGATCCTACCGGCCCGGAGGCTCTCGCCCGAATGGGACTTCAGGTAGATTTCAAAATTCGACGACCCCTTGTTGCATCGGCCAGCCATGATGTCGAACACGCCGCCCTCAGCACCACACAGGAACAGCCGACCTGATCCATTGGCCAGCATTTCCTCAACTTTCTCAGCCGTGCAGTCTTCCATCATTAGTCGTGGTACCTGGATGTTTTCCAGCTTGGACAACTCTTCGGCCAATTGACCGGCGCGCTCGATGGCTTGTTGCTGTGCCTCATCGGATTTTTTTTCGCCGCATCCTGCTGCGCCTTTTTTAGTGCCTCTTCCAGGGTCTTCCGACGAGATTCAGCCCGAGCAATTGCCGGCCTTGAGGCCTCCAGCATCTCGGCCTCAAGTTCCAGGATCGGTTCCCGGGCTTGCTCCACCACGCTGCTCTTGCGATTGCCAGATTCGAGGACACAGTTAACGAAAATTGTCGCCTCTTCGGTCCAGCCACCAGCGTCAATCGCGATATTCCGCGCGATCCCGGCCGAACAACATGCGAGGCCGCACAGACCCGCTAGCTCGACCGGCGTTTGGCAATACTGCGAAACCGCTACGATCCAGCTCCGCAGCGGATCCGGCACGGCCTGCACCGGAAACTCAGGCAGCGGGTCGGGCTCAAGCGGTTCTGGTGTCGACCACACGGTCTGAGAAGCCGGTGTTCGGCCAGCCGCTCTGTCGGCCATGATCTCCCTGAGATGTTTGAGCGGATCAACTGGGTCGATACCGTAATTCTGGGCCACGGTGGGCGGCAAGCCTGTTATCGGTACGTTGGTCACAGGACCAGGCACCGGCGGAGCCTGGGCTGCGTTGCTGGGAGGTGAGCCAGGCACCAAATCGTTCCACACATTGATAGGCACCAGCGGAACCTGGGCTGCAGTTGTGGTGCTGGGTTCCATGAAAACGTTTTTTATGGCTATCTGTCCTGCAGGTACCTGGCCTGGGGTTGTGGGCGGCAAGCCTGGTGTCGGTACGTTGGTTACAGGGCCAGGCACCGGCGGAACCTGGGCTGCAGTTGTCGGCGATACGCCCGGCACCGAATCGTTCCACACATTGATCGGCAACTGGGGGACCTGGCCTGGGGTTGCCTGTTCAGCTTTAAAACTATTGTTAGCTGATTGATGTTGGTTGCCTTTGGATACGAAATCATTCATAATATCTGAACTCCTAATAAAATAGGTGGTAAAACGGTTAACGCAAACTGCGACTCGGCGGACTTGCGTTGTACTAAAGGTCAGGCTCTGGGGGGCACTTGAGATGCCCTCCAGAGCCGTCTTTCAACTGACTATATCTCTTGCCCGGAGGCAAATAGATCATTCACGTTGTCAACTGGCGTCACCTGCGACCAGCAGTTGTATCCGGTTGACTCAACTACCCGACGATTCGGACTTACTCTCCTTTCTTTTTCAGTTGGGACATCACGTCATCTAGGCGGTATCGCCGCAGTCGGCCTACCAGCAGCGAGGGGATATTGCCTCTGCTTGTCAACCGCTCGACGGTCGGAACCGAGCAGCCCAGCAACTCGGCAACCTGGTGGACATCCAGCAGGCCTTCGCCCGCCGGGCGACTCGCCAGCCGGTCCGCGACTCGGTCCGCTATGGCCTCAGCAATTTGCTCAATTTCATTAGGACTCATGTCATTCCTCATATCTCTGACTTCGATCAATCGGGCAATCGAGCCCGACTAAATGACCTTACCCTCGTGTGCCGGAAAACGCGATTCACTAATCCGTCATCTCGGCTAAGAATGCCCATGATGAGCATGACACGCCATGACAAAATGCCATGACAATTTGTCATGATCGCTGCAGAGAGGCAGCGGCACCGAGGCCATGTTGTGCCTTTTGCTACCCTGTTGGCCGCTTGGCATCGGGGGCCGGCAGGCTGAAGGGCAAAAGGATGTGACTACTGGTAGGCCGTACCGAGAGTCAGCAAGACTTGCCGCTGAGATGCTGAGATCCAACCTGATGCCAGTTGTCGGCTCAGGCTAGGTAGGCGGATCTGTTGATTCAGGAACGCGATCGTTTTGGCTGACATGAAACTCAGGCAAGCGGTAATGTGCAACACGTTAGAGGTTAAAGCCGCTTAAGGCGAAACACTGGTCACGGGCGATCTTGAATTGGCAGAAGTTCATGACCAAATTTATCAATGGCTCCGCCAGCAACCCACACTTCAGCTAGGCTACGAATTTCCTCTTTGTTCTAGTAGCCACTTCCTCCTGTCCTTCTCGCCGCTCGGTATCCGTTTCGCAATAAGACCTTTGATTATCTCCCGAGGGTCCGATATCCCGTACTGTTCAGTTAGCAGAACCTTGACGCGAGTTTGGTCCACCAAATGGAATATAGGTTCGTTGTTTCTTTGTACTTGTTCGATAACGTATCGCACTGGATGAACTATCCGACGCGACATATCATCTTGCTCCCGGGCAACTAGTTTCCGACTGGGGTTGAACCAGAAATTTCCACTAAAGCCCGTAGAGCCTTTCTTGATAAGACCTGACTCTTTTAATAATTGCCTCCTAACAGGATTCTCAGACGGTGCGGTTCGAATTTTCTTGATAATCGCTAGCATCTCACTACTGACTTCTGGAAACACCACATTTCCCCAGGTGAAGGTCTTGTTTTCGAAGTCTTCAGGCTCCCGGGGTGGTTGATGCTGTTTCGAGTTACTGATTAGATCAGCCGATTTAGTTAATAGTACTTCGAAGCGATTGACGGAGTCCAATGTGATCTCTGTAGTAAACCGTTCAATGGCGTTAAGCAGAGCATCTCGCCCGGCAGATTGTGGCAGCGATGAACATTCAGCTTTCACGAAGTCCAATTCCTGTTGTTCCAACAACGTCGAAAGATTTTGTCTAGTCGGCAATTCAGAATCGACCACCGGGTCGAAATCATCTGCTCGGCCTAGCAGCATCGAAAGCCTGTGGACGATTTCCAACAGTATTTCGATTTCGGATTGCTCAAAGCGAATCACTCGATCATTTGACAAGTGACCCTGAGAATCGAAGTATCTCCCGGAAATACTGGATTGACTATTTGTCCATGGTGTCAGCCCTGAAGCAATTCTTTTCAGTGAACTAATTTCCGATGGTGTTAGGTTAACGTTAAGTTGTTTGTATGTTTGGGGCGTATTAGCTGACCGTTGCTTTTTGAGTCTGTCAGCAATCTGGTCAATAAACTTCTTGGCAATGCTTCTAAGGGCGTTAACTTCATCCGTTGGTAAACGAATTGCTGTATCAATTAAGCTGGGCAGCGAACGAGGGTGCGAGTTCGATTTTCTTGTTTTGGTCGATTGTCGGTGGAGTACTGGACGATGGTGTTGTCAGCGATGCCGAGGTCATCTAGCAGTTTGAGGAGCTCACCGACATGAAGGTCGTGTTCAATCATTCCGTCGGTATATTCATCATTGCCATTGTGGCGGTTCTCGGCCTTGACGTGGGTGCGGAAGTGCATGCAAGTGCCATTCCACCAACAGAAGAACGGCTTTCCTTCTTTGTTCATGCGGGTAATGAAATCCTTGGCGGCGGCGACGGTTTCATTATCGATGGTTTCCATACGCTTCTTGGTGAGTGGGCCGGTGTCCTTAATGGTCTGCCCACCTTTGCCGTCGGACTTGCAATGCAACACGCCGCGCGGACCGAATACTTCTCGAAAGGTCTTGCCACCGGGCAAGACTTTGTCGCCGGGATAGTCCTCGTTTTCCGGCTCTTCTTCGGCGTTAAGGTGGTAGAGGTTACCAAGGAACTCGTCGAAGCCGTGCATGGTAGGCAGGTGTTCGTCGCGGTCGCCCTGATGGTTCTTGCCGAAATGACCGGTTGTGTAGCCGAGACTCTTCATTACCGTGGCCATAGTGACGTCTGTCTTTTGCCACCCTTCAGGCGCGCCTGGGATGCCGACCTTAGTCATGCCGGTGCGGACCGGGCAAGAGCCGTTGATGAAGGCGGCGCGGCCGGCGGTACAGCTTTGTTGACCGTAATAGTCGGTGAGGCGCTCCGGCTGGGCTTTCGCCACTTCTACCTGTCGGCCCGGCATGCCCCGATGCTTGGCTGTCAGGACAGACGGCAGTTTGTCTTCAGCGTGATGGACGACCAGTACCTGGTGCCAGACAGGCAACCGGCCATCAGTCTTCAGACCGCCGAGCCAGAGCTTGCCGCCTAGGGGCAAGTGTTTTCCGTTCTGTAACCGTTCACGCGATCTGTAGTGTGGGACAAGCGAGGCCAAAACAAATTGGTCCATCAGCCAGCGTGTTTCGACCGTTGTTCAACCGCACCTTGATGAAAGTTGCTCGGCCTCGCGCCGGCCCGCCTCGGGCCTGAACGGTTACCGTCAGCGGCCGATTGGCTGAGGGCCATCCGGGCCGAGGGCTGGATGAAGGGCATCGGCCAAAGGCTCACGATCGAAAGTTTTGAACTGGAGCCAGTGGTCGAAGGATCAGGCCAAGGCTCTTAATCGCTTTAACTAACTAGACCGGTTCGCTGACCTGTTGGCCAGCGAAGGTCGTCTGTCTGCTTGCAAGTCAACCGTGATTCCCGGGATGGCCCTCGCGCCAGCCCGGGAGTCGTTTTTTCATAAGTATCAAACCCAGTTACCAGAACCAACTTACCAAACCCGAGTTACCAAAACCCAAGCTGGCAACCGTTCGGCACTGGGCCGAGCTGATGTCAGCTCAAATGTTTTTCACTGAAAGGAAATGTAGATCATGTCCATCCGGATTCGCGTAGGGCTCAGCCGCAAGGTCGGCGAGCCCCACTACAGTTCACGCGGTGCCAGCATCGAGCTGGAAGCCGAAATCGATAATCAGGTCGCAGGAGACCCGGACCAGTTCCACCAGCAGGTCCAGGTTCTGTACGGCCTGGCCCGCCGGAGCCTCGATGCCGAGCTGGACCGATCGGCTCAGACTGCCGGCTTGATCGGGTCTAGCGTTCATCAGACCAGCGGCCAAAGTCACAACGGTCATCAGACAAATGGCCAAAGCTCAAATGGTCAGGGTCCAAACGGCCATCATCAGACCAACGTTGGTCAACCCGGCGATCTGCTGCATGGCAATCAGCAGACCAGCGACCGATTCGCCGCTGTTCCACACAATGGCTCATCGGCTGGCGGTAGCCGTAACGATCAAGGGCCGGTCCCTGACACAAGTCAGCGATCCGGCGTCCCGACCGTTACCCAAAGTCAACTGCGAGCCATCTATGCTTTGAGCAAACGCCAGCAGCTTGATCCGGGACAATATGCCATGCAGCAGTTCGGCAAGCCCCGCATTGAACACATTACGATCCGCGAGGCCAGTCAGCTGATCGATCACCTGAAAAACCGCCTCAGCCTTGCTGAGGCATAGCAGGATAGATATCACACTCTGCTCCGCGTCAATTCTCCGCAGCACTGATCTTCATAACGAATCGCCAATCGGACCGAGGTTCCGATTGGCGATTCGTTATATTAGGTATTGTCGCAGTTCCCAATTTTTAGTTGTTGGAGAAGACATCGCCGTTCTAGGAACGCCCCCAGTCCAGAACGAGTCCCAGATCTTGTCGACTTTGCTCTTGATTTCACCAGTGATCAATTTTGGTCTCCGAATCGCCCTTTTGCTCAGGATTATGCGTATTCTTTGCAAACCCGAATTGGTTTCGATATGCTAACCGCTTGTTATTCTTTTGACGATACGGCAAACTCCGACTTTCATGAATAGGAAGCTGTGGTCTTGACTGTCCAGTTGGCCGATCTTCGCCTTAATGGCTAAACGGTTCTCATCGGAGAAGGTCTGTGCTGGTCTCTCCGCATCTCACTCTGTCAACGCTTTTGGCTAGACCAATGGCAATGTTCCGTGAAATTCTGATTCGAAATGAATCAGTTCTTGCTCGCAATCTAACCGCCAATTCGCTTGAGCGCAGTTTTTGCCAAGGGCGGTAGTTGAATTCGTTATCCCAGTGGGGTTAGTTGCCGATCTCGAAGTCCCATCATCAGTTACGAATTGGGAAGAGGCGTACCGCAAAATCCCATTGCAGAGCCCAGAGCTGACTGCTGCTAAAGCAATCGTCTGTAAAAAGCAGGCCCTGTTGACCGGCGTACTCGATTCACCGGTGGACTTTACAACTGGCGACGGCATTCGAGGTGCGGCTTTCGGAGGTCAACAGCCTTTAGGACAGAACCTGACCAACGGCATGGAAAGCAACTGACCATGGACGCTCGCCAAAAAACGTTTGAGCCCACGATTCTAGTGGTTTGAGCCATCTTGCGGAGCGTAGATTTGTCGGCATAGAAATTGCTCATTTAACAACGTAAGGGGAGAAACGGGTTCACTCGCCAAGCTGTCTTTCAACTAAGCTAGTACTTGGCTGCCTCAAGTCTGCGAGATTCCTCGTGTCAAAATTGATGTTAGAATGGACATCCGAAGGACAACCAGCCCGAGCTTTAAGCAAAACCCGGAGACTAAAGGTCTATTGGGGCTCGCGATTGGCAGGCGCGAATGTGCGCCCCAAAGTTCCCAATTCCGTTCTAGACTTTTTAGCTCAGCCGTGGCGTAAGTCAGATCGCGTGTCAGCACTGTTGCACTCAATCAACTGGCGACCATCGCGCATCCAGGAACCATCCGCCGCTGGATTAACTGCTGCTTTCGCGTTCACAATTTGCTTCCTTTTTTGTGTCGGCATCGTCGCTTGGGTTGAATGACGACCTAATTTCGGGCAATGCAAAGCCATTTTCATAAGCAATTTGGCGGACTAAGTGCTCGTTAGGTAGAGTAGGGAGGTGTCGCGGTGGTTTAGGTTCAGCCTAGCTGTTACCGGCCCTTTCGTCTGCCGGTGCCTCAATAGCTTTACCGTGCTCCGTTTCCACGTCTCCCCCTCATCAAACCGGACGTG
>JBIIJD010000075.1:0-23552 GCA_044234105.1 Aureliella sp. | reverse complement strand
CGGTGCTTGCCATCAGGCTAGTGATTTCACTATTGGACTTATCGAGTTCACTCACCTTATCCACAAGCTGGCAATTGACCGTGCTTAATTCTTCATTAAGGGACTGCAGCTCTTCCTTCGAGGACTCAAGCTCTTCATTGGATGACTGCAACTCCTCGTTGGTGCTTTCCATTTCCTCAATGGTATTCTGCAGTTCCTCGCGAGTTGATTTCAGCTCATATTCGAGCAACTGGATAAGCTTCGGACTATCGGTATCATCATCCTTCGTCACTGATGTCTCATCACTGAGCGCAATGGGCGATTGCGATGCTTGTCCGATCGGGTGGTCCTGTAGCATGACGAGAACGAACTTGTCCGATCCCGTTGACTCAATCAACGGTCGTGCAATGATTGTGCAAGTAAGATAAGCTCCATTTCGCTGAACTCGGGCTTTATTGTCTGTCACCGTTAGTTGCCGAGACAATGCACTATGACAGGCATTTCGAAGCCTTGTACGCAAGCCGGGACGAGCCATTGCCAATAGATCCTTGGATATTTCACCAGTTGGGAATTCTAAGTAGTCGACAATCTTTCCGGATACATAAAGAACTTCATATCGCTGATTGATAAGAACAGCGGCAGGTGTATAGTCACGTAAGTGACTTTCTGTTAGTTCTCTAAAGCTCATGCGTGGTGGGGGCAAAGGCGGTTCAATCAACAGGCTACGTGGACGCGAGTACTTTTTATCGACCTGCACATTGATTGTTCCGCGACTGACGGGGCCAGCACGACGATAGATCCTGAGTCTTTTGGAGACTGGTTCAAATAGGTTTGTTGCGCGCCCGATCGTTTCCGCTGGCCCCAAAAGTAGGTATCCGTTTTCAACCAATGCATAATGAAAAAGTGAAATCAATTTTTGTTGAGTCTCGGATTCGAGGTAAATCATCAAATTGCGACAGGAGATCAAGTCAACTTTTGAGAAAGGAGCATCGCTGATGACATTCTGAGTGGAGAATACAATCGAATCACGCAATTGTTTACTTACCTGATAATGAAGCTCGTCCGAAGTGACAAAGTACTTCTTTAGTCGCTCCCTCGAAACATCGACTGCAATACTTGCGGGATAGATGCCTCGTCGAGCGATGTCAATCGATCTCTGGCTGATATCACTCGCAAAAATCCGAGCGTTCAGTGGCTTGTTGGCGCTTGCGAACGCTTCCAAAAGCAAGATTGCGATCGAATAGGCCTCTTCACCGGTAGCACAACTGGGAACCCAAATACGCAGTGACTGATCGTCGCGTTGTCCGGCAACCAAGGCAGGCAAGAGTTCCTTCTCCAGATACTCGAACGCCTCGGGTTCACGGAAAAACGCGGTGACCCCAATCAAGAAGTCATTACACAAAGCGACTATTTCGATTGGATTGCGAAGTAAGAATTCAGTGTACTTCGACAAGTCATCGGTTTGAGCTATTCCCATTCGCCGCTCAATTCTGCGCAGGATCATACTGGTGCGATAGCTGCGAAAGTCATACTTAGTTTTGGTTCGAATGAGTTCCAAGATGGTACTCAAATGTTCCGCTACATCGGACGAGGGCGCAATGGGCTTATGCGAAGTGTGCAGATAGGGATGTTTGGCATAGCCGAGAAGAGTTTCCGGCATTGAACCTGGTGGAAGAACAAAATCGACGAGTCCCGTTTCAATGGCGCTGCGTGGCATCTGGTCAAACTCAGCCGACTCTGGAGTCTGTACCATCGCCATTCCACCGCAACGCTTGATTTCACGAAGACCAAGTGTCCCATGGCTGCCTGTACCAGATAGGACAATTCCAATGGCGAGTTCACCTTGATCGATAGCCAATGATCTGAGAAAGAAGTCGATCGCGGTCTGCGATCCGATCGGCTCTGGCAGATCGCTCAGTCGCAATCTACCCCGGGACAAGCTGAGGCAGTGATTGGGAGGAATGATATAGATCGAGTTGACTTCGACAATCGCCCCTTCGACCGCTTCGACGACCGGCATGGATGTCTGCCTTGATAGCAGATCGACCATCAAACTCTTGCGATTGGCGTCAAGATGTGGCACCAGAACGAACGCCATTCCGCAAGGACTTGGCATGGCTGCGAAAAAGCTCTTGAAGGCTTCCAGACCTCCGGCCGATGCAACAATTCCGACCACAGGAAAGTTCGATGTAGAACGCTCGTCTTGAACATCGGACAGGGCGGGCGACACGTCAGCCGAGACCGGTGTGTGTACAGCAACCGGCGTAGTGTATGTCGCGTCATTCTTCTTCAGACGCTTGGCCATCTCGGTTATCGTTATACTAAATAAAGGGAATAACACCGATCTTCATCATACCATAGGCATCCATCCTGCACGATGACGGGTTTGCTGATCGAGACGATTAATTGCGAGGGTGGTGGAATCCGCCATGGACGAAATGGCTGAGTGTTCGATTGGACCTGCCTTTGAGACCATGATAATTGTCGTCAACGACCTAATTGGACAACGCCACTTTATTGCGAAGTAAAGCGAATGAGCAAACTATTGAGAGGATTGGTAGCTGGAGCAGGAGCATGGAAATGGGGTGGTGGGTGTCTGTCGACAATTGTCATTTTTCTAGTTCTGTGGTGGCTCCTAGGTGGCTTTAGCATATTCCGTTAAATTGAAGAACGAAACTCGAATAGAGGAAAACGCAGATGAAAAACAATTCAGGGATTTGGATTGACCGGCAGCATGCGATCTTGGTGTCAATCTCTGAACAGACGCAAAAGGTATCGCACTTTTCAGTAGGGGAGCCCGAACCGTTTCCGGCAACAATCGAATCGAATGCACAGCATTCGTATAAACCAAACGACTTCCAAGCTGAGGATAAGACCGAGCGAAAGGAACAGGCTGCTCGCAAGAGAATGTATGATTTAATTCTAGCCGCCATCGTCGGAGCTGATTCGCTGATTATTCTAGGACCAGGTGAGGCCAAGAAAGAATTTGCCAAACACATTGAGTCAAAGCGACTGAAGAACATGCTGGTAGAAGTCGAGACGTCCGACAAAATGACCGAACCTCAGTTAGCCGCCAAAGTGCGACAACACTTCGCGAATTCACGCAGCTTGTAAGAGTTAGCATAGGTCCTGCGAAAGAATCAGAACGCTATATGGCCCGATTCGAATTATTCCTTCGGCAGGAAATCCATCCCGCTTGAGATTGACGTCAGGTGGATTAGAGCTATTTTGAGTTGGTTTCGTAACTACATCTTCGCATGTCGTATCCGCAAATGCTGGGCTGTAACCTCTCCAATCACTGTTCAACCGCACTCGCCAAGTGCCAAGGGAGGGAAATCCTAAGCGGTAGTCTAGGTGCGCATTGTGAGAAAGATTGACAATGACCACTACGTCATCACCGGGCCCAGATTGATGCCAGCGGTGATAGGCAATTACATTGTCGGCTTGATTCTGATGGAATGTATTCAAACCCGACCCGGTAAGTCCTTTGGTCGAATTGAATCGGTTGAGCCGAAGATGAATGAGGTCGCGGTACATTCTCACTAGGCCGCAGAACTCCTCTGACTTGTGCCAGTCCAGAGGGACGGTGTCTTGGAACCATCCATCCTCCAAGAACTCCTGTCCCTGAAACAACATTGGGATACCTGGCGCCGTTAGCACCAACGCGGCGGCCAAGGTAGTACGCTTTTGAGCAAACCAACTAGCTGGATTCCGCGGATCGATTTCCGAGGCAACTCGCGCCTTGCCGTTGGCTATTTCATCGTGCGACTCGCTAAAGACAACACGCTGAAACGGATCGCCGTTGTAGCCACCTTCGAGCGCCTGTCGAACGCTATCCAGCGACCGTTGTTCGTCGCTAGCCACGATTACTGCGGCTCGTATTGGATGCACAAATCGAGCTCCCCATTGAGCGTTGAACCCGGCTCCACCTCGATGGACTGGTTGAGTGATTCGGTCGTCAGTCTGCATGTCCTCGGCGATGGTAATCCGTCCAGGATATTTCTCATGCACTTCGCGATTGATCCATTGAGTCAGACTCCAGCCGTCAGGCAGGTTGCAGCCTGGATCACCGTTGCCTCGGACATTATGCATAAACAGCGTCATGTCGAGTCGTAGGCCGTCGACGTGATACTCTTCCAGCCACATCATGGCATTGTCATGGATGAACTGTCGGACTTCGCCTCGTCCATAGTCGGGCCGAGTTGCTCCCCAAGGAGTCTCGGAATGCCAGTCATTGTAAAAGTAGATCCCGCCCAGTCCATTTTCGCTCCAGCCATCAAACTGCCATAGATCCAGATCGGTCGGACCGAAATGATTATAGACGACGTCTAGAACCACCCCTATGCCCGCTTGATGAACTGCTTTCACAAATCGTTTGAATGCAACTGGGCCCCCGTAGTTTTCCTCGACCGCGAAGATACAGGACGGATTATAGCCCCATGACGTGTAACCACCGAATTCCGCCAATGGCATCACTTCGATGACGTTGACTCCCAATTGCTTCAGATACTCGAGCTTTTGAAGCGTTTCCTCGAAACTATTCGTGGTACCGTCTTTGGTGTCGTTGAACGTCCCTAAATGCATCTCATAAATTATCAATTCATTAATAGGCGGGAGATGAAAATCGTCACCACCCCAGTCAAATTGCGGGTTGTGCACCACTGCGTTGCCGACGGAACTGGTCACTTGGCGGGCATACGGATCGATGCGCATCAATTGCTTGTCGCCACTGACGATTCGGTACCTATATTCATTGCCAATGGCCGCTGTTGCGATGTCAACATACCAGTAGCCATTGCCTTCGCTGATCATCGGGTGAGAGTCGTGCGACCAACTGTTAAACGAGCCTGTTACGTAGACTGCATCGGCGTGCGGTGCCCAAACGCGAAACGCTACCCCCCCAGCGTGCGGGATTGCTCCCATACCCTCACTCGCTTTTTCGGTAAGAGAGGATGTCATGATTTCTCCTACCTAATTAAAACTCGTCAGACGCATTCTGAAATGACCTTTTCAGATCTTCCCAGGCTGAACGTGCTCCCTTTTCGACATCGACCCAAGCCTGCGCGGTGGAGTTTTCGATTTCTACCAACTTGGCGTTGGCTGCTTTACGTTTGATGTCAAGTTCAGTCATTTTCAGTTCCCAGCTGACCTTTGCGTCGCTGGCGAGATTCACTCCTCTAACCCGCAGGTCTTCGATTTTGGCATCCATCTCAGTCATCTGCTCCTTCAGTTCTTTCATCAATTTATCTTTGTTTTGCCGAGAATATGTGGCGGTCGTTTCCATGGAAGTAGCAGCATCTCGTTTTACATCCTCCATGGTTACTGTGGCTGGCTTTTCAGAATCTGATGTGGCCGCATCGGGCTGCGAATTGCAACCCAAAAAGGTTAACAAGCTAGCGGTGAAGATCCCCAAGAATGCACGGGTCATCAAAATGGTCTCCTTAGAAAGTTCTCAAGCGCGGCCTATAGTCGGCCCGTAAGTAATAAAATCAACAGAACTAGAAGAATGACTCCAATAAGGCTCAGCCCTCCACTTGGTCCATACCCCCAGTTTCGGCTGTGACCCCAAGTTGGCAAAGTTCCTATTCCCCCAAGTAAGAAGAGAATCAAAAGTACAATCAAGATTGTTTGCAGCATTTTTGTTTCCTGCATATGCTAAGCGATAGATATAGCGTGTGATTACACTGCCACTGCAATAACACGATCGGTGGCTCTAGAATTATTCCGCGTGGATGAAATAACGATCATCGAGTGATATGCCAAAACTCTCTGGCGGAATCCGCCATGGTCTGAACTGCTTTTTCAACGTTCTTCGGCGACCTTTGACGCAAGCTCAATCTCAGTTCAATAGCAGTAGTGTTGCAGATTCGGTTCTACCCTACTCAAAATAACTCCAGCCTCATAGCGAACTTTGGAGTAAATGAATCAGCTCCCTGGCCTTCCAGCATGGGTCTGACCCCCAGAGAAGCTCAACGCCTGCGGATTAAAAGTAGACTGATTACCACACCCGTGATGACGCCGGTCCCAAAGCAAACCGCCAGTGATGTGACGGGGCGGTGAAGTACCATGCCTTCGGCATCTGCATAGCCCTCACGGACCACCAAGACCCAAGCTCGTTTCGACGTTTCCTGAACAGCCTCCGTCGCATGCAGGGCGTACCCGCGTACTGCTTCTCCTCCCTCGACAGTGTGTTGAGGGGAGAGGACTGGGCTAAGGATGGCTTGTCATTTGCTTTTTGGCTCGCGGGAAAGCCTTGCGGTCATTTGGTAAGCATACGACAGGCCATAGTAGTCCCACTAGCTTACTCTCGCTTGAACTTCGAGGTGACTTACCGTAATGACACTCGCAAACAGAATCACTACCGAAATCGCAGCCAGATATGCGGCGGGTCGAATGAATATCAGTAGGAAAATCGTGGAGATCAAAGCCACGATCAGAAGTACGAAAACGGCCAGCTTGGCATGGCGCATCATGACATGTGCATTTGGCTCGCCCAGTTTTCCAATAAGTTGGTTGCTGAGTTTCATCAGACTTTCCTTTGTTAGTTTGCTTGTATCTTCGAATACCAAGTATATGTGAACGGACCCATCTTGCAGTGCTTGCTTAATTCTCTGGATTCAAGTGTCCTAACTCGACTTCTACCTGATGATCTTGATGGTCATTGCGTAGGGTAATTGTGGTATTCGGCTGCTGGACACCATCGACGACAACTCGTTGGACACTTTGCGATGGTTCCGGCTGCAAGATGGTCATGTGATAAAGAGTGTCCTGGTAGCGATAGTGGACCTTGAAGGACTTCCAATCTGTGGGCAGGCAAGGTTGGAAGCGAAGTAGATCGCCTTGGCGTTGAAATCCTAGAAGTGATTCAAGCATCAAGCGATACATCCAACTTGCCGAGCCAGTGTACCAGGTCCAGCCGCCACGTCCGACATGAGGAGTCAGAGCATAGACATCGGCGGCAATGACGTAGGGTTCGACTTTGTACTTGGCTATGCGACTGGCCGTGGAACCGTGATGAATCGGGTTGATCAAACGCAGCAATTCCCAGGCCCGATTGCGATCTCCCATTTGCGCAAGCGCCATGATGGTCCAAATTGCGGCGTGAGTATATTGACCGCCATTCTCGCGGACGCCGGGCACATAGCCCATGATATAGCCGGGATCAGGCGACGACTTGTCAAACGGAGGGTCCAGCAGTTGTATCAGCTTACTCTCGCGGCGCACCAACCGCTGATCCACGGATTGTAAGGCGATGCGACACCTCTCCGGATCCCCAGCTCCGCTCAAGACGGACCAACTTTGGGCAATAGAATCGATCTGGCATTCTTCATTTTCAGCGGACCCCAGCGGTTGACCGTTGTCGAAATAGGCTCGGCGATACCACTGGCCATCCCAGCCAGCACGCTGGATGTTCGCTTGCAGTTGAGCCGCTTCCGCATCGCAGCGATTTGCAAAATCGGTATCATTTCGGGAGCGAGCTAAAGCTGAGAATTGTTTTAGATTTTCGAACAGGAAGAACGCTAGCCAGACACTCTGGCCTTTCCCCTCGTGACCTACCCTATTCATGCCATCGTTCCAGTCTCCGCAGCCCATCAAGGGCAGGCCACAATCACCAAAGGACAATCCGTGTGTAATGGCCCGAACACAGTGATCATAGTGCGTGGCTGAGTGACTAGAGGTGAACGGCAAATCGTAGTGCGCCTCCTCTTGTGGCTCAAGCGGCCGCCCTTCCAAGAATGGTATTGACTCATCCAAAATGGTCGTATCGCCAGTCATCGAAACATAACGGCAAGTGATCAGTGGCAACCAAAGAAAGTCATCCGAGAAATGAGTACGAACGCCACGGCCGACAGGGGGATGCCACCAGTGCTGAACATCACCCTCGATGAATTGGTGACTGGCACAGCGCAGCAGATGCTCACGAGTCAAATTGGGTTGTGTGTGCACTAGAGCTGCCACATCTTGCAACTGATCTCGGAATCCATAGGCACCACCTGATTGATAGTAGCCGCTTCGCGCCCAATAGCGGCAAGCCAGCGTCTGATACAACAGCCAACCGTTCGCCAAGATATCGAAAGCCGGGTCTGGTGTTTCGACGTGAACGGCTCCCAGCGTGTGATTCCAATAGTCCCAGACAGAGTTTAAGGCTTGTCTGGCTTTCTCCACGCCTCGAAACTCGGTCACTAGTCGGCGGGCGTCCTCCAAATCGCGGCCGGCCCCCAACATAAATACGATCTCGCGTTCACGACGGTCGCCTAATTCGAAGGGTGTGCTGATGGCCCCACAGGGGTCCAAGCCTGGTCCAACCTTACCGGACAGTCGAGTGCGTTCCATAGCCAGTGGTCGACACAACTGGCCATTGCGCCCCAGGAACTCCCGCCGGTCACCCGTCACACTGCGATTCGTTTCGCTAACATCCAGAAACGCGACACGGCCAGGAAAATCAATACTGTAGGGGTTACGCGCCAGCAAGGCTCCGCATTGTGGATCGACCTCAGTCGCCACATGCATCAGTCCTTTTGTACGCAGTTCACCCAGCACCCATTCACAATAGGCAGTTGCCGAAAGTTTCCGCAGGCGTCCTGAACAGTTTTTGACTTTAAGAACCGCGAATTTGATAGAAGAATCGATACTTACGTATACCCATAGTTCCGATGCAATACCCGATTGAGTGTACTCAAAGACGCTATAGCCAAAGCCATGGCGGCAAACATGGGCATGGTGTCCCCTGGCGGGAAGAAGTGTGGGCGACCAAAATTCACCAGTTTCGTCGTCCCGAAGATAGAAAGCTTCTCCACTCACATCACTGACGGAATCATTGCACCACGGAGTCAGCCGCATTTCATGGGCGTTCTCCGTCCAACTATAGGCGCTGCCGCTTTCAGAGATCACCGTTCCAAAGTTAGGATTGGCAATGACATTGACCCATGGGGCTGGCGTAGCTTGTCCTGGTTCGATGTGGATGACATATTCGTGACCGTCCGCCGTAAAGCCCCCCAGTCCGTTGGAAAACATAAGGTCTTGATGCCGTGGCAGGTTATCCAATGTCAGGTCGGAATGGCGAAGACCGGGGACCAGTGGGGGAGTTTTCAAGTCGCTGAGAACTCGTCGATCCAGTTGATCAGCCAGTGTGCCTTGCGTATCAACCAAAATCACCCGAGCTACCGTTTGTTGAAGAATGCGATCTGCATCTGATAGTTGATCCATTCGACGAATAAAGATCCCCCCGGAGTGTTCCAGAGTAAGGGCTTCCGTGCCTGCCGAAACGAGATTAATCAGTGTGTCTTGAAGTGTTTGCCGATAACCGTTGGGGCCTTCATTCCAAATCAACAAATCCACAGAGAGACCCTTGAGTCGCCAATAGGCATGAGCCTGTACGAGTTGCCTGGCTAGCTGAATATTCTCAGCGCTGCCGATGCGAACCAGTACAAGTGGCAAGTCACCAGAGATTCCATGCCCCCAAAGTCCGGATTGACCTTGGCGATTTTTTATCTGAATCTCAGCACTGGCACGGCGTACAGGTTGAGCGAAAATGAGGGCGCTGGCAAGTCTACCAAAAAGCTGAGCATCCGCTTCACTGGCGTTCAATTGTCGTAGTACAATTTGCGCATGCGTCCATGCCATATCGAAAACACGATCTGCCAGATGTCGATCTCGGTATTTGTCGACGAGAGCCAGCGCGGCTTCACGCGTCACTGCCATGCCCGTGACATAGTCGACACTGATGCTCTCGCCCGCTAGGATAGTCAGCTCCTTGCGAATGGCCACGATCGGATCCAGTACCGAACCATCGCTATTGGATAGTCTTCCGGAATGCTGCATGGCAGCCGGAGCCGCCGTGGTTTGACAGCGACCAATAAATTTAGATCGGTCTGTCTCATAGGATGCCTCGCCCGTCGTGCCTCCACAGACAGCCATCATGTGCAGCATCCAGGGTGGCTGTTCTTGGCTTGAACGCGGGCGGCGCGTGCAGAGTATGGCCTGTCGCGATGGAACAATTTCCGTTTGTACGAACAGGTTCGAAAAGGCTCGGTGGGCAGCATCGGCAGTTGGTTCGGTCAAGACGACTTCAGCGTAGCTCGTCAGCTCAATGGTACGGGATACGCTCGAGTGGTTTGTGATCGTGCTACGTCGAATCTCGATATCGTCCTCCGGTGATACTGCGACTTCAGTGTGGATTGCGATATCTTTGTCTCGACGTCGATACTCGGCTCGTGACTGCGAGAATATCGCTTCGTAAACCGGGGGTAGTAGATGCACCGGTTGATAGGTGGTTGACCAGTACTGTCTGCTTTTGACCTCACGAACATAGCAAAACATGCCGGATTGATCGCAGGTCGCATCTTCACGCCAGCGTGTGACGGCGACGTTTTTCCAGGAACTGTAGCCCCCACCCGCAGCAGTCATCATCACGTGGTATCGGCCGTTGGACAGTAGATGCACTTCTGGCATTGATGTATGGGGCGTTTTAAACACCCGCATTAAGGCAGTAGGCAGTGCGTTCTCCATGCGATCCTCATTGGCCTCAGCCGAGTGAGGATAAAACGGAGCCGCTTGAGGTATCCGTTCTTGAAGCAACAGCTCTGTGGCTCGAAATTGCGGATCGGATTGAAAACGTCTCTGCATCGGTTTGTCCAGCAACAAGTAGGCTAGCGCTAAAATGCTCATTCCTTGGTGATGCGCCATGTAGGATCGAACCACTGCACAGGTTTTCCCACGCGGCAGTCGGACGGGTGTATAGTCAATTGCTTCATAGAATCCGTACTTGCCATTAAATCCACTGGCATCCATCCGTTGTAGATTGGCGCACGCCTGCTCGGGCGCGACCATCAGTGCCATGGACGTTGCATAGGGCGCAATAACCAGGTCGCCTATCAACCCACGCTTAAAACCCAAACCCGGTACACCGAAGGCTCGATACTGATAATTGAGAAAGGCATCCGTCAGATGATATCCTGATTCAGAAATCCCCCAGGGAACACCGCGCTGCCGCCCGTATTCTATTTGCCGATGGATGATGGCTTGGTTCGTCTGATCTAGTAGCGTATTGCTATAAGTGGGCATAATGAGCAGTGGCATTAGATACTCGAACATCGACCCGCTCCAAGACAGCAAGGCGGGTCTCCCCTGAGAGATCGTCAGAAGTCGCCCCAGGGCAAACCAGTGCGTTTGCTCCAATTGCCCCTGGGCAATTGCTACAAAGCTTGCAAGCCTGGCTTCGGATGCCAGGAGATCATAGTAACTCTGGTCTCGTCGCCGTTCGGTCACGTTGTAGCCTATTGCCAACAGACGGCGTGACTGATTGTAGAGGAAGTCGTAATCGGCCTGAGAAAAATCTCCGCACTGAATTACAAGCTGTTGGATGGTGGCCAGGCGCTCTTGAGCTAATTGACTCGCTGCATACACCTGCTTGCGAAGTTCCCATAAGGAATCTGGTGAACCGGCGGGACTTCCATTCGCATCGCCTTTTTCATTCACCTGTTGAGTCGCGATGATTGAATCGAGCACTCTGAGGTGACGGGCTGAGGCGGCCACCTCTTGCAATGTAGAAACCTGCTTCAATTGCTCCAGCACCGCCTTCAACTGTGACTTAGCTTGATCGGATTTCTTGGGTTGATCGTATTCTAAGTCATCCAACGGCACTAGTTCCGTTGTGTCTGTTAATGTGCTTAGCCATGGTAAGACGAGCGAAACTTCCTGCAAGAAGTCCTGACACTGCTGTTTCAAGTCACGGAGCCAGGTAACGGACTCCGTTTCGAGTTCATCAAAGGGCCCGATCTGGTATTTCGCTAAAGCCGACTGCAAATTCACCAGCAGTTCATAGGATTGCAGGATCGCCGGGGTTGAGTCATCAGGAAGTTGGCTATCCTGCGGCATGGCACTGAGCAACGTTTGTATGGCGATCCTATCGAAGAAACCCGATACCGGAGACTCCTTGGATTCTCTAAAAAGACTCTCGAGAATTCCTCGTAAGTGAAACAGCGAAAACCACAGTTGCATCGAAACAATCGGTCTCTGAGGGATTTCTTGCAATCCTGCTCGTAAGGTCATCAGATGCCCCGATAGATTCCCGCTGTCTACCGACGAGACGTACTGCGGCGTGTGAGGCAGTAGGGTTCGCGTGTCATACCAATTCAGAAAATGGCCGTGAAATCTCTCTAAACGCCCGAGAGTTCGGAACGTATTTTCTGTTCGCTCCACAAGTCTACCAGCGGTGATATACCCAAAGTCATAAGCAGCCAGAGTTGAGAGTAATGAAATCCCGATGTTGGTAGGTGAAGTGCGATGTGCCAGCCTGACAACTGGCTCTTCTTGATAGTTGTCAGGGGGTAGCCAGTGATCTTCGGGACCGATAAATCGATCAAAGAAGCGCCAGGTCTTTCTGGCCACCAAGTGCAAGAATAGTCGCTGCTGATTTGTCAAACGGATTTGCCTGACACGAGCTGGCCAACTTATCCGCCAGGCGATCAACGGTCCAATCAACCATAGAGACAACACAATGGCTGCGGGTAAGAAGGCTGCTGGTCGAAATACCGCCAGGACAATTGCGACCAATATTGCTAAAGTCGGAGCAATCCACATGACGCGATAGGCATTTAACAGACCGCTTTGTACATCTCTCTCTGCATCGCTGGCCGTCTTCCACTCCAACATCTTTTCATGCGTCCAGGCCATTCTCACGCAGGTACGCAGAACGGCATCCAGACTGACCATCGCTTCATAGGGGAGCATAGCGACTGTTAAAATAGTCTGTAGCAGACCCTTACCAAATCCGTAAACGGCTGCTCGCAAATGTGCTAGCCATCCGACATCTGGGGACTTCCTCAGCGCGCAACTCAAAGTTACGCAGACAGCCGGGATGAGTACCAGGCCAATCATTGCAATGGTCCATGCTATAGCTGCTGGAACTAGCAGCCAACCGACGAGTAACAACAGGACTAGCACACACGGCATGATGCTTCTACGAAGATTGTCTAGAATCTTCCAGCGAGATAGTAAGCAAAGTGGATTCCGCTCAAAGCGATTAGATTTTCCTCGAATCAACGGAAGTACCCAGGTGGCAATTTGCCAATCGCCACGCATCCAGCGATGTCGCCGCATGACATCGCTTCCATAACAGGTCGGGTAGCTTTCATGAATCTGGATATCATTAACCAAGCCGCTACGTGCAAAGCATCCTTCGATCAAGTCATGGCTGAGAATGCGGTTATCCGAGAATCGATTGTGTGTAGTGGTCGTAAACGCATCAATGTCGTAGATGCCCTTACCAATGTATGAACCCGCGTGAAATAGATCTTGATAGACATCCGACACGGTTTGGGTATACGGATCGATGCCTTGCATACCTGAGTTCAGTCGAGCGAACGTGGAATGGCCAATCGGTTCTAGGGTGGTTGAGACTCCTGGTTGCAATATTCCATACCCTTCGGTAACCACGTTGCGACGTGGATCCACGCGGGCATGATTGAGTGGGTGGGCAAGTGTACCCACAAGCTGATGGGCTGATTCACGAGGTAGTTGCGTATCGGTGTCGAGTGTGATGACATATCGGAATGCCGGCAGCGTAGGAAGTTGACCAACGATCAACGAAAATGGGTCGCGTAAGCCGCCTCGTAAGAGTGCGTTCAGATCCCTAAGCTTACCTCGCTTGCGCTCCTGACCGATCCAGGCTTTCTCACTGGAATTCCACAGGCGAGGACGGTGAAACAAAAAGAAGATATCCTCCGAGCTATTTCGGTATTTCTGATTGAGCGATTCGATCCCAATTCGTGCAGCTTGCATCAAAGTCTCGTCTTCTGGAAGATCCTGTGAGGCGGCATCCCGAAAATCGGTTAGAAGGCAGAATCGCAAGCTGCTGTCTCGATTGGCCAAATAGCGGATCTCCAAACCCTCGATCAAATGAGCAATGTTGCGCTGGTCGATTAACATAGAAGGAACGGCAACCAGGCAGCGGAACTGAGCAGGAATACCCTTAGAAAAATCTAGTCGCGGCAGACGATGCGGCTTGATCATTAGGCTTACCAGCCAATTGACGATGCCAACGCTCAGGTGCAATGCGCCTATCAATAGCAGCCCACCGATCAACCACGCCAATGGACCAGAAATTGCTATGGCCCACAGGCCGTAACTAGTGAGCATGATTGCGAGCAGAAGAATGGAACCGATGTAGAACATCAATGGAAACCGACGTGCCCACCGTCCCAACCGTTCAAGTACTGTAATCTGGCTCTGCGATACTCTTTCTAGCTGCTGCTTGCCTTTGTCGACCAAAAAGTAGCCCACATGTGAGTGCCGTTCATCACTGTCTGAAGTGTTCTTTTGATGCTGCGCTAATTGTATGGCAAGTTGGGCCACGGACTGCTCGGACATGCGACTCCGCTTGGCCACATCTTCGACCACGTGTCGATAGTGATCGCGAGTGCCGAAGTCCATTTGTCGATAGATACCCACTGGATCTTTCGAGAGCGTTTGCTCGACAATACTAAGGGACTCGACAAATACCTTCCAATCAATGGCATCCAATTCGCGCAAGCTCAGTATGCTGTTGCTAATGGAGACCTGATCGACCGCCTGCTGCTGACCCTCGGCACTGACCATATGCTCAATGGACTTCCCTTCCTCACCCAAGCGTTGCTCGATCCAAGTAATCGGAACTGTCAGTGCAGGTCCTTGACCGCTCAGGCGCCTTGACATTTCAGCTACAAAGGCGCATGTAAGTCCAGTTTGCTGCCTTGCCATGTCTGCGACGGACAATATCAGCTCTTTGGGAGATTGCTCAGCAATACGCAGAAACTCTTCCGCCCACCGGCTAGCGTTGCTGCGGTCGATGGTGCCTTTGGCGATGCGCGCGGCGACCCGTCTCAGATTCTCAATCAACGCTTGTCGCATCATGATCGGGATCGCCCACAGTTCACCCAAGTCCAACTGTTCCTTTCGCTGATAAGCAGTGATGAAGTTCCGCAACGAGTCCTCATCCACTCGACCGTCGACATGTGAGATCAGTTCCAGGGCTATGTCGTAGACTCGGGGATAGCCCGCTGTGGGGCCATTGCACAGTCTAGGCAACCCTCGACTATACTGCTTCGGCAGATGCCGCCGAGTAGTGCGAATCTGCTCTTCGATGAGATAGAAATTGTCGAGTAACCATTCCCCGGCAGGTGAGATCGGACGGTTCTGAGCAACCTCCTCCGAGACCGCTCGATAGGCATTCATCAACACAAGTTCGTTGGCCTTTAGGCGAGCGTGCAACTGGTCTTCACCGGGGTGACGGTCCATTACGTGCCACTGGGCTAACGCCTCGGCGTGGCCTTGAAGCTGGTCCGTACTAAAGAGATCTGAGCGTAACGGCAGATCGTCACCATAGTCACGAAACACTCCATCCACGCCTATCCTGGACTTCATCTCTTGCAGACTGTTGCGAAGAATCCTACGCGAAATTTTCAATCGACAACTCTCCCGACTTTGATAAAGCAGTTACTTTCTGTCATTTCAAAAAAGAGCGGAAGATAATGGCAATTAGTGCAGCCATCGCAGGCCTGAAGTTTCCAAGATTCGACGAATGTCTAGGCTCTTTATGGAATGATTATTTAGTTAACCAAGCCACCTGACCGGCGGCCCATTAAGAAAGAGAATACGGCCAGAACCAGGAAGACGACAAACAAAATTTTGGCTACTCCCACAAAGGAGCCAGCCACTCCTCCAAATCCCAAGATTGCGGCGATCAATGCAATTACCAGACACGCGATTGCAAGTTGCAACATAGTAGTAGACTCCTTCAATTGGCAAGAGTTTTCGAGAGGCAATAAAAAAGGCCGTCGTGGCCCGTCCATCTGTTTTGATGAACGAACCACGCCGGCCTACTGTTGTGGCAGTCACCCGACCTAGTCGGACTACTGCAATACAAGTCTTCCAGTATCTAGTCAGCGATCCCGCAGCACTGCCTCCTACTTCAAGGATTTCAAGCTGCTTTCCTCGCTACCCGAATGCTATGCCCCTAATTGCGTCGAGTCAAGGAGGGAGATTCCGAATGATCGATTTCGGCTAACGATCTGCAAGACCACCCTGAGTCCGCCACAATGAGACAGGACGCCATTCGAAGCATCCTGTGAAGGAACTCTTACTGGCATGGTGAATCTCGCCATACGATTTTGCTGTTTTTCCCGATGAGTCGAGCGTCAGGCAATCGCTATAAAGGTACTGATACTTGGTTCGAAGCCGACGTGCAGCCGTGAAATGCGACTGCGGTTACAACCGTTTCAATGGGTGCGGAACACGTTGAACTACCATTCAGCCAATCATGAAACAAGGAATTAAGTAATGCAACCAAGCCTTAAGCGGTCCACGGTTTTGCGAATTACTGAGCGTCAAGAACTTTTACGGACCCAAGGTGAATTGGAAGCGGCTATCTGCGAGGGCATGTCACGATTCGAACAAGAATATCTTGGGCGAGGTCCTAAGGACATTCGTGCACATTTGATCGGTGACTTGATCGTAGTTCGCTTTCAGGGGGTGCTAACAGCAGCTGAAAAGCACCTGGCCACAGCTCTGACAAGTGAGAACGGACGTGAATTACTGAAGCAAGTTCGAACCCAGCTTATCGAAATAGCTCGCCCCGCTTTGGAGGCTTGGATTCATGGCCTTACTGGGGCCAAGATGCTCAGCTTACATCATGACATTAGTACCGTCACCGGTGAGCAGATTGTGGTGTTCACACTGGAAGAAGCGCCACGGTTTCGAGAGTTGAAACGCAATAGACCGTGATGGAACCCTCAAAAAGCTCCCCCCAACATCACATTGTTGGGGGGAAGGTCCTCAAGAGACAACTTCGAGCCTGCAAGCTGACTACTTGGTTACTTTAGATAGTTTGGAAGAGACGTTTGCAGCCAGTCGTTCCATCAAGTTGACTGCGACTTCCATGCGTTTCGTATTCTTTTGAAGATCATCTTTGATGAGTCTCTGAAGGTTGCCAGTAGCGTGACACTGAAGAACGGACATCCGAACAACACGAAAGGTAACGCCAGTCTCTTCGTCAATATAACTAAGTTGGCAGTGTAAGTGGACTTCTTCTAATGGAATCCGCCATGCTCTAAATGGCGTGCGGACCGATCGGTACGTTTTCAATGATCACTACAATGTCACTGTCGTCTCACAAACTCATTAAGTAAATGGAACTAAACAATGTCGAATTCAGAATTACTCTCCAATCTTGATCATGAATCCCGAAACGCTGCTGCGAAAATCAGAGAGACTGCTGGAACGCTCGGAAAGATGGCAGGCGCTGCAGTATCAGCAGTGGAAAACATGGCTAGTCAAACAGCAGAAAATTTCAGTGACGACGCAGACTACCTGGCATCGAGCGCCGGCCGGGGCGTGCAACGTATCGGAGAGCAACTGAGCCGCGTAGCACCCGATTCAGGAATTGTTGGAGTCGTTTCACAATCTGTCGTGCGCACGATCACTGAAGGTGGAGAGTATTTGGAAGGCTCAAAGCTAAGCGGACTGCGACAGGACCTCACCAAAGTGATTAGCCGCAATCCAATCCCAACCATACTGATTTCGATCGGGTTAGGCTGGATCGCATCCCGTATGCTCCGAAGGTAGAAAAAACATGACGGAGGAGCCATCTCGCATCCCCGTGGAGCCGTATACTGGCTCTCTTGCGCTCCAGATCATCAACGATGTGAAGTCGGTGGGTGAGTTGCAAATTCGACTTGCTCATGCCAATTTGGGGCGTGAGCTGAAGCGACGTACGGTTCCTCTTTTTATGATGGCTTTGGGTGGATACTCGCTTGCCCTGTGTGCAATCCTTGCATCGATGTGCCTTGTGCATCTTTTACATTGGGTAACATCTCTGCCCGGAAATGCGACAGAAAGGTTGCCGTTATGGAGCTGTTTCGCTATCGCAGCAACAGTCATGGCGATTATTGGAATTGCTATGGTTCTGTTTGGCATGAGCCAGTTTCGCAAATGCAGCAAGTCACAAAACTAAACAACAACCCAAGGGAATGATTGCCGTGAATGACAACAACCAAGAGATTCGTCAGAAATTAGATGAAACGAAGGCTCAGCTCTTCACTAAACTACAGTTGCTGGAGGATCAAATTGCAAAAACGATTGAAACTACAGGTACACAAGTAAAATCCACAGTGGGAGCAGTTGAGAATGCAGTACATTCGGTCTCGAACGCCTTGGATGTCCGGCGACAATTTGAGCGCCATCCCTGGTGGTGGCTGGGGGGAGCCGTATCGTTGGGGTATGTCGTAGGCGGAATGCGGCATCGAAAAGTCCGGGATTCAAAGCAGAATCAGTCTGCAGCGCTCGGTATCGCGTCGCTTGACTCGGCTACATCTGATGACAACGTCACCGGGCAAGCTTCGTCGTCCAGTCTTTCTGCGCTGTCAGCAGCCTACGAATTGGGATCAAAGCAATCGACTGCGAATCAAGCTCGGACGCTTGCCGTGAATGTCACAGCTCGAGTCTTCGAAGAGATTGTCTCTCGGTCAGTTCCGATCGTGATCGCTTATCTTGCCAGAAAACAGGAGGAGCGACATTAGTGGGTCATTCAACGTGAATTACGATTGTCCGGCAGTTCAGTTATGGCTGCGATTAACCACCATCAATATTTATTCTCAGGTAGCATCGATCACTCTGGTGGGCCTGGTAGCCAAGAATGGAATTTTAATAGTCGAGTTTGCCAATCATCTACAGGAGCAGGAGTTCAGTAAACTACAGGCGACAATGGCAACTTCCAAGACCCGATTGCGACAGGTGTTGATCACATCGGCTGCGACTGCTTGTGGGCGGCATTCCGTTGGTTGTCGTCGAAGGGTCCTGGAGCCATGGCTCGCGATAGCATCGGTATCGTACTGGTGGCTGGCATGTTGATCGGCACCTGCTTCACCTTGTTTGTCGTGCCAGCTCTCTAACTAATGTTTGCAGCCAAACATCGACAACAAGTATTTCCTGAGCTGGAATTGGATGGAGATGATGCCCTAAATTCCAATACTGAACTATCGCGAAAAGAACCTGCGTTGGTTTGATTGAGTATTCGGTCCGCCTCTTTATGGTCAAGGCAAGCTGGTAAGTGTGCAACTCAATACAAGCGCCTATTGCACCATTTTGACGGCTTGCTGGCTGTCGGCCAGAAGTGTCAATACAATAGAAGATGCGAGTCTGGTCAAAAACCTCGATCATTTCTAGTTGATAAAGTTGCAATAGATACGGATTTCCAGTTGACGTCGGTTAAGCGAGATGGTACAACTTGGTGGTTCTGATTTGCAGTTGATCTAGTTATCTCTTGAATTGAATCCAAGTCCCTCTTAAGTGACTTCTGTTCTTCTTCGGATTCGGTTATCTGTCGGTTGGAGAGTTAGGAAGCTTCGTTGGTTTGGTCATAACTGTTGTTTTGATCGGCGAACTTCCAGCATCTTTTGTTTTTCTGATTTGCTCGCATTATCGTACGGACCTGGGCTCTCGGCGGAGACGTCGCCGCGTGAGAAGCTTCTCTTGCTCGCTTGATGATGGATGTGTGGATTGGATAGGAGTAAAGCTATGACAAATATTTATGTAGGCAATCTCTCATTTCAAGCGACCGAAAGTGATCTAACCGATGCATTTTCCCGATACGGTGAAGTTAGCAAGGTTAGTATTATTATGGATCGTGAGACGGGTCGGTCTCGAGGTTTCGGATTCGTCGAGATGGACAACTCCCACGAAGCACGGGCAGCCATTCAAGGGCTCAACCAATCCATGCTTGGCGATCGCTCTATCTCTTGTAACGAGGCACGCGAACGTGAAAGCCACTCGTCAAGGGGTGGTTTTGGCAGCGGACGAAGCAATGATCGAGGGAGCTTTGGAGGTAACCGAGATCACACGACTCGTGGATCTCGATATTAGGTCCGGCTACTTGTTAGCTCGCCCTCGCGAGTTGAATCAATTCTTTCGAGCCGACATTCGTACTGAGTGTTGGCTTTTTGCTTTTCATGAACGTCGCTTGGTCAAAATACTTGTACAAGCACTTTGTCCGACAACTTGCGTATGAAAATGGCTTTGCAGTACCGGAAATTAGGACGACGTAGAAGTCATTCTTCGATGCGAACGCGGAAAAACAAAAATGTTCCGGACAGATCTGCCGCCTGCTACGGTAGCAAACTACATTTGGTAACTCTACACAACTAATTCGTCTGCAGGATCACAACTCAATAAGCCAAGCGGCACGCGCGCTTGCAAACCAAAGCACACATGGCTAAAGCGAGCAGACCAATAGAACTGGGTTCCGGGACTGGTCGTGTGACCTGCATGCGACTAGCAAATATCGATTGCCCTGCCACTGCGCCGGAAGCATTCGGTTGGTGAGCGGCTTCCCAAGCCCGGCCTCCGACATTGATTCCAGGCCCCCCAAGTGAGCCATTCAAATTAGAGTCGCCCATTGCGTATAAAACTCCCAATGGCGAATGAAGCCAAGGGCCGAATCCGAAGCCGCCGTTTGATCCAGCAGCCCACCCTGAGTTATAAGTTGGGTCCGCTGCGTCATCATAGGCTATCACAATTGCAGCTGTGGCCGATGCCGGTGCCACCACAATCAGTGCTAAAACCAATGCCAAGTTGAGTAGTTTCATTTGTGTTCCCTTGCTTCTTCGAGTAGCCGGTTTAGATGAGACCCCTGTGTCCCCAGCCTATCAGGGGGGGGCCCAAAAGTGCAAGAAACTCCAGCCACTCGATCAATGTGCAAGAGAAAGCCGACAATTCCCGGAAGTTGACCTAAGTCGACATCGATCCGTTACGAGCGATTTTCTAAGAATCCACAACGCAGGTCGGCACGAGGACACTGCTCACGATAGTGGGAGAAACGTGTATTTTGCCTGCTGCACCCCGCATTTTCTGCTCGGCAGGCTTCCATTGAACTCACCATCACCTGAAACCACCCAACCCTTAATTGAGCGAGTCTCTCCTGGCAGAACCAGCGGGAATCAAATTTCCTATCAGTCGCGGGCTCCGACCTTGCGACTCTATGCTAATATTTTATATCCACTGTCAGCATTGCGCAATCTTACGCGGGCTTGGCAAATAGATTCGTAACGCGCAGATGATGATCGTGATGGACTGTAAGAACGCGTTCACTAGCTGGGTGCCAATCCATGTCACGGGCCAACGCAGGCAGCTTGAAGCGATGAATGTCCTTCTCGGATTCACCGTTGAAAAACAACAAAAATCCGCCGGTGCTTCCACCGCATGCAGCCATGGCCGTATTGTCCGGCAAACAACATACGCGCCAGATCACTCCGCCGGGGATGCCGTCGCATACATGGCTTTTCAAAAGCGCACTGTCGCTAGTGGTAAATCGCAGGAGCAGAGGTTCATGAACGGCTCCAAGAGGATTGGTGCCTTTATGCAAGCCACCGGCCAGCAACTGCACGCCATCGGGAGTCAGTGCCAATCCACGCACGCCGCCGAAATCAACTCTTTGACCACCTTCGTAAGTATGCAGCGGCTTGGCGTCAAACGACTTGGCAATCTGCTTGCTAGCAATGTTCCAAAAGTGAATCTTGCCTCCCAAATCGCCAGCTAAAAGATGCTGGCCATCGGGATGGAACATAACGCTGTAAATGTGTTTCTCGTGACCACCCCATTCGGCAACTTTTTCACCTGTCGCCATTTCCCACAAACGAATGGTCAAATCGTTTCCAACGGATACCAGTCTTGATCCATCAGGACTAATGTCGATCGCACGAATCCAACCCGCATGAGCTTCGACGGTTCGAGTTGGCTTGGGTTCAGCTTCGGTGATTGACCACCAAATCAGTCTTCCTTCACAGCCACCGGAAACCAACTGATTGCCATCTGCCGTATAACACAAAGCATGCACCCAACTCTCGTGGCCTTTCATGACGACCTTTTCTCCGGTCGCAAGAACCCAACGCTGCAGCGTTGAGTCCTCTGCGCTGGTAGTCGCGTGCAATCCGTCCGGCGCGACGCGAACGGCGAGCAATGGACGTTCATAAGCCCAATCTAGGTCAAGGTGTGCTTGTTTAATGTCCATGTTGACTCTTTTGATTGCCGGTTAACCTGAATAAACCATACTCAAAGGAAACACTTTACCACAAACTTAAGTCAGCACTTTCCAAATGGGTCCAACGGACGGATCGGCCATAGGAAGCTCGCGTCCGTCGACAAGCAGCGATTGGCCGGAGTCAACACCTACCGCGCGCAAGTAAGTATGGAAGAGTTGCCCGTGATCGACTTGGCCATCGGTGACTTCGGTCCCCTCGGCATTGGTAGCTCCAAACGCTGCCCCTCGAGCCACTCTGCCACCGGCCATTACTACCGACCAAGCTTTCGACCAGTGATCACGACCGTAATACAGGTTGATGTTCGGTGTGCGACCAAACTCACTTAACACCACGACCAAAGTTTGCTCCAGCAATCCACGTTCAAACAGATCGTTGACCAGGCACGCAAACGGTCTGTCAAATTCACCGAGCTGCTCGATGTGAAAATTGAAATTCTCGTTGTGCGTATCGTAGTTGCTATGGGTAACTTGAACGAATGACACACCATTTTCAAGCAAACGCCGCGCAAGCAAACATTGACGACCGAAGTCGTTATTGCCATATCGTTCTAAATCGCCAGCGGGCTCTCTCGCCAAATCAAAAACGTCACGGCGTTCCATAAGTCGTAGCGCTTGTTCATAGCTGTACGTGTACGCATCGGTGATTGCCGTCCGTTGACGGCTGAGGAACTGTTCATTGGCTTTTCGACGAAACTCGTGACGTCGCAATTCCGCCTGATCTGTAATCGCATCAGGCTTCACCGAGTTTTGTGGAGGCTTGTCCCCACCGAGGGAAATACTCGAATATTTGGGCCCCAAATAGGCCGCTTCATTTCCACGGCCACCGGCACCGCCGGGAGTTACAATAATGTGCCCCGGCAGACCTTTCGACTCATCGCACAGCGTCCGCGCGGCGACCGCTCCGATCTGTGGATAGTCCGCTGCGGGTGTCTGACGGCGCCCCGTCAGCATCATGTAGGCCCCTTTGCCGTGATCGTCCTCGCTAGTATTCACACCACGAAGTAAACACAAATGGTGCATCTGCTTCGCCGTGTAAGGCAGCAGTTCACTGATGTGAATCCCTGGAACACTTGTGGGGATCGACCGGGTTGGTCCGCCGGTTTTTGTCCCAGGTTTGGGATCCCAACTTTCCAGTTGGCTCAACCCGCCATGCATGTTGAATACGACTACCCGCATGTCTTTTTGTTGCAAGGCTTCGGCTGCCGCACCGCGTGTCAGGCAACTCAATCCGCCAGCCATAATGCCACCACCTACGGTTCCAAGAAACCGCCTTCGGCTCGCAGAATGTTCTTGCGATTGGCAAGCATATTTAGCACGCATGTTGATCTCCATTTAAAGGTAGTCGCATATAAATTTCCCCGGGCGGCAACCCAATACTACTTAGACACTCTAACAAAACCTATTTTCACAGCGAACTGGATTTGGTAATCATTGGAGCAGAAATGTTTATTTTTGTACCCCGACGTCATGGAGGACGCTATGGCCAAGCAACTTTTGCCAGACG
>JBIIJD010000131.1:0-7191 GCA_044234105.1 Aureliella sp. | reverse complement strand
ATGGTCTTTGGGTGTGGTGTGGGTTTATTGTTCATGCTAGCCTCCCGAGTCGAAAGAATAGGAATCCGTTGCAGTGGGTGCCGCTGACCTCTTTGGCGATGGCAGTCAGGGATTTGTAGCGCTGGCCTTCGTATTCAAATCCGTCTTTTAGGACGATCACACGAATCATCTGGCCTTTGTACAGCCGCTCGACGATGTTGCCCGGAGGTGGCAAGCGAGGGTCCCAGTCGACGAATGCCGTTGGCTCTGGTACAACCAGCTTCACGCCGTCGGCGCTGTGCTTGCGTGGGGCGGTCACACGTGTTTGAGCATCAACTGCCAGTTGCTCGGCTTTTTTGAGAGCGGCTCTGGTCAGTCCACCTTCCGCGTTGGCCTGCAATCGCCAGGCGATGCGACGTATCAAGTAGGGCTTGTTGCGGCTACGGCATTGCTCGTTGAAGACCTGCTCGTAGCGCTTGACTAGTTGGTTAACCGATTTGTCCTGCAGCTCTGCAATCTCGATGGTGACTTGTGGGCTCATTGATTACCTCCGTGCTGCATGGGAGTAGCTGAATCAACCTGGTCTTGGCTTCCGTCGTTCGCTTTGACGCGTACCACCCCTCGGGCTAACAGCGCCGCAATGTCTCTGTATCTCGCTTGGTGGCTCATGATTTACCTCCACTGTTAATGTCTGGCTTTGCCCCAAAACCCAGCGTTTGGGAGACGTTGGACACAGAGAGGGGTTTGTCGGAAGCGAAATCAAGCGGCTCGGGTAAAGAGTTGCCGAGATTGTCCAAAACAGGCTTTTCTGTGTCGGAAAACTGCTCCAAATCGCCATCCAGTTCACGGTCTGCCGTCACACAGCGGCGGATGCTTCGAAGCAGGATTTCAGCAATCGATCGAAAGCGGACCGTCGCCGGATCGCGTGATAGATTGCCCAGATAGGGACTTGAGTTGAGAGAATTAGCGTCGATGATTCTGCCTCCATAGAAAGACCTGCGAGGGAGCCGAAATGGCGTCCCTCCCAGATCTATCTATGCAAAACGGCTGACGCGCGTCTCATTACCCAGGAGACAATTGATTGATTTATGAGGCCAAATGAGAAAGATTTAGCGTCCATGCATTTGGTAAATTTTGCTTTATGATGCGCTGGTGATATGGCCAGGTTTGGTGGGAATCCGCCGCCGTTTAGTTACACAGCTGAAGTTAACAACTTAACGCAGACTGTTTCGCTGTTGATTACAACGGAGCAAACGAGATGCTGCGAAACTTATTTCGAGTCACTGCAGTCGGCAGCGACGACAGTAAGAAAATAGGTAGCCTACTTTACCAAAAAGCTGCGGAGCATCGGCTGACCGATTCTCCCTTAGCGGCGGCGGCGCGCCAGCACACACAGTAGGCCGCCGAAAAGCAGTGTCGCCGTGCCGGGCTCCGGCACTACCGTACCCTCGAGCGCGAAATCCAAGTTCCCCAGTGAGAACGATTCCCAGGTAGCTTGATTTGAGGAACGTGCCAACACTCCGCGCGAGTCCCTGCCCCAGAGCCAACTGTCGTTGGTGTCCGCAGTTGTGTCGTTAACGATGCTCAGCCAGTAGTTTATCCCAGACACCACCGGCTGATTGACGGCCGCCGTGTAGGAGTAGATATCGTATCCAAGAACATCGAAGGTGCTGTCCGTGCGCCAGACGCTGTCCCCTACGGAAAATGCGTTGAGCACCGCGCCGGGCAAGCCGAGGCTGTCGGCGTAGAAGATCAATGTGAATGAATCCGTTGCTGTCGGAGTGTCCGCAGGAGAATACATTCCTGACCAGCGCACGGTTGTAACAGTCGCGTTTGAAGTGGGTCTGAATTCCTCCGCCATGAACCTGAAAGTAGAATTAGCACTCGGATCACTTCCAACAGCGGAGGAGATCCCACCGACACCTATGCCGTTGTCGAAAATGACAGCCGCCCTAGCAACTGAAACTATCGGCAGAAATAACAATAGGAGTGAGAGAATACCGGAATGACATGATTGCTTCATGATCGCATACTTTGTCTGCATGATAGGAACTTTGACTCCCGGGGATTGTACCGGGGGAGAATCGCTAGTTCAAGTATCGTCTGATCGAGATTTCGGTTGTCCAGTCTGTAGCCCGCCGACGGACTGATTCAGAATCGCACGGTAGATTGTCCCCATTGGGACTACAGTCGAGATAATAAGCGTCGATGATTCTGCCTCCATAGAAACCGCAGCCTGCATTCGTTGTTCTGACTGGAACGCCCAAGACTGGACGTTCACAGCACCGGTGTGCCAAACCGGTGCGAGTTACGAATTTTCTTGTAACTCCCTCAAGACGGTTCGTCATAGGGCACTTACTACTACTTCAGCCGCTCGAACAATGCGAAAAAGAGAGCCGACAATTCCCGGAAGTTGCCCTATGTCGACATCGACAGCTTCCTGGAGAATTACTAATTTATCCCCGACGCGGGTCGGCACGAGGACGCTGCGTGCGCAATGCGGGTGCGGGGCATATTTTTGCGTTCATCGAGCTATCTTTTGAGCTCAGGCAGGCCCCATTTGGTCGATCATCGCAAAAAACGCCAATGGGTGCGGACGTTCCTAAGCGGCTATAGCCGCTTTGCTATACTAACTGTATAGTTTAACTGCGGATTATGCACTGTTGGTTGGCGACAAACTTTTTGTGGGCTTAAGGCATACACTTTGCCGTTTCGAGGTCGTTGTTTCTTCAGTCGACACGTGGAGAATGTGAACAAATATGAAGTTTCCTAAGCTTTTAAGATCGCGTGCTCGCTTCAGGAATCTAGTTTGCGAAACGCTGGAGTTGCGGCAACTCATGGCGACCGATCTGGTCGCGTTTAATAACTTTATGATGCCCGAAGATTCGAATATGAGCGGTTCAGTCACGGCCCTCGATGCTTTGCAGGTCATCAACCAACTCAATTCACGAAGCGCAGGCAGCCTGCGCAGAGGCGTTGCAGCGGATGAAGGCATAGCAGTCGATGTCAACGCGGATGCAAGGCTCTCGTCTCTGGACGCTTTGATCGTAATCAATTACATCAACCGCAAGTCGGCAGGTGGGGCGAGTGTGCTCCCTAGTTCAGTTAGTGTGGAGAATCGAATTTCGCGACTCGAGCAAGCGATCTCCTCTGGCACAGTACCTGAGATTGAGACCTTGGGCGCGTCGAAAGCTGCGGAAGTGCTAGCTATCCTGAAAGCGGGCGGCTATCCAGAACTTGGTGACAAAATCGTCAATGGGGTTTTGACGAACGAAAACGATCTGATCAACGTAACCATTCCCTCCGACGCGAAATCATTCCCCGATGTGCTTATCGATGCCTTGGCGAATGATACAGGAACTGGGTTGCGGATCGTGGCGGTCGGCGACCCTGCCACGGGATCTGCTTCGATCGAGCAGGATCCTGGGAATCCTGGTCGCGATGTCGTCCGTTACCAACCCGCGGAACAAGCTGCAAAGTACGATCGATTTTCTTACACTACCGAGGATGCTGACGGGAATCGCTCTACGTCGTTCATCTCGGTGAACTACGAGCTGGATCCAGCGGGATTTGGTGCCTTCAGCATTGATGTTCCCGAGGACGTCATAGCGTCACCCGGAAGCTCGACGACTTTCCGAAACGCCGACGGAACTCCGTTGATCCAATTGAATTACGATGGTAACCGACCTGCCAAAGTTGGGATTCTGCTGAACTGGGCATTCCCTGAGGGCTATTTCGCAGGGGACCGATTCGCGGGAACGTTTAAGACATCAGCAAATGTCGACGACGCAACGTTCTATCCACAACCGAACGGATCGGTATGGATGTACGGCTCTATCCCGGGAGTCAACCAGATACTAGCCAACCTGGAATACGAGCCTGCGGCCGGATTTGCTGCACCGGAAGGCATTCGTTTGAACCTCCATGCATTCCTGTATGGTGTTGTCAACGTCGATACGGTTTTCAACGTCGATGTGGTTTCGGCTGGTTTTGACATCACGGTTCCTAGGGCCGCGCAATCCCCGGTCGCAGTCGATGATTTTTTCAAAGTCGCATCGCTGGATGGACCGTTCGAGCTGGATGTTCTGATCAATGACATCGCAAACAGCACGCCATCAGGACCCGGACTTCAAATCACCAGCATCTCTCAACCCTTCAATTCCGATGCTCGGATAACGTTCGACAATGCGACGGGCAAGGTCAATTACACCGGTAGGGAGTACAATTTCCTCGGGTTCGATCAGTTTGCGTACACGATCAAAAATGAACTGGGGATCGAATCGCAAGGGATTGTGACGGTCGCGTTGAGCTAGCGACTACGCACCGTGAGGGGCAGCGATGGGGACACACCAGCATCCACTTTCGAACACCCCAGACTTTCTATAGTTACCATGCCCCCCAACCGCCCGGTTCGACCAACCTACCCAGGCCTTCAGAATGCGAGGGCTCACTAGGAACTGGCTGTGTCCCCGACAATTCTTGGCGGCTTGTCAAAATTCGAGATCCATCGCCTGCCCGGCCCGCTTTTTTCCCTAACCAATAACCGACTGCCGTGCTGCCGTTCAGGTCACGATTGGCCATTTGAACGTGGAAGACATCTTAATATGCCTGCCCGTAGCCTGTGATTCTCTTGCCGCAGTCATGATTTCAACGACGTGTAAAGCGTGTTCGGGCGTGACCAAGGGCTCCTTGCCGGTGGCGAGACATTCGCAGGCCAGAGAAGCGCCGTTTTGCCAAACGTAGTCGTGCGGTTCGCCCGCAAACCGTTGGCGCATTGTTGGTTGGGTGTCATCGCGCAAAGTAATAGCTGCCGCCGGACGGTGGGCGATCTACGCCGATAGCGAGGAACTGAACCGTTTGACCAGACTTCGCGAGACTCCTCGGAGTTGGCCCATCCCCTACAGTGCGGAGCTGACAACACCGAAAATTCGTAACGCTGAAACAAGTCCAAGAGTCAAAACGTAGGCTCAGCCGATAAGCAACGCTAGCATTTAGCGATGCATGTTAAAAGGATTCTTCTTTGGAGGTGTTATGATTGGGAAACTGAACTGGATCTGAGATCCCTTAAGCAAACAATACAAATGGACATCTTGCGTTGCAAGACGCCAGAGCTAGTGCGAAAGGAGATTTGGACGCACATTTTGGCCTACAACCTCATCCGAGCGATCATCGCACAGGCGGCAAATCAACATAACGTACAACCACGTACAATCAGCTTCAAAGGAGCAGTGCAGACACTGGAAGCGTTTCAACCGTTGATCGCTATCCAAGGTAGTAGAGACAAAACACGTCGGCATTATCTCTACCAACAGATGCTCGACGCCATCGCCACTCATCGAGTCGCTGACCGGCCGGATCGATTCGAACCGCGATTAAGAAAACGAAGACCCAAGAAATATGACTCGATGCTAGAGCCCCGGCAAAAGATCAAAGTCAAGATGCTCAAACGAGTTAAGGAAATCTAAGTGCCATTCGACGAACCGACATTTCGCACCGGCCCAAGGCCCCAATGACACGGGCATCCGACGTCGCGCATGGGGCGAGCGCGTATGTTGCAGGACTTTTCAAACGAGCCATATCACCAGCGCATCATACAGCAGAATCTACCAAATGCATGGACGCTAAATCTTTCACATTTGGCCTCATAAATCAATCAATTGTCTCCTGGGTAATGAGACGCGCGTCAGCTGTTTTGCATAGATAGATCTGGGAGGGATGCTATTTCGGTTCCCTCCAAGGTCTTTCTATGGAGCCAGAATCATCGACGCTAATTCTATCTACTCAAGTCCCAAACTGGGCAATCTATCACGCGATCCGGCGACGGTCCGCTTTCGATCGATCGCCGAAATCCTGCTTCGAGGCATCCGCCGCTGTGTGACGGCAGACCGTGAACTGGATGGCGATTCTGAGCAGTTTTCCAACACAGAAAAGCCTGTTTTGGACAATCTCGCCAACTCTTTACCCGAGCCGCTTGATTTCGCTTCCGACAAACCCCTCTCTGTGTGCCACGTCTCCCAAACGCTGGGTTTTGGGGCAAAGCCAGACATTCACAGTGGAGGTAAATCATGAGCCACCAAGCGAGATACAGAGACATCGTGGCGCTGCTGGCCCGAGGTGTGTTACGAGTAAAGAAGCAGCCAGTAGTCACCAAGGCTATTGAATCACCAATAACAGCTAAGCAGGACGTCATCAACCTGCAGGCCAATCATGTGAATAACGAATTAGATGCTTCGCAGGACCAAGCGCAGCACGGAGGTGATCAGTGAGCCCAAACGTCACCATCGAGATCGCCGAGTGCAGGACAAGACTGTCAACCAACTAGTCCAGCGCTACGAGCAGGTCCTCAACGAGCAATGCCGTAGCCGCAACAAGCCCTACTTGATACGGCGCATTGCCTGGAGATTGCAGGCCAACGCGGAGGGTGGACTGTCCAGAGCAGCTCTCAAAAAAGCCGAGGAACTGGCGGTTGATGCTGAAACACGTGTGACCGCCCCACGCAAGCACAGCAACGACGGCGTGAAGCTGGTTGTACCAGAGCCAACGGCATTTGTCGACTGGGACCCGCGCTTGCCACCTCCGGGCAACATCGTCGAGCGGCTGTACAAAGGCCAGATGATTCGCGTGATCGTCCTAAAAGACGGATTCGAATACGAAGGCCAGCACTACAAATCCCTGACTGCCATCGCCAAAGAGGCCAGCGGTACCCACTGCAACGGATTCCTATTCTTTCGACTCGGGAGGCTAGCATGAACAATAAACTCACACCAAGCCCCAAGACCATCCGCTGCGCCATCTACACACGGAAGTCCACAGAAGAGGGGCTCGACCAGCAGTTCAACTCGCTTGACGCTCAGCGAGAAGCGGCCGAAGCCTACATTCGCAGCCAAAAGTGTGAAGGTTGGGAAATGGTCTATGACCGCTACGACGATGGAGGATTCTCTGGTGGCAACATCGAACGCCCGGCGCTCCAGCGACTGATGGAAGACACACGCCAGGCGATGGAGGCCACACAACAAGGCAGGAAAGAGCTGGAATCCCATCAGACTCAGCTTACGCGCCAGCTTAGACGTTGCCGTCGATCACAAGCGCGGGGACGGATTTGACTCCGGCCGATTCGGCTTCGGCAACCCGGTTTTTGGCATTTCCCAAGTGGACGATTTCCACGTCGAAACGGTTGCTGTCCAGTCCTGAGGCGACCGCCTTTTCTGCAGC
>JBIIJD010000130.1:0-7201 GCA_044234105.1 Aureliella sp. | reverse complement strand
CCGACTGGCACGAAATGAATCAGTTGTCACTTGTCATCAAACCGCCAAAATGCTGGAGCGCAGTTTTTGCACAGGGCGGTGCTAGATGATTGACCATCACGACAAACTGCGTGCCGGTTCCTCGTATTGCCAATCGGGCCAGCAGGGGAGAGCGATGATTGCCATTGTTCAAAGTGAAATCCCGGTAGTTATTTAGTTCATCACTTTGCAGCAGCTCAAACTTCGGGGCATCATAGATAATCTGCAACCGATCCGAATTGCCCGTCCGGCCATTGATCGACTTAAACTGCGGACCCAACGCGCTGGCGTACAGCCCGAAACTACCCGGATCTACTTCCGATAGGCAGACCACATCGTCTGACCCCAGCTCCTTGAGCTGCCGGGCGATAACGGACGGATCACTTCCACCAGACTCAACGTTCCAGGCCAAAATCGATATTGTTTGGGTCCCGGCAGCGGTTTGATTCTGACGAGTACTGCCTGGAGAAGGTTGCTCCTGAGAATAGCCTACCGCAGGCCTTAAACGGCCGATGCAAGCGAGAAGAACCAATGCCCCAATGATCGCGGACTTTGTCACAGTTAGGGGCCATTTGCAGTTATCCAAGATGTTGCTCACTTTCGATACCCAGTACTCTCTAGTTATCCAGCTCAGCGAAAAACCTATCCGCTAGCCTGGCTCGAACCAGACTACCGGTGACTCCAAGCGATTTCTTGCCAACAGGAGACTGCAATTGTAACTGGCTTGAACTCAGCTCGCGAGCAATCGGCCGGTAAGGCAAAGCTTCGGGCAGGAGTACGGCAGATACAACCATCGGCGCATCATGGCGGTGCCACTGTTTGTCACGTGTCTTGGCAGTCTCGCCTTCAGGAGATTTTACATCAGAGGAATTAACCTGTGGCGAAGATCGTGGGCCGCGCCTGGTGTTACTTGTTGGACCGACCTCAGTAGGTTCATTGGCCAGCCGCAGCGACGACACAGACTGGCTTGGCTCAACTAGCATTTCGATCAACTCAGCTTCACCTTCAAGACTGCCGCCACCACCTCCACCGCCGGAGGCCGGAATGGTAATTTGAGTTAGCTCCTGGGTTAACTGACTTCTGGCAGCCAGGATGTCTGCGACCAGCACGACTCCGCTCTTATCCAGGTCCACGATGCTGCTCGCAGTAGTGCTCTGTGTCAGGGCAGCTCGAATCGCCAGGATGTCTGCGACCAGCACGGTAAATTTACCGCCGGATGGCCCAGTCGACTCGCCCTGCAGGTGGCCTACGTAATATACCTCCGGTACCGACAAGCCAGTGTTGGGATTGGCCTTCACGGTCACTCGCAGCCAGCGGTTCGCAATTGCATTGTTTGGCCATTGGATCACGGTACGATCCGCAGAACCCGGCTCATTCGCTATACTTAACGGCGGTGGCGCCATCGACCAGTCTTGCGGTTGGTGATTCACTTCCGAGAATGCACCGGTTGGGCTCATTTGAAATACAAAGTCTGAAGGAGTCAGAGTTTGCAATACGCCATTGATATCGAAAACCAGTCCGTTAATTCCGCGGCTGGAGTTGATCAAATTATTGAAACCGAGCAACTGTGGAACCTGTCCCTCCCTGGCTAATACTTTGGTAGTATCTATGGCATTCGAAGTACCCGAGGAAGCAAATGAAGAGCCCGCATGATAGACACTCGCTGTGGAAATTTGTGAGAATTCAGCGACTGTAGTCGTCGCCTGATAGCTGGCGGGGGTTTGTTCGAGATTACCGGCGGAGTCTCTAGCGACCGAATAGAAGTAGTAGGTGGCACCCGGAGTGCCTACAAATGTCTCGCTGGTGCTGGTTGTATTGGAGAGCCAAGCCGAATAGGGACCGCTGGGATTGGTTGAAACATAAACATCATAAGACGCGACCCCGCTACCGCAGTCCTCGTCGGTTCCCGCCCAGTTGACCTCAAACTGATAGTATGATTCAGCCGGCAGGGCAAGAACTTGACTTACCGGTGATGTGGTATCGAACAGTTGCTCGTGTTGTGGAACAACAACAAGAAGTGGGTCCGTTGAGACCACATTCAGAGAGGATGCCTCAAAATATCCTCGCACAATCAACTCACCCATCGAAGGATTGAAGAGAACGGTAGAAAACTGTCCGGTAGGACTATACATTCGCATCATACCTGCCAGGCCGGGTATCAAGTCTGTAGGATCAGCATCCTCAAGATGAACTGCGGTCACACAAGGCTCCAGTTCAAAGACGAGGCGGTCCGTGTCACCAAAGGCTAAACGAAAGTCTTCGATATCTGACCAGCTAAACTGCAGGTGATGGGGATCCAACTGTACTCCTGAGGGATTGAACAGAGTCCGGCCACTGCCGTCGTGATCAATGCGATGCACAATCTCAGAGAAATTGCCATGCCGCCACTGCACTGTGTCAACGCCAGCGCCAGTTCCTCCGTGCAAATCAAATCGGTCAGCGCGTGTCAAATCACCCTGCATCAGGAACTCAAACTGGTTGTCAACGAGATTACTGCCAATTAAATCTGAATGAACTGGCGAAGTAGTCTGACCTGAATGAACCAGTTCGTCATTCAACAACAGATGATACTCCTCACCATCGGTTTGCACGGTTACCAGATTTGAACTTGTGTCACCCGGGAGTGATACAGTCATTGAGTCATTGCTCAGGATTGTGCCGGTGGCCAACTGGCGACTGAATGCAGCATTGGAGGGGTTGGAGAGAGCCAACGCGATCTGTTCGTCGAATTCGAAGTTGGCATCACCGACGACTGAAACCTGCACCACTCTTGAAGTGTTGTCACCGGGCAGCCAAGTGAGTGTGCCTGATTCTGGCAGGTAATCATTGTCGTCGACGGTAGCAGATAGATCTCCCGTTTCATAATTCACCGAGATTGTTTCCGCATGTTCGCCGATCAGATCCACGGTGAACTCAAGCATGGTAGTGCCATTGTCTCCCTCGATGATCTGGGCGTCATTCACTTGCAAGAGAGGCGGGAAAACATTGCCGATCACAGCCGCCGCGATCTGATTCTGAAGATTGTTACCTGTATGGGCGGCGACAGCGTCTTGGATCGTTATCGTACCTTGGCCGACTTGCTTTAGTGATGCCGCAATCGTACCCTGAACCACCTTCTTGATCTTGGTCAATTCTTCCACAAATTGTCTATCCATTGTGATCGGTACGTCGCGTAGTGCTTGATTCGACTCCGCCAGAATCAGGGCGGCACCTGCCACAATTTCGGAATGAACTACGGGATCAGCATGTAAGTCGAATCCAGTCTGTCGGCTAACATTCTCGATCACATCCTCCCAGGTAAACACATCATTTAACTCGAGCAATGAATCAGGTTCTACAATTCGGTTGGCCAATGCAGCGAATACCTGTTCGGCTAAGAACTCAAATGGCAGGTCTGGGGCAGCACCGTGAAACAGATCCGCAATAGAAATCGCAGAGTTGGATAGCTTGATCAGTTCGGTGTAGAGTTCCGCAGACTGTTGGTCGTCTGCCAGGATCAAGTTGCGAATATTGTCGATTGCCAGAGAACCGCCCTCAGTTCCCATCGCAGCTAAAACACGGTCTGAAGCGGCTTGTGCGTTAAGACCTTGCAGTCTCACCATGGCTTCCACCAAGCTAGTGATCGGGGTAATCGATGATACGCCGATAGGCGCGAATAGAGGCAATCTCCACGGCAATCCAGTGGTTACGTCAACACCACCTGCGGCTATCCAGCGTCCTTCATTCTCTGACAAGACACCATTACCATCTCGGTCGAAAGATTCGCTGAATGGAAATTGAAGTTGACCTGCTTGATCTGTTGTTGCGATCGGCTCGAGAGGTTCATTAACATCCCATAGTCCATTATCGTTGAGATCCAGGAAATCCCGAATCCCATTGAAATTGGAATCAAAAAAAGTCGTGCTGCCCGAGATTGGGCCGCTTGTTACGGTTGTTGGTGGAGTTATCTGTCCGATCCCACCTGATGAACCACTTTGTAGAGTACCGCAGAAAGCTGTTTCAACATTGATAGCCAAGCTGCCAGCCGGTGGTGATGTCTGAGTCACTTTGTCACAAATCTCGGAGCTACGGATTCGGTTGTCAGGGTGGCTAAGACTCGCGTTCTGTGCGTCGCTCAACCAAATCGAGTATGACTCCTTTGGTTCTCCGACATTGTCATTTTTGGCGGAAATGGAAAAAGTCTTCTTTCGCACGCCAGCGGGAAAGACCAGTCGATCACCAGAGGACAGTCCCGACACAGTGTAATCAGTATTTCGCTTGGCGGTAGACGTCGAAAAGTTCACCTTAACCGAAGACTCTTGCTGCGTAGCATTGCCAGAGAGTTGCACTTCAAAAGTCGCCGAATTCCCTTCGTAAATACCAATGCCATTGGCTGTCTTGAAACTGACCGATGGAGGGCTATCGTCATCAACAATCGTAAAAGTGGAACTGGTGTTAGCCAAAATGCCACCTCCAACGGGAGCACCAAATCTAGCTACGATCGTCTCGTCGGGCTCATCCAATCTGTCTGCTTGTATGTAAGCCACCACTGACGTATTAGTTGTTTTATCTTTTTTTACCGTGATGCCATTAGCCGCTCCGAAGAAATCAAGTGAACTGCCTGGATTGCCGATGCTGGCCGTACCATTGACAACTGTGCGACCATTCTGAAGACTTGTGAAATTTACAGGTACGACGATATCCCTATTGGTGGCAGCTGAGAGTTTGATCGAAAGTGAAATCGGTGTAAACGGACGACCGATTATCGTCTGCAGAACATGCGGAGTGCCCTCTTCAATATTACTTTCTACGGCTGTGATCGTAACAATAGGGTCGTTGTCCCTGATGTAGATGGTCTGCTCTTTTCGACTTCCCAAATTGCTGGGAAGACCAACATTGGTAGTAAATTCCTTGTCGTCGAGGGTTAGAACGATTTTCTCAGTGATCTCATTTTTCTCAGTGATCTCATTTCGGGAGTCGTTGATAATTTGAATAGGAATGGTAACACTCAACTGCCCTGCCGGAATCGTAACAGGCAATCCTGCTCCTACCTGTCCTCCCACGCCACTCGTGGGAAAGCTAAAGTCATTTAAGGCGGGATTGCTCTGGTTCCTCAATGCAATTCCCGTTGAAGCAGTAGTTCCAGTCACTTTGACGCGAAAGGTTGTGGGTTGGCTTCGGGTGAATGGTAGCGATACAACAGCATGGACAGTCCCAATGTCTTCCCACTCTGATTGTGATGCAACAGTGAACTGAGCCAACCGAGCTTCGTTGTCGATGATCTGCATGCGATATTGGCTCCTTCCAGGCTTCAGCGCAAACTCGTTTCCTTGGGAAAACTGAGGCATTAGCGTAAGTACTAACGACTCTACGTCCTCTAGATGTGTGTCATCCTGGATCGTGGCGTTGACAAATGCTGTAGTATCTCCAGGAGCGAAGGTAACGGAGTTCGAGGGGGTCAGGGTCACATCTGAAGTGCTAGCTGTTCCCTGACGTGTGATGTTGACGGTAACCGGATAGCTTGCGGCCGGGGTCATCGTCACTTTGATTGGGACTGATCCACCATTCTCAGGTCGATTGCTGGCGACTACTTCAAAAGCCACCTCGGGCAGGTCATTGGGTCTTACTGTAACGATCTGCTGAAGAGCAGCTTGAAACGCCGTCGAGGGAGCTGCATTCTCAATCGCCCCGAAGCTCAATCGAAACGACTCGGCCTTTTCGGCAATCGCGTCGTCGATTACGGTCAACGAAACGCTACCGCGCTGAAAGCCAGCCGGAATGACAATTGAAGGACTCGTAAGCGTCAGGTCCAGTGCAGGGTCCGTGGGCGGAGTTGACAGTCCAGTGATCACAATCGGTACGGTGACATCCAGATTGGAAACGGCATCCATCTGAACCTCAACGGTTAAGACTTGACCTTCCACTGCGCTTCTTGTCCTGGCAGTAAAAGAAACGCCTGGCGGTGAGTCGTTATCGAGGATGGAGATTACATGCGTAGTGTTCGGCCCCACGTCAATCCCAGCCGTATTTCTCAACTGGACGAAGATCTGCTCCTGACTTTCAGCATCGCTGTCATCGGCAATCTCGACCTGCACGTTAGTCGACGACTGTCCGGGCTCGAAGGTGACCTCGGTGTGTACCAATCTGTAATCGCGTACTGTTGAGGCTGTTGAACTAGTGCCAATAGTTAAGGGCACGGTCACGCGACGAGTCTGCGGGCTGTTGAGGTGAACGCCGATATCTACGAATCCGGCATCTTCACTGACGCTCTGACTGGTGTTATTGAACGAGACTTTTGGCACTGGTATGACAGCTGGAAAGACCACCGTTACCGATCCTCCGGTGACGATGCCATTTATCTGAGAGCTCGAACCCACGTACAGCTTAATTCCGTTCAGATTCAGATTTGCCGCAGGTGGAAGAACGAGTTTTTCGACGTACACGGCCTCCGTTCCCTCACCTGGATAATTGTCCGAGTTATTGACTAGCCGATAGAAACCTGAGGTGAGTTCTAGTGTTCCGTAAGCGAAATTCTCACTATATCCTTCAGAATCGGCGCCTCTGTCCTGGCTCATTGCTTCCAGCAACGCAGGCGCTCCAGCCGAACCGCCAGTGACTCTGGTAAGGCCAAGTGGATAGAAGCTTTGGCGATTGGTCGTATTGCCGACAAACCCTCCTATGAGGTTCATGATCGCATTGCGCGAGCTTGCCAAAAAGCGGTTTCCATTGAGGCTGGTAGCAGATCCTGAAGAGCTTTGAAAAACACCCTCATCAACTTGGATCGAACCGCCGTTGTTGAACGCGACGCCGGAGATCAAGGTGCTACCACCGCCGCTGCGATTGAATAGGCCCTGGTTATTAAAGACATGGCTGCTTTGGTAGTACTGAACGAAGTCACCATCACCGATAGCATTAAAGACGCCCCCAACGCTATTGGTAATCACTCCTATTTCCGAAGGATTGAGACCAAACTGCCAACCACTACCGGTGTAGTTGATCGTACCAGAGTTTTCCAGGACACGACTGAGGAACTTGCCCGTGCCGCCCGTCACATTGAGTACCCCACCGCTAGCCACTACCGTCTTACCTGCTGGTGTCAGCATCGATCCGCCTGACCATGTGGAATTGCCTTGTAGCGTCAGTACACCTCCACCAGAAATAGAACCTGAGGACAAATGCAAGTTGTTGGCTGACGCGGAGAAAT
>JBIIJD010000074.1:0-23894 GCA_044234105.1 Aureliella sp. | reverse complement strand
CCGACCAGGCCGACTTGGATGCCTGGCGCCCGCTGCAAAAGACGAAAGCCCAAGCCACAATGGCACACAACATCGCAATCGCCAAGCCAATGAACAAAGGCTCCTGCAGCCGCGAGTCACCCAGCGTCGATTTAGGAAGCAGCCACATAACTGCAAAGGTCAGGGCTGCAGTCACAACGGCAGCCACCACATGCCCCAGACTGGAACGCGACAGCGATGCCAACGGTGTCCAAGAGAGCAAGCGAAACAAGAGAATACTGACCAGTAGCACTACCATCCCCAGGGCAACGCCGGCGGCTAAGAACCAAACCGGTGTCAACCAAGAGGTTAACCATGAATTATTGACTTGAGCGAGCAGTCCAACTGGCAAATTCAGAACCGTACTTTGCATAGCTAAATTCGATTGATCATGGATAAGAAAAGTTGGCAAACATTCACGGATATTAGCGTGCGATCTATGAGTTTGCTTGAAACGCAATGGGTGGCTGTCGTCGAATCCGAGCGAGCCCGCAGACGTTGCCCTGTGGGCTCGCTCGGACTCGACCACATCCACCCGAATTAGTTCGTGAACGGTTACGTTACAACCTAGCCAACCGTTCATGGCGTACAAGGGCTTTACGATACTTGCAGGCCCTAGTTTCAGAAAATTTTGCTGGTTCTACCGGCTTGCAGCAATTCCTGCGGCCAAATCAGCCTATTCCACCCACTTGTCCGGGGTTATAGAAAACTCGGAAAACTCCTGTTCATCGCCATCCCCCCAATCCACCGTGCAATGGACGATGTTCCTGGACATTCGTTGGTCCACATCCTGAAGTAGCTTCATCAAGTCGGAAGATTGGCCCGTGGCCACCAATTCGACGCTGCCATCGCTAACATTGCAGACCGTACCGGTGACCGGATACCGCCTAGCGACCTGCAGAACATTGGCTCGAAACCCAACACCTTGAACTCGCCCAGCGTAAATGGCTCGCACTTTTTGGAGTGTCCGTTTGCTCATAAAGTTTCCCCATAGACCAGGATCGCTTGACTTAAAAACCCTATTTTCTTTATTGTCCAGAAAGTAGCCAGCTTAAATTGGGTCTGGCTGCCAGCTTTGAATTCAAGTCCTTGATCTTGATTGCTGCTTTTATGGATCAAGATCAGTCCGCTTGCCCTGAGACCGAACATGTTTGCAGGCCGCATCTCCTTAAGTCTATTGGCTTTGGCGTTCAGCTTAACCTTGGTCGCTTCAGCCTGCGCTCAGGTTCTCGAATCGGGTTATGTACTGCTAACCAACGATCGCTGCTTGACCGGACGGGTTGAACTGATCGCAGATCGATACCATGTTCAAAAAACGCCTGGAAATCAAGTGGTCATTCCGCGCGATCAGGTTCAATTCGTAGGAAGCAACCTTCAGGAACTTTACCGCTTCAAGCTTAGTCGCCTGCCAATCCACCCGCGACCGGGTGATCATTTTCAGTTGGCCCAGTGGTGCAAGAGCGTACATTTGCTTGCTGAGGCCGGCCAGCACTACTTGAGGGTGATTCAAACTAATCCACCGGCAACCAGCCCGGCGGTAAAACGCTTGGGCATTGAAATCAAAGAGGCCATGTTACAGCAGCCCGAATTCCGTTCCTATTTGGGCATGGCTCCGCTTTCCCGAACACCTACCCAGACCGCGCAGTCCACCAGTAATCCATCGGTTCGATCCGCCGTTCAGCCAGCTTCGACTTTTTCCAACGCAATGCTTTCCAACCAGGTCCAGAGTCGATTCAGCGAGCAGATTCAGCATGTGCTGACCAATCGCTGTGGGGCAGCCAGTTGCCACGGACACGATGCCAATAACCCGCTGCAACTTCTGCATATCACGGCCAAGCACGCTGCCAGGGACACTGATGCTAACCTGCGTGCAGTGCTCCAGTACGTCGGCCAAGGTACAAGCTCTAATACCCAATCACCACTATTGGACTACGCCACTGGCCCACACGGCGGCAGCAGTGTCCCCCCCATCGACCCGCGAGAAACTCAGTTGATCGAGGCGCTTGTCGGATGGATTCAATTCGTCCAAAATCCTGTGATCACAGCGGAAGCCACTAGCAGCACTCGCAGCCCGACACTACAACCGGTGCCTGACGGTGCGATGCCGCTTCGAGCTGTTCCAGACCACCAGACTGCACAACAATTGGCGGCTAACCGGTCAGTCCCGTTCGCTCAGGCGACTGACTGGCAGTCACCCGTGGATTTCCCTGACGGTACCGATCGGCCAACCTCGCAGGAAATCGATGCTTTAGATGCTTTGGTTTCTAAGCAACTCAGCGGTCAAGCCCCAGGCAACCCAGACGATCCCTTTGATCCCGCTGAATTCCATCGACTACGCGCCCAGCGCAGAACTGCAACCAACCTTCAGCCCAGCGGAGATCCGCCAAGTGGCCAGCCTGCACTCCCACCAATGCAATTCGATCGCCAACCAATTGCTAACTGAACTGCTTGCAGCCGGATGGCAAACCGCCAGCCATATCAAAAGTGCCGCCAGTGCTTGCCCCGTAACGGAATGCGAACAATCAAACGTTAGCTCACAAGACCGGATTGATCATCTAGATCCTAAGTCTCAACTCTTGCAGTATTTTGGAATACGACAGAACATTCTGGCGAGTGTTGAACAATCACTTGATAACCTGCTGACTCCGCTAATCGGACGTAGGCTACCCACTCCTCTACCAGCGATAACCCATCAGCAGTCGATGCGGCGCTACGGCTGCTCGACTCCCGATCTGCGCTATGGCATGGAAATTCTCGATTGCAGCTCTATCGTCCGAGACACGCGATTTCGAGTCTTCTCTCAAGTGCTCGGCCAAGGCGGCTTGGTTCGAGGCATTCGAGTCGTTGGGGGCGCGGCCAAACTTTCTCGCAAAGGCATCGATGAACTGACTCATTTGCTCATGCAGCATGCCGACGTCGCCGGAATGTCCTGGTTCCGGGTTCAGCCCGATGGTCGACTGTGGTCAACTTTCAGCAAGAATTTGGAACCTGAGATTCTTCAAAGTCTGCAACAGGCGTTTGGTGCGGAAAGCGGCGACCTGCTGCTCCTGCTGGCTGATACATGGACAAAGACCTGCATCGGCTTGGACTTCTTGCGCACAAGGATCGCAAGGGAACTGGACCTTTGCCCTCACCAGGAATTTTGCCTAACCTGGCTTATCGACGACACTCGCAAGCCGCAGCACACTCAAGCTACTTGGCCTGAATCAGAAACCGCTGAGCCCGACAGATCCACTTCTGCTACGTTATTGACACACTCAAACCGTTTTCTGCTGGTAGCCAATGGTCGGGAAATCGGCCGGGGAAAGACCATTCACGCAGCAGAAAATGCAAGTGCTGATAGCCAGCTTGATGACATGACGGAACAATTTTTCGTCACTTTGGATGTCTACCATCTGGCACAGACGCTAACAGCATTATCCCGGCAGCGCGACAATTCTTCCATGCCTGCGACTCAGTTGGCCAAAGATCTCTCACTTTACAATCATTTTTAGCTACTTCTGGAGACCCAAGATGAGCAATGATCCATCAAACCATAATCCGTACGGCTTTTCGCCGCAATCGATGCAAACGACTTCGCCCAACAACCCACCTACCTGGCCCTCCGAGCCCCCCAAGGTCGTATTTTGGGCAAAGGTCTACAACGGCGCGATGATCATCCTGTATTTAGCTCTGAGCATCGGCGGCGGATTCTTGATTGCGTTTGCTAACGAACTGACAGCAGATAGTGCAGACACGGGTCCCATGGAAATGACCATCATGGGCGTGATCTACTTGGTGATGGGCGCAATCCTGACCATCGTCTTCTCTGTTGCCTTCGTATGGAGAAAAGGCAACGGCGCATGGATCTACCAAATGATTATGATCATCATCGGTCTGACGAGCTGCTGTACTTGGCCAGCAACCATTCCGCTGTTGGTCTACTGGATTCGGGATAGGGATCGAATTTTGCATAATTAAGGCCAACTTCTTGCGATGGTTGCGACTCACAATCCGTAGACAACCTTCTGGCGAAGGTAGCTATCGTGCCGCCGCGCGTGTTTGTCGACGTCGTTCCGATTCTCGCAAGCTGATCTTTCGAAGGCGAATCGATTTGGGTGTGATCTCTACTAGTTCGTCCTCTTCGATGTACTCCAGCGCTGCCTCTAGAAACAACTGACGCGGTGGCTTCAGGATGATGTTTTCATCACTTCCTGCAGCCCGAATGTTGGTCAGCTTTTTCTCGCGACATGGGTTAACTGTCAGGTCGTTATCTCTTGCATTCTCGCCAACGATCATGCCTTCGTAAACTTCGTCGCCTGGAGCCACAAACAATTCGCTGCGATCTTGCAAACCAAATAGTGCAAAACCAACGGCCTTGCCAGTGACCATCGATACCAGCACACCGTTGGCACGATTGGGGACATCACCCTCTTTGGGCCGGTATCCGCTGTAGCGGTGATGTATGATCGCAGTACCCTGAGTTGCATTGAGCAGCCTGGTTCGCAGGCCGATCAAACCGCGCGCAGGTATCTCGAACTGAAGCAGTGAATACGTCCCGCGTGGCAGCATCTCGTCCAAAATTCCGCGCCGTGCCCCAACCAATTCCATCACAGGACCGACCTTATCTTCGGGAACTTCCACGTTCAGCGTCTCGTAGGGTTCGTGCAACTTACCGCCTACTTCTCGCAGAACCACGGTCGGCTTGCCAACGGAGAACTCGTAGCCTTCACGGCGCATGGTTTCGATCAATACCGCCAAGTGCAAGACGCCGCGACCACGCACTGCGTAAGCTTCCGCTCCTTCGACCAGCGTCATGCGCAAGGCAACGTTGCGTTCCAGTTCGCGCTCCAGTCTTGAACGGATCTGACGCGTTGTAACGAACTTGCCTTCGCGACCCGCAAATGGCGAATTATTGACGCTAAAAACCATTTCCAAAGTTGGCTCATCCACGATCAGGCGCGGCAACGGACTGTTTCCACCTCGCATACAAATCGTGTCGCCAATCTCGACATCTTCAAGTCCTACCACAGCCGTGATGTCGCCAGCGGTAACTTCGGGCACTTCGACGCGCCCCAGCTTGTCGAAGGTCCAGACAGAAGAAACCTGCGCCGCCTTAGGACCATCAGCTTTGACCAAATCGATGGCCTGATTGGTCCGCAAGGTACCCGCTTCAATTCTCCCCACACCGATTCGCCCAACGTACTCAGACCAGTCCAAATTGGTAACCAGCATCTGCAGGGGCGCGTCCGGCTGAACTTCTGGCCCAGGTATTTTTTCCAAAACCATATCCAACAGCGGTTCCATCGACGTGGAAGGCTGAGTCGGATTGTAGGCGGCGTATCCTTCTTTTGCCGAGGTAAAAATGTAGTTAAATTCATCCATGTACTGCTCGCCGCCCAGGTCCACCAGCAATTCCAGGGCTTCGTCAACCACTTCGGCACAGCGAGCATCGGGACGATCGATTTTATTGATAACCACAATGGGCTTGACGCCTACTTCCAGAGCTTTGGAAAGGACAAAGCGAGTTTGAGGCATCGGACCTTCGGCTGCATCGACCAAGACCAGGGCTCCGTCAGCCATACGGACCACTCGTTCCACTTCGCCACCAAAATCGGCGTGGCCAGGGGTGTCGATCAAGTTGATTTTTACGCCCTTGTAGGGCAGCGAAATGTTCTTGCTAAGAATCGTGATTCCACGTTCCCTCTCCAGATCATTGCTGTCCAGAATTTGGCTTCCCTGCAGTTGCGACTCGCGAAACTGGCCGCTCTGTCTCAGGAGACAATCGACCAAGGAAGTCTTTCCATGGTCGACGTGAGCGATGATAACTATATTCCGTAAATCGTTGCGTCGCATAGACTTAAGCACTTTAATATTGTCTTTAGAAAACCAGCCTTGCAAGCCTACCAATAGGCTAACACGGGCAGCCGTGGAGCGGTAATTCTGTCTGAAGCGGTCCATTTGCGGGAGGGTAGGGGACGAGAATTATCTGAGCCGCCAATTGGCTCTTGTGATTTCAAGCAGTCTTGGGATACTAAGAGACCTTAAGAAATGATAGTCCCGCCAACCCAACGACCCAACCGTGACGGGTCGCCGCAAAGCTGCAAGAAATCTGGCAAAGCAATTTTTTCGCTTGCCTGATCCAACCAAAGCAGCCGCAGATCGTTTGATCACAGGGATTGGCACGCCCAAGCCGCCATAGTGCGCTCGCCGGCGATGGGGAACCCCTTTGAAGAACCAGGAGTAGCTTGATTTATGGCTAGGTATACAGGTCCCAAAGCACGCATCAATCGTCGATTGAGTGCCATGATTTATGAGAGCGCTGGAGCGGTTCGCGCGTCGGAGCGTCGTGACACGCCACCAGGCATGCACCCCCGAGGTCGCAAGCCGGGTAATTATGGCTTGGCACTGACTGAAAAGCAAAAGATCAAGTACTACTATGGACTGGGCGAACGCCAACTGCGCCGTTACTACGAAGCGGCTTCGGCTGGTAAGGGGAATACCGCTTTGGACCTTTTGACGATGTGCGAACGCCGGTTGGACAACGTGGTTCGTCGCGCTGGCTTCACCAAGACCCGCCCTCAGGCTCGACAGGGCATCGTACACGGCCACTTCCGCGTCAATGGCGTCAAGGTTACGAAGCCCAGCTTTTTGCTGCGTGCTGGCGACGTGATTGAACTGCGAGGCCGCGAGAACCTAAAGAATTTGTACCGTGGAGTCATCGCGAACAACCCTCCACAAGCGCTGGACTGGCTCTCTTTTGATGGTGAAAACCTGAGCGCCACCGTGCTGAGCTTGCCGACTGAGAACGACATCAGTCTACCTGTAAACGGAAATATCGTGGTCGAGTTCTTGGCGCGATAGTACGGTGCCATGCGGCTACTGATGCCAGATTGAATTTCACTTCGGCCTACTCGATTGTTCGCGTAGGCCGTTTTTGTTCTATCGATTCGTTTTGAAATGGATTCAAACAATGCACAGTGAATTGGTCGTCTTGGGTGGTGGCCCCGGCGGTTACGCAGCCGCATTCTTGGCGGCCGACTTGGGTATGCAGGTCACTTTGGTGGAAGCCGAACAACGACTGGGTGGCACCTGCCTTTTGCGTGGCTGCATTCCTTCCAAAGCGCTACTGCATGTCGCACGAGTGATCTCGGAAGTCGACGAACTGCGCCATGACTGGGGCGTAACCTACGCGGCACCTCAAATAGACCTAGACCAAATCCGCCAGCGTAAAGAAAAGGTCATTCAGACGCTTAGCAGCGGGCTAGCCGGATTGGCCAAGCGTCGAAATGTAACCGTCATTCAGGCCAAAGGCACCTTCCAAAACAGCACCTGCTTGCGACTGGAAGGCCAGCATGCATCGATCCCTGCGGAACAGGAAATCACTTTCGAGCATTGCGTTCTGGCTACAGGCAGTGTCCCCGCGATGCCTGCTAGTTTTGACGTCGGCAGCCCGCGCGTCATGGATTCCACTGGAGCTTTGTCTCTAACGGATATTCCTAAAACGTTGCTGGTGATTGGTGGAGGCTACATCGGCTTGGAGATGGGCAGTGTCTACGCCGGCTTGGGATGCCAAGTAACCGTCGTCGAACTGCTGGATGGACTTTTGATGGGTGCCGATCGGGATCTAGTCAAGCCGCTAGAAAAGCGACTGCAAAAACTGTTCGACAATCGAATCTTCTTGAATACCAAAGTTGGTTCGTTGACCGAAGTGGACAATCAAGTGGAAGTCACCTTCGAAGGGCAGGGGAAATTTGGCCACCATCGCTACGATCGGGTCCTGGTGAGTGTCGGACGCCGCCCTGTGACACGCGACATCGGCCTGGAGAATACTCGGGTTCAAACCGACGCACGCGGCTTTGCCCTTTGTGATGTGCAACAACGAACGGCAGATCCGCACATTTTTGCTATCGGTGATGTAGCCGGTGAACCGATGCTGGCTCACAAAGCGTCCCACCAGGCCAAGGTGGCCGTTGAAGTGATTCACGGCAAGAACGTCGCCTTCGAAAAAGCCGCGATTCCTGCAGTGGTATTTACCGATCCAGAAATTGCCTGGGCAGGCTTGACCGAAGAAGATGCCAAGCGATCTGGTCGCAGCGTAGTCGTCGAAAGTTATCCTTGGGCCGCCAGCGGTCGCGCTCAGGCGCTGGGACGCACCGATGGGCTGACCAAATGGTTGATCGATCCGCAAACTCATCGTGTTTTGGGCTGCGGAATTGTAGGACCGGGTGCCGGTGAACTGATTGCCGAAGCCGTTCTAGCCATCGAAATGCAATGCGAAGTTCGCGACCTGACCGAGACGATTCACCCGCACCCGACGCTCAGCGAAACACTGATGAATGCTGGAGAGCTGTACTTCGGCACGGCTACCGAAATCTACAAACCCAAGCGATCCTGATTCCGCTGCTTCCCCCAGAAATTTCATTGCTGCCAACGGGAATATCTGTCATGAAAGCCATGCTGCTAAGCGACTACAAGCAACTAGATCTGGTAGATGTCCCCAAGCCACAGATCGGTCCGGATGAACTGCTAGTGCAGGTCAAGGCATGTGGCATCTGCGGTTCTGACATCCATGGCTGGGACGGTTCTACCGGCCGTCGCCGACCACCGCTGATCATGGGGCACGAAGCAGCAGGCGTCGTGGCCGAAGTTGGAAAAAACGTGAAAGGTTTTTCAGAAGGCGACCGTATCACTTTTGACTCGACGGTTTCCTGCGGCCACTGCTATTACTGCCGTCGTGGATCGATCAACCTGTGCGAAAACCGTCAGGTGCTGGGCGTGTCGTGCGACGAATTCCGACGGCATGGTGCGTTTGCCGAGTATGTCGTCGTGCCACAGAATATCTGTTACCAATTGCCTGCCAATCTACCTTTTGAACATGCCGCACTGATCGAAGCGGTATCGATTGCCGTACACGCTGCCAATCGCAGTCCCATTCAATTGGGGGACTCGGCCGTGGTCGTTGGCAGTGGCATGATTGGCCTGCTGGTCATCCAAGCGGTTCGCCTGTCTGGCTGCAGCCAAATCATTGCGGTCGACTTGGATGATAACAAACTTCAGTTGGCTCGACACTTCGGTGCGACCAGGTTGCTAAATCCTCAAAAGGTTGACGTGGTCCAGCAAGTTCATGAACAGACTGATGGACGCGGTGCCAACGTAGCTTTAGAAGTGGTCGGTGCCGCCGCACCGCTCAATACGGCCATCGAATGCACTAGGCGCGGTGGCGCGATCACTTTGGTCGGTAACCTATCACCCAAGGTGGAAGTACCACTACAGAAGATCGTGAACCGCGAATTGTCCCTCAACGGCAGTTGCGCTTCCAACGGCGAAATTCCACAGTGCATCGATCTGCTCAGTCGCGGTGCAATCCAGGTTCAACCGTTGATCACCGCTACCGCTTCGCTGGATGAAGGCCCCCAGTGGTTTGCCAAGTTGTACGATGGACACCCAGGTGCCATGAAGGTAGTTTTGCAGCCGAACTGAACGACTGGACCGATCTTGCCAAACTTCTGAACGATTCTGACTAATCAAGACCGCATCAACTACAATTCGATTGCCCACGATTGGAGTAATATCTTTCCCGAAGGGAATATGCCAAAAGTGTATCTACCATAAACTCTTGACAATGCAACATGTAACCAGATATTTACCCGATATCGTCAAGGACGATGCACGGCGTTCGACCCGTGAACGGTTACGGAATTTCCTATCCGTATTAAATTTTCTGTCAGTTATCATTAGCTGGTAGCGTGGGCACAGTGAACGCAGCCCGAGGAGGAATTCGAAATGATGCTTCCGCCAAGCGATCGAGCGCTGCGTGTGCAACCGGTGCAACGCTCTATCGCTGCTTCGTTGTGGCAGCATCTCGGCTTCTCGCCCAGCGTTGCTTGGCAACGGCTGCTTCCCGCACTGGCCTGGGTTACGGTGACAACAGCGTTTACGGTGACAGTGGCCACGTTGTGTTGGCAATTGCCTGCCTATGCGGAGGAGATCGACTTCGTGCGCGATGTCCGGCCGATTTTTGAACAGCATTGTTACAGTTGCCACAGTGCCGAGAAACAAAAGAGTGGACTGCGACTGGATATCAAGTCCCAGGCCTTCAAAGGGGGCGATGGTTATGGTCCCAGTATTGTCCCGAACAACCTCGACGAATCACCACTAATCACCTTCGTGACCAGCGAAGACTCCGACGAACGCATGCCTCCGGAAGGGCCTGGGCTCTCGCCCGCCGAAATCGATGTGCTCACGCGCTGGGTAGAGCAGGGGGGGCATTGGCCCGACGGCGTGGATCTGGCACAGCTCGAGGATCGCACAGACCACTGGTCATTCAAACCGCTCAACATCGCCACACCACCCCTGAGCAAATCGGAAGTGGTCGCGGCGACAGAACCAGCGAGGCCCACAACAACGGCCAACAATGCGATCGACTATTTTGTTCTGGAAAAACTGCAGCAGCATGGCTTGCAGCCGTCTGCCCCCGCCAAGCGTTTGACTTGGCTGCGCCGCGTGACATTTGATTTAACGGGGCTGCCACCTAAGCCGGAAGCGATTGAGCAGTTCCTCAGCGATACCCGATTGGATGCATTCGAACGTGTGGTTGACGAGCTGCTGAAGTCGCCACGTTATGGAGAACGCTGGGGCCAACATTGGCTCGATGTTGTACGCTATGCCGACACCGACGGGTTCGAAGTCAATACGCCGCGCCCCAATGCGTGGCCCTACCGAGACTACGTGATCGATGCCTTCAATCAAGACACCCCATATGATCAATTCATCCGCGAACAATTGGTGGGTGATACTTTGGGAAAAGATGCGGCGACAGGTTTTCTAGTTACTGCAGCTGCTTTGTTACCGGGGCAAATCGGTCAGGACGAAGAGTCAAAGCGACTGGCACGGCAAGATGAACTGGCTGAGATCATTATCAACACCGGCGAAGCCTTCTTGGGACTCAGCATCGGTTGTGCTCGCTGCCATGATCACAAGTTTGATGCCATTCCGCATCGCGACTATTATGCACTGCAAGCCTTTTTCAGTGGCGTGAAGTTCGGTGAGCGGCCGATTCATTCGCCTGAATCAGAATCTCAACTTGCCGCAGCGGATGCACTCCGGTCCAGGATCGCCACGATCGAACAACAACTGACCGCTCAACAAGCTTCGCAGGCCACGCTTGCTACCGGCGCGAAATTGAATGTACATGAATTTCCTACGCAACCGGCCAAGTTCATACGCTTCACGATCCATGATGCCAATCGCCATCCAACGCTTGGTCTGATCGAGCCCTGCATTGACGAATTCGAGATATTCACGGGAGGCTCTGCCCGCAAGAATGTGGCCCTCGCATCCCATGGCACAACTGTGACCGCATCGGGGAGTCGTACGTCGGAGATTCATCGCCTCGAACATATCCATGACGGGCTATATGGAAACAGTTACAGTTGGATGTCGGACAGAGCTGGGCAGGGCTGGGTGCAATTCGAATTGCCTGAAGTCGCTGAGGTGGCCAGCGTCGTGTGGAGCCGTGACCGTGAGGGACAGTTTGAGGATCGTTTACCAACGCTGTTCTCACTCGAAGTGGGCGAAACCTCCGATCGGCTACACCATGTCGCGGGCATGACTGCCGATCAAGCGACCGAGTTGCAATCGCAGTTGGAAATGAAATCCAATCTTGAAGCCGAGCTGGCGGCAGTAAACAAAGTCCCGATGGTGTTTGCCGGAAAGTTTAGTGCTCCCGAGCCGACGTTCCTGCTATCACGTGGTGATCCCGAACAACCTGTGGAGGCGGTCTTGCCGGCTGTACTCAGTGCGCTGGGCGATGTCTCGCTACCGGCGGGCAGCAGCGATGTGCAGCGACGCCAGGCACTCGCAAATTGGATCGCCTCGCCCAACAACCCACTCACCGCACGCGTTATGGTCAACCGGATTTGGCAATGGCATTTCGGAATGGGATTGGTGGAAACCGCTAGCGACTTCGGACGCAGTGGGCACCAGCCGACGCATCCTGAGTTGCTCGATTGGTTGGCACAGGAGTTCATCCAGTCGGTTTGGTCGATCAAACACCTGCACCGATTGATCGTACTGTCGGCCACCTATCGGCAATCAAGTCGAATTGATGCTCGCGGACAGGAGATCGATGCCGACATCCGCTTACTGTGGCGATTTCCAGCTCGCCGCTTGGAAGCCGAGACCATTCGCGACACGATGTTGGCAGTCAGTGGAAGATTGAATCTTCAAACCGGCGGACCTGGTTTCGATCTGTTTCAGTCACGCGGAGGACTGAGCGGCTTTCCGCCCGTCGAATCGTTTAGTGGAGATGGGTTAAAACGCATGGTCTATGCGCACAAAATCCGCATGGAGCGAGAAGCGGTCTTTGGCGCTTTTGACTGTCCCGACGCGGGGCAGAGTACAGCTCGGCGGCGGCAATCAACCACACCGATCCAGGCCCTCAATCTGTTCAATAGCCGTTTTACGATCGAAGGGGCGGCAGCATTTAGCCAGCGTGTTGAGCAGTTGGAACCTTCCGATGTGCCTCGTCAAATTGCACTCACCTACCATCTTGCTTTTGGGCGTGAACCCAACGACGATGAAATAACGGATGCAGCGCCGGTCGTTAGGGAGCACGGGCTGGCCACATTGTGCCGAGCGATCTTCAACTCCAATGAATTTCTGTTCTTACCGTAGAGCCGCCATGAACAAATATTCAACCCTCAATCGCCGCCAATTATTGGCCGATAGTACAACCGGCATAGGCTCCATTGCTCTGGCCAGTTTGCTGGGGAGTGAGCAGCTATTGGCTCGAACGGACACCGACGAGAGTCAACCACCGCAGTTCGACCCAGCGCAGCCCTATGCACCCCGCGCGAGTCACTACTCGGCCAAAGCGAAAAATGTGCTGGTGATTTTTTGTGCCGGTGCAGTCAGTCAATTGGAAACATGGGACTACAAGCCTGAGTTGATCAAGCAGGATGGCAAACCGCTTGTCGGTGGCCCTCCCGTTACATTCCAGGGTCCTTCCGGGGAGCTTGCTCGGCCGCAGTATCCTTTCCGGCGGCGCGGCGAAACTGGCAAGTGGGTTTCGGATATGATTCCCCACTTGGCCGAGTTGACCGACGAATTCGCGTTTATTCACTCGCTGACCAGCAAGTCCAATACGCATGGACCGGCGGAGAATTTTCTCTCGACCGGTTTTGTCGAAGATGGCTTTCCCAGCATTGGCAGTTGGGTTAGCTACGCACTGGGGAGTGAAAACCAGAACTTGCCAGCCTTTGTGGCGATCCCCGATCCGCGCGGCGTTCCCCAAGCCAGTGTCAACAACTGGGGTTCGGGATTTTTACCGGCCGAGTTTCAAGGCACCTCTTTTAGCGCGAACAGTCCCATTCGGCACTTGGTTCCTCCCGATCTGATCACGCTGGAGCAAGATCGCGCCGCGCGGGAGTTGCTTCAGAGGATGAATCAACGTCATCTTGAACAACATCCGGGGGATGGAAAACTAGCCGCGCGGATTGCCAGTTACGAATTAGCTGCTCGGATGCAACTTAGCGTTCCGACCATCACCGACCTCAGTACCGAATCACCACACACGTTGCGCAGTTATGGTGCCGAGGATATTTCCAATCCGATCAAAGCGGCCTATGCAAAGAACTGCATCTTGGCTCGGCGTTTGATTGAAAATGGCGTTCGTTTCGTTCAGTTGTTCAATGGGGCGTATGCGAGCGGTGGTGAGCTGAATTGGGATGGGCACAGCAAATTGAAGGAGCAATACGACAAGCACGCAGCCATTTTGGACCAGCCCACCGCAGCATTGGTCCGCGACATGAAATCGCGAGGACTGTTGGATGACACGCTGATCGTGTGGTGTACCGAGTTTGGTCGCATGCCCATGTTTCAAAAAGGAGCTCAAGGCCGCGATCACAATCCAGATGGTTTTACATGCTGGCTGACCGGGGCAGGTGTCAAGTCAGGGGTCAGTCATGGCGTGACCGATGAACTGGGGAAGAAAGCCGTTGAACACATTCATCCCTTGTACGATTTGAACGCGACCATCCTACATTTATTAGGCCTGGACCACGAGCGATTGACGTTTGAACACAACGGAGTCCAGCGCCGTTTGACCAATGTCGAAGGGGATGTCATTCACGCGGTGCTATCGTAATCGTCGCTTCGAGGCTGAGGGGTCCCGAGTTTATGGCACGCGCCCCAATGACCCGTCGCGAGGTTACGGCATGCGTCATCCACAACACACCACACTTGCCTAAACCACCCAGTCGCTAATGATTACGGAGTAGCTGCTAGCATTCAGCCCCCGGTGGCCGGTAGTCAAATGCCGAATCTTTGCGCCGCTGCGGCCAATTGCTAAACTGCCTTGACAAACGGGATTCCGGTAACCGATCACTGTACAATATTCTGTGTCGTTAGTTCTCATCTTTCACAGGCTTTGGTAAAAACCGAAGAAGAATCGTCATGGTAGCAATCAGACAATCATGGTTCATGAGCCTTTCGGCTTGGCTGGTCACGCTGGCTTTTGGCGCGGCCAGCTGTCATGCTCAGGATTCGATTAACAAGAAGGCTTTGGCCTATTTCGCCAACGCTGCCGACTATCAAAATGCGGGGGCCTTTGAACTGGCTGCCCAGGAATGGGAAAAACTGGTTGCCGAGTTCCCCAAGGAATCTCAGACCAGCACCGCCTGGCACCATCTGGGCATCTGCAACCTACAGCAAAAGGAACCCAATCATCAGCGAGCCATCGAGGCGTTCCGCCAATCGCTCAAAGACAACAAGCTGGAGCTTCGATCCGAGTCGCTTATCAACTTAGGCTGGGCTCTGCTGACCGAGTCGCGGAAAGCATCAACCCAAGCTGCTCATAAAACGGAACTGCTTAAAGAGGCTCGGCAGTGTTTTGGTGAGTACCTTAAGTCGTTTCCGGAAGACGCCTACAGCGATCAGGCGATTTTTTATTTAGGCGACATTGAACACTTGACAGGAAACCATCGCAAGGCAATCGCCTACTTCAAGCAGATGTTGGATGACGACCGGTTCTCGCGTTCGAACTTGCGGCCCGACGCTCTATACGCGCTGGCAGTGGCTTACGAAGATCAAAAGAACTCTGCGGAAGCAGGTCGCTGGTATCAGGAATTTTTGACTCAGTATGAATCACATCACCTGGCCAATGAAGTTGCCATTCGCCGAGCTGAACTGCTGCTGAAGGACAACAAAGCACAGGAGGCCATTGGGCTTCTGAAACGAGTCAGTCAAACGGACCAAGGTGCGATGCGCGACCTTGCCTTGTTGCGACTGGGACAAATTCAGCTTCAGCAGGACAACCCTTCGGCAGCGTCTGACAGCCTGCAGCGTTTGGTCGAACAATTCCCAGAGTCTGAACATCGCTGGAACGCGCTGCTGGCTCTAGGTCAGATCGCTGCCAAGGACGGCCACCATGATCAGGCTCAAAAATATTTTCGCGAAGCGCTTAACGAAAAAAGCCCTGTAGCCGCCGAAGCCACTCATGGACTTGCTCTATCCCTGATGCGGCAAGACAAACACGTTGATGCTGCGAATCTTGTTGAGTCAGCAATCAAGCAATTTCAGGATAGCACACACCTGAACACGTTGCGACTGGATTACGCCGACGCACTATACGCGTCCCCTGGAAGAACAGGTGAGGCGAGAAAGCTATACGAAGCCATCGCCAGCGACAGCCCAACTGCGGTGGTTGCACCCCGCGCTGCCTACAACGCGGCATTCGCCGCATTGGAAGCGGGTCAACCCGATGCCGCTCAAGTGTGGGCCGAACGATTTCTAAACCAATACCCCGGTGATGCCTTACGGTCCGATGTGGCCTATGTGGCCGCCGAGGCGCTGCTGCGCAAGGGACAACACGCTCCAGCGGCCGCCGCTTACGAGAAACTGATCGCTGCTGATGGACAGAACAGCAATGTCAGTCTATGGAAACTGCGACAGTCGATGGCGCGTTACCTGGATGGCCAGTATCTACCTGCTGCTCAAGCTGCATCGGTTTTGGCGGATAGCCTAAGCGTTTCAGACCAAAAGGCTGAGGCGTTATTTATCGCAGGTGCCAGTTACCTGCTGCTGGAGAAATTCGACCAGGCCATTGAAAGTTTGAAAGCCAGCCATAGCGCTAGCGATCAATGGACCAGCGCCGATGAATGTCTTCTCATGTTGGCCGAAGCTTATCAAAGAACGCAAAACTCTGCAGACGCTCGACTTGCCTATCAGCAGTTGCTAAAAAAATATCCACAGTCGCGATTGCGGGCGCAGGCCCAGTATAAACTGGCTCAGCTTGTTGCTTCCGAAGGCGACTACGTGGCAGCCGTCCAGCAATACCGCAGCATCGTGGCCGACCCTGCCGCAAACAGCTTTCATCATTTTGCCAGCTACGGAATCGCGTGGAGCTTGATGCAGCAAGATCAACACGAACAAGCTCTTCAAGAACTTCAGCCGCTGCTTGCCAAGAACCTTCAGGATTCGATAGGCAGCGATGCTCTTTTGGCAGAAGGAATTTGCCTAAGAAAGTTGCAGCAACCCCAACAGGCACTCGCCTCGCTGCAAAAATTCATCAGTCGTGGTGTCCAGGGAACATCACTAGGAAATGGCCTGTACGAACTGGGCATGGTTCATACCGAACTAAAGCAAATGGATCAAGCCAATCAAGCCTTCGAACGACTGATTGCTGAAGCACCCGATTATCCTGGCATGGATAAAGCGCTATACGAAATCGGGTGGAATCTACACGAACAAGGCAAATCGGAACAATCCAAGCAGCGGTTTGAAGAGCTGACGCAGAAATTTCCTAACAGCCAACATTCAGCCGACGCAAATTATATGATTGCTCAGCAATTGTACGATGCCGGCAAGTACGATCAGGCTGCGGCGGGCTACCAACGAATCGCGGGACAAACCAAGGATGAACAACTGCTTGAAAAGTCGTACTACAAACTGGGTTGGAGCCAGCATCAGATGAACCGATTTGATGAAGCTGCCGCTACCTTTGAAGCACAAATCATCCGCTTTCCCAAGGGACGCCTGGCGGTTGACGCGATGTTCATGCAAGCCGAGTGTGCGTTTAAGCAAGATCTGTTTGAAGTCGCCCTAACTGGCTTTCAGCAGGCTCGCAAGGGCATCGAATCTACGACAGACATCAGCGCCGCATCTCCGCAAGTTCGCACGCTGATTTATCTGCATGGAGCGCAGTGTCTGCGTGAACTGAAGCGATGGAGCGACTGTCAGCAGTGGCTCGAACAGATCGTCCAGCATCATGCCGACAGTCCTTACCTGCCCACAGCGCTTTACGAACTGGGATTCTGTAAGCAAAGCCAGGGCAAGACAGAAGAAGCCATTGTTCATTACACGGAAGTAGCCAACAATTACCGCAATGAAGTTGCCGCACGTGCTCGATTCATGCTGGGGGAAATCTATTTTGGTCAGCGAGATCTAGTCAAAGCCATCCCCGAATTCCAACGAGTCATGTACGGCTTTGGCGGCGAGAAGGCACCCGACGAGATCAAGAACTGGCAAGCCAAAAGCGCCATCGAAGCCGCTCGATGCAGCGAAGCCCTAATCCAAACACTCTCCGGCCCCGCGCGAAAAAAAGTCGTGGACACAACCATCGGATTCTACGAATTTGTTGTCGAAAAGCACCCCAAACATGAGCTTGCCTCCCAAGCTCAGTCACGATTGGGCGAATTACAGAAGCTACGTTGATTACCGCGAATTAACTGAAAAGATGACACTACTTGCCGAGCGCAGGTATGAAGTGTCAAATTAGGATTCAAATCCGGCAGGCTTGTCCTGCCGGATTCAACGTTACAGTACCGGCGATCAGCGAGAAGCGTCTGAAAAGGTTTGCCAAAGTCCTGGCCGGTCTGGCTGATCGGGCGTAAACTTATGGCTTATGCGACATGCAGTTTCGCTTAGGTAGTTACCATCTATCGTACTCAAGCTTTTGACAGTTGATCATGCTCAGCCGCTCCACATTCCGCTTGCTGACCGTCTGTGTGGTAGCCTTGGCTGGCTTGTTGGTTCCGATCGGTGACTGTTTGGGCCAAGACGAATCGTCTAAGCCAATCATCTCGCAGGAGGAACTACAGGAATTAGCAGCTGATCCAACGCAATCAACGGGCTCACAAGCGACTCGGTCTACACCCGCCGGATTGAACCTGCTGAAGCTGCTGATCGACGGCGGCGTGCTGATGATTCCTATCGGTCTGATGAGTCTGTTGGTGGTAGCCGTTGCGATGGAACGCTCTCTAGCCCTGCGTCGCAATCGTTTATTCCCTAGGCGCCTGCGTCGCGAGATACGTCGCGCGATTGATGACGAGGCGATCTTGTCGCCAGCCGAGTTGTATCGCACGGCTGAACTGCTTCCATCGGCTGCTAGTCGCGTGCTAATGGACATCGTTGGTAAAGTTGGTCGATCGATTCCCGAGATTGAAACCACCATCTCGGAAAGCATACAGCGCGAGGCTGATCGACTGTATTCCAACGTGCGCTGGCTGAATCTGGCGGCCGCCGTCTCACCGCTGCTTGGACTGCTTGGGACAGTCTGGGGAATGATCATCGCATTTTACAATACGACTCAACTAACCAGCGGCACCAATCGCGCTGAATTCTTGGCCGAGGGAATCTATGTGGCACTAGTGACTACTCTTGCTGGCTTGGTAGTGGCCATTCCAGCGGCGATTCTGGCTCACTACTTCGAGGGCAAGATTACTAAGAACCTTGGTTTAGTGGATGTCGAGCTGCGACGGCTGACGGCCCGTCTGGAACACTACGAAGGACGCACACGCTTCGACATAACCTCGCGCGGTGTCACAGCACGTCCATTAAGCGGTGTGGCAAATTCGACACAGGTAATCGATTCAGGCTCGCCGACTGTCCGCTCTGCTAAAATAAAATTGTAACGAGTTTCCTGATGTCGATTCAATTGAAACAAGGCCACGCTCTGGCAGCACTCAGTTTGACACCGATGATTGACGTGGTTTTTTTGCTGCTTATCTTTTTCTTGGTGGCCTCGCGACTCAACCAGGAAGATCGTCAACTGGACATCGCCCTGCCTTCGGCTGCTAACGCCATGCCCATGACGGTCGAGCCTCAGGAAGTGGTTATCAATATCGATCAGCGCGGTCAGATGTTCATCGACGGTCGACAATTGAAATTAGAACAACTGGAATCGCTGCTCTCCCAGCGCAAAGTGGACAATCCCACTGGGCAGTCGGTCGTCATCCGCGCCGATCGCCGAGTCCCCTTTCAATCACCAATCGACTTGATGAACATCTGTTTGCAACTGGACATTCCCTATTCAGCGTCCATTGCAGATGACGATTCGTCGGAGGACCGTCCGATTCAGGCCAATCAGCCGGACGATCAATCAACAACAGGCGATAAAACTGATTAGAATATTTGCAGTCGTTTGGCCCGGATATTGCATGGCCCCAGGAAATCCATGATGTGGCGAGCGTAGCTACGTTTGCCAAAACGTGGACGCTGACCCTTACGGCATACCACGTTCTGGCAAACGTAGCTACGAAGCCTTTAATCTTGATTAGAAAAATGCGACCGCAGACCACAGATCCATTTGACGATTCGGATACTCAGCAGCCAACACGTTTGGCAGTTGCGGTTGCGATGAATATGTCGCTGGTCCTACTTGGTGCAACCGTTTTGGCGACCGCTTTTTATTGGCTTGACCAAGAAGACATGCGTCTGGTTTACAACCCGTGGACCTATGTCGTCTTGGTACCCTTTGCGTTGCTGTTGATTTCGACGGTGCTCAAGATGCTGGTCAGCCGCGTGGTCGAGCGATCGATGCAAGTGGCGTTTTTGCTGAGCGTACTGATGCACTTGGTGGTGATCAACTATGCCGGCAGCACAGTCATTTTGTCCAGAACATGGCCCGATTTTTTTGACTCAGTAGATCAAGAACGTCGCAAGCAGAAATTGGACGCACTGCGAGCCCGCCAATATATCCACCTGACCCACAAGAACCAGCCAAATCAACGTCCGAATCATCTCCGTTATGTGCCAACGGAGCATCAGCCGACACCCGACCCTAAACGCCAATCAGAAAACGATTCGGCGGATCACGTTTCCGAGAACATTTCTGTTTCGCTACCGCTGATCGACCCTACCGCATCCGACTCGTCTGCTCAGCCAAAGACTGCAGACCAGTTGGTCAATTCGGCACCGGTGAAAAATAGCAACCATGCGGATAGTCTTACGCTAGAAACTTCAGAGCCGGCGACGATTCCTAAATCGCAGCCCGAGCAGCAGCCTAAGCTCGATCAGCCGATTCCAACTGACCCACCGCAGCTAGAACAGCCTATCGACTTGGCGCTTCAGCCCGGCGACTCAACTTCGCAGCGACAAACAGATACGACCAACACTCTCAGTACACCAGAACATGCCGCTGCTAATCTTATTGCGGACCGGGCGTCCATCCAACGCTCGGCGAACTCCGCGCCTTTGGTGCGCAGTGAGACAAGTCAGCCTGTTATCGAGCCGACGCAGGGAGCAGTTCCCTACCCGCTGAATCGCAGTGCGGCTGGGGGACAGCCTGGACCATCCGCAGCCAGTTCGCTACCGCGCTATGGTCAAGAATCGTTGGCCGCGCCATCCGCCAATGGCCAATCGTTGTCTGCATCCAATTTGGCTAACCATCAGCGATCCACAACGTCCCGACCAACGCCTATGCCAAACGATTCGGCATCCATGCAAAGCCCGACCTGGCAGGATATACCTCGCTGGACAAGCGGCGCTACCGGGCGATCGCCATCACAACTTGCCCAGCAGTTTGGCTCAGGAGACGCAGCCACTGAGGATCTTGCGGGCCTGGTCGGTTCTGGGACTGCTATCGAGCGCACCAATGTAGGACCAGCGCGCCCCACTAAAGGCACTGTGCAACTGCAGACAAGCGAAGTCGAATCTCGCGCTGATCAACCAGCCATTGAAGCTCAACCAAGCGACCTAGTACGGTCAACACGCAGCAGTGTCACATCGCCTCGCATCGACACGCTGCAACCCACACCTGGTACTGGGCCCAGCGACGCGCTACGTCCAAACGCAAGCTCCGGCTTGGCCAGAGCACCAGCGAGAACTTCTTCGGCCACAGGCGAAAACACAAGCGATGCGTTGGCCTCGCTACCGGCTGATTTTGAATCGCGTTACTTGGCTAGAAGCAACGTTGGCAGCAATCGCGCACCCGGCAGTAGCACGCCTGTTGCCAAACCAGCCTTTCAACAGCGACTCGATCGACTGCAGAACCCTGAGCAACGAGCCTCGCAGTTGCCACCGGAGACCGATCAAGCTATCGAGCGAGGACTAGAGTTTCTTGCCAAATATCAGCGCCCCGATGGAAGCTGGCGATTGCAAGACTTTGATACTGAAGTATTGATACGTAGCGACACGGCAGCCACTGGACTAGCCCTGCTAGCCTTTCAAGGCGCAGGTTATACGCACTTGCAGTCGCGGTATGCAGCCGTGCTGGATCGCGCGATTGGCTTTTTGGCTCAGCACCAAAAACCCGATGGCGATTTGTACATACCGCAAGACCCAGCCTCGGACCAAAATGCTTGGCTGTACTCTCATTCGATCGCAGCTTTGGCGCTCAGTGAAGCTTACGGCATGACACAAGACGAACGACTCAGGCCCATCGCTCAAAAGGCAATCGACTTCACGGTGAACTCACAAGACACACGTCGTGGCGGCTGGAGATATCGACCGAATGTTGGTTCCGACACTAGCGTCACGGGCTGGTTCATGATGGCGCTGCACAGTGGTCGCTTGGCCGGTCTGCGAGTTCCGGCAGAGACCTTTGACAACATTCAGAAGTTTGCAGATCAGGCTCGGGCTGGTGGAAACACACCGCACCTTTATCGTTACAATCCTTATGCGGCCGACACTCCCGAGCAACGACACGGTCTGCGTCCAACAGCCGTCATGACCAGTGTGGGTTTGCTGATACGCCTCTATTCGGGCTGGCCACGTGAGCGAACCGAGATGGTTGGTGGTGCCGACTTTTTATTGCAGCATCTGCCATCTCATGGCAACTCCGCACAATCCCTGCGAGACACCTACTACTGGTACTATGCGACCCAAGTGATCTTTCAAATGGGCGGTTCGCACTGGCAGCGTTGGCGCGTTTCGCTTTATCCTTTGTTGATCGAAAGCCAGATCAGCGAAGGCCCCTGGGCCGGCAGTTGGGCACCCTACCAACCTGTACCCGATCTGTGGTCGCGATATGGTGGCCGGCTGTATGTCACCACCATGAATCTACTGTCCCTGGAAGTTAGCTACCGGCATCTGCCGCTGTACGAAACCACTACCGACGATCGCGAAGGTTTTTAAGCAGATCAAGGGATAGGAATCTATTTTCCATCCAGCTAATATTCTTCCATTTGGAAATCTTCGGTTACCTTGATATGCTTCTGTAGAAAGTAGATTTCACTGCGTGGCACCGTGAAACTGCGTTCAGATACAATACCTGGACTGCAGCAAAAGACAACTAAGGAATCGAAGGGGTTCCACTGCTGCTCGACATTTGGTTGATCGTCAATTACCATGACTAAGGCCGGTAGGATGCATTATCAATCAACTTGCTCATCGCAAAGGATACTCAAAATGTTGTTCGTCACTTGTTCAATTGCTGCTCGATTCTACCGAATCGATTGGCATGCCGCCTTACTGGTGCTACTGGTCACTCTTTCCGTTCCGACGGTTGCTCAGGACAAGACACCCAAAGGCGATTCTTCGGCTGCTGAGAAAGCAGACACGCCAGTGCCAGACGACTCTGCTGCCCAGAAGGATCAGGTAGGTTCGACCAAGGAGCCGGTGGCTTCTGCGGCACCAAGACAAGAACCTTTGACACCTCGTGAGATCTATCTGAGGACGCTTAATTCGGTTGGCTTCGTCATTACCGATATGGGGACGGGTACGGCTTGGATTTGGGATATAGATCGACGATTGATGGTCACCAACGATCACGTGGTTGCTGGCGCCAAAGAGATTGTCGTCTTTTTTCCCGCTCACAAAGGGGACACTCTGCAAGTTGAACCGGACTACTATCGAGAGCATGTCACGCCGGTGAAGGCAACGGTAATAGACAGCGATGTCGCGTTTGACTTGGCCATTATTGAACTTGAGTCACTGCCGAAGAAAGCCGTTGCACTCAAATTGGCCGACCGGAGCGCAGCACCGGGTGAGCGAGTGCATGCTATTGGCGGCAGACCCTACGGCAGCGAAGGTCTTTGGAAATATTCCATTGGATTCGTCAGCCAAGTGGCCAACGCGGACCTGTCTCAAACGGGCACCAAGATCATGGCTCTTCAATCCAATATCGACATCAACCCAGGTAATAGCGGTGGACCGATTGTCAATGATGAAGGCATGGTCGTAGCTGTGGCGCAGAGCATCTTGCGGGACGCTCAATCGGTCAGCTACGGAGTAGACGTTTCATCGATTCGAGGTTACCTGACGAAAGCCTGCCCGCTGGTTGACGGGGACACCGCCGAGGCCAAACTAGAACTAGCCAATCGCCACCGGCGCCGCGGGCGATTGGAAACCGCCATGAAGTACTTGAATGAAGCCATCAAAATCGACAAGAAATCGGCTGCAAGTCACACGACTCGTGGCTGGACATTTTTTGAAATCGGCGACTTTGCAACGGCTGTGGCCGACTTTGACAAGGCTATCGAACTTGACGACAGCGACGTCGAAGCTTGGCGTGGCCGAGCCGCCGCTCATCGACGCTTGGGCGACTTCGACAAAGCGTACTCGGACATCAGTCGCGCCATCGCGCAGGATGCCACTCGTGCTGATTCATATAACGCTCGGGCCATTATCGAAGAAAATCGTGAGCGATTTGATCGCGCGCTGAAAGACTATACTCG
>JBIIJD010000129.1:0-7274 GCA_044234105.1 Aureliella sp. | reverse complement strand
TCGGAGATCGATTGATGCGCAGCATATTGCCAACTTTCGTCGATGTCATGACGAGAATCCACGTAATGCTCTGGCAGTACATCTTCGATGGATGTACTTGCGGAAAGGCGATTCTGGGCTAATCCCAATCGACCGCTCAGAAGATCTTCCCTCAGTTGTTCGTGCTGCACTCGGTCAAAGCCATAGTTGGCCAAACGTTGATCCAATGAGTCGCCTGACTGGGCGTCGCTACCGCTGGCCGGCAAGATACGATGCAACAGACGAGTCGCGAAATCTTGGTGAGAATCTGTACGTCCGGGATCGCTTGAGTACTCGGGGTGGATTTGTCGGCTTCTTCGAGCAACCTCCTCCAGTTCCGCGCGTCGCAGCGGAGACAGCGACTGCATGTCTTGCCTAAGCAACTGAGGTACCATTAGTTCGTAGTAACCTGCCGGTAGATTGTTGGCAGGTGTCAGTTTAGCCTCTGTTCCACGATCGTTGATGGCGAAGTCGTACACCACAGGGTTCATGGCAAATGGTAGGCTGTTCTCCAGGTCGCGTTTAACGCTCAGCATCGTTTCGCCAAGCCAGTGCGATGCCTGAGCCTTGCACGCGGGATCAAACAGGAAACCCATGCCGCCGCCCGACATGCCACCAAGCATCCAAAATCCCCAGAAGCGATCTCCGTATTTTTCTCGACACGCCTGGATCAATCGCTCGGTGTACTGATTGGAGCACCACGGAATGATCTGCTGTAGTGGGCTCGAAAAGTTCTGCTCGGTCAGTTGTCCAACCTGGCGCAGATCACCTGACCGCAAGGCTGAAGCGATTTGACTAAGGATGGATATCGCCTGTTTTCTGGCTTGCCACTCGGCCGGACTGCGCAGAAGATACTTCTCTGTGACCATCTCCAAAATGGGTCCAACGTTCTGCGCCATGCCTCCGTGTACCAACACGAGAGAATCCTGGAGTGCCTGTCGAGTGGCTGGTTGGATCTCGCTTTCAGTATAGACATAGTGGTTAGGCAATAGGCATCCGCGACTGACGCCATGCTCGGGATCTCCTTCGGTAGCCAGCGCACCTTGGATCAGCTTGATTCCCGGCCATACTCCACCTGAGTCCTGCCAGCCGCCACCGGAACCACCCAGCCATTCGCCCAGAATTGCTCGTGCAGCCACGATGCGTCGATCAGGCTCTTGCAACGTACCAGTCAACTGTGACACCTGCCCGGTGGCTCTCATGCACAACGATATCAGCGATCCCAGTAAGTTGGTGGAAACGGCCAGACGCGAGCCTTTGGGAATGTCATTGACCCGGCTGACTATTTCCAACCCTTTGCCAGGTCCTACCAACTGAACTAGCACCGATTCGATACCCGCTTCGCATCCTTCCATTCCGGGCGGGATCAGCCCAGCCGCAATCACAGCCGCCTTGACAAGACCCAAGTAATCATGAGCAAAGTCATACACCTCAGAAAGCGAGTGGATTTCGGTGACCGCATCCAGGTCGATACTGACCAATCGCAGTATGGGTTGATCGATCACTCGAAGCGCGCAGTCAATGGGCGGTTCGGGCAGTTGATGCTTGCCCTGAACGGCCAGATCGATCGAAGCGTTGATCACCTGTGCACCTTCGGGAAAATCCATTCCCAAGAAGAAAATGTCGCTCCAACCAGCGTGCGAAAAATCCATACGCACACTTGTACGCTCACGCAGTACCGGAAAAGCATCCGATCGATCGCGAGTTGTTAGTTCGGAACGAATACGCAGCGGCAGATCGGCTGGATGCCCGGTACGAAACATCCATTGATTGCCTTTGACTGTTCTGACGCTAAGACGCACCTGATCGGCCAAAATTTGAAAACCCAGTCGGTGGTACGCCACAGCTAGCGCGCTACTGATGGCGATGCTGGGGCCGTTAGATTCCTGCTCCTTCAAAAACTGACCGATGGCTTCGTGAAATCGTCGCTGCAACAGGTGCTCGTAACCTTGAAACGGAATGACACCCCCGGCGCGTCCTTGAAGATGCTCGGGCAGGTGAAAGCGATGGATCGCATATAAGTAGAATAGGGCTCGCACGCGATGGTACAGGTTATCGCTGACTCGCCGAAACGCATCCAGTTTTCGGCAGGCGGCTAGCAACGCAGGTAGTGACATCGATTGGCAGACCTGCGATAACGCTTGGTCGCGAGTGGCCGTATCTTCCGACACGATGATCTGTACCAAATCAACGGCCCAATCAGATTCTCTTTGTGACGAAATGTCTTTCGGCAGCACGCTCATCGGTTGTCTCCCAGCAACTGAACCAATTCGGTTAGCACTCGATCACGGTCTTCACCCGACAATGCGATCGCCAGTTGCGCAATCAGTAATCCATATTTTTGACCGATGTTGTAACGCACGCCGTCCAGTTCACCGGCCAAATAGCGTTGGGAACGAGCCAATTGATTCAGCGAATCGGTTAGATTGAGTGATTGATTTGACTGAAGTCGTGGAAGTTGTTGTTCCAGCAAATCGAAGATGGCCGCCGTCAATACGTGCATGCCGAATAGGCACAGATAATTACCGGCTCGTTGCCCAGCCACGATCAGTCGTTGTTCGGCAATCGTTGGCGTAGGTTTTTCGATCACCTCAGCGACTTGATACAGTCTTGGCTTTAGAGGAACAGGCGTGCCGCCAATGACTCCAAAGTAGCTTAGTTGATTTTCACGGGTAGGCTGAACTGCCGAAATCGAACACTGTTCGCGCTGGGCTAGTTCGATCAACTGAGCAGCGCAGGATCGCTGCGTACGACTTACGTACAAGTGGTCGCTGACCAGATGTAGAAACGGTTGATCGCCTACAAAGCTGCGGGCTCGCAACAGCGCATCGCCATAGCCACGTGGCTGATCCTGCTCAAAGAAGGTCAAACGATCGGCATAGCTGCCTGCGGCTTGACAATACTGCGGAACCGTACCGGGGCATATCACCACAGCGATTTGGTCCACTCCGGCCTGGGCTACGTCGTCCAGCAGAGTCTCCAGAGCGGTACAGACATCGCCCGAGCGACTGACTACCGATTGAAGAGGCAAATGTGCCTGAGATTTCCCGGCAGCGGTGATAATGGCTTTTGTGATGTGCATCGCGAAATTCAGCAAGAAAACAAACAGTTGTGGAATCGCCCGCGGACCAAGGTCCGCTGTGCTGGAAAATGCCGTGTGACCAGCTAAAGACCACCTGGATTCCCCAGAAAGCGATCTATAGCGGAGGCCGCAAAACCGCTTTTGCACAATGTATTTTAATTACTGAGCGAAATTTCTTTGAAATTTCCGGCTAAAAGTGTTACTTTGACACTCCTTCGGTATCAGTTTTTCCTTCGGAGACTACGCAAAGGAGTCCAAACCATGATCCACCCGGCGACGATCGCAAGTGACCTGATGACCACTAAGCTAGTGACACTGTCCCCTTGCTGCGACGTTTTCTCAGCCATTGACCTGCTACTGAAGAACCGCATCAGCGGTGCCCCGGTCGTTGATGAGGCAGGGGATTTTCTTGGCGTCTTTTCGGAAAGGTCGGCTATGGAGGTGGTGGTCAATGCCTTGTACGATGGCATGCCGGACGCTGGCTTGATGCCTTTTGTGGATACCAACCCGCCGACGATCACACCGGACACCGATCTTCTGACCATCTGCCAGACCTTCTTGGATCAGGCAACTCGTCGGCTACCGGTGCTGGAGGGCCGCCGTTTACTAGGTCAGATAAGCCGCCGTGATGTCATGCGCGTTGCCAGCCGACTGCAAAAAACTGAGCAACCTTACCATGCTGAACTACTCTACCTGTCAGCGATCAACGACGATTCGTCGGTGGTAATCAATCGGTTGTCGTAAGGCGATCGGCAGATGAAAACCTACCGGGCAGCTCGCGCTGCACCGCTTGAATTGATAGCGGAAGTGCGCAAGCACTCCGGTGTCCTACGCAAGCAGATCGGTGTCTTTGGTAGATCGAGACCTGCTGCTGGCCTAACGCCGCTAAAAAGCCTGATTGAGAGCCTCCACGACCACTTTGGACACAGAAGTTGGCGGGGGGCAAGCGAGAATTGCGAGATAGGCCCAGGCGGGTCCGCCTAGCCGACCACGTGAATTTCGTTAGAGATCTCGCCCATGCCGCAAACTTTCCGCGCCAATGACGCGGCTCGTTGTTTGGCTCGGGCGGTGGCCACTTGGCCTCGCAGCACAACTTGCGACCCCGTGCATTGGCAATGAACATCCGTCATGTAAGCGCTATGCAGCAAACGATTGATCATGGTTCCAAGAGTAAACGGAGTGTACAGCGAACTGTTCATGCAGCACCTTGAAATCGGACACCAGGGATGGGGACGGGAGCACGACGAAATCGGAGCAATTGAAACCTAGCTCGAATTCGGGCGTTAGGCCAATCGTTTCGTCAAAAAAAGGGCGACTCAAAAGAATTCTTCGGCAAAAGTCCTTCCGGATCATTCAGGAAAAGCTTGCTGACAGCGGCTGAAATCCTGATTTTCATCAATCCTGCTCTGCCGTTACAATCGTGGCAATTGTTAGCGTGCTAGCGAATTTGCTACAATTCTGGGGCTCCATTAGCTGCCTCCATACTGCCTGGCTTTGGATTAGTTTGCCAGTTGCTAGCGGCAATGATGCCTTGTGGTTATAAGTGGTACAAGTCGAATGGGTTTTTAGGTACCGTTTTACTAGGCACCGCAACTAAGGAAGACAATCATGACAACTTCACAAGTTAGAAATCAATACGAAAAATCGTTCTTCATCAATCGCCGACGTTTCCTAGAAACTTCGGCAGGTGCCTTGGCCATGTCGACCATGGGAGCATACGGAGTGGAGCTGGTCAATCAAAAACCTAAACGCGTTGGCTTGATAGGTGCTGGGTGGTACGGCAAGAGCGACTTGTGGCGATTGGCACAGGTTGCCCCCATCGAGATGGTGGCGATCTGTGATCCCGACCAGCAGATGTTGCAGGGTGCAGTGGAAATCGCTCAACAGCGACAGAAATCGGGAAAGGCCCCACAAACCTACAGTGACTACCGCCAGATGTTGGCCAAGCATGAGCTTGATATCGTCATCGTGGGCTCGCCCGATCATTGGCATGCCCTGCACGCGATCGCCGCGATCCAGGCTGGTGCCGATGTCTACTGCCAGAAACCTATCAGCGTAGATGTTCTAGAGGGTGAGGCCATGCTGGCTGCGGCACGCAAGTATGAACGTGTAGTTCAAATAGGTACACAGCGCAAAAGCACTCCTCATCTAATCGACGTGAAAAAGCGGGTTATCGAAGCGGGATTATTGGGCAAAATCGGCCAAGTTGACATGTGTTGTTACTATCACATGCGAGCTAATGGCAACCCACCAGAGCAGCCAGTACCTGATTTCTTGGATTACGATCTGTGGACCGGGCCAGCACCGCTGCGCCCCTACGACGGATTGCCACATAGGCGATGGTGGCGAACCTTTATGGAGTATGGCAACGGCATCGTGGGTGACATGTGCGTTCACATGTTCGATACCGCTCGTTGGATGCTGGATCTGGGCTGGCCCAAGCGGATCAGCTCCAGCGGCGGAATATTTGTGCAAAGTGACGGCAAGTCGAACATCAGCGACACTCAGACCGCAGACTTCGAGTATGACCACCTTGTATGCCACTGGCAACATCGGACTTGGGGACAGCCTGTCGACCCCGATTATCCATGGGCGCTGTTCATTTACGGCGACAAAGGCGTGCTAAAAGCCAGCACGATGCGAGCCGATTTTATTCCGCATGATCCTCAAGAGAAACCGCTGCATTTTGAATGCTTGTTCGAAAAGGATCAGTATCCAGAAGACCTGACGGAAGTCGACATCGAATTAAATGCTGCTCCGGCAACTCGACGCCACATGCTCGACTTCCTGGCTGCCATCGAATCTCGCGGCAAACCGGTAGCGGATATCGAGCAAGGACATATTTCATCTGCCTGCTGTATCTTAGCCAATCAGGCGATGTTGATTGGTCGATCGATCAGCTACGATCCGCAATCCAAGACCGTCCCTGGTGATGACGATGCGACCGCCTTGTTGGAGCGACCCTATCGAAGCCCCTGGCAGCGACCGTTACAGTAGGACACTGTAAACGATTGCCGCTAGAACTCCACCCAGGAGAGGTCCCATCACGGGCACGATTGCGTATCCCCAATCGCTGTCCCCTTTGTTTTCCATCGGCAGCAAGGCATGAGCAATGCGAGGGCCCAGGTCTCTGGCTGGATTAATCGCATAGCCCGTTGTGCCACCCAGCGACAGGCCTATTCCAAAAACTACAAAAGCAACTTGCAGTAGGCCGATCGAACCTAATCCCAACTCTGCACCGCCTTCGACCGAACCAGACGCTAAAAGCGGATTTTGAAAATGTAGAATCGCGTAGACCAAGACGAAAGTGCCTATCATTTCGCACAGAAGCGCCTGGCCATTTCCGGGAATACTAGGAGCGGTACAGAAGCAAGATAGTTTTTCACTGGCGGATTCAGTTGCTTGAAAGTGCGAGCGGTAAAAGAGATATACCAACATGGCACCCAGAATGGCACCCAACATTTGAGCCAACATGTAGCCGATTGCCAATGAAAATGACATGTCGCCTAGTGCCAGTTTTGCGATAGTCACCGCAGGATTCAAATGCGCACCGCTGGCAGCATTGGCTATGGTCGCGCCCACAAAAACGGCAATCCCCCAGCCTGCTGTGATCACGATCCAACCGGCTCCATTGCCTGATGTTTTCTTCAGAAGAACATTAGAAACTACTCCATTTCCCAGCAGAATGAGAATCAGAGTACCCACCACTTCCCCAATCAAAGCGTTCACGCCAAGTCTCCTTCAGTCCAAAAATATGAGTCGAACATCTTACAGTTGTAAAACTCTAGTCGATTCTGTCGGCAGCTAACAGTAGGCATCTAGCAGGTTTTGTTTGCATCGCTTACAGAATTCGGCTCACAGAGACGAAAAATGCTCCACACACTGGCTTGGCTTCTTGATCTAGGAACAGCCCCTCTAACTGAGTCTTACCGGAGTCTAGCCAAAGTTGAAATTCTGCAGCCTGATCTTCCTGGCTGACCTCACACGTTTGAGTCGTTTTTCCGACCAATAGTTTGGCGGCAGCGATTGGTAGCGATCCGCCTGCGCCATAACCTAGATGATCTGGCGTACCCTTGTCATGTGGCGTCCAAGCTGGCGCGGCCGCCCGAATAGAAAGCTTTGATTCAGCCGGCCAGCGACGCAAACTGATTTGGTAGGTTCCGGCTTCCGAAAC
>JBIIJD010000073.1:0-24081 GCA_044234105.1 Aureliella sp. | reverse complement strand
AGAGTCACGAGCGATCCTAGCCATTTTGCGTACTCCAGCCAAACTGCCAGTCATCCCCCAATTCGGTGCATTCCACAGCGGAACTACGCTGGGCGAATTGGCTGGCTTTCTAGTTAGAGGGAGAACGGGTTCAATCCTTACAGTGTTTTTCAAATTTTCTCGAAAATATATCGCCCACGTACCTGCACTGTCCCCAGAGACCCTCCTGTCCCCAGAGACCCTCCTGTCCCCAGAGACCCTATCCGATCCGCCCACGTACCTGCACCGCCCACGTACCTGCATTGTTCCCAGAGTCCATCCATCCACGTACCTGCACTGTCCCCAGAGTCCATCCCCCAGAGACCCTATCCGATCCGCCCACGTACCTGCATTGTCCCCAGAGTCCATCCCAACGCGTTTCATTGCGGTCAGCACCATGGGTCAGTGCTGCCTGCCAGGTTGGGCTTTTGTGGAGGCACATGAGGGCAGGCGATAATCGATATAGGGATGATCGATGCTACCGACTGTCAGTCGTTTAGAGGCGACTGTGTAAACTCCACTACTAGGTCAGACGATTCGAACTCAGAGGCCAAGATTAGCGGCCATTAGGGCAGATTAGTGTTCCAGAAACTTCTTTGAGTAGTTGAAGCGCTATATCTTTCCAACAGTTTCAGCGCGCCAAGTGCGTTCCGCAGGCTGAATAGGTTTCGCGCTGGATTTCAGTCTATTAACGGAGTTGTCCGCCGTTGTAGGGATACCTTACTTAGAACGACCGCTGCACGGCACTCTACCAAGTCTTGCCCAACCAAATTGTTTGACCAGGGAAGAATTGGTTCATTGTTGTTTGTCATTGGTTGCTTGCCATTGGTTCTATTAAGAAGTGTCTCATTGTATCGAGTTCAGCCTGTCTCTGCGCTGCTACAGTTTCATTCGATAAAAGCCTTGCCCCCGCTTGTGGAGGTTGGGCTGCTCTGGAAATAATGTTGTTTTGTTGAGTTCAGCATATTCCGACAGCGGAACGTGTCGCTTTTGGTCTCAATTTTGGAACTGTGGAATCAAGCGAAGTGGTCTATGGGAAATTTGAGCATCTTACTTGCTGTTGATCATCGGCTTACCGGGATATTGCAGATTCAGTCACCGCTGACTTTAGGGAAGCGGCCGGGGCGTTTTCGGTGGACGCTAGTTGGACTCATAGGCATGATGATTTTTTCTTCCGTAGCTCTAGCTGCGGATTGGGGGCGTTTTCGTGGTCCTGAGGGGGATGGCCGAGCATCGGGGAACCTGCCGCTGACCTGGAGCGAACAGGAGAACGTGGTCTGGAAAGTTCCCGTACCCGGTTCAGGCCACTCATCGCCCGTGATTGGCGATGGGAAGATCTGGATGACGACCGCCATCACCAAGCCGCTCAGCAAGGAGGCTCAGCAAGCCAAACTAGCGGATCTGAGCGATGCTCAAAGCCTGAACCTAGTCGGTGAATTATCGCTTCGAGCCGTAGCCTTTGATCAACACAATGGTGATTTACTGCACGACATTGAGTTGTTTAAACCTGAAAGTCCCGAGCCGATCCACGTCACCAACACTTATGCTTCTCCTACTCCCGTCTTGCACGACGGCAGGTTACACGTGCATTTTGGAACCTACGGAACGGCTGCATTGGATGCGGCCAGCGGTAAGGTTTTGTGGCGTTTTAATGACCTGCATATCGATCATCAAAACGGCCCCGGCAGTTCGCCTATCGTTTGGGAGGATCTACTGATCATCCATTTTGACGGAACTGACCAGCAGTGTTTGATAGCGCTTGGCACTATCGATGGCAAGTTAGTATGGCGTACGGATCGCTCGGGCGAAATGCACTCGACACCTCAACTTCGCAAGGCCTATTGCACTCCTGTGGTGGTGCAAACTGACCAAGGGCCCGAACTGATCTCTCCGGCTGCGAACTGGGTCTACGGCTATCGTCCGAGAGATGGCAGTGAGTTGTGGAAGGCCAGTTATGGAGACTTAGGTTTTTCAACAGTCCCCTGCCCTGTGATTGGAAATGGGATGGCGTACGTCTGCACTAGTTTCATGCAGTCCAAACTGTTGGCGGTGCGTTATGGAGGACGAGGGGATGTAACGCAGTCGCACCTCCAGTGGACCGCAAGTAGCAACATCCCGCAAAAGCCATCTCTCGCATTGGTTGACCAGCGACTGTTCGCTTGTAGTGACTCGGGCATCCTTACCTGCATGGACGCAAGCGACGGCAAGGAGCTATGGCGAGCGCGCATTCGAGGCAAGTATTCAGCTTCGCCACTGATCTGTGAAGATCGAGTTTACTTCTTCAGTCAAGAAGGAAAGACCACCGTCATAAGTGCTGCGGATGAATACCAAGAACTAGCAGTGAATCAGTTGGATGGCAGCTTCAACGCATCAGCGGCCGCTGCTGACGGAGCGCTGTACCTGAGAACCGACTCGCACCTGTACCGAATCGAGCAGCGGTAATCTAGCTTGCATGACAACCCGTAAGCGAAAGTAGTTGATGCGTTTATCGGTGGCGAATTCTGCGTGCTACTTGCTTGGCTTGAGAAACTCGATCAGATCGGCCATTTGCTCAAGCGTGACATCCTTTTCAACGCCGTCGGGCATGAGCGATCTACCGCCAACTTTCATCTGCTCTATTTCTGTTCGCAATACGGTTTGTTGGTGCCCACCGGGTTGCATTAGGACGATGGCTTCGGAGGTTTCCGCCTGCAACTGTCCCTGATAGACTTGACCATCATGGGTCAGCACTTGATAGGCTAGGTACTGCGGGTCAATTCGATGATTGGGATCGATTATGTCCACAAGTAGTGCCTCGCGCGAGCGACTGCGTGAGTCAGAAAGATCCGGTCCCACCGACTTGCCTCGTCCTGCCACTCGGTGGCACGACGCACACACCCGATCGAATACCGTCTGACCACTAACAGAATGTCCCGACATCCTAGCGGCTGGCCAATACTGTTGTACGACCGCCTGTCGATCCGCGCTGGCACCGCTGCCAATCACCTTTTCTGCAAGCTGACGTATTTCTGAATTGGGATGAGCCAGCAATAGCGCTCGTTGATCCACGCTTAGAATGGCTGATTCAAGTTGTCCATCTAACATCGCATGCAGTGCTTGCAGCGTACTGGTCTTGTGTCCAAGCTGCATCGCGACCGCTTCGGTGCGTACTTGCGGGCCTAGGGCAGCCCAGCGCTGAATGATCTGTCTGGACCATTCTTCCACCGGCTGCTTTCGCAAGGACCTGAGCGCTGACAATTGGATCTCGCCTGGTTGTGAAGTGTCCAGCAATTGTTCAATCGAACCTTCAGACTGCAGTGACGGAAGATATCCTAGAAGTTCCATTGCAGCCAGCCGATCAGATTGTTCTGCGGAGTTGTCAAATGCGAGGTTAGGCAGACCACGAACCATTTGCTGGATTTGAGTGGCTAATTTGGTCAGAGCGGCAGGTGGTTGGTCGAGAAGAGTTTGCAGCGAAAGCTTTCCCATTTCACCTTGGTAACGGTTAAGTCCACTAGCCAAGCCGCTCAATAGTGTCATGTTCCACCAGTCCAGAGCGTGATTCGGCTGTACGATCGCCTGGAGCAGAATCTGAAGCTGTTCAACATTACCTTCGGCTCCCGTACACTCCGATAATTGTCGCGCCAGTCGGGTCGTTTCCCCATTTGGAGGACTAGTATCCCTATTCCAATTATTCTGCATCGCAGCCAAGATCTCTGCGGACCGTCCTTGAGCCGAGGTCAGAATTGCATTGACGGTCCATGGCTGCTGATGATCGGCTGCGGCAATCTTGGCCAGTGCCGAAGTAGTTTGGTGGTCGTTCAACTGGCCCAATGTCAACGCTGTTTGAAATCGAACCAGAGCATCGGGATCTTCAGCTAGCTTAGTAGCGGTCTGCACTACTGATTGGTCTATCAGATGTTCGGCGGCCAGGCGAACAGCAGCGTCGCGAACACGAGCGTGCGTAGATTCCATCGCCTGGGAAACATCACTACTCGTCAAACATCGCAGACCGTGCAAAGTCCATAAAGACGCGTGCACAGCGTGACTATTGGAATCACTTCGAATCATCTCACGCAGCAGCGGCGCGGCTGCTTGTACCTGTCGTTCAACCAAGAGTCGCTGCGCGAGCTGACGGTGCCATCCATTAGGGTGCCCCAACATGGCGGCGAGAGCTTGAGGAGTATCATTCAGTTGAAACGCTTTGCGTTGCCGCGACTTATCTGCCGGTACGATGCGCCAAATTCGCCCACGATCTTGCCCGGCTCGCAAGTCCAGTCGTTTGGCAACTTGGGGCGGCAAGAACTGCGGATGCTCAACCCAAAGTCGATACATGTCGGCCATATAGAGTGCTCCATCGGGACCACTAGCTAAGCTAGTTGGACGAAACCAGGAGTCGGTAGAAGTCAAGAAGTCAGCATTTTCGCGAGCCCGACATGCGACCATCTGAGCGCCTTGAGGTTCCACCACGTAGCGGGTGATCAAGTGGCCAATGGGTTCACACACAAAGAGGCTGCTAGCGAATTGATCTCCAAGAAGGTCTCCCAGGTAAGCGGTCGTTCCGCAGGCGGCTGTGTAGGTGCCCGCATGAGACAGATAATTGCTTCGCATTTCCACTGCGGGATAGACAACCGATTGTTCACCTGAAGGTGCCACGTCGTATTGGTCTTGGGCCGCGATCCAATATGGGTTGCGGCGGAATTGCTCAGGACTGATAGGTGCAGTGATCACCGGATTTCGATTGGTGCAGAAATACCTACGACCCCAAGCATCGATTGTATTGCCGTACTGTCCGAATCCGCTGGTTGGTCCAAAGTCCAAAGTCAAAGCACAAAATCGAAAATCCTTGTTGGGAATGTCCCGCTGCGACTGCACCGACGTTTCCAAAGGCGCTACGCCCTGACCTGCCCCAAATAGTGAATTTAAAAGAATGTCTGACGCCCGACTCACCTTGCCTGGACCGTAGGTCAAGTAGATCCAGTTGTCTATTCCCCACTGAGGGCAACCGACCTGCATCTGAGGGTGTGGCGAATGGAAGCCGCTGAATAGCGCTTCGCGCACATCGGCTTTATTGTCCCCGTCGGTGTCTTTAAAGTAGACAATGGAGTCTTTGGTACCGGCCAGCAAGCCGTCTCGAAAGGCCATAATGCTATGACAAAAATTCAACTGTTCGGCGAACAGATGACGGCGATCCATGACAGTGTCCCCATCGGAATCTTCCAACAGGACGATGCGTGAAAGCGGTGGAGCACTTTGATCTGCTGGGCCAGTCGGATAATCGGCGTATTCTGCGACAAACATTCTGCCCCAATGATCAAAAGTGACCCAAACTGGGTCTAGCACCATTGGTTCTGACGCCACCAATTCAATTTTTACACCGGGCTCGATCTGAAAACATGACTGCGATTCCTCGGGCGATTTGGGCGGGGCAGTTGGCAAATCTACCCAGTGACGTCCGCCACGTGTACTCTCAATTACGGACAGAGCATCAGTAAGCTGTGGCTGAGCATTGCCCGAAGCATCTATCGCTGGAGCGGGCTCTGCCCCTGCTTCCTGGCTGGAGACCTGATCGAGCAACTTGAGTAGCGATCCAACAATCTTCGGCTCAGCGTGCACACCCAGATAACTGGATTTGGCTCGCCACGTTTCGTATCCGCCCAAGGCATGTTGCTGTGGAGTAGGCAAATAGCCGTAATAGCCATTGGCCAGTTCGATCGTGAACATCGGTTGCAATGGGCTTTGCGCTTTGAGCGCTAAGCCGGTTTCGACAAAGGTTTCGCATGGGATCGCGGCGATGCCAAGTTCGCCTAGTCGCATGACTTGTAAGGGCATTTTGACTGTGTCTGGATATTCAGCAAGTTGCAGCGACTCATGCGCGTATATCGCTCGCAAGGTGTTCCAGGGCGGGTTGCCGGATTGTGTGAGAACATCCTTAGCGCGAATCAACTCGGCGTCAGTCTGCTTGCGCACCGTCAGTTCGATCTCAGTTTGTTTGACTACAAGAGGAACCCAGTTCTGAAAATCGATTCGTTGATACGCAACGTAAGCGGCCTGAGCGACGTCGCTGGCCACCAGTCGAATTTGCTCGAAGGGTTGTTGCAGCCCATTACCTGTGTAGAAATTGACATTATTCACATCGCCGCTGGTACCATTGGTCATTGCTATGACCAATGGGGGATCGTTGGAAGTGGTTTTTGATCGATCACCGCCAACAAGGGCTTCAAAACGACGTGCAAATTCACCAAAATAGTCTGCCGATAAAGCGTTGCCAGGAACACCACCGACATAATGCAGCGAATAATTTGCCCAAACTGCAATTGGTCTTCCATCCAGCGCCTGAACTGCCAAAACTGGAACCTGCGGATCGGTGGGGCCGGCGGGCATCAGTAGATCGCGATGATTAGATGGGGGATTCATGCGAACCTGATCCGTTCCATGGTCAAACGGGTCGTCGTTCTTGACTCCTGACCGAAGGAACCATCGACGATTGAACACGTGCTGGGGAGCGTTTCCCAATGCCCATCCGATCTTGGCCGGCTCTCGCTGAAGGTGTGCTAGAGCAATTCCTTCTGCAATTCGTTGAATCAGCAACCTGGAATAAGTTTCCTCAACTTCGCTTTGAAACACTTTCGCTACGCTAACAGCCGAATGGGTGTGGGTAGCCGAGCAAAGGATGTGATCGGTAAGAATACCAGTCTTTTCAGCAGCCATTTGCTTGGCCGCATCAAAGACTTCGCGTGGAATCATGCAGCTATCACATACCACCAACGCAATTTTTGTTTGGCCGTTGTCCAGCACCAAACATCGTGCGTGCAGGTCGTCGTGAATCGAGTCGGCCAAGCGCGGAGTCATACTGCCGTTGGACTGAACCGGCAGGCTCTCAGGATTGATATTCACCACCGCCGCGCCAGCTTTCAAGATCTTGATCTCTGAACCAGTTCCGCGTGACATGAGAGACATCATGACAACGAGTGCAATGGCCGGAGAAATCCTCACGTGCGGTTTACCACCTGTCTGGAAGTACATGCAATAACCCCTTGATAACTCACTTCCGCGTATTAAAAATTCGGTCGCCTGCGTCGCCTAATCCTGGAACAATAAAATTGCGATGATCCAGCTCGGGGTCGACGGCGCACACAAAAATTTGCACATGGGGATATTCTCTCTGCAGTCGCTCGATCCCGGGTCTGGAGGCGATGACGCTTAGAATGCGAATGTCTTTGCATCCCCATCTCTGTAGGGCTTCAATCGCTGACAACAGGCTGCCACCGGTTGCCAGCATGGGGTCCAGAATAAAGCCAACGTCACAGGGATCGCCTGGGGGCAATTTGCAGTAGTACTCGACGGGCTGCGAAGTGGCTTCGTCGCGGTACAGCCCCAAGTGCCAGACTTCTGCATCAGGAAGCAATGATTGCAGAGGATCGACCATTCCCAGTCCGGCTCGCAGAATCGGAATCAGCGCTATTCTTGACGCAAGCTGCTTGCCCTGCGTAGTAGCCAGCGGTGTGACAACGGTCTTGATGACCAATGGCAAATCCTGAGTCGCTGCGTATGCCAATAGCGTCGCAGCGCGATGCACTTGCTGCCGAAATAACCAGGGAGGCGTCGACGCTTCTCGCATGATCGAAACGTGATGCGCTACTAAGGGGTGATCGATTTCTACCAAGCGACTCATTGGCGGCTCCTAACACAGCCCGCGAAAGTGGAATTACGCTTCAGGTTACCATACGGCTACGGACCCTACCAGTGTTATGGCTAGTATATCTTTCATGACTTGTCGTGTTTGTTTTGTTGGAGCTATCCACGCGATTCAAATAAACAGCACCATCAAGCGAATTCTTGGCTGATTGGTGCGAATACGCTCCGTTCGATGGGTATTAATTCACGAAAAAAATGATGGTCCACAGTCTGTCCGCCTCCAAATCTTTCGTGCAGACCGAAGCCCGCCGATGTCAGTCGCACCACCCAAGTCCCCTTTCCTGCGTGGAGAATCGAAAATGAATGTTCCGAAGATTCTGTACCTAGTCCTTGCAGTATTATTGACGCCAGCGTTGGTTTCCTTCGCTCAAAATGCGGATGATGAAGTCGAAAAGTTACCATTAGCCGGTGCAGCCTCGCGATCATCTTACGAAACGGCGGCCGCTCCACTGACAATTGCGCAGCAGCGAGCGGCATACGAAGCCAATCAGCGGATGTATCGCACTGAGTGGTACAACTGGGCAGGGCACTCACCGCTACGTCCGCATATGAACGCCAGCTACATGTCCGGCGGATTCCAGCATTACTATCATCAGCCCTACCCGGTGGTTCATCGCATTGGTTTTGCACGCGGCTGGTATTGGTAGGTGCTGAACGTTAGCGATCGACCGGGCACTTAGCGCTTCCCTCAAACTAATTGATGGGGTGTGCATTGACTGTGGTCGCGACCTTCCAGGTTGCGAGTTATTCCGGGAATACGTTGGACAAGCTGGAAGCATGTCCCCACAATTGGGATTCAACGGACAAGCTGGAAGCATGTCCCCACAATTGGGATTCAACGGACAAGCTGGAAGCATGTCCCCACATATTGGGGCTTGATAAGCATTATTGCTTCTTCTTAAGCGTCTGAAGGTATTCGACCAGGTCGACCAGTTCTTCGGCCGATAGCAGTTCGATTATATTAGAGGGCATCAGCGAAGTGCTGAGCTTAGAAAATTCATCCAGTTCCTCGCGACGCAATGTGCGGTCAATTCCTTCGGCATCGCGCAGTACCACGTGTCCGTCGGTTTGGCTAATGAGCAGTCCTGTAATAACCTGCCCCTCGGAGGTTAATGCAGAATAGCTTTCGTAATTGTGGCTGATGCCTGCGGAAGGATCCAGGATGGCCACATATAGCGCTTCCTTAGCCAGTTTGTTGCCGATTTCGCTCAGGTCTGGGCCGACAGGACGCGTATCGGTTCCCAATGGATGGCATTTTGTGCAGGTGCCTGTCGTTCGGTAGATGTCCGCGCCTTTTTGAGCGTTGCCGGATCGAGCCAGCAATTGGTCCAGAGGCGGCAATTCTTCAGTCGTTTTAGATTTAGGTGGCGGGAAAAGCTCTGTGGCCCTCCGACGGATCTCTTGGTCGCTTGATTGTCGCAACAGCGAGCCAATTACCATGCGGGCCTCGGGTAATAGATCTCCAGCTTCGGTCATGCGCAATAGTCTGTTGGCACCCGAGGGAGATCGCGCAAGTCCTTTAGCGGCAGCGATACGAATGGAGGCGTCCAACGAATCGTTCTTAGCTGCTTGTTGCAAGAAGGGGTTCACCACCTTAGGCGAACCGGCTGCGATGGCCTGAATCAGTACCGTTTGTCGATTCGGCTCCAACGATTTCAGTATATCGATCACAGCGTCTGTCTTGTGTGCTTGCAGTACCTGCGCCGCCGCAGCGACTGACGCCGAGTCGACGGGATTATGGCTGGACATTTCAATTAGTAGCTCATTTTTTCCGGGAACGTCCAACTTGGTTAGGATTTCCAGTTTTCTGCTGCGACTGGCGCTTTGTAGTTCTGTTTGTAAAAGTGTTTCAAACCTTCCTGAATCGACAGCCGACTGGGCTTGGGGTTCTATCATCAGCAGTTCAACCGCCAGCAGCCGCTGGCCCTGTGACATTTCCTTGTTTTGCATCAACGCAGCCAGCGCCGTCTTAACTTCGTTTAACATCGATTCAGATTTGGGCTGAAAATCCAGCGAGCGGAGCAGCCTGGCTATTTCCTGAGTTGCTAAATCATCACGCTGCAGATGCTGGATCAAGTAGGGAAGTGCCTCCTGAGTCCGAGCACGCCATGCAATGTCTGGATGTGGCTGCAAGTTCTGACTGGCCATGCGCTCAGCGTATGCCTTGAAACAATCATCCCAGCGCATGTCGGCTCCGATTCCCAGCGCTTCGACCATCCAGCGGTCGCCACCGTCGTAACCGGCTGCAAGCGATGCCCACAGTTGCGACATGTCGCTGCTCTGGTCCTGGCGCAGAGCGATCGCCAACTCGCGCCGAACCGGTGGCGACGAATCAGCCAACACTTTCGGAAAATACTCAGCCGGTGACATGCGCAATTGTCTAGCTAATCGGACGCCCATACATCGCACATCGGGATCTTGGTCGGAAAGTGCTGAAGCTACAGCCTGATTGCCATTGCCTACCAGTTTCCCCAAGGCCCAGAGGGCTCGCGCGCGGTGCCGTGGATTCGCATCTACCGATAGATGCTCCAAAGCCGCCTGAGATGACTTGCCGAATTTCGCAATCGCCTGCCAAGCCAGAAACCGAGTTGCCTGATTGGGGCTGACTAGGGCTGCGGCGGCTTGTACATGAGTCGAAACATCCAGCGCTGGGATCTGGTATCGGGCACCTACAGGAGCTAAGCGAAATAGCCGGCCTCGACCGAGGTCTCCCATCGCATGACCACCGACACCTGGATCGTACCAATCGGTGATCCATAAGCTGCCGTCAGGTGCTGAGCAGACATCCACAGGGCGAAACCAGTTGTCACCATCGGCCTGCAATAGATTTTCAATGGTCGCTTGATAGCCGGCACCTTGAGCGGTAACGGGATAGGCTCGCACCACGTTGAGCCCGGGTTCACAGTGTAGGATCTGATTGCAAAATTTTTGCGGTAGTAAGTCGCCTTCATAAAAGGTCAGGGCCGAAGGTGACCCGGCACCGGTGATCAGCATCGTAGGTACAACGCCCGGGTCGTTTAAGTGCCAGTGACGCTCCGGGACTGTAGCTTCCTGATTGATTCTGGGTGCTTGCCAGCCAGCCCCGGTCAACTGGTCGCGGTATCCGTAGTTTCCATACTCCATCACATAGTTGACGCGAGCCGCTTTGTTGCCATCGTCGTCGTTGTCGGTTTGCCATAAGGTTCCAAAAGCGTCGATGGCAGTTTCGTAGTTATTTCTAAAGTTATGAGCGAGCGTCTCCAACTGGCTGCCATCCAAATTGCAGCGAAAAACCATGCCTCCATAATACGGCTGACCGTTGTCGATAACTGTCTTGCCCGACTGATCTACAACTAAATTACCGGCTGCATCATGGACGGCTTTTCCAGTGTTTCCGAAGTTCCAGTACAATTTGCCATCGGGACCAAAAATAAAACTATGAGCTGAATGATCGTGCTGAGGCATTCCGGTGTTGCTGAACAACAACTCTTTTTTCTCTGGCACGTCATCCCCGTCCTGATCGGTAAAAACCCAAATATTCGGCGATGCAGACACAATCACCCGATCGCCTAATACGCAGATGCCCATGGCCGAGTCGATATCGGAACCCTGATAAAAGACCTTGCTGGAATCCACGACACCGTCGCCATCTATGTCTTCAAGAATTAAAATGCGATCACCGGCGGGTCGCTTGCCCAGATGAGTCCGATAATTGACCACTTCACACACCCAGATGCGCCCACGATGGTCGACATCCAAATTGGTGAGCGATTGGATCATCGGTTCGTTGGCTGCCAAAGTGACTTCCAGGCCTTCGTGAACTTTCAGGCCCGACACCGCGTTTTTGGGATCCCGCTCGGGCGGCTGGTTAGGATCAGTCGTGGCGGGCTGAGCGTCAGCAGAACCGGACTGCAAGTCAAACTCCTTCTGAATCTTCTCGCGCTGATGATCGCCGGGAATGGGTTCGTCCTGCCCCTGCTCGAGATTTTCGACACTGGGGCGCAGCACAGGTAGACCTCCCTCTGGAACATCGACCTTGGCAGTCCAAACGATGGCATTGCAAACCAGTTTTAGAATCTCCTCGCGTCCCCAATTCCAATGAAAATGCCCGCCAGTGAAACCAAAGGAACGGCCGCCATCTGGACGCTCGAACACCCAGGCGGTGTGCTGAGGAACATTGCTGGCCACTTCCTTGCGAACCGCTGGGTTGCCGCTGTGAGGCCCGTCGGGTCGGAGCATCGTGTGAGCTGGAGCTATCGCGCTCAGGATCGGTGTAACACCGGACATCTCGGGACGAAATCGCATGTGAAAATACCATTCGTCGTTGGCCTGAAACGGTTTCACGCCGCGAGTGACGGCATGCGTAGGCAGGGAAGTGTAATTGGCGACCCAGTGCGGATTGACCGACCAGTTGGTTTCGAAGTAACCACCTAGCCACTGAAGGAACTCGGGACCGCCTCGTTGGATGGGAACCTCCACAGCATAATGCAAGCAGGAAAAGCCGATGCCACGCTGCATCAATTCACCTAACCTAGTTAGGTGCCGAATCGCTGGGTGACCACCGCCGCCATCGCAGTACATCACGATCGCGTTGGCTCCGTCCAGCACGCTGTCGTCCTCGGGCCAACCGTTGCCAATCACCTGGCACTGTATCCGCTTCTGCGTGCTTCGCTCGATAGCGTCTGCCAGAATGCGACAACCAGCCAAGTGCTCGTGTGAGCCGTAACCGTGGCTTGGACGGCCGGCTAGAAAAATGATTTTTGCGGACTGTGCATTTGCTGCCAGAGTCAAGCCGAACGTAACGCATACAAATAGTGGAAAGGTTATTCGATTCATCGCCAGGTTTCTGATATTTTTCGGAGTTACTAAGTAGCAGTGTCTGACCAGTATTGATCCACCGATTGACGTAAGAACTTCAGCGACTGAGCCATTTCGTCCATGCCATTCATGCCGTCTTCTATACTGATCCATCCAGAATAACCGACTTGTCGAAGAATTGAAAATAGGGTTGGGTAATCGTTCAAGCCCTTACCGGTGACACCGTGATGCAAAATGGCGGCATAGCCGGCGGAGCCTTCCGCTTTCTTGAGATCATCCAGAGTGGCACCGGGGGCCAAGTAGCGATCGCTGGCGTGCATGCTGACTACTCGACTGGCTAACTGCCGCAGAAGTTCCACCGGATCATCTCCAGCCACAACCGCGTTGCTAGGATCATACTGGACGCCAAAGTATTTTGAATCGGGAATCAAAGACAGCAGCTCCAGAAAGACATCTTGCTTCTGAGCGAACTCGGCAAATTTCCAGAATCCGTCTTTGTAGTGATTCTCCAAACCCAAGACTATGCCCAGTTCTTCTGCCAGAGGCAAGCATGCCAAGATTCCCTGGCTAGCGTACTGCAAGCCCTGCGACCTGGTCAATTCTGGCCATCGTTGCCCGCTCAGCACTCGGCAAACCGTGCCTGGACCGCCCAGGGTATGGGCGACTCGTATCATCTTCTGCTGATACTGGACCGCCCACTGGCGACGTTCTGCATCCGGATGTGTGAAATCCGGCGAACAGCAAAGCATGGGCATGACAAAGCCTGACTGCTCGATCGCGCTGCGCACCTCCAGAAGATAGGATTCGTCAAGGCACTTGAAAAAACCCTCGTACATTTCCAGTCCGTCGCAGTCGAGCTGTTTGGCTTGATCGATCCAGTTAAACAGCGACATCCTTTGCTGGGAGATGTCTTCTAAGTAGCATTTCGGAAATGCGCTGATTCTAGGTTTGGGCATCGCGATAGGCCTAACGAGTGAGAGCGTTTGAATTGTGCAAGGTTAATTAGTTTTGTTCCCGACAAGGCGATTTAGCTGGCTGGCAGTGCATAGTTCTTGAACTGTTCACGCAGCGCCAGTTTATTGACCTTTCCGGTCGCCCCAATAGGAATCTTTTCGACCATAACCGCATCGTCAGGCATCCACCACTTGGCGATTTTGCCTTGCAGATATGCAAGAAGCTGTTCTTTGGTAACTTGACAGTTGGGTTTGGGTTCAATGATCAGCAGTGGGCGTTCATCCCACTTGGGATGTGCAATGCCGATGACCGCTGCATTGGCCACGCCTTCACATCCCACCGCGATGTTTTCGATATCGATGGAACTGATCCACTCGCCTCCCGACTTGATCACATCTTTAGCTCGATCAGTGATGTGCATCACGCCGAGTTCATCTAGAGTTGCGATATCGCCCGTATCAAAACATCCGTCCGGTTCCAAGCATTCACCGCGCTCGTTGCGGGCACCTGCATTCTTGAAGTAAGCGCGGGAAACTGCTGGTCCACGCACCAACAAGCGTCCAAACGTCTTGCCATCGCGCGGTAATTCATGCCCAGAGTCATCGACGATCTTCATTTCGACAGTGAACAGACCGCGACCCTGCTTGAGCTTGGTTTTGATTTGCGATTCGCGATCCAACGCATAATGTTCGGGCAGCAGCTTGCCGATGGTGCCTATGGGACTCATTTCGGTCATGCCCCACGCATGAATCACCTCAACGCCGTAGTCATCTTCAAAGGCTCGCAGGATCATTTCTGGAACCGCCGAACCGCCGATAGCGACTCGCTTCAGAGTCGATAGTTTTAGGTTGTTCTCACGCAAATGATTTAGTAGCATCAACCAAACGGTAGGCACTGCTGCTGTCATTGTTACCTTCTCGGTTTCCAGCAGTTCATAAACGCTGGCGCCATCCAATCTTGCCCCTGGCATCACCAACTTGACTCCGCACATGGGACCGCCAAAAGTGATGGCCCAAGCGTTCGCATGAAACATAGGAACGACGGGCAGCACGACATCATTAGCACCTGCGCCAAAACAATCGACGGTGTTGGACGCCAGCGCGTGAAGCACATTCGAGCGGTGAGAGTACAACACTCCCTTCGGATCCCCGGTTGTCCCCGAAGTGTAACACAGGCCACAAGCAGTGTTTTCGTCGAACCCTCCCCACTGGGCATCTGAGGACTGACCGTCGATGAAATCCTCGTAAGCTAGCAGACCATTGATGGATGACTTGGGCAAATGATCGCGGTCGGTCAGCAGCACAAAGGTTTTGACACTCTTCAAGTGCCCAGCGATCTTTTCGATTAGCGGCAGAAAGGTGATGTCAAAGAACAGAACCTTGTCTTCAGCATGATTGATAATCCACACGATCTGCTCTGGGAATAGCCGTGGATTGACAGTATGTAGAATGGCCCCCATGCCCATCGTTCCATACCACACCTCGGTATGTCGATCCGTATTCCACGCCAGTGTGGCAATCCGATCACCCAGTTGAATGTCCAGTTGTTGTAGCGCTGCAGTTACCTGTTTGGCGCGACGCCAGATTTTTGCGTAGGTAGTTCGAGTGATGGGACCTTCAATGCTGCGGGTCACCATTTCGCGCTGCGGGAAATTGGTCTTGGCGTGATCTAGAATTCGGTCGACTGTAAGCGACCAGTCCTGCATAAGTCCTTGCATGCGCGTGCCCCCATTGTTAAACGAGCCTTCTGAAATGAGCGTTCAGGAAAGGAGCAGTTTACGATTTTTGGCCGCATAGTACAGTCAGGCTGAGGTGGAAGGGAGCAGAAGTAGCTACTAAATTTGGGCAAAGGGCTTGAATTGCAGCAAAGAATGTGTCGAAACTCCCACGGTGGTCGTTACGGGCAGCCCTTCGTTTGATGGGACCTCGCAACGCACCATCGGCTATGGACTGGACACGCCATGCCCGGTGATTGGGACGTGGTGCGTTACGTGATCGCTTCGATGCTTCCCAGTCTTTTGCCGCCTCACCATTCGATGGGTAAAAACGCCATCTGAGTGTCCCCGATAAGTCGCCCGATAAATCCTTTCGGCATTTCTTAGCGGCCCCCGAGCAATTAGGCGAGCGGCGGGTAGTTTTCTACCCGTCGTCGTGGAACTCGCCAGTGTTCCTGTGTCTATTGGGGAATTCTGGCGAATCCCACTACGGTAGAATCATTTCTGCCGCTGGCCTTAGTGCTGTATCCACGATCTAAGATTACGGTATCCCCAAAATCGATTAGCTCCAAGACACAATCGGCTCCATTTAAAAGTAACCTGATAAACAGCCTAAGTTGCCTAGTCTCGTAATTTCGATAGGCTCAGACTGCTTAAACTGCCTAAGTTGTGCGCAAAAATCAAATGCTCGCATTTTGAGATAAATTTTGTTGGCTTTGCTTTGAGTGCCAAGCCTTAACGTGGATTTCATAAACCTTTATTCCCTAAGCATTTAGCGATACGAATCAGCATGCTCTGTCCCGTCAAGCTTTGATCGTTTTGAGCGCCCAAGTATCGGAGTGATAGTTAGTTACGTCCCGTGTGGAACCAAAATTTGACACCGCAAGAAGAATCGGTAAACTCTGTGAAAGTGCTATATGTTGTGCCCGGCTATTATCGATATACAATAGGTAGTGGTTGCGATCGCTCAGCATTTTGTCAAAGGAGTCTTGATGGGGGCGGAGAGCCCAGCAAAGAGGTCCAACGACTAACCACGATGGTGAACGTAGGTTCAGTATTCTCTTCTTTCCTAACAAGCAGCAGTGTTGGCAGCGGAAGCTTGCCTGCGGCCTGCAGACATTGCTGTTTCGATTGCAAACAATTAAGGAGATTGTAGTCAATGTCAACGGTAGAATTTGACGGTCGCAAGAATCGCAGTATCAAGAAAACTCATCGGCCTCGTGGTACACGAGCCGCCACCAAGCGAGTTAGCGGAGACGAAGGCTTGCAGATCCATAGACAGTTTTGTCCAGCAGATACCGATCCCTTTCAAACCGTGCAGTGGGAGACTCGCAGCGCCGCGATCAAAGACGAAAGCGGCAAAGTGCTGTTTCAACAGACGGATTGCCAGATTCCGAAAAGCTGGAGTCAATTGGCCAGCAACGTGGTGGTCAGCAAGTATTTTTATGGCGAGCCCGGCACGGCTCAACGCGAACGTAGTGTTCAACAATTGATTCATCGAGTGACGCGGACTATTGCCGACTGGGGTATTGCTGATGGCTACTTCGCGACCGTGGAAGATGGCGAGACCTTCTACCGAGACCTTTCCTGGCTGTGCTTGCACCAGTACGGCTCCTTCAATTCGCCGGTCTGGTTCAACGTTGGATTGTTTCACGAGTATGGCGTAACGGGTGCCAAGTGTACTTGGAACTGCAATCCGGAAACTTTGATTGTCGAGCAGCCTGAAAACCCATACGAATACCCACAAGGTTCGGCATGTTTCATCCAAAGCGTTGAAGACAACATGGAAGACATCATGCGGCTGGCTAGTAGCGAGGCTATGTTGTTCAAATTTGGCAGCGGTACCGGTACCGACCTGTCCACGATTCGCAGTTCACGGGAAAAGCTTTCCGGCGGCGGTACTCCATCGGGGCCGCTGTCCTTTATGCGAGTTTACGACTCGATTGCAGGAGTCATCAAGAGTGGCGGTAAGACTCGCCGTGCCGCCAAGATGCAGTCGCTCAAGGTGACTCACCCAGACATCATGGAGTTCATCGAGTGCAAGTGGAAGGAAGAGCAAAAGGCTCATGCGCTGATTCGTGAAGGTTATGAATCGAATTTTAATGGTGAAGCCTATTCGTCAGTGTTCTTTCAGAACGCTAACCTGTCAGTACGAGTCACCGATGATTTTATGAAAGCGGTTCGTGACCAACGCGCTTGGACCACTTCATGGGTTAGCGACAAAGTTTCTGGCCAAGCCCCAACGTATGAAGCTCGCACCTTGCTGGAAAAGATGGCCGAGTGTGCTTGGCACTGTGGCGACCCAGGTGTTCAATACGACACGACAATTAACCAGTGGCACACTTGCCCTAACTCAGGACGAATCAACGCCAGCAATCCATGCTCGGAATACATGTTCCTGGACAACACGGCTTGCAACCTGGCTAGCGTCAACCTGATGAAGTTCCGACGCGAGAACGGTACTTTTGATGTAGACAGCTTTGTCGCGACGGCTCGACTGTTCTTCATTGCTCAGGAAATTTTGGTCGATCATGCCAGCTACCCGACGCCTCTGATTGCCAGGAACAGTCACCTGTATCGTCCCTTGGGCCTGGGTTATTCCAATCTGGGCAGCCTGATCATGACGGCCGGAGTGGCTTACGATTCGGATCAAGCGAGATCCATCTGCGGTTCGATTACTGCTCTGCTACATGGAGCGGCCAACTTGACCAGCGCGGAAATGGCTGGAGTGGTTGGTCCATTTGTCGAGTACGCTCACAACCGTGAGCCGATGCAGCGAGTCATGCAAATGCACCGCGATGCTGTCGAGCAGATTGACGATTCAGGCCCCGAGTACATGAAGGATGCGGCACGGGATCTCTGGGCTAAGGTGATCGAACTGGGCGATCGATATGGCTATCGCAACGCTCAGGCAACAGTCCTGGCACCTACGGGAACGATCAGCTTTATGATGGACTGTGATACGACGGGCATCGAACCGGATATCGCGCTGGTTAAATACAAGCAGTTGGCTGGCGGTGGCATGCTTAAGATCGTCAATCGCAGCGTCAGCCTGGGCCTTGAAACCCTAGGATACCAGCCGGACCAGATCCAGGAGATCATTGCCTATGTCGACAAGAGCGACACCATCGAAGGTGCCCCTCACTTGAGTGAAGAGCATCTGCAGGTTTTTGACTGTGCTTTCAAACCCGCTAATGGCAGTCGCAGTATTGGTTGGCAGGCTCACGTCCAAATGATGGCTGCGGCTCAGCCGTTCCTTTCTGGCGCCATTTCCAAAACGGTGAACATGCCTAATGATGTGACCGTCAAGGATATAGCCGATGCCTATTTCTGGGGCTGGGAATTGGGTTTGAAGGCCATCGCGATCTACCGTGACGGCTCCAAACAAAGTCAGCCACTGAACACCCAGTCGGAAACCGACAAGAAGGAGGCAGCATCGGAAGAGGTGAAGGTGATCTATAAGGCCAGGCGTGAGCGCCTGCCGGATACTCGCCAGTCCGTGACGCACAAGTTTAACATCGCGGGCCACGAGGGGTATTTGAACGTCGGTCTATATCCCGATGGACGTCCTGGTGAACTTTTTATCACCATGGCCAAAGAGGGTTCTACCGTGGGCGGTTTGATGGATGCGTTTGGCACTGCCATATCGATGTCGCTTCAGTATGGTGTGCCACTGGAAGTTCTGGTCAACAAGTTTAGCCACACGCGCTTCGAGCCGATGGGGCATACTTCCAACCCAGACATTCGCATTGCCAAGAGTGTCGTAGATTACATTTTCCGCTGGATGGGAATGACTTTCCTGCCAGGTTACCGCGAAGCGGCTACCGGACAGCTCAAGTCAGAATCCACGGCACTTGCCGGTTCCACCAAAACAGCGGTTCAGGCCGATGGCAATGGTGCTGCTCATGCTGCACCCAGCGTTATCCCCGCTGCACCGATTACACATGCCGCCGTCAACGCGTCTACGCTGGAGCGAGCCGGTGTGATGTTGCCCACGGCAGGAAGCAAGGGGGCTCGAGATAGCCAGTTTGCCGGCTTCCAGTCCGACGCCCCAAGCTGTGATAATTGCGGAGCGATCACCGTCCGCAATGGTAACTGTTATCTGTGTCACAACTGCGGCAACTCGATGGGTTGCAGTTAACCGGATCTCGGGCAGTTGATTGACTGCCAAAGTCGACTATTGTCGCTGAAAACTCAAACGTAACCGTTCAAGCTTGAACGGTTACGTTATTTTTTGGAAGGCTGAGCGATAAACAGATCGGCGCTGGGAGGAATACGGCTTCGCAGTTCCGCCCCGATCACCCGCTTTGGACGCACCGACTGAGGAACAGAGCGTGATTGAATGTCTGTGTCCATTCGGCTACTGATCGTGTTGGGCTGGTCAAGTACGGCATGATGGGTGGTTGATTCGATCGCCCGATGCGCAACGATCTGTCCTGGGCTTGCCTGTGAATTCAGTGGAATTATCTGAGGATGTTCACGATTGTCCTGCGATGTACCTTCAATCGACGGACCAGGGTGCCCGTCATGTTGGTTCGTAGTACTCTGGCTGGCCAATTGATCGGCGGGAGCTTGGAGAGCATGATCGGGCCACTCAATGGATACCAGCGCAGTGGCGGCGATTTCTTTATCAGTCTCCCAGTCGTCTGCGAACGGAGTGTATCGATTGGCCGTGGCAGCGGGTTGCGGCAAAACGGGTGGCGGTAGATTTGCCATGTCAACAGCTAGGACTGCTGGCGGAAGTTCATGCTTGACGGGTGGACTGGCCGAAAAAGCTTCCTGCTGCTTGGATCGAGTCATCAGAGTATCCAGCGCGCTGGGTTTTCTGGCCCAAGTTGGGAATTCGGTCACCATGGGCGGTGACTGAATCAAGCTGTTGCGGTCTATACTATCCATCGATGCCTGTTCCATCGGCGCTGGAAGCGACTGGTTGGACTGTTCAGATCGAACAAGCTGAGGCGTTTTTCCGCCGGTGCTTGGAACAGAATCGGAGGGATGAATGCGCGTTCTCTGGCCACCATCGGCTGTAGCCGACTGGTGTGATAGGGGTGAAACCTGTTTGGAGGAATCACGGTGAAGGAAGGGCAGGGTCAATACGATACCTAGGCCCAGGGCAAGCAAGGCACCGCGACGCGGTCCCAGACTGACAAGGTCAATTCTCATGGCACTGTTATTCCGCCCTGCAAGGGCAAAATCCAACCGCCGTGCCACGTCCATGCGTAATTGCGGTCGCTGGGATCTTGCTGAGTGCCCTCAATACGTCATGGCTCTCAGGTTCAAGTTATCTCAATCGACCAATCCAGGTTAGCTGTAGAAGAATTTTTTTACAACTTCGCTTTGCGACGCTTGCGCAAACCCTTTGCGGCACAAAAGCCTTGCCAGTTCTATTAGTTGTAGTGACAAGCCCGAGAGACCGCTCTACATCTCAACCTAGAAAAATCAGTCCACCGCACTAGCACTTTGCAGCAATAGTTCCTTTACTTGCTGATCATTGATGGAAAGTTGTTGTCGCAACCCAGGAGTTACAAAGACTCGCACCTGTTTGACAAAGCGATCAAATTGCTCGGTGGCCAGGGCACGTACGACCGGGGACACGCTGGCTAGCGGCTTTAGCTGGCCATCGGAAAGTATATCCAGGTGGAATTGGATCTCTAGCTTCATCGGCGGAGCGTCAATCAACAAATCGTCCGGGCCAATCGGCACTCCACATCGCTCCGAAAGGGCATGGCTGAAGCGCTGAGCGCACGTGACCAAAGATTCAAAGGGACGGTGAGCCAAGGCGGCGTGTGCTTCTGGTGAGGTCGAGAAATTGTACTGAGCGAATCGTTTGTACAACTGTCGCTGACGACCAAAAAGGGCCTGCGCGAGCGGCTGCAGTTCTAAACGTTGGGCAGTGGCCTCAAGGACAGCTTGTTGGAACTGGGCATCGGACATGTCATACCATGCCGAACTGGGCAGATCGTCACGCAATCGATAGACGATGCGTTGCAGCATCGCTGTCGCGCTGCGCACGCTGTGATGCCAGTAGACTTCGCTGAACATCACGTATCGACTAAAAACCATCATCTCGGCGGCTGTCTTGCCTTTGGAAGTAACGGTCATGACCGTGGAGTCGCCAAAGCGGAAGCTGTTGAGTAGCCGAGCCGCGTCAAAATTCCTTCCATAGGGCACTCCTGCGTGCAGACTGTCGCGTTGCAGGTAATCCATTTTGTCGATATCCACTGGACCATTCAGGATATTCTGTAGCAAGCGGATTGAATGCTGATCGGATCGCACGCTAAGGAATCCTGCCACCGCTTCTGGCGAGACATCCCACTGCTGTTTGATCAGGCTGGCAAGCGGTTCGGCCATTAGCCAATGCCGTGCCACCTGTTCGTGGCGCGGTGCTTCGACCAGTCGCATGTCTTCGATAGGATGGCAGTAAGGCCAGTGTCCGATGTCATGCAGCAGAGCGGCTAACAGAAAAACCTTGACTTGTGACTCGCTCAGACGATCGGCAACGTCCGGTTCGGTTTGAACCAAATGCCTCAGCACTTGGCAAGCCAAGCGATAAACGCCCAGTGAATGCTCAAAGCGTGAGTGGACCGCTCCAGGGTAAACGCAACTGACCAGACCCAATTGCGAGATCCCTCGCAATCGCTGCATAGGCTGAGTGTCCAGGATTGCGCGGACGCGCGCGGTGATCGGCACATCCAATTCTGCGGGGATTCGAATGATCTGGTCCGGTCTGGAAAGTTCCGCCAAATCGAAACCAAGACTATTCATCTTAAACACCAGGCGCCGAAAGAATTTCTGGAACGACGCGACCGTGAACGTCAGTCAAGCGAAAATCGCGGCCGGAATGTTTGTAGGTCAAGCGTTTGTGGTCCAAGCCCAATTGATGTAGCAAAGTTGCATGCAAATCATGAACGTGGATCTTACCTTCAATGGCTTGGCTTCCAAATTCGTCGGTCTGACCATAAGATAGGCCCGGTTGAAATCCACCGCCAGCTAGCCAAACAGTAAAACCAACCGGGTTATGATCGCGACCTGTACCGTTATCCTGAGCGTAAGGGGTGCGTCCGAACTCACTGCCCCACCACACGATGGTATCTTGCAGCAGACCACGTCGCTTCAAGTCGATCAGCAGCCCTGCGATGGGGCGATCGACGGCTAAGGCATGGTCGGCGTGCTTTGAGATGTTGGAATGCTGATCCCAGGCAGGATTAGCAGAATTGTCGCCGTAGTTGACCTGAACAAAACGCACTCCCGCCTCGCATAGTCGGCGAGCCAGTAGGCATCGCCCTGCAAACCGGCTCGTGGCAGGCTGGTTCAGCCCATACAGTTCGTGTGTCTCGGCGCTTTCCTTGGAAATGTCTAACAAATCGGGCGCGACCTGCTGCATTCTCCATGCTAGTTCGTAGGATTCTAGAGCTGCGTCTAGTTCACTATCTGGCTTGGTTCGCCTGTTAAGTTGTTCAGTATTAAGTCGATGAAGTAGCATGCGACGACTGGCAACTTGCTCCGCCGGCGTGCCAGCCAATGGCAACAGGCTTTGGATTCCCAGTTCATCGCCATCGGCAGTACCAATTCGAGTTCCCTGAAATTTGGCAGGCAAAAAAGCGCTGCCAAAATTTCGTGGACCACCATTCCCGAGCGACGGAGCTATAGAAATAAAGCCGGGTAAATTGTCGTTCTGGCTTCCCAATCCGTACAAGACCCAGGAGCCAAAAGATGGTCTAATAAAATTGGTCGCCCCGCAATGCAGGAACAAAGTCGCCGGACCGTGAGCCACGCCTTCGGTGTGCATGCCGTGTAGTAGCGTTAATTCATCGATCTGACCGGCAACTTCGGGGAAAAGCTGCGAGACCATTCGGCCAGATTGACCATAAGGTTGGAAGGTCCAGGGTGACTGGAGGATGCGCTGCTGAGTGGCCTTGCCGGTCTTGGCAAGTTGTCTGGCATCGTTAAAAACAAACTGCTCTCCATTGCGCTGCGCTAGCAGTGGCTTGTAGTCAAAAGTGTCCACTTGACTGACTCCGCCCTGCATGAACAAAAAGATAATTCGCTTGGCTCGCGGAGTGTGATGAGTCTGACCAAAGTCATGATCTGCGCGCACACGACTTAGAGAAGTTTGATTAAGAGCCGATAAAGCTAATGCACCAAAGCCGCACGCGGACTGCTGCAACCATGTTCGGCGCAGTCTGCAACCTTGCTGGGTGCCAGTCAGATGAATCCCGGTGCTGTTGATCGAACTATCTTGCATCATCATGTCTACTCCAAGTAGCGAAAATCAATCGTTCCAAAAACCACTTGAATCAACTGATTGAACTTTTCCAGCAGCAAACCATCGCTAGCCGTATTCGCTGCAAAAAACTCTCGACACACTGTCCATTCTCCGTCTGTCGGTGACCGACCGAAACAATCCCTAAACAACCTTTCCAAAGTTTGATCCACACCAAGCTGTTCAGCCAGTGCTGCGTATTTCTTAGCCGCTTCCTGCGAGCGAGCCATCACCCATGGATGATTGGTCATGACCATTGCTTGAGGCGCTACTGTGCTACGAGTTCGCTGGCCAACCGAAGTGCTGGGGTCGGCAAAGTCAAACGCTTCGAACAGATCGGGCAAACTGTTTCGGAAGACGGGTTGATAGATGCTTCTTCGGTTCGACTCGTGAGCATAGTTATAATCGTTCTTTGTTCCAGCTCTAATCAACGATCCACCCATTGCCAAATCCAGTTCTCCGCTAATCAAAAGCATTGCGTCTCTCAAGGATTCTACCGGTATACGCTTGCTGGGTCCCCTCCAGTAAAGAGTATTGTCCGGATCCTTGGCCGTTTGCGCTTCAGACTGACCCGTCAGTGTACGCTGGTAGGCATTGGACAGTACCACTTCTCGAATTAACGACTTGGTAGACCAATTAGACTGAATAAATCGTTCCG